>JBGATO010000077.1:0-17287 GCA_044229145.1 Candidatus Eiseniibacteriota bacterium | reverse complement strand
GTCGATCAGGCGCGGGATCTCGGCGAGTGCTTCGTCGCGCGCATCGGTGACGATCAGCGAGACGCCGTAGTCCACCGCGGCGTCGCGCGCGGTGAGACCGACGAACTCGTCGAGCGTCGCGCGCAGCGAGCCGCCGAGCGGCTGCCACGCGAACGCCAGATACGACGTCGTCCCGCCGCACGCGGCGGCCACCGAGTCGCGGAAGAAGCGGTCGGGGAACTCGTCGATGGCCGGCCGCACATGCGTGTGCACGTCGACGGCGCCGGGCAGCACGAGCAGGCCGCGCGCGTCGAGCGACTCGCGTGCCTCGCCGAGCGACGGCGCGATCTCCGCGATGGCGTGGCCGCGCACGCCGACATCGGCGTCCACCACGCCGGCGGGCGTCACCACCCGCCCGCCGCGCACCACGAGATCGAACATCTACGCCAACTCGATCCGGATGTCTTTGGCGCCGCTCCACAGCGTGTCGCGGCCGATCTCGGCGAGCTTCGGCAAGTCCTCGACGATGGTCGCGAAGTGGTTGCCGGCAAGCAAGCCGACCTTCGACGCGAAGGCGCAGGAGCCGTAGGGCACCAGGATCTCGCACTCGCTGATGCCGCCCGGGTAGATCAGGATCTGGCCGGGCGCCGGGTACGAGGTGTGGTTTTCGTAGTCGAGGCCGAGGCGGAACTCGCCGAGCGGCACCCAGCACGATTCGCCGCTCCAGCGCACGTGAATCAGCTTGTTGGAGAACGGCAGGATGGTGCGGATCGCCGCGCAGGTCTTGGGCGCGGCGGTCTCTTCGAGGCGGGCGCGGAAGCGCGTGTCACCGAGGGTGACGATCAGGTCGCTCATGCGCCGCATCGTAGCGGGACCGCGCGGCCCGCCGCAACGATTCCGCGCGGGCAGCGCGCGGCGATCGGTGGTAGTCTGCGCCGCATGGCACATCGTCCCACGATTTCGACTCACGTCCTCGACACGGCCACCGGACAGCCGGCGGCCGGCGTGGCGGTCACGCTGTGGCACGGCGACGCGCTCGCAGGCGAGGGCGTCACCAACGCCGACGGACGCATCGCCGATCTGCTCGCCACGCAGGGCGAACGCGCGCTGGTGCCGGGCGCCTACCGGCTGTCGTTCGCGGTCGGCGCGTATCGCCGGGCGCAGGGCGCGGCGGAGGCGTTCTTCGAGCGCGTGACGCTCGACCTCACGATCACCGACACCGGCCGCGCGTATCACGTGCCGCTGTTGCTGTCGCCGTTCGGCTGCACGACGTACCGCGGGAGTTGAGCGTGCTGCCGCCTCTCGAGATCCTGAACGCGGAAGCGCCGGAGGAGTTCGTCGCGCACCTGGCGCCGTTGTTCGAGACGGCGTCGCCGTTGCTCGCGGCGCTCGCGGCGCGGCGGCCATTCGCGGATGCGGCGGCGTTGTTCGCGGCGGCGCGTGAGATCGCGGCGGCGTTGCCGGCGGCGGAGCAACGCGCGATCCTCGACGCGCACCCGGCGATCGGCGCGCCGAAGGAGACGCTTTCCGATTTCTCGCGCCAGGAGCAGTCGCACGGCGCCTCGCCGGATGATGCGATCGCCGCGGAACTCGCGGCGCTCAACGCGGAGTATCGCGCGCGGCACGGCTTCACGTTCGTGGTGTTCGTGAATCGCCGGCCGCAGGCGGAGATCCTGCCGATCCTGCGCGAGCGTCTCACCCGCAGCACGGACGACGAACTGGCCACCGCGCTCGGCGAACTGGTCGCCATCGCGGAGGATCGCGCGCGGCAGTCGTGGGAGAGCGAGCCGTCGGATCCAGGCCGCTTCGCGTTCGTCACGCTCGCCGACGCGTTTTATCAGCAGTACGAGGTGCCGCCGCTACCGGTGCCGTTCACGCCGGCACAGATCGCAACCGTGCTGCCGGGCGGCCACGTGCCGTTCTCGCTGGTGGCCGACAATGTCGCGGCGTTCCTCGCGTCGTATCCACAAGCCCGCGCGATGTACGCGCCGCTGATGGCGCGCGTGGCGTTCGAGGCCGGCATCTACGAAGGACGTGAGGGGCGATTCGCGGCAGCGCGGGCCTATCTCGAACGCGCGGTCGACCACGCGCCGGACAACCTCACGGTGCGCGGCAACCTCGGACGCGCGTGCCTCGACACCGGCGACGACGGTGCGGCGATGGACGCCTTCGGCTTCGTGCGCGCGGCCCTCGCCGGCGACGGCTTCTTACCTGACGTGTGGCTCGGCGGCGTCGCCGCGCTCGACCGCTTGGGCCGCGGCGACGAACGCGACGAATGGGCACGCGATTACGTGCGGCGCAGCGCGCGCTTCTTCCCCGAACGTGGCGGCGAACTCTTCGCCCACGCGGTGCGCTTCGCCGAGGAATTGCACCTCTCCGACGCGGCGCGCGATTACTTCGCCGCGCAGTTCGGCGCCTAGCGCGTCACGGCGACGCGCGCGCGGAGCCGCGTCGCGCCGAGGTCCGCCACCAGGAAGTAGACGCCGGGCGCGACGCGCGCCTCCCACCGCAACTGCTGCACGCCGGCGCCGAGCGGTGCGTCGCACAGCGTCGCCACCCGCACCCCGCGCACGTCGAACGCCGCGACCCGCACCGGCGCGGCTTCCGGCAGCGACAGTCGCGCGACGATCGTCCCGCGATCGCGGAACGCGGCGAGCGCGGCGCGCCGCGACGCACCCGGCTCCCCCACCGCCACCGGCGCCGCATGCGTCGTTCCGATCGCCACGTTCGACAGCGCGCTCACGTTGCCGAAGTCATCGGTGGTGCGCAGGGCGATGTAGAACGTCGTCGCGGTCGGCAGGTTCGTCAGCGTGGCGAGTTCGGCGCTCCCGCCGGGCAACGGCGGCGACAGCGGCACCGGCGTCGCCGCGGCGAACGAGGCGGAGTCGAGCGGCGTGGTCGCGTAGCGCAGGTCGTAGCTCGCCGCGGTGCCGAGCGCGCCGTCGTCACCGGGCGCCGTCCACGCGACCGTCAGCGAGGTCGCGCTCGAGTCCGCCACCGCAAGTGTCGTCGCCGCGGGCGGCGTCGCATCGCCGTTGAGCAACGGCTTGTACGCGTTGAGGCGCCCGCCGGTGATGGTGCGGCCGCTCAAGGACGCGATCGGATCGACGTTGTCGAGCAGCAGCTGGCGAATCTGCAGCGCGCTGGCGTGCGGGAAGCGGGCGAACGCCAACATCGCCGCGCCGGCCACATGCGGCGCCGCCATCGACGTGCCGTTGAGCGCTTGGTACAGCCCGCCGGGTTTGCACGAGTAGATGTTGGCGCCGGGCGCGCCGAGGTCCACGGTGGTGGCGCCGAAGTTCGACCACGTCGGGCGCAGGTCGCGGCCGTCGGTCGCGGCGACCGTGATGATGTACGGCGTGTCGTAGCACGCCGGGTAGACCGGCACGCCGTCGAGATTCCAGCCGTTGTTGCCCGCCGCGTTGACGAACAGCTGCCCCGCCGCGCCGCACGCGTTGATGGCGTCGAGCAGTGCTTGACCGCCGGAGAAGTTGCCCCACGAATTGTTGGTGAGCCGCACCCCGGCGGCGAGCGCGTACTGCAACGCGGCAATGGCGTCCGATTCGACGCCGTTGCCGGTGGCATCGAGGAACTTGACCGCCACCAACTGGCACTGCCACGTCACGCCGCAGATGCCGAGCGCGTTGTTGCCCACCGCGCCGATGGTGCCGGCGACGTGCGTGCCGTGGAAGTTGTCGTCCATGGGATCGCCGTCGAGGTGGAGCACGTCGTAGCCGTGGATGTCGTCGACGTAGCCGTTGCCATCGTCGTCGAGGCCGTTCCCCGCGATCTCGCCGGGGTTCGTCCACATGTTCGCCGCGAGGTCGGGGTGCGTGTAGTCGATGCCGGTGTCGAGCACGCCGACCTTCATCGCCGGATCGCCGGTGGTGTAGTTCCACGCCAGCGTCGCGTCGATGTCGTCGCCGGCGTAGGCGCCGCTTTGGCCGGTGTTGAGCAGGTTCCACATCGTCGGGAAGCTGGTGTCGTTGGGCGTGAGGTCGGCGGAGACGCGGCCGTTGGGCTCGGCGTATTCGACTTCAGGCCGCGCGCGCAGGGCGGCGAGCGCGGCGTCGGTGGCGAGCGCCTCGCAGCGCAGGTGATCCACGCCGATGAAGGCGAAGCGCGCGAGCCGGCGCCCGCCCGGCAGGGCGGCGAGCGCGGCGTCGCGTGCCGCCGGGCTGGTGCCGGCGCGGAACTTCACCAGCAGCTCGTGCGGGACGACGGCGGCGGATTGCGCGTGGGCCAGCGGCGCGCACAGCAGAACGAAGGCCGCGCACAGGCGGCCGCGCAGGGCGACGGACATCGAGAGGACTCGCGGTCGAGGTGCAAAGGCGCCGGGGTCAGCGCGCGCCGGGAGGACGCACCTGAATTGTGACGCGGCGGGGCCGCCGCGATACGTCGCCGAAAGTCGCCCCGCGGCTAGGCGCGGGCGTCGAGCGCCAGCAGCGCCGCCAGCAGCACCTCGGCGCCGCGCGTGCAGTCGTCGGGATCGGTGTACTCGTCGCCGCTGTGGCTCACTCCGCCGGCGCTGGGGACGAAGATCATGCCAATCGGCGCGAGCGTCGCCACGGCTTGCGCGTCGTGGCCGGCGCCGCTCGGCAGCCGCATCGTGCTGTGTCCCGCGGCACGCGCCGCCTGCTCGATGACGTCTTGCAGCGCCGGATCCGCCGGCGCGGCGACCACCGTCGTACGCTGCTCGAGCGCGATCGCCACGCCATGGCGCTCGGCGATGGCCGCGGCGGCCTCGCGCAACGCACGGTCGGCGGCGGTCAGCGCCGCCATGTCGACGTCGCGGATCTCGATGTCGAGCGTCGCGTGGCCGGGGACGACGTTGACGGCCGCCGGTTCGACCTGCACGACGCCGACGGTGGCGGTGCGGCACAGCGGCGCGTCTCCGGTGGCGAGCGCGCGGACCGCGAGCACGAGTTCGCTGGCTGCCACCACGGCGTCGTGGCGCATGTCCATCGGCGTGGTGCCGGCGTGATTCGCGGCGCCGCGCAGCGTGGCGTGGTACACGTGGCGCCCAGTGACGCCGGTCACCACGCCGATCTGCACGCCAGCACGCTCCAGCACCGGCCCCTGCTCGACGTGGAGTTCGACGTACGCGGCGATCGCGCCACGGTCACGCCGCGCGCTGCCGAGGGCGCCGAGATCGCCGCCCGCCGCCGCGACTCGTTCCCCCCACGCCGGCTCCGCGCTCACCACGCCCTGGACGAAATCGCGTGCGAGCAGCCCCGCCATCGCGCGGCTGCCCGACAGCCCGCCGGGCAGGAACGCGCCCTCTTCGTCGGCGAAGGCGATGACCTCGAGCGGATGCCGCAGCGTGACGCCGGCGTCGCGGATCGCCGCGGCCACCGCGATGCCAGCGAGCACACCGTATGCGCCGTCGTAGCGCCCGGCGCCCGGCACGGTGTCGATGTGCGAGCCGGTCGCCAATGCACCGCGCGCCGCGTCGCTGCCCTCGCGGCGGCCGATCACGTTGCCCGCCGCGTCGACGCGCACCGCGAGCCCGGCGCCCTTCATCCACTCGGCCACCAGCGCACGGGCGATGAGGTCCTGCTCGCCGAACGCCGGCCGGTGCAGGCCGTCGTCGCGCAGGCCGACTTGGCCGAGCGCATCGATCATCGACGCGAGCCGTCCGGCGTCGAGGCGCAGTGCACTCATGCGCCGCTCGTCACCGGCGTGGTCACGCTGCCGACGCCGGCGATGGTGCAACAGACGACATCGCCCGGCCGCACCGGCCCGACACCGCTCGGCGTGCCGGTGAAGATCGCATCGCCCGGCGACAGCGGCACGATGCGCGAGACGTGTGCGATGAGCGCGGGAATGTCGTGGCGCATCTCGACGCACCCGGCGCGCTGGCGCGGTTCGCCATTGACGGTGGTGACGATTTCGAGGTCGCGCACCGCCTGCACCGCGGCACGGCGGCGGAACGCGCCCACCGCGGCGCTGCCGCCGAAGTTCTTCGCCGGGAACCATGGCTCGCCGCGGCCACGTGAGTCGCGCTGACGGTCGCGCAGCGTCCAATCGAGACCGGCGGCGAAGCCCCAGACGTGATCGAGCGCGTCGCGCTCGGGAATGTCGCGGCCGCCACGCCCGATCAGCGCCACCAATTCGCCTTCGTACTGCAAGTCGTTCGACCACGCGGGGTAGGCGAGCGGCGTCTCGTCGCCGACCAGGCTGGCGCGCGCCTTGAGGAACAGCACGATCGGCACGTTGTCGTCGTTGCCCATCTCGCGCACGTGCTCGGCGTAGTTGCGGCCGATGGCGAAGATGTCGCCGGGCTGGGCGATGCGCGGGTCCTCGTCGGGGCCGAGCGGGTCGGCGAACTGCCACGCCGTGAGGCGTCCTGACATGACGGTGTCCTTTCGCTGCGTGAGGAAGCGGAGCGCGGCGCCTTGGCAGGCGGCGCGGCGCGGCGTAGTATAGTGACCTCCCGGTTCGCCGTCCCGCTTTCTCCTCCCCGATCGAGCGCGCGATGGAACCGGCCGCGGTGACCCTCCCCACAGGCACCATTCGACTCGTCCGCCGCCCGCGAGGACTCCATGCCGGTTCGCGTGTCGCGCTTCGTCTTCGTCCTGCTTGCCCTCGCGGCGCTGGCGGCGGGCAGCGCATGCGCCGGCACCAACGTGTCCGGTGCGGTAAGCGGCACGTGGACGGTCAGCGGCAGCCCCTACACCGTCATCAACTCGATCAACGTCCCCGCCGGACAGACGCTCACCGTCCAGGCCGGCGTGAAGGTGTGGATGAAGCCGGGCACGCAATGCACGGTATTCGGCACCTTGATCACGCAGGGCACCGCCGCGCTCCCCGACACCTTTACGTCGTGGAAGGCGACGCCGGCCACCGGCGACTGGCCCGGCATCGTGCCGCAGACCGGGTCGGTGATGGATCTGTCGTACACGGTCATCAAGTTCGCCACCTCGCCGATCAACACCGGCACGCAGGTGATGACGCGCCTGACCTACAACGGCGGCACGATCTCGCGCGCCATCTTCAACGGCTTCAACGGCTACGCCACGACGTTCTCGATGACCCGCGTGAACATCGACTCGTGCGGCTCGAGCGGCATCAGCGTGTGGGCCACCAACTCGCCGACGCTCGATAGCCTGTCGATCACCAACTGCGGCGGCCGCGCCGTCAACATCATGCAGAACGTTGGCAACATCGGGACGCTCACCGGTTCGAACAATGGCGGGAACGGCGTGTGGGTGGTTGGACCGGTGGGCGGCGCGGCGCCGCCCGCACGCTTCACCTGGGCGGGCAACCGCACCTTCGCCACGGTGATCGACGCGGCGATCAACATCATCGCCGGCGACACGCTGCACGTGAACAACGGCGCCGTCGTGAAGTTCGCGTCGACCACGTCGTCGCTCATCATCTACGGCCGGCTGGAGGCGGCGGGCGTCCCCGGCGACAGCGTGTACTTCACCTCCGAGGAGGACGATTCGCGCGGTGGCGACACCGCGAACGACGGCACGCTCACCACGCCGGCCGCCGGCGATTGGAGCGCGATCTCGCTCGAAGCCGGGTCGACCGCGGCGCTCACCAACACGTGGGTGAGCTACGGGGGAAACGGGCTGTACGTGACCGGCGCGCTCGAAGGTTCGGCCGTCACCTTCACGCACGACGGCGGCGGCGTGCGCTCCTCGCTCATCGACGGCTGCAACGTGAAGGACGCCACCGTGGTGGTGCGCAACTGCGTCTACCTCGCCAACGGCGGCGATGGCCTGTCCTTGCGCACCGGCATCCCACCCGCGCTGACCGGCATCCAGAGCACGAACAACGCCGACGCCGGCATCCGGCTCGACAGCTCGTGCGGCACCTTGCCGGCCTCGCTCACCGGGAGCGGCAACGGCACCAACGGCATTTACCTGAAAGGCCTGGTCGGCGGACCGGGCGGCGGCAGCTACACATGGTCGTGTTCGCCGAGCTTTCCGCCGGTCGTCGACTCGCTCGCGCTCGATGCCGTCGACACGCTCACCGTCACGGCGGGCGTGGTGGTCAAGTTCCTCGGCGGGACGTCGGCGTTGTACGCCGGCGGTGTGCTCTCGATGAACGGCAGCGTCGCGGCGCCCGTCATCTTGACCTCGCTCAAGGACGATAGCGCGGGAGGCGACACCAATCACGACGGCGCCGCCTCCGCGCCCGCCCCCGGCGATTGGGAAGGCTTCCAAGCCACGACTGACGGACAGGTCACGCTCACCAACGTCAAGGTGCTCTACGGCGGCAACGCCAGCGGCCCGGGCGCCGCGGTGAGCAACGCGCCCGGCGAACTGCCGTCGGCGTTATGGCTGGTCGGCGGGCAGATCGCGTACAGCGCCACCGCCGGCGCCATCATCACGTCGAACAACACGCTGGTGCGTAGCGTCACCTTCACCGGGAATCTCGGCGACGGCCTGTGGCTCGCGCCGCTCTCCGCGTACGTCGCCGACTCGCTCACGTTCACCAACAACGCGGGCCGCGCGATGGTGCTGACCTCGCAGATTGGCAACATTCCCGGCACCTTCACCGGATCGGGAAACGGCACCAACGGCCTTTACATCAGCGGCATCCTCGGCGATGCCAGCGGCACGCGGCACTACACCTGGACGCGGCATCCCGGATTCCCGTATGTCGTCAACTCGCTCACCATCAACGGCGGCGACACGCTCACCTGTGCGGCAGGCACGGTGATCAAGATGTGGAATCCGAACGCGCTGATCAGCGTGCTCGGCCGGTTCGACGCGCAAGGCACCGCGGCGTCCGCCGTCCGCATCACCTCGCTCCAAGACGACAACGTCGAAGGCGACACCGACGGCGACGGCTCCTGGACCGGCCCGCTGCAAGGTGACTGGAGCACGATCCTCGGTTTCGTCGGCGGCACCATCAATCTCACCAACACCTGGGTGACCTACGGCGGCGGCGCCGCGGCGCTCGGCGCGGTGAGCAGCGCCAGCTCGCTCACGCCGATGGGCGCGGTGATGATCAGCGGCGGAGGCATCGCGTGGTCACTGGCGCGCGGTCTGTCGGTGCTCACCTTGCAGGTCACCGCGACCAACGCGTCGTTCAACAACAATGCCGACACCGGCGCGTGGGTCAACGCCTCGAACGTGTCGACGTTCAGCGGCTGCGATTTCGTCTCGAATGGCGGTGGCTACGGATTGCAGAACGCGCATTCCTCTCCGTCGATCACCGCGACCAACTGCTGGTGGGGCAGCACGAGCGGACCGTACGATCCCACCAACGGCAATCCCGACTACAACCCCGGCGGCACCGGACAGCAGGTGTCGGACTACGTGACGTATCGCCCGTGGTCGTCGGCGCGCAATACGTGGACGCCGCCGTATTGGTTCGCGCTGCTCTCGCCCGCCAACGGGGATTCGACCGGCTACACCGGCACCCGCAACTTCGATTGGGCGAACGCCAGCGATCCCGACGGCGACGCGGTCACCTACCGCTTCGAACTCGACGACGAGGGCAGCTTCGACACACCGCTCGCGGTCCACAACGGCCTCACCGCGAGTAGCGACACCGCGACGGTGACCCTGACCGGCAAGACGTACTGGTGGCGGGTCACGGCGTTCGACTCACACGGACTCGGCGTGGTGTCGGGACCGTGGTCGTTCCGCACGAAGAGCGGACCAGTGGCGATTGGCGTGCCGGAGGGCGGCGTGGCGTTTCGGGAGGTGCGGTTGCGCGGCGCATATCCGCTGCCGTTCCGCTCGCGGGTGACGCTGGCACTCGAAGTGCCGCCCGCGGCGACGGCGCGGGTCGCGGTGTTCGATGCGCGCGGCCGCCGCGTGCGGGTGTTGCACGACGGGCCGCTCGACGCCGGCCTCACGCTGCTCGCGTGGGATGGCCGCGGCGACGGTGGCGCGCCGGTCGCGGGCGGCGTGTACTTCGCGATCGCCGACGTGCGAGGCGTGCGCCGCGGCGCGGCGCTCCGCCTCCTCTACACGCCGTAGCGCTACGAGACGCGCAGGAACGCCGCCGTCAGGTAGGACGTCTCCGCCGCCGCCATCAACACCGGATGGTCGAGCGACTGCATGCCGGTCTCGAGCAACTTCGCCGGCCGCCGCGCGTGGCGCTGCGCCTCGAGCAACATGCCGAGGAAGTACTCGCGCTGCACGTTGTGCGAGCAGGTGCAGCTCACCAGCAAACCGCCCGGCGCGAGGAGTCGCAGCGCGCGGATGTTGAGATCGCGGTACGCGCGGATGCCGGCCGCCAGGTCCTTCTTCGACCGCACCAGCGGCGGCGGGTCGAGGATGATGACGTCGTAGCGTTCGCGGCTGCGCTCGAAGCGCTTGAGTTCGTCGAAGGCATCGGCTTCCACGAAGTGCGCGCGGTCGCTGAGGCCGTTGCGCTCGGCGTTCTGCCGCGCGGTGACGATCGCCGGGCCCGACGAGTCGACACCGAGACTCGTCGCCGCGCCCGCCTTCAACGCCGAGAGCGACCACAGCCCGCTGTAGCAGAACATGTCGAGCACCTTCGGCTCCTTCATGCCGCTCAGGTGCCGCGCCAAGCGCGCGCGGTTGTCGCGCTGGTCGAGGTACATGCCGGTCTTCTGCCCGGCGCGCGTGTGCACCGCGAGTTCGATGTCGCCCTCGTGCACGACGATCTCCTCGGGCACTTCGCCCCACAGCGTCTCGACACGCGGGCCCATGCCTTCGAGCGAACGCGCCGGCTGGTCGCAGCGCGCCAGCGCGCCGGCCGCGCCGGTTACCGCGCGCAGCGGCTCGGCGATTTCCTTCAGGCGCACGTCCATGCCGAGCGACGTCGCCTGCACGACGAGGTAGTCGCCGTACTTGTCGATGAACAGGCCGGGCAGGTGATCCCCTTCGCCCGCGACGATGCGCACCGCGTCGGCGCCGGGGTACAGCGCGTCGCGGTACTGCACCGCCTGCTCGAAGCGGCGCTGGAAGAACTCGGCGGTGAGCGGTTCGGTCTTGCGCGTCAACACGCGCACCGCGATCAGCGAGTGGCGGTTGAGGAAGCCGCGGGCGATGAACGCGCCGCGCGCATCGACGACATCGACGATGCCGCCATCTTCGACCTGGCCTTCGTAGCCGGCGATTTCGTTGGAGAACACCCACGGGTGGCCGCCGCGAATCCGGCGGTCTTGGTTCTTCTTGAGGATGACACTCGACATGCTCAGGGTCCGGCGCCCAGCGCCGGCCTCCACGGTGGCTCGATCGTGCGACAGCTTCGCCACGCCAATGTGCCCGGCGCCACCAGGCCCGGGGTTGGGAGGCAAGCCTCCGCGCATCGCGAGGTGCGAGGCGCGGCGCTTCCAACGTCGCGCGAGGTGAGCGCAACGGCGCGTGCCGGCGGCGGTGCCACGGGCGAGCGCGGACACACTGTAGCATCTGGCGGTCGCGTGCGTGGCGGCGTTTCGCCCGGCCACGGGACCATCGCTGAGCGCTACTTGTCGCTCTCGGTGAATCCGGCCGGGAGGGCGAAGCGTGTGGCGGGCAACGGGATATCCAGCGCGACCTCGTGCGTTTCGATGGTCGTCACGGTCTGGGTCTCCTTGCCGGGATCGCCGGTGTGGAGCCGGTGGACCACGCGCAGCGGCATCGCGGGGCCGACGCTGTCGCGGTAGGCGACCGCCTTGCGCGCCAGCGTCTCGTCGACGAACGATGGTGATTCGAGGATCGCGACGAACATGTCACCGAGCGGATTCGGCAGGCCGGTGAGCGAGGGCGCGGCCCAGCGGTCGATCGTCTCGCGCGTCGTGATGTGTTTGGTGAGCAGCAGTACTTTGGCGGCGATGGTGAACTCGCGGCGCACCTGCGTGTGTTGCACGGCTCGGCCGTCGTGCGTGTCGTCGCCCGGGATGCGTGTGAACTCCGCGGCGGCGCGATCCGCCTTGATTTTGATGAGGCCACGGCGCATCGACTTGGCGAGCGTCGGACCCATCTCCAGCGGACGGATGACCGAGTAGCTGCGCTTTGCGACGCGCACCGAGTAGATGGTGCGCGCGCCGTCGACGGTGAGCAGGTAGTCGCCGGCGTGGAAGTCGCCGCTGGCTTGCGTGAACTCGGCGCGCGCCGAATCGCCGTGCACGACGGTGCGCGCGACGATCGGCGGTTGCGACGACTGCTTGCCCTTGCGGTCGGTGGTGACCGAGGTCACCGAGCACACGAAGCTCGCGGTGCGCGGCGGCGTCGCGGACGCGGTGGGTGCAAGCGCCAGCATTGCTGCGATGCCCCATCGCGTGACTTTCATCGACGCGTGCTACCGATGCTCAGCGCCCAGTGCACCAGCCCCGCCACCGCGAACCCGACAAACCACGCGTACGAGTACAGCGGCTTGAGCGCCGGCACCACGAGCCCGCCCCACGCCAGCGCGCACCCGGCCAGCGTCGCCACCACGGCGCGCCAGTTCCAGCCGCCGGCGTAGCGGTACGCGCCCTCGGGCAGGTAGAGATCCTCGAGGTGCAGCTCGCACTTGCGCACCAGCCAGTAGTCGGCGATCAGCACGCCGGCGATCGAGCCGAGCCCGCCGCTGTAGCCGAGCAGCCAGGTGAAGATGTAGCCGCTCGGGTCGGCGAGCAGCTTCCACGGCTGCATCGCGATGCCGAGCAAGCCGGTGATCAGCCCGCCGGTCTTGAAGCGAATCAGCCGCGGGAACGCGTTGGCGAAGTCATTCGCTGGCGAGACGACGTTGGCGGCGATGTTGACCGCGAGCGTCGCCACGACGGCGGTGAACATCGCGATGGCCACGACGAGCGGCTGGCTGAACTTGGCGACGAGTTTGACCGGGTCCCAGATCGCTTCGCCGTAGATGATGACGGTGGCGCTGGTAATCAGCACGCCCATCGCCGCGAACACCGACATCGTGGTGGGCAGCGCGACCACCTGGCCGACGATCTGCTCGCGCTGGCTGCGGCCGAAGCGCGTGAAGTCCGGCATGTTGAGCGACAGCGTCGCCCAGAAGCCGATCATCGCGGTGAGCGACGGCACGAACACCGGAAAGAACTCGCCGAGGGTGCGGAACTTGCCCTGTCCCGCGAGCAGTGGCCCGAAGCCATGCGCCTCGCGCACCGCCCACACGACCAGCACGCCGGCCATCACGAGCACGAACGGCGCCGCCCAGTTCTCGACCTCGCGCAGCAGGTTCATGCCGCGGTAGATGATCGCGATGTTGATGCCCCAGAAGAGCAGGAATGACAGCCAATCGGTGCCGGTGTGGCCGCCGAAGCCGGGACCGAGCAGATGCTCCCACCCCGGAATGATGACGCGGAAGAAGGTGTCGAGCGCTTCGCCGCCAATCCACGCTTGGATGCCGAACCAGCCGCACGCGACGATGGCGCGCATGAGCGCCGGCAAGTTCGACCCGACGGTGCCGTAGGCGGCGCGCGCGAACACCGGGAACGGAATGCCGTACTTCGTCCCCGGATGCGAATTGAGCAGGATCGGGATGAGCACGATGGTGTTGCCGAGGAGGATCGTGAATAGCGCCTGCCCCCAACTCATGCCGCTGGCCATCAGGCCCGAGGCGAGCATGTAGGTCGGGATGCAATGCGCCATCGAGATCCACAGCGCCGCGTAGTTGTAGGTCGTCCAGGTGCGGTCTTTGAGCGGGACGGGCGCGAGGTCGGGATTGCTGAGCGGGCTGGCGTCGATGCGCGAGTGATCGGTGAGCTCGACGCGGCCGTCGGCGTGGGCGACGTGGCGGGGTGGCGTCAGGGTGGACCTCCTCGTGGGGGACGCGATGCGCGGTCCGCGCCGTGGTGCGTCGCGCGGCTCGACCGTACCACGAGGAAAGCAATCGCGGGGCGATGCGTCAAGAGTGGCGGCTGTCAGGTCGTGTCGCGCAGCAGACGCTTCGGGGCCTTCGCGCGCCACGCCTCGAGCAGCAGATCCTTCACCATCGCCGCTGGCGCGTCGGCGAGCGTGACCTCGAGGCCCATGACCTTCTGCCCCCACCACAATTTCGCGAAGGCGCCGGGCCGCGCGGCGAGGGCGCGTTCGCGCGCCGCGTCTTCGACGAAGATGCGGAGGTGCGTGCCCTCCGGCGGCACGGTCGCGAAGATCTTGCCGGCGACGCGGAACGACGAGAGGTGGTGATGCGGCTCTTCGGACGTCTCGGCGAGTGAGAGGGCGAAGCGCCGTGCCTGCGCGAGTGTCACGCCTTGACGAACCGCATGCCCGGCGCCGCGTAGCGCGTGCCCTGCGCTTCGCCGAGCGCGTCGAGCGCGGCCATCTCCTCGGCGCTCAGCGTGAGCGTGGCGGCGGCGGCGTTCGACTCGAGATAGGCGACGCGTTTGGTGCCGGGAATCGGCCGCGTCGCGGGGCTGCGTTGCAGCACCCAGGCGAGCGCCACCTGCGACGCCGGCACGCCGCGCGCCGCGGCAAGCGCCTCGACGGCTTCGACGAGACGCCAGTTCGCCGCGAAGTTCTCGTCGGAGAAGCGCGGGTGATTGCGGCGCCAATCGTCGTCGGCGAGGTCGGCGCGCGAGCGCAGCGCGCCGGTGAGGTAGCCGCGGCCGAGCGGCGAGTACGCGACGAAGGCGATGCCCTCGCGCTCGCAGTATGGCATCACGTCGTCGAGCGAGTCACGCGTCCACAGCGACAGCTCGTTCTGCACGGCGGCGATCGGATGCACGGCGCGTGCGCGTGCGAGCGTCGGCACGCCGACTTCGCTCAAGCCAATGTGCCGCACCTTCCCTTCGCGCACGAACTCCGCCATGGCGCCGACCGTCTCCTCGATCGGCACGCGCGGATCGACGCGGTGGAGGTAGTAGAGGTCGATCACGTCGACGCCGAGCCGTCGCAAGCTCGCCTCGACACAGCGCCGCGCGTAGGCCGGCGTGCCGTCGACGATCCACTGATCGCCCGCGGCGACGAGGTCCTGATGCGAGGTCAGCGCGCGGTCGAACACGTTGCCGAACTTGGTCGCGAGGAAGACCTCGTCGCGATGCGCGCGCACCGCCGGGCCGATCAGCGTCTCGTTGGCGCCGGAGCCGTACACGTCGGCGGTGTCCCAGAAATTCACGCCGAGCCCGAGTGCGCGATCGAGCACGGCGGCGGATTCGTTCACCGGTCCGGTGTAGACCCAACTCATGCCCATGCAGCCAAGGCCGATGGCGCCGACCTCACGGCCGGCGATGGTGCGGTGCGTCATCTCGATCCCCCTGTCGCCGCGCTCACCGCGCGCGGCTGGGCCGCGACCGTTCCGCGAACCGGCCAGAGACGTATTTGTGCAGCACGCTGGCGATCAGCGTCTGGTACGGAATGCCCTCTTCGAGCGCGCGCGCCTGGATGTCGCGCAGATCCCCGGCGGAGAGCCGAATGTTCACCCGCTTGTCCTTCAGCGCCGTCGCGCGCGCGGCCGCCCGCAGCTTGGCCAGCTCCGACTTCGTGGCGACCGATCGCAGCGCGCCACGTTCGTACTCGCGCAGAATCTCGCGTTCGTCTTTGTCATCGTGCTTCACGCCGTGCCTCACTCAGAGAGATAGTCTCGCGTTGCCTTGCGGCTGGGGATGATCGTCTTGAGGAAGAGGTACTCGCGTTCCTCGACGTAGGGCACGAGATACGCATATCCATCGCACTCGACGACCATCACCTTTTGCCGTGGAAACTTCGCCGCGTTGGGATGCGCGAGGATGTCCAGCACGCCCCCATGCAGAATTGCCGCGACGATCTGCTCGAAGGAGATCCCGCGACGGGCGGTCAGCATGTCGCCTTTCTCGGCGCTCCACCGAAAAGGTTTCATCGGCCAAGTCTACCCGTCGTGTGTGCCTATTGTCACCAGCGTGCGCACGAAAAAGGGCCGGGGATCTCCCCGGCCCTGGCGATGCGGTCGACGACGGCACGCCCTACCCCAGCCCACCGTTCGCCGCGATGTAGCCAAGCGTCTTGTAGATCAGTTTCGCCACCACGAAGTCCGACGCGACGACGCCCGGAATCGGCGCCAGCTCCATCACGTCGAATCCGACGATGCGGCGCTTCGACGCAAGCATCCGCAAGATCTCGAGGCCTTCGTGCCACAGCAGTCCGCCGGGCTCCGGTGTGCCGGTGGCCGGGATGATCGACGGGTCGAAGCCATCGACGTCCATCGTCAGGTAGACGTTCTCGCTGAGTTTGTCGATGGCGGCTTCGAGGGCGGCGGGATCGTTGCGCAACCGCTGCACCTTGAGGATCTCGACCTCGGGGCGCGTCTTGATGTACGCGGCTTCCTCGCGGTTCATCGAGCGGATGCCGATCGACAACACGCGCTTGGCGCGCTGGCCCATCGGCCGCATGACGCAGGCGTGCGAGAACTCGCTGCCTTCCCACGTCTCCTTGATGTCGGCGTGGGCGTCGAACTGAACGATCGACAGGTTGTCGTACTTCTCGGCGTGCGCCTCGAGGACGCCGATCGAGCACGAGTGATCGCCGCCGATGGACACCAAGAACTTGTTCTCCATCGACAACACCCAGCGCGCGGCCTCGCGGATCTCGCCGACCACGGTGGCGGGGTCGGCGGCCGGCGCCTCGAGTTCGGGCAGCGTGTGGATGCCGAACTCGCTCGGGTCGAGGTCGAGCTCGTCGTCGTAGGTCTCGAGGTTGCGCGACGCGTCGATCACCGCGCGCGGGCCGAATCGGGCGCCCGGCATGTAGGACGTCGTGCGGTCGTACGGAATCGGCAGCACGACGACGCGGCTGGTGTCCAGCGCGCTCAACTCGTCGGGCAAGCCCAAGTAATTGCGCGGAACGGCAAACGCCAGGTGGTCCGCCGATGGCGCTCCGGTGTCTGTCGCCATCAGCTTCCCTCCTGGCGGTCGAATGTCCACAGCGTGCCGCGACGCGGGGCGCAACTACTCGTCGTCGTCGCCCAGCTCGCCGAAATCGAGTTCTTCGTCCTGCTCGTCTTCGAAGGCGTCTTCGTCGTCGAGGAAGTCGTCGTCGAGTTCGTCTTCCTCCAACTCCTCGTCGTAGCCTTCTTCCTCCTCCTCCTCGTCGTTCTTGTCGAACTCCAACCAGGAGTAGCGGTCTTCTTCGTCCTCGGGTTCGGATGCCCTACTGCGGCGCGCCGGACGGTCGTCGTCGAAGCCCGACTTCCTCTTCATGACAGTTCTCTCCGATGCAATCGTGTGACAGAACGCGAGTTCGTGGATGGCACGTGGTTTCGTTCTTTGTCGGGAGCGCAGGCTGCTGACTGAAGGACGAAGCCGCGGGCCACGGCCACGGGGGTACGCGCGGCCCGCCGGGCGCGTGTCGTCCGCCCCCCGGCCGCGAGCGGGCGCAGACTAGGGCGGCGGGTGGGGCGTGTCAACGGGTTTTGGGGCCGGCGATTGCATCGGTCGCCGGGCTCTGTCATGCTTGGCGGACCCGCCGGC
>JBGATO010000076.1:0-21789 GCA_044229145.1 Candidatus Eiseniibacteriota bacterium | reverse complement strand
GCCGCTGCTCGACCGGATCGACCTGAAGCTCGAGGTGCCGCCGCTGCCCACCGACGCGCTCGCGGCCGCCGGCGCCGCGGCGAAGGCCTCCGAGCCGTCGGCCGCGGTGCGCGAGCGCGTCGTCGCCGCGCGCGACCGCCAGCGCGCGCGCCAGGGCTGCTGCAACGCGCGGCTCGCGCCCGCCGACGTCGCGCGGCACTGCGCGCCGGACGCGGACGGCGAGGCGCTGCTGATGAAGGCGACGGCCCGGCTCGGGCTGTCCGCGCGCGGCTACCACCGCGTGCTCAAGGTCGCGCGCACGATCGCGGACCTCGCCGGCGCGGAGAAGATCGCGCCGCGTCACCTGTCCGAGGCGATCGGCTACCGGCAGGTGGCCGCGGTGTGACCGCGGCGGATCCGCGGCTCGGGCGTTGACATATTGATGCGCACCGCTCATGCTTTGATGCATGCGCACGACCATCCGCCTCGACGAACGCCTGCTTGCGGAGGCCAAGAAGCGCGCGGCCGAGAGCGGGCGCACGCTGACCGCCGTCATCGAGGATGCGCTGCGCGCGGAGGTGGCCCGGCGCGCGGAGCAGGCGGCGCGCAAGCCGGTGCGGCTCAAGATCGTCGGCACCGGCGGCGTGCTGCCCGGCGTCGACCTCGATGACTCCGGTCTACGCGCACCGCGCCGACTCGTCTGGTCACGCAGCGTGTCACCGCTGGCTCGCGCGCGCCATCGACGGCGACGAGGCGCTCGGCGTGTCCGATCTCGTGCTCTCGGGCTTCGTTCGCGTCGTGACGCATCCGAAGGTGTTCGCGCGGCCGAGCCGCCTCGACGAGGCCTTTGCCTTCGCGGTACAGGTGCGCGAGGCGTCCAACGCGGTCCCGGTCGCGCCGGGGCCGCGCCACTTCGACCTGTTCCAGCGTCTGTGCGCGCGAGGGGGTGCCAAGGGCAACCTCGTGCCGGACGCGTTCCTGGCAGCGCTCGCGATCGAAGCCGGCTGCGAGTGGATCTCGACGGATCGCGACTACAGCCGCTTTCCCGGGCTGCGCTGGTTCAATCCGCTGGACGCCGGCTGAGCGCCGCGCGGCCGCGCGGCGTGCCGCGGGCGGCGGCGGGCGCTCAGGACTTCCGCCCCGCGTACTTCTCGCCGGCCGCCATGTCGGACTTGAGCCAGTTCTGCGGCGGCGGCAGCGGGCACGTGGTGAACGCGGAGAACGCGCACGGCGGGTTGTACGCCTTGTTGAAGTCGACCACCCACTGCCCGTCCTTCGGCTTCTCGATGAACAGGAAGCGCCCCGGCGGGTAGGTCGTCGAGTTGCTGGTGCCGTCGCGGAAGATGATGAAGAGGTTGCCCTCGTCGTCGAGCGCGTCGAGCGTCATCTTCTGGCCGTTGACGGCGAACTCCAGCGTGCCGGCGACCTTCTCGTACGCGATCTCGCCGCGCACGTTGGCGATCGGGATCGTCGCGCCCTTCTCGGTCGGGACGAACTTCGCCGGCACCTTGAACTCGGCCTTCGGCTCGAACCACACGCGGCCGGCGAAGTTCTTGCGCCGCGGCGACTCGCGGTCGGCGGCGCGCACGACGACCTTGCCGTCCTCGCGCTTGACGAACTGCAGCGACAGGCGGCCCGACGTCACCCACTCGAGCCGCGAGGCTCCGGTGACGAGGTCGCGCGCGGTGAACTCCACGCTGTCGTCGGACTCCTTGGTGACCGTGCGCATCTTCTGCCCCTTGGCGAGTTCGAGGCGCGCCCGGTCGGCGCTCACGACGACCACGCCCAGGTGCGCCGGGGCGAGCCCCTTGGGCAGCACGATCCTGTTGTCCGGCGCCGAGCCGATCGTGTAGGTGCCGGGGGCCAGCTCGTCGCGCGACACGATCGACAGCCAGCCGCGCTCGCGCGTGAGGCTCGTGTCGGCGCGCGTGCGCCACTTGGCGAGCTCGTCGGTCCAGGCCGGGTCCGGCGCGGCGGCGGTGGCGGCGGACGCGCAGGCGGCGAGCGCCAGCGCGCAGAGGGTGGAACGCAGCAGGACGGGCGCGGCCATGGCAGGCAACCTGTCGGGACGGCGAGGGGGGCCATTCTACGCCCGGCCCGGGTCGGCGCGTTCGGCGGCGGGCGGGGGTTGCCAGCGGGCGAATTAACGTATACGTTACCGCATCGGTTAATGCATTCCGCTCGTCCCGGCGTTCCGCCCATGCCCGCTCCCCCGCGCATCGACCTCGCGGCGCTCGCCTTCACCGGCGCGGGACTCGTGCGCCCGGAGTGCGTGCTGGCCACGCGCGCCGGCGCGCTCTACACGGCCGACTGGCGCGGCGGCGTCGCGCAGACCGGGCCGGGCGGCACGCAGGCGCTCTACGCCGGGCAGCTGCCGGGCGGCCGGCCGCTGCGCCCCAACGGCATCGCGCTGCGCCGCGACGGCAGCTTCCTGCTGGCCGACCTGGGCGAGACGAAGGGCGGCGTGTTCGCGCTCGCGCGCGACGGCCAGGTGCGGCCGTTCGTCGAGGCGGTCGACGGCGTCGAGCTGCCGCCGTCGAACTTCGTGTTCGAGGACGGCCACGGCCGCACGTGGATCACCGTCAGCACGCGCCGCGTTCCCCGCGCATCCGCGTACCGCGCCGACGTCGCCGACGGGTTCGTCGCGGTGGTGGACGGCCGCGGCGCGCGCATCGTCGCCGACGGGCTCGGCTACACCAACGAGGCGGCGGTCTCGCCGGACGGCCGGTGGCTGTACGTCAACGAGACGTTCGGCCGCCGGCTGTCGCGCTTCGCACTCGCCGCCGATGGTGCGCTCGGCGCGAAGGAGGTCGTGGCGACGTTCGGCCACGGCACCTATCCCGACGGCCTCGCGTTCGACGCCGAAGGCCACGCGTGGATCACCAGCATCGTCAGCAACCGCGTGCTGCGCGTGGCGCCCGACGGCGCCGCCACCGTCGTCCTCGAGGACGCCGATCCGGCGCACGTCGACTGGGCGGAGCAGGCGTACCTCGCCGGCGAGATGGGACGGCCGCACCTCGACCGCGCGGCCGGCTGCGTGCTGAAGAACGTCTCGAGCCTCGCGTTCGGCGGCCCGGACCTGCGCACGGCGTACCTGGGCTGCCTGCTCGGCGACGCGATCGCGCACTTCCGCGCGCCGGTCGCCGGGCATCCACTCCCCCACTGGAACTTCTGAACGTGCCCGCACCCGCCGCCACCCGCAAGCCGCGCGCCGCGAAATCCGGCGCCGCGCCGCGTGCGCGTCCCGCCGCCCGCCCCGCCGCGCCGCCCGGACGCGCGTCGCGTGTGGCCGACGCCTATCAGGCAATCCGCGATCCGGCGACGCATCCTCGACAACGTGTACCCGCCGGGCCACCAGGCACTCGAGGGCGCGCTCGCGGCCGAGCTCGGCATCAGCCGCACGCCGGTGCGCGAGGCGCTGATCCGGCTCGCGCACGAGGGGCTGGTCGAGGTGGTGCCGCGCCACGGCATGCGCGTGCTGCCGGTGTCGCCTGCCGACATGAGCGAGATCTACGCCGTGCTGACGGCGCTCGAGTCCGCCGCGGCCGAGACTCTTGCGCTCCGCCGGCCCTCCGACGCGGAACTGCAGCCGCTGGTGGAGGCCACGCGCGACATGGCGCGCGCGCTGAAGGTCGACGACCTCGATGCCTGGGCTGCGGCCGACGAGCGCTTTCACCAGGGGCTGGTCGAGCTCGCGGGCAACCGCACGCTGGTCGACGCCGTCGCGCGGCTCGCGGACCGCGTCCATCGCGCGCGGATGTTCACGCTGCGGCTGCGGCCGAAGCCCGTGAACTCGACGCAGGAGCACATGGCGCTGCTCGAGCGCATCCGCGCCGGCGACGCGCCGGGCGCGATCGACGTCAACCGCGCGCACCGCGCCCGTGCGACCCGCGAGCTCGTCACGATTTTCGAGCGCTACCGGCTGCAGCAGCTCTGACCCCACCGGAATCCGACGTGAACACCACTGCCACCTACGACATTTGCGTGCTTCCGGGCGACGGCATCGGCCCCGAGGTGATTGCGGCGACGCTGCCGCTGCTCGGACGCGTCGCGCACGGCGCGCCGTTCGCGCTCTCCTTCGCCGAGCACCCGGCGGGCGCACTGCACTTCCAGGCGACCGGCTCCGCGCTGCCCGACGCGACGCTGGAGGCCGCGCGCCGCGCGCACGCGATCCTGTTCGGCGCGATGGGCTGGCCGGAGATCCGCTACCCGGACGGCACCGAGATCGCCCCGCAGCTCGACCTGCGCGTCGTGCTGGAACTCTACGCCGGCGTGCGCCCGGTGCGCGCGATCCCCGGCGTGCCGCTGCCGCTCGCCGACCCGCGCGCGCGCGGCATCGACCTGGTCGTCGTCCGCGAGTCGACCGAGGGGCTGTTCGCATCGCGCGGCAAGGGCACGATCGAGGACGACGCCGAGGCGCGCGACACGATGGTGATCACGCGCCGCGGCTGCGAGCGCGTGCACGACTTCGCGTTCCGCCTCGCCCGCCGGCGCAAGGCGCGCGGCCGGCCCGGGGAAGTCACCTGCGTCGACAAGGCGAACGTCTTTCGCTCGATGGCGTTCTTCCGCAAGGTGTTCGACGAGCGCGCGCGCGCGTTCCCCGACCTCGTCGCGCGGCACCACTACGTCGACGCGACCGCGCTCGACCTCGTCCGCAAGCCTTGGACGTTCGACGTGCTGGTCACCGAGAACATGTTCGGCGACATCCTGTCCGACGAGACCGCGGCGCTGGTCGGCGGCATGGGCATGGCGCCGTCCGGCGACGTCGGCGACGACCACGGGCTGTTCCAGCCGTGCCACGGCTCGGCGCCCGACATCGCCGGGCAGGGCAAGGCCAACCCGACGGCGACGATCCTGTCGGCGGCGATGATGCTCGACTGGCTCGCCGAGCGGCACGGCGATCCGGCCCTCGCGCAGGCCGCGAAGCGCATCGAGGACGCGGTCGATCGTGCCTTCGCCGGCGGCCGGCTGGTGCCGTTCGAGTTCGGCGGCGGCGACGGCACCGCGGCGATCGCCGCGGCGGTCGCGGCCGAGCTGTGACGGAGGCGACGATGGCAAAGCTGCGGGTCCTGGGCGTCGGCGCCGGCTACTTCAGCCAGTTCCAGTACCTGGGCTGGCGCAACATCGCCGAGGTCGAGTGCGTGGGCATCGTCAACCGCGACACGGCCAAGGCGCGGGCGATGGCCGACCGCTTCGGCATTCCTGCCGTCTACGGCAATCTCGACGAGGCGCTCGACGCCGCACGACCGGATCTCGTCGACATCATCACGTCGCCGGAGACGCACCGCGACTACGTCGCGCGCTGCGTCGCGCGGCGGATCCCGGCGATCTGCCAGAAGCCCTTCGGCGTCGACTACGCCGACGCCGTGGCGATCACCGAGGCGGCCGAGGCCGCCGGCGTGCCGCTGGTGGTCCACGAGAACTTCCGTTGGGAGCCGTGGTACCGCGAGGCGAAGCGGCTGATCGGCGCCGGCACGCTGGGCGCGCTGCACAGCGTCGCGTTCCGGCTGCGGCCCGGCGACGGCCAGGGCCCGCGCGCCTACCTCGACCGGCAGCCGTACTTCCAGCAGATGCCACTGTTCCTGGTCAAGGAGACGGCGATCCACTGGATCGACACGTTCCGCTACCTGATGGGCGACGTGCGCGCCGTGTACGCGGCGCTGCGCCGCGTGAACCCGGCGATCGCCGGCGAGGACGCCGGCTTCATCGTGTTCGAGTTCGCGTCCGGCGCCACGGGACTTTTCGACGGCAACCGGCTGAACGACCACGTGGCCGCCAACCCGCGGCGCACGATGGGCGAGGCGTGGCTCGAGGGCTCGGGCGGCGTGCTGCGCCTCGACGGCGACGCGCGGCTGTGGTGGAAGCCGCACCACGGCCCCGAGGCCGCGCACGTCTACGACGCCGGCCCGGACGACACGTTCGGCGGCGGCGCGTGCGAGTGGCTGCAGCGGCACGTCGTCGCGCACTTCACCGCCGGCGCGCCGCTCGAGAACACCGCGCGCGACTACCTCGCCAACCTGCGCGTGCAGGAGGCCGTCTACCGCTCGGCGGCGACGCATCGCCGCATCGAGCTCGCTTCGTTCGATCCGCTGCGGCCGGACGCGGTCCCCGCCGCCGCGCACGCCTGACCGCAACCCAGGGAGGAGAGCACCATGCAACGCAGGCATTTCGTCCGGCAGGTCACGCTCGCCGCCGCGCTCGCCGCGGCGCTCGGCATCGGCGCCCCCGCGCTCGCGCAGACGACGCTCAAGTTCAGCCACACCGACCAGCCCGGCGGGCTGCGCCAGAAGGCCGCCGAGCTCTTCGGCCAGAAGGTCGAGCAGTACACGGGCGGCCGCTACAAGGTGCAGGTGTTCCCGGCGAGCCAGCTCGCCAACGACCCGAAGGCCGTCGAGCAGCTGCAGCTGGGCGGCATCGACTTCACGGTGTCCGGCACCGGCACCTACGCGACGCACATCCCGACGCTCAACCTGACCGCGCTGCCGTACCTGGTCGAGACCTACGACCAGGGCTGGAAGCTCTACGACGACTCGAAGTGGATGCAGGCGCAGTTCGCGAAGGGGCCCGAGAAGGGCTTCCGCTTCCTGTCGAACTTCGAGGCCGGGTTCCGCAGCATGACGACCAAGGACGCGCTCAACTCGCCGGCCGACGCCAAGGGCAAGAAGCTGCGCACGTTCCCGAACGAGATGATGCGCTGGACGCTGGAGTCGATGGGCTTCAACGTGCAGATCATGCCGCTGCCCGAGGTGTACCTCGCGATCCAGCAGGGCGCGGTGGCCGGTCAGGAGAACCCGATCGACACGATCTACTCGAACAAGTTCTACGAGGTCGCGCCGAACGTCACGCTGACCCAGCACACCTACAGCCCGATCCCGCTGACGATCTCCGAGAAGACCTGGCAGAAGCTCTCGCCGGCGGACCGCGACGCGATCACCAAGGCGGCGAAGGAGGCGGCAGACTGGAGCCGCAAGGAGGTGCGCGCCGCCGAGAACGCGCAGCTCGCCGACATGCAGACCAAGGGTGCCAGGATCGGCCGGCCGGCTCTCGCGCCGTTCCGCGACTCGGTGCAGCCGGCCTACGCGAAGGCCAAGGAGAAGTTCGGCGCCGACGTCGACGCGATCCTCGCCGATGCCGACGCGATCCGCAAGGCGAATCCGGCGAAGTGACGCCGCGGCCGCGGACGACCTGGACGCCGGCGCGCGGGCCAGCACGCGCCGCGTGACCGGCGCGGCGGCCGGCCGGCGCGGGAGATGCTGCCCCCCGCGCCGCCGGCGCCGCGGCCGCTCGCGGTCTTCGGCGCCGTGGTCGACTGGACGGTGGTGGCGATCGGCGCGACGAGGATCACGCTGGTGTTCGTCAACGTGCTGCTGCACGTCGTCCACAAGGACCTCGCGTGGGTGACCGAGCTGGCCGAGCTGCTGATGGTGTGGGTGACGTTCCTGGGCGGCGCCTGCGCGACGCGCCGCGGCGCGCAGATGACGATCACCGAGTTTATCGACAAGCTCACGGGCGGCGCCCGCCGCGCCGCCGACGCGGCGGTCGACGTCTTCGCGCTGGCGATCCTCGCCGCGCTGGTCTGGTACGGCGTCAGCCTCGCCGTCACCGGCTGGACCAACGAGCTCACCGTGCTGCAGATCCCGATGTCGGTCCAGTACGCGGGCATGCCGGTCGGCTGCCTCGCGATGCTGGTGTGGATAGGCTGGGACCTCGTGCGCATCGCCCGCGGCGATCCGCGCGAGGCGCGCTGGCCCGCCTGAACGCCGATGCTCGCCGCCACGCTCTTCCTCGTGTTCTTCGGGCTGGCGCTCGCCGGCGTGCCGCTGCTCTATGCGCTCCTCGGCACCACGATCGGCGTCATCGTCGTGGCCGGCCTCTCGCACCCGCTGGAGACGATCTTCCTGTCGTTCATCGGCGGCGTCGAGCCCTTCATCCTGATCGCGGTGCCGCTGTTCATATTCGCCGGCGAGATCCTGTCGTCCGGCGGCGTCGGCCGGCGGATCGTCGACTTCGCGCGCTCTCTGCTCGGGTTCCTGCCGGGCGGGCTCGGCGTGGTGACGGTCGCCTCGTGCCTCATGTTCGGCGGCGTGTCCGGCTCGGCGATCGCCGACACCGCGGCGATCGGCTCGCTGGTGATCCCGGCGATGGTCCAGCGCGGCTATTCGCGCGGCTTCGCGGCGGCGCTGCTGGCGGTCGCCGGTACGCTGGCGCTCCTGATGCCGCTGTCGATCCCGTTCCTCGTCTACGCGTTCATCTCGGGCGTGTCGATGCGGCAGCTGTCGATGGCCGGCATCGTGCCCGGGCTGATCGCCGCGGTCGCGCTGATGGCCGTGTGCGTCTGGCACGGCCGGCGCACCGGCTGCGACAGTGGCGACGCTCGGCTGTCGGCCCGCGAGGTGTGGACGGCCACGCGCGCCGCCGGGCCGGCGCTGCTGATGCCGCTCATCATCGTGGGAGGCATCTGGTCGGGCTTCTTCACGCCGACCGAGTCGGCGGCGGTGGCCGTCGTCTACGGCGTCGTCGTGTCGCTCGTGCTCTACCGCGACATCACCGTGCGCGACCTGCCGCGGCTCCTCGTCAACGCGTTCCAGACCAGCGCGACCGTGATGCTGGTCATCGGCGCCACCGGCGCGCTCGCGTGGCTGATCACCGCCGAGCAGGTCGCCGTGCAGATGGCGGCGTGGATCAGGCTGGTCGCGAGCGAGCCGTGGA
Organism: Candidatus Eiseniibacteriota bacterium; assembly: GCA_044229145.1. Taxonomy (GTDB): domain Bacteria; phylum Eisenbacteria; class RBG-16-71-46; order CAZEPH01; family CAZEPH01; genus JBKJUD01. Next base: position 13,101 of record JBGATO010000076.1, on the reverse strand, counting down.
TGTTCCTGCTGCTGGTCAACGTGATCCTGCTCCTGCTCGGCATCTTCATCGAGCCGCTGCCGGCGCTGCTGCTGACCGCGCCGCTGCTGCTGCCGCTCGCGAAGACCTTCAACGTCGACCTCGTGCACCTGGGCGTGGTCATGACCGCGAACCTCGCGATCGCGCTGTACACGCCGCCGGTGGGCGGCACGCTGTTCGTCGCGGCGAAGCTCGCCAAGGCGGGCATCGGCGAGATCACGCGCGCGCTGTGGCCGCTGCTGGTCGCGGCGATCGCCGCGCTGTTCGTCATCACCTACGTGCCGTCGCTGACCACGGTCGTGTGGCGGCTGGTCCAGTGAGGCCATCGTGCTCATCGGCTGCATCGCAGACGACCTGACCGGCGCCACGGACCTGGGCGTGAACCTCGCGCGCGAGGGGCTTGCGGTCGTCCAGGTCAACGGCGTTCCTCCCGCCGACTTCGCGGTGCCGGCGGTCGACGCCGTCGTGGTGGCGCTCAAGTCGCGGACGATTCCCGCGGCCGAAGCCGTCGCGCAGTCGCTCGCCGCGCACGCGTGGCTGCGCGCGCGCGGCGGAGAGCGCGTCTACTTCAAGTACTGCTCGACGTTCGACTCCACGCCGCGCGGCAACATCGGGCCGGTGACCGAGGCGCTGGCCGCGGCGGCGGGTGCGGGCATCGTGCCGGCCACGCCGGCGTACCCGCGCAACCAGCGGACCGTCTACCGCGGCCACCTGTTCGTCGGCGACCTGCTGCTGTCCGACACCGGCATGCGCGAGCATCCGTTGACGCCGATGACCGACTCGAATCTCGTGCGCGTGCTCGGCGCGCAGGCGACGCGCGCCGTGGGGCTCGTCGCCGCCGAGACGCTGGACGCCGGCGCCGACGCGGTGCGCGCGCGGCTCGCCGCGCTCGAACGCGACGGCTGCGGGCACGCGATCGTCGACGCGACGCGCGACGAGCACCTGACCGCCGCCGGCGCCGCGTGCGTCGACGGCGCGCTGACCACCGGCGGCGCCGGGCTCGCGATCGGACTCGCGCGCGCGCTGCGCACGCAGGCAGGCGGCGGCGCCGGCGGCTACGCGCGGCCGGACGCCGGCACCCGGGTCGCGTGGCTGTCGGGCAGCTGCTCCGAGGCCACGCGCCGCAGGTCGCGCACGCGCTGCGCACCGTGCCCGGTTTGCAGGCTCGACCCGGTCGTGCTCGCCGCCGATCCCGCCGCGGTAGCGGCGCCGCGCGCGACGCGCCGCGCATGCGCCCGCGGGCCGGTGCTGGTGTACGCGACCGCGGCGCCGGCCGAGGTCGCGGCCGCGCAGGCGGCGCTCGGCCGCGAGCGTGCGGCCACCGTGGTCGAGGACGCGTTCCGTGCGATCGCGCGCGCGCTCGCCGGCGCCGGCGTGCGTGCGTTCGTCGTCGCGGGCGGCGAAACCTCCGGCGCGGTGGTCGAGGCGCTTCACGTGCGCGCGCTGGCGATCGGCCCCGAGATCGACCCCGGCGTGCCGTGGACGCGCGCGGTCGGCGGCGACCCGTTGTGGCTGGCGCTGAAGTCGGGCAACTTCGGGGCGGAGGACTTCTTCGCCAAGGCCACGGAGGCGCTGTGAACGAGAACACGCTGCGCGATGCGCTGGCCGAGCGCGGCCGCTCCCTGTACGACCGCGGCTACGCGCACGGCAGCTCGGGCAACCTGTCGGTGCGGCTCCCCGATGGCATTTTGGTCACGCCGACCGGATCGAGCCTCGGCCGCCTCGACCCGGCGCGGCTCGCGAAGGTCGCGCCCGACGGCAAGCCGGTGTCCGGCGACCCGCCGTCGAAGGAGGCGTTCCTGCACCTCGCGATGTACGCGGCGCGGCCGGCCGCGCACGCGATCGTCCACCTGCACTGCACGTGCGCGGTCGCCGTCTCGTGCCTCGTGCACGACGACCCGCGCAACGTGCTGCCGCCGCTGACCGCCTACCACGTGATGCGCGTCGGCACGCTGCCGCTGCTGCCGTACTACCGCCCCGGCGACCGCGCGCTCGCGCAGGCGGTCGGCGCCGCGGCCGCGAAGCACCGCGCCGTGCTGCTCGCCAACCACGGGCCGGTCGTGTCCGGCCGCTCGCTCGACGACGCCGTCGACGCGGCCGAGGAGCTGGAGCAGACGGCGAAGCTCGTGCTGCTGTTGGGCGAGCGCGCCGTGTCGCTGCTTACGCCGGCGCAGGTTGCCGAGATCGAATCGGTCTTTCCCTCGTAGGAGTCCGCGATGTACGTCGTCACCGTCGAGTTCACGATCGCGCCCGGCCAGTGGGACGCGTTCCTGCCGCTGATGGTCGAGAACGCGCGCCGCTCGCGCACCGACGAGCCGGGCTGCCGGCAGTTCGACGTCTGCGCCGACCCGGCCCGGCCCGGCGTGGTGTTCCTCTACGAACTCTACGACGACCGCGCGGCGTTCGACGCGCACCTCGCGACCCCGCACTTCAAGGCATTCGCCGCCGCCACGCAGCCGATGATCGCCGCGCGCAACATCGGGACCTGGCAGCGCGTCGCGCCCTGAAGCCGGCGAGGCGGGTCACGACGCAGTGGGCTCGTGGTGGACCAGCCGTTGCTGCGGTCACTCGAGTTGCGGTCACTGACGATTTGCGTCAGCGCGAGAATCCGCACAACGATACGCGGGCCTGCGACCGCGCGATCGTAGTCCGCCTGATCGGGCAGGACGCGACGGCTTCCTCCCGACCACATTGACAGGCGCTGCGCGTCACCTGCGCCGCGTTGTCCCGGGCGGAACCCATCGACGTCGCGGAACTCAGGCTTTCGGAGGGGTAGGCCTTCCCCCTGGCGAGTCGCTGGACGGCGATTGACAATGCGTCGCCGCATCGACAAAGTGTATCCGACAACAAGCGGCATCGGGCTCGTGGGCGGTGGACCGTCGCTTGGCCTCATCTGTGCCCGATCCACCGGGCGCGCCTGACAACGACACCGAGTGCGGGGGCCGGGGGGTATGGAGAAGCGCACCAAGGCCCCGAGCAAGTCGCTGCGATCGGGGCTTGGCGGGTTGCTCCTTGCAGCATTGGCGACGGCTTCCATTGTGGGGGCCTCGCCGCTGGCAAACGTCGGCAAGTTGCTGTTCTTCGATGTCGCGCTTTCGGCGGACGGCAAGGTCGCGTGCGCGACCTGCCACCAGCCAGGGCGCGCGTTCGCGGACGGACGGCCAGTCTCGTCGGGAGCGTTCGGACTCCAGGGTACGCGCAACGCTCCATCGCTGCTGGACGTCGCGCAACGTCCGGCGCTCGCGTGGGACGGGCGGACAGGCACGCTGTCCGACCAGGTTGCGCTGGCATTGAGCCACCCTCGCGAGCACGCGCTTGCCGGACCGAGGATCGTCGTCGAACTCGTATTGCGCAACGAAGGCTATCGGAAGGCGTTTTCCGATGCCGGTCTGGACGATCCGCTAACGTCTTCGGCGATAGGAAGCGCGCTCGTGGCATACATTGAGTCGTTGCGCACGGAAGCCTCGCCCTTCGATCGTTGGCGAGCCGGCGACTCCGCTGCAATTTCCGGTTCGGCGCGCCGGGGCTTCGAAGTGTTCCGGGGCGTTGCGGGATGCGCACGGTGCCATCGCATCGACGGTGAGCGACCGACCTTCACCGACAACGAGTTCCACGCGGTTGGCGTCGGCTCGGAACGGATCGCATCCAGGCTTGCAGCGCTCGTCACCGAAGTGCGGGCGGCCACGCATGAACAGCTCGAACTGCTGATAGCCACGGATCCCGAGATCGCGGCCCTGGGACGATTCCTGGTCACCCGCGACCCGGCGGACATCGGAAAGTACCGCACGCCGGGTCTGCGCAACGTGGCCGTGACCGCACCGTACTTTCACGATGGCAGTGCGCGCACGCTCGCGGATGCGCTCGCACAGGAACTCTATTACCGCGGACGCGAACGCGGCCAACCGATGGCAATCACTACGGCGGAACAGGCGGACCTTGTTGCGTTTCTCGAGTCCCTGACCGATGACCGCTACTCGCCGCCAACGGCCGCGAATGTCCCGGCCCTCAGGCTGCAAGTCGGCTTGTCGGAGAGGCGGACGTTCGCGCGACCGGAGGTCGGGAAAGGACGATGATGGCCCACGCGTGGAACCACCCTGTTGCAACGCGCTCGCTGTTTGCTCGGCTTGCGCGAGGCGCGGCAGCGGTGCTGTCTGTCATCGTCGCCGTCGTTTCCCCTGTCGGCGCCGCCGTGGACTATACCTATGACGAAGTGGGGCGCCTCGTCGGTGTCTACGCGCCGAGCGGAGAGGCGGCACAGTATGTCTACGATTCAGCCGGCAACATCGTCGAGATTAAGCGGTTTTCCGCAGGCGAGCTCGCGGTTGTCGAGTTCACCCCGAATCGCGGTGCGGTCGGAGCGTCGGTGACCATCTACGGCACGGGCTTCTCGGCGACCGTTGCCAACAACGCCGTACGGTTCAACGGGGTGGCGGCCACGATCTCCAGCGCGACGCCCACCAAGCTGGTCGCCGTCGTTCCCGCGAGTGCGACGACGGGCCGGGTCACCGTCACGGTCGGCACGACCACCGCGACGAGCCTGACCGACTTCATCGTTGCGCCCAATGCGGGAGCGCCGACGATCACCGGCTTCACGCCTTCGGTCGGCGTGTTCGGGACCGCCGTGACGATCAACGGGACCAACTTCGATCCGTCTCCGGCGAGCAACGGCGCGCACTTCAATGGACTCTACTCCGAGGTGTCCGCAAGCACGGCAAGCCAGCTCATGACGAGCGTGCCTGCGTACGCCACGTCGGGGAAGATCAGGGTAACGACGCCACTCGGGGCCACGACTTCGTCGGCAGACTTCTTCGTGCCACCGGGAACGCTTACGGCAGCGGACGTCGTTGCAACGGGACGGCTCGCGGTCAATGGTGCGTCGTTGCCGATCAACATCGCCATGGCCGGCAAGGTCGCACTCGTGGTGTTCGACGGCGCTGCGGGCGACTGGCTCAGCCTGCAGTTCTCGGGCGTCACCGCCTCGAGCGGTACGGTTTCGCTTGTTCTGTACGACCCGCGCGGCGCGGTGGTCGATAGCGCGAGCGTTAATGCGACGGCGCTGTCCGGACACTTGCGCGAGTTGGCGATGGCCGGTACCTACACCGTCATGTTGAGTGCGGGCACGGGAACCGCGAGCTTTTCGCTGGCGATCAAATCCGCGCCGACGCTCGCCGTCAACGGCGCCGCCCAGGCAATTCCCGCCGTGCTTCCATACCAGAGTGCTCGAATCCGGTTCGCGGGAACGAGCGGCCAGAACCTCGGCCTTGCGATGACCGCGATCACGCAGGCGCCGGCGAGCGGGTATGCAACGTCGCTCTACGTCTACAAGCCGGACCGCAGCTTGTTGCAGCAGCCGATCGGCTGTCGACTCAGCGACCCGGGTCCGGCCTGCCAGACCAACCTCTCCAATCTGCCTGCGACCGGAAACTACGGCATCGTCGTCGTTCCGCCGGCGGGATCGGTTGCAGGCGGATCGCTCGTGCTGAGCAGCGACTTGACGGGAACGCTGGCGAACGGCACGGCGGTCAGCGTGAACATCGCGCGGGCCGGTCAGAACGCGCGCTACACGTTCAGCGGGACCGTGGGGCAGCTGGTTGGCGTGCAGCTCGCACAGCTTGCCACGGTGCCGGCCACGATCGTGACGTACCTCACGCTGCGCAACCCGGACGGCACGGTGCTCGCGACAACCCACAGCGCGCTGGGCGCGAACAACGACGGTGCGATCGTCTCGGCCACCTTGCCGACGACAGGCACGTACTCGGTTTCCGTTGATCCGGAGTATGCGGCGACCGCGGCCTTTTCGCTAACTCGCAATCCCGTCGGGGACCTGATTGCGGACGGGGCGTCGTTGAACGTGAGCACGACGGTACCGGGGCTGGGGCGGCACCTGTCGTTCGTGGCGACGGCGGGGCAGAACCTGGGGCTGGGGTTGCGGGGGATGACGCAGACGCCGAACTCCGGGTACTCGAACGTCGTATACGTCTACAAGCCGGACCGGACGCTGCTCCTGCAGCCGGTTGGCTGCCGCGTGAGCGATCCGGACGGCGGGTGTGAGGTCAACCTCACGAATCTGCCGCAGAGCGGGACCTACAGCGTGATCCTGATTCCGGGCGGTGGCGGCACGTTGGCGGGGACGCTGACGCTGAGCAGCGACGCGACCGGGACCCTGTCCAGCGGAGTGCCGAGCAGCGTGAATCTCACGCGTGCGGGGCAGAACACGCGCTACACGTTCAGTGGGAGCGCGGGCCAGTTGGTGGGGGTGCAACTGGCGCAGATGACGACGGTACCGGCGACGGTCGGAGGTTACCTGACGCTGCTGAAGCCGGACGGGACGATATTGGCGACGACGAGCACGGCGCTGGGGGCGAACAACGACGGCGCGGTGCTGTCGGCGACGCTGCCGACGGCGGGGACGTACACGGTGGTGGTGGATCCGGCCTACGGGGCGACGGCGAGTTTCACGCTGACGCTCAACCCGGCGGGCGACCTGCTTGCGGACGGGGCGTCGTTGAACGTGAGCACGACGGTACCGGGGCTGGGGCGGCACCTGTCGTTCGTGGCGACGGCGGGGCAGAACCTGGGGCTGGGGTTGCGGGGGATGACGCAGACGCCGAACTCCGGGTACTCGAACGTCGTATACGTCTACAAGCCGGACCGGACGCTGCTCCTTCAGCCGGTTGGCTGTCGCGTGAGCGATCCGGACGGTGGGTGTCAGGTCAACCTCACGAATCTGCCGCAGAGCGGGACCTACAGCATGATCCTGATTCCGGGCGGCGGCGGCACGTTGGCGGGGACGCTGACGCTGAGCAGCGATGCGATCGGGACCCTGGCCAGCGGGTTGCCGACCGGCGTGAATCTCACGCGTGCGGGGCAGAACGCGCGCTACACGTTCAGCGCAACGGCGGGTGAAACCGCGGTGGTCGCGATCACCAACCTCGTCACCGCGCCGCCCAGTCAGCTCGTACTGGCAACGGTCCTAAAACCGGATGGTACCCAACAGGCAAGTCAGTCGAGTACCGCGACGGGCTTGACCATGAACCTGGGTGCGCTTGCGACGACCGGTGTCTACACGCTGGTGATCGACCCCTACTACGGCGCGACCGTCAGCATGACGGTCGTGAAGACGCCATGAACGCCGGCGGCAGCCTTCGCAACGGACTTGTACCGCGGCAGTGCTCGGGGGCGAGACGCAAGCCGCCAGTTTTCCCGTGTGACTTGGGTCCACGAGAGAGCGCGGGAACGATGTCCACCGAGGCAGACGCGATGCACACGCGCATTGAGAACGGCATGGCGGCAACGCGCAGGTTCGGTGCGCTGACCCGCTTGGTAGTGTCGATGGCGATCGCAAGCGCCGCGCTCGCGTTGTCCGGCCACGGCGGCGCCCAGGTCGAAGCGATAGCAGTCCCGAGCAGCCCGGTTCTCCTCGCCGGCGCCCGTGCCGCAACGCACGGGCAATCGGCGACCCGGTTGCCCGACGGTCGATGGCTGCTGATCGGCGGCGAGCGCGACGGCGCCGTGTCGAGAGAGGCGAATCTGGTCGACGCCGCGTCCAACCAGACTTACGCGATCGGCGGCGGCCTGCGTCATGCCCGCAGCGGGCACACGGCCACCGTGATGCCCGACGGCACCGTTCTTGTGTTGGGTGGCGTGGGTGCCGACGGCAGGATCGTCGGCGTAGCCGAGCGGCTGGACGCCCGGCAAAGTGCGTTCGAGTCCGTCGCGTTGCCGTTGGTCGCGCGCTCGGAACATACGGCGACGTTGCTCACCGACGGCAGGCTCCTGATCGTAGGCGGCCTCGGGGGCGACGGGGAACCCGTTGCGGACGTGGAGTTGTTCGACATCCGGGCGGATTCGGTCGACCGTTTCGACGCACGCGTGGAAACGGTGCGGTTCGGACACCTGGCATCGCTGTTGCCGAGCGCGCCGGTGCTTGTCTGGGGAGGGCTCGACCGACGCTTGCAACCCGCGCTTCGTGCAGAGCTATTCGAGCCGGACGCCCGCGCGTTCCGTCCGCTGGATCGCGCTACCACCGGCTATCTGCCGGACGCGTCTGTGCCGAACGCCGTGCCGTCGTTGACCGGCGTCCACCCCGAGCGGGCAACGCCAATCGCGTTGGACCAGACGTTGACCTTGCGGTTTTCGACACCGCTGGCCGGCGAGTCGCTTTCCGGGGAAGCCGTTACGTTGATCGGTCCCAATGGCCGCATACCGCTGCGCGTCGTCGCCGCCGAGGGCGGACTGCTGGCGTTCGTCACGCCGGCCCAGGACCTCAATCCGCACGCGACGTACACGCTGTTCGTGCGCGGCGCGAGAAGCCTGGCCGGGCTGGCGCTGCCGTTCACGGTGCTGGATTGGCGTACCGGGAGCGCATCCGACGCCACCCAGCGTGCCGCCCGTGCACCCTCGACGGAACGCGCCGCAACCGAGGCGCAGACGGCAGACGTGCGACTCACGCAACCTCCGGCAACGCCATCGGATGGGCCGACGACGGCCATGCGCGTAGCTGGTGCGGCAGCCGACGGTGTGTCGAATCAGGCGTCCGACTACCTGACCATCGGGAGCTTCACGCTGGCCGATGCGGCGGTAACGCCCTGCGGAAAGGCGGCCGACGAGAACTGGATCCCGGACATCGCCGCAGTCCCGAGAAAGGGCTGGGCCAGCGGGCGGCCGGCGTCGGTCATCCCGCGGGAACTCGCGCGCGTCGCGCCCGCTGGGGAAACCGCGATCGCGGGTCAGATTCTCCGCCTCAATGGTCAGCCACTGCCTGGAGTGGTCATAAGCGCCGGTGGTCGTTCGACGCGCAGCGATCAGCACGGCCTGTTCCTGCTGCGGGGCGTAGCACCGGGATCGCAGGTGCTCACCGTGGACGGCTCGGTCCCGGATTGCGATGGCGCCGAGTACGGGTACTACGAGATCAATGTCGACGCACAGCCGTGGCAGACGACGGTCCTGCCGTTCTCCATCTGGCTTCCGAAGATCGACGTCGCGAACGCAGTGACGCTGGCGGCCCCGACGACGAACGACGTGGTCATCACACATCCGCAGATGCCGGGCCTGGAAGTGCGCATTCCTGCAGGAACGCTGATTCGCGATCGTGCCGGCAGGATCGTGACGCGCGTTTCGATCACGCCGATTCCGGTCGACCGGGCGCCGTACCCGATGCCCGAATTCGCCGAGTTTCCCGTGTACTTCACGCTGCAGCCGGGCAACGCACGGCTGGAAGGCGCGGACGGCCGGCCGCGGCAGGCGCAAGTCGTGTACCCGAACTACGCGAAGTTCGCGACCGACGATCGCATCGTGTTCTGGAGCTACGACGCAAGTGAGCGCGAATGGCACCCCTACGGCATGGGCCGCGTATCGGCAGACGAGACGCGGATCCTGCCCGACGACGGGGTGGGCCTGTACCAGTTCACGGGCTTCTCGATCGGCGCCAATCCCAACCCGCCGCCATGCGACTGCGATTGCTGCGGCGCTGGTTCAGGCGGCGGCTCAGGCGACGGGGGCAGCGGCGGCGACAGCGGTCCCGGCAGCCCCGAGGAGCGCAATCCGGCGGACCCGAACGCGGGCGACCCGGTGCACACGGCCAGCGGCCAGTTCGTGCACACGCACACCGACTTGCGGATCGCCGACGTCATGCCGATCGCGTTGCGCCGTCTGCATTACTCGCAGGACGGGCGCAGCCGCGAGTTCGGGCGCGGCATGATGTCCGGTCTCGAGCCGTACGTCTACAACCCCAATCCCGCGAGCATTGCGGAGTTCTGGCTGGCGACCGCCAACGGCGGGCGGGTGGTCTTCACCTGTGCCAATGGCTGCATCAACTACTCGCTGGGGCTGTGGGTCGCATCGAGCGACCCCGGGCACTTCTTCGGCGCGACGATGCGGGTCACGACGGGATGGGTGATCACCACCCGGGACGGCACCGTATACGAGTTCAACAAGCTGGGCGGCCGGGTGACGTCGATCACCGATCGCAACGGCAACGTGACGCGGTTCTTCCGCACCGATGCCGGCTATGGCTCGCTGCGGGAACTCAACAAGATCCAGTCCCCGAACGGGCGCTTCATCGAGTTCACCTACGACGCCAACCTGCGGATCACGCGTGCCGAGGACAACGCGGGACGCGCCTGGACCTACGGCTACGACGCGGCCGGGCGCATGACCACGGCCACCGATCCGGCCGGCGGGCAATGGCAGTACACGTGGGACGGTGCGACCGACCGGATGCTCGCGGTGCGCGATCCGCGCGGCAACCTGACGGTGACCAACCAGTACGACGGTAATGGGCGGGTCATCCGACAGACCCATGCCGACGCCAGCACCAGCGAGTTCGCCTACACGCTCAACGGTACGACGGTGGCGGAGGCGCAGGTGACCGACCGGCGCGGCGTGGTCCGCAAGATCGAGTTCGGGCCCGGGGGCCGGGTGGCCCGCAACACGTTCGCGCTGGGCCGGCCCGAGCAGCAGGTCACCACGTTCACGCGGCAGGCCGGCAGCAACCTGCTGACCCGCGCCACCGACGCGCTCGGCCGCAACACCGACTACACGTACGACGCCAAGGGCAACGTGCTCACGAGCACCCGGCTGGCCGGCACCGGCAGCGCGGTCACCACGACCTACACGTACACGGCCGACTTCAGCCAGGTGGCATCGATCAGGGACCCGCTCAACCGCACCACCACGTTCGCCTACGACGCCGTGGGCAACCTGACCCGGATCACCGATCCGCTGGCCCACCAGACCAACCTGACCTACGACGTGCAGGGCCAGGTGCTGACGGTGCGCAACGCGCTCAACCACACCACGACCTACACCTACACGGCGGGGGTGCTGGCGAGCGTCAAGGACCCGCTCAACCGCACCACGTACCTGTACCCGGACGCGCTGGGCCGGGTGGTGCGGGTGGTGGATCCGCTGGGCAACGCGAGCACGACCACCTACGACCTCCTGGGCCGGGTGACGGCGAGCACCGACGCGCTGGGCGGCAGCGTGCGCTACGAGTACGACGCCTACGGCAACCTGACCGCGCACGTCGACCAGAGGGGCAATCGCACCCGCTACGGGTACGACGCGCTGAACCGGCAGGAGAGCCGCAGCGACGCGCTGGGGAACGCGGACAGCTACGGCTACGACGCCGGGTCCAAGCTCGCCCAAGTCACGGATCGCCAGGGCCAGGTGAGCGGGTTCGCCTACGACGCGCTGCACCGCCGGGTGCAGGCCGGGTTCGGGGCCACGCCGGGGTCCCCGACCGCCTACACCAGCACCATCAGCTACGCCTTCGATGCCGGCAACCGGCTGCTGAGCGTGGCGGACTCCCAGGCCGAAACGGTCACCCGGGCCTACGACGGGCTGGACCGGCTGACCCAGGAGAGCACCGCGCAGGGGGCGGTGAGCTACGCCTACTACGCCAACGGCCTGCGGCAGACCATGACGGTGGCGGGGCAGGCGGCGGTGAGCTACGCCTACGACGCGGCCAACCGGCTGACGAGCATCGTGCAGGGCAGCCAGACGGTGGCCTTCACGTACGACAACGCCAACCGGCGCTCCCGCACCACGCTGCCCAACGGGGTGGCCATCAACTACACGTACGACAACGCGAGCCAGCTGACCGGGATCACCTACGTCAAGGGCGCCACCACGCTGGGCAATCTCAGCTACACGTACGACGCGGCGGGACGGCGGACCAGCATCGGCGGCAGCTTCGCGCGGACCGAGCTGCCGAGTCCGGTCGCGACCACCAGCCACAACGCGAACAACCAGTTGCTGCAGTGGGGCGGGCAGAGCCTGACCTACGACCGCAACGGCAACCTGACCGGCGACGGGACCTACAGCTACGTCTGGAATGCGCGCAACCAACTCATCGAACTGCACCAGGGCGCGACCACGGTGGCGAGCTACGCATACGACGGGTTCGGGCGGCGGCAGCGCAAGGCGATCAACGGCGTGACCACGCAGTTCGTGTACGACGGGTGGAACTTCGCGCAGGAGCGCGACCAGGCCAATGCCGTGACCGCGAACGTGCTGAGCGGACTGGGGCTGGATGAGGTCTACGCAAGGATCAAGGGAGCCGCGACCAGCAGCTTGCTGACCGACCACTTGGGGACGATCATTGCCGAGGCGGACGCGGCGGGGGTGATCCAGACCAGCTACAGCTACGAGCCGTACGGGAAGACGACGCAGACGGGGGTGGCGAGCGACAACAGTCAGCGGTACACGGGGAGGGAGCAGGATACGGCGGAGTTGTATTACTACCGCGCGCGGTACTACGCGTTCTCTACCGGGCGGTTTGCGGCCGAAGATCCGATCGAGTTTGCAGCAGGCGCAAACCTGTATGCGTATGTTGGTGGAGATCCGATCAATCTGTCTGATCCTTCCGGGAAGAACCCGGCGGCGGCATTCGCGGCCGCATGTGTTGCGGCGCCAATCCCTTGCGCCGTTGGCGGAGTCGTCATTGGTGCCGTGTATTGGGCGTGCAAGAACGCGACGCCGACCCCACCCCCGATTCCTCGTGACGATGAACCCAAAGACTGCAAGAGAATCGGGCAACAGTGTCGTGAATACTGTTCCGATTGCCAGCTTCCGACGAAAGAACGATGCTCACAGGGGTTTCCGTTCTTCCGGTGTGTGAATGACTGCTTGAGGGAACGCGGATGCTAGAAACCGAAGTTGTCGACAAGGCATTGGCTGTCCGGATCAATGAGCACTTTCTGGCTCTTGATCTCGAGTTAAACGAGCTACTCCGAAGCCTTCAACCGCAAATGTCAGAGGATGATTTTCGGGAGTTTCGTCGGTCCGTTGGCGACGTGCTGGGTATCCTCTACATTGACATCGTGAAGTGGCTCTACGTCAAGTATCCCGAAATCAAGCCGAAGGGCATGCCATAAGAGGAGAACGGGAGCCAGGCTTGATTTTCAATCCCACGCGGACTCGGCTCTCGAGCAGCAGGTGGCCACGTTCACGCGGCAGGCCGGCAGCAACCTGCTGACCCGCGCCACCGACGCGCTCGGCCGCAACACCGACTACACGTACGACGCCAAGGGCAACGTGCTCACGAGCACCCGGCTGGCCGGCACCGGCAGCGCGGTCACC
>JBGATO010000004.1:0-108899 GCA_044229145.1 Candidatus Eiseniibacteriota bacterium | reverse complement strand
CGGACCTCCACCGGTCCGCGGGCTTTTCGCGTGTCACCGTGGTGACGCGGCTACCGAGAGTTGATCACCACCGCCCGTGCCACCCGTCGGTGCCCAGCAGCCTCCAACACGAACGTGTAAACCCCGCGCGTCGGGTGCCTGCTTGCTGTGCGCGCGGGTTCCCACGTCAGATGATGTTCGCCGCCGTCCTGTTCCTCCGTGAAGATGGTCGATACGAGCGTTCCGGAGACGTCGAACACGCGAAGCGAAGCCGGCGCGCTCCGCGGGAGGTGATAGTCAATGGTGCAGTGGCTGCCTCCATACACCTGCATCTCGAGTGTCGCGCGGTCGTCACCGGCGGATGCGATCTGCATGGAGGGATCCACTCGCTCCACGGGTGCCGCGCCGCCGCCCAGCACGCCGCTGATGCCGATGCGTTGCGCGTAGATGTCGGCCAAGCCGTTGTTCCGGAAATCGGCCCAGGCGAGAATCGCTCCCGCTGGAGCGGCCACGATCCTGGGGTACACCTGTCCTCCCGCCGCCGTGGAGATCGCGACACCTTCAGCGGGCCAGCCTGTCGCGAGATGGCCATCGCGTGTGACGCGCTGCGCCCAGATATGGGCGTCGATCGAATACCAGCACGCCAGCACACCGCCTTGGCCATCGGACGCGATGCGGGCGAGCTCGCCGCCAGGCGTCGTAGTGGCGAGGACGCCGCCTGCCGCCCACGTGGTGGCGCCGGCAGCCGTGACATGTTGCACGTATGGCGTCCACCATCCCGCGCGCGCATCGACCCACGAGAAGATGGCACCGCCCGCGCCGTCTGACATCGCCTCGGGATCCTTCGTCGTCCAGCTGCCCGCCGTCACGTCCACGCCGGGGTCGCCCCAGGTCATGGTGCCGGATGCGTCGATGTGTTGCGCAAGGATGCCAGGGCCGAGGCTCGACCAGGCGGCGATCGCGCCGCCCGCCCCATCGGACACAAGAGCGGGATCGCGATCCTCGCTGAGGAGGTCGCTCACAAGAATACCGTCCGACTGCCAGAGTGCGTTCCCACTCGCGTCCATTCGCTGCGCGTAGAGCAGGTAGTGCCAGTCGCGCGCCCGTTCATCTTCCCACAGCGCGATGAATCCACCGTGACCATCTGCGACAACGCCCATCAGGCGTTTGAACGACACGGCGGAACAGAAGGGCACACCACCGACGCCCCATCGCGCGTGTCCGGCCGAATCGATCCACTGCGCGTACAGCGTGGCGGGGCCCCACGGGTCATCCCGGACGTCGGTGCAGACCACGAAGATGCCACCGTGGCCGTCGGAGGCGCAGTGGAAGGCGTGGTACCAGTAGGCGGTGGAGTCAACGAGGACGCCGTTGGGGTTCCAGAGCATGCGGCCTCGCATGTCGAGGTGTTGTGCTCGAATTGCAGTGTACTCACTCCCCTGGTCAGCCCACGTTGCGATCACGCCGCCCGAGCCGTCCGGGACTAATTGGCCGTCAAACGGCCCCCTGTCGATATTAGCAGTAGGCACTCCGTTCGTGGGCCAGGCGAGACGCCCGTTCACCATGACGTGTTGCACGCGGATCGCGATTCCTCCCTTTCTCTCGCTCCGCCAGAGAATGTAGCTGCCGCCGCTACCGTCGGTGGAAACCGATTCCAGTTCTTCGATGCCAGACTCAATGCAGATGGGAACGTTCACTGTTGGATCAACAGGCCACAGATTCTTGGCGCGCGCCGCCGCAATCGTAGTGAATCCGCTCGCCAGCACACTGGCCACCGTCGCAAATGTCGAACACGTCTTGCTGCCCAGCATTTCTCCCCACCTCTCGATGATGTTCGTGGACGGGTTGTCCGCTCGCTGGAATCGCAGGTCCAGGATGAAGAAGTCCACGTTGCCGTACGTGAACGAGCGGTACACACCGCCGGTGCAACACCCCCACATCGTCGCGGATCTGGGGGCTCGCTGCGTTTCGGCTCTCCCTACCGCGCGCCAATCAGCACCGCCCGCACCACCTGCGTTTCGCCCGCGCCCAAAAGCACAAACGTGTACACGCCGCTCGGTACACGTCCGCGTGGGCCTTCCTGAGGATCCCACGACGCGTGATGCGCGCCGCTCTCGACCATCCCGTTCACCAACGTCGCCACCAGGGTGCCCGACACGTCGAACACGCGCAGTGACACGCGCGCCGTATGCGGCATGTAGTAGTCGATCTCGCAGCGACTGCCGCCCCTTACAGTCAGCGCGCTCGCACCACTGAAGTCGCCAATGGATGCGACAGATTGGAGCGGCTCTACCGGGGCCGCTGGCTCCGCGCCGCCACCCAACACACCGCTTACGCCGACGCGCTGCGCGTAGATGTCGGAGAGCCCGTTGCGATAATCCGACCAGGCGAGTATGGCGCCTGATGGCTCAGCAATGATCGTGGGATAGAGTTGTCCCCCGGGCGCGATGGAGATCGCAACTCCGGCGCTCGGCCACCCACTTGAGATTTCGCCAGTATTCGCAACTCGCTGTGCCCAAACGTGATAGTCGGGTGAGTACCAGCACACGAGGACACCTCCAGCACCGTCTGTGGCAAGACGTGCATTCTCGCCGCCAGCAGAGGTAGAGAGTTTCACTCCACCGCTGCCCCATGCAATGCTCCCGTCACTTCTCAGTGCTTGCGCGTACGGTGCCCACCCTCCGCTGCGCCCATCCGTCCAGCAGAGGATCAATCCACCAGCGCCATCGCTTACCCCATGTGGATCCTTCACCGCCCACACTCCACCCGTCACATCCACTCCCTGTGCGCCCCAGGCCAACTGACCGTCGGCGCTCACGTGTTGCGCGACGAGCCCCGCTCCTGTCGCAGGCCACGTCACAATCGCTCCACCGACTGCATCTGTAATCAAGGCAGGAGGACGGTCCTCCGTGGTGAGGTCACTGATTAGGACGCCGTCTGTCTGCCAGAGCGCACGTCCCGTCCCGTCCATGCGCTGCGCGTAGAGCTTGTACTGCCAATCCTGTGCTCGCTCGTCCTGCCACAAGACGACAAAGCCGTCAGCGCCATCGGGGATGGCGCCTGCCAGCAGCTTCGAGGAGATTGCAGAACACAATGGCACTCCTCCCACTCCCCAGCGCGCGCGTCCACGATTGTCGACCCATTGGGCATACAGCGTTCCACGGCCCGGCAGATTGTCGCGAACGTCGTAGCAGACGACAAATACACCACCGCGACCATCTGGTGCACATGCGAATGGCCGGTAGTAATAGACGGTGGAGTCCACGCTTACGCCGGCTCGATCCCATCGAGGAACGCCGTTGGAGTCAATTCGTTGAGCGAAAACTGGGGTGAGCGCCCCGTCCCCACGCCCCTGGTCAGCCCACACGGCAATTGCACCACCACTCCCATCTGGTACAAGTTGCCCTCCAACTGCTATCACGTCCAGCCGGCACACGGGAATCCCGTTTGTACGCCACGCGAGCACGCCGTTCGCGCGAATCCGCTGCACGACCTGCTGATAGTGGCCCAGTTGCGGCTCGCTGCCGCTCAAGACGTAGGCGCCGCCCTTGAGGTCGGCACAAAGACCTTCGATCTGGTCGTCGCCCGTCCGAGTGCACACCGCTAGATTCACTGCGGGATCGGTCGGCCAATGATTGCTTCGGAGGGCTCCGTCCAATTGCGATTGAGTGATGAGAGAACTGGCTGCGATGATGCATGCCGCAATCTGTGCGAACATTTTCCCCTCGCCTCAAACCGGTCTTTTCAGGGCGGTTGATGGCACCGCCAGCGCGACTGGTAGCGCGGCGCCGTGACCATCGACGTCACGGCACCGCGCTCCAGATCTCCAGTGACTAGTCGGTGCCCACAGTCTTGGTGAGAGTGAGCGGGAGGTTGAGCGTGGTGTTTCGCCGCACGACGTTGTTTGTGTCGCGCACCTCCATGGTCAGTGCATTGGTGGCACGGTTTACTCGCAGCAACACGTATCCGGGTCCACCCGCAGGAAACCCCGCACAGCCGCCGCTTGAACCACTCGGCGCGCCGCTCACGTAGTTGTTTGCTGCTCCGGCCGTCATCTTCCAGTTCCCCGTCTGCGGGCAACCAGAGTCGTAGTTCAGCGAGGGATTGTTCCCATTGATGTTCATGTGAGGCACGTTGATCTCAGCCCGACCGGCTGACGTCTGTCCCGGAAACGTCTGCCCAAAATCAATCGCCCCACCGGAATGTAGATCTCCAGACACGAAGACGACGTTCTTCACCTGAACGCCGCCGCCAACTGCATTGAGAGATGCAAGAAGAGCGTTTCGTTCCGTGGTGAAGGTGCCCCAGCTTCCAGCACTCGCCTTGGCCTGTGCATTGAAGGCGAGGGAAGACACGATCACGCGCCACCGTTGCGGATGCTGTAGCTGCGATGTCTGGAGTGCGCTCTCTAGCCATGCAAGCTGAACGGTCCCAAGCATTGTGCCGCTCGCGCCGGGGGTGTCGGGGATCGCTGAAACCGCAGGTCCAGGATGAAGAAGTCCACGTTGCCGTAGGTGAAGGTGCGGTACACCCCGCCGGTGCAACTCGTGTTCGAGACGCACGACGGCGGATTCGGCAGCGTGTGCATGGGCCAGTACTCGAGGTAGGCGGACAGCACATTCGGCCGGCCCAGAAACCCCGCGTCCGCGATGTTGTCGAGCGTCTGGTTCTGCGACGGCCCGCTGAAGTGGTCCAACCCCGCGAAATCGTGGTTGTCCCAGATGTGCTCTATCGGGAAGTGCTTCTGCACGAGCGTCTTGAACTCCGTCCCCGCCTGGTTGACCCCCAGCCGCTCCGGCCCGCGGGAGTCCATGTGCATGGCGCGCCAGTCGGACGTGTTGCATGGCGGCTGTCCGGTCTGGTTACACGTCGCGTCGCTAACGGCGGGGTCGATCATCCCCGGGTTGCGGTGATCCCAATCCCCGATCTGGAAGACAATCGCTGGGTCGTCATCGGTGGCGACATTCGTGAGCAGCCCGTCCAGCGCTTGGAACACCGGGCTGCCCGTCGTGGGCTGATCCACCAGATTCATGCTGCAACTCAGGAAGGCGAACGCGTAAGTATCGCTATTGTTGACGCCCGTCACTTCGTCGGTCGGCGACGTCATGAAACTGGACGACGGATCATCCTCCGGCCAGCAATCGGTGAGCAGCCGACAGTCGTTTATCACGACCCGATAGTAGTAGATTTGCCGGTTCGCCAGCCCCGTGAGCGGGACGATGACGGCGGTGTCGCTGGCGGTGGTCGCTGCCACGCCCGCACTCGTCGAGTAGGCGGAGAAGCAGGGATCGGCCGAGAGGTCGATCTTCACGGTGGCGGGTTCGCTGATCTTGACGAACACCTTTGCCGTGGCTGTCGCGGGCCCCGCTCCTCCCGTGAGCGCTCCCACGAGAGGGCCGGACTTGATGCCGATCGAACAGCCGCCACCAGATGAAGACTGCATTTCATCTTGTGCTCTACCGGTTGATGCCTGAAGAAGCAACACGCACGCGGCCAACGCGGGCACCAACATGCGCCGCGATGTTGCGGCCGGCCGCGTTGCCGTGCGGCCGCTCTCGGGGGGGATGAGGATACGCATACTCACAATCTCCATGGCGTGGTTCAAACCGATTCGTGGAAGCCCCGCGGAGAGTCTCTTGCGGTGCTTCGCCTCCATGGCGGCGCGCCGCGGTCCGCGACGCTCGCTGCCATACTGTCAAGCGTGCAGGGCCCCAGCGCTGGGATCAATAGATCGATAAGCGCATGTCGTACCATGTAGACCTCGTATATGCGCATACGTCATGTGCGGTACGTCACGCAGCCGACTTGTACCACCAGCGTATGCCTGGACTCTGAGCGGCGTTCGCGAGACGCTGATATTCGATGCTGTCGGTGGTCAGGAACTCGACATGAATCGATACCGATATCGCACCGATGCAAGTGTCTCCTGCGACCATCTGTCTGGTGTGGCACTTGGGCACCGGACTCTGATTGCCCTCTTGCTGCTGGTTGGCTTCGATTGTCCAACCCAAGCAATCCCATCGCCGCGAGCCCCCTTCAGTTGTGATCGCGTCGCCGGCGTGGTTTCGCTCGCCACGACATCCACCCATGACAGCGGCGCGGCGGCGATTCGGATTCGCGTGTTGACGAGCAACGGGAAACGCGCGAAGCACACGGACTGCATTCTTGCCGTTGATGATCCCGCTGGTGCGCGACTCGCGCTCCAGCCCGTCCCAGACGGAGAAGGGGGCACGATCCTCTTCCGGAGGAATGCTCAAGCATGTGCGCGACTGGATGCCTGCCACGTGTCCGCATCGGGGGACGCGAGCCCGTGGCAACCTGTCGCCGCCGCAACTCCTGATAGCTTCTGCATCGACCACGTTCTCGTCGCGTCTGACGGCGCGGGAGGCGCGTTCGTCGCATGGGAGACATCGGCGGTGGGATCGAGCGACTGGTCAGCGGAGGTCCAGCGTGTCTCCCACGATGCGCACTGCCTGCCCGTAGCCTGCCCGCTCGCGCATGGGCGCGGGCCTCACGGTCTTCTCGCGATCACGCCAGACTCGACCGGCGGAGCTCTGTTGTTCTGGAGTGCTGCCGAGCGGTCAAGATCCCTCCGCCGGCTTTTCGTGCAGCGCATGTCCGCTGACGGAGATCGCATGTGGCGCGACAGCGGTGTCTGCCTCGCCGAGGGATACTCCCCTAAATGCGGGGTGACGGTCGCGGCGGATGGTCGCGGCGGTGCATTTGTGGGTTGGGGCTATGCGAGACCGGGTGCATTGCGCGCACAGCATATCTCCTCAGCAGGCCTGGTGAGCTGGGGACGAGAAGGCTCATTGGTGACCAGGGGACGCACGGGGCTCTCTCCCAGCGGAATCGTACCAGACGGAATCGGAGGGCTATTTCTCGTCTGGCGAGATTATCGATTTGGCACAGTTCCGGCGCTTCTCAGCCAACGACTCGACTCACTGGGTGTGGTTCAGTGGCCAGCGGGCGGCATCCGCCTTTCCAGTCGATACGATCTTGTTGGCGCACTCTCTCCGGCAGTGGACGATGCGGGAAGCCTCGTGGTCGCGTGGGAAGCCATAGCCAGCGCCACGTCTCGCGAGCTATGGGCGCAGAAGGTCGCGCCCGACGGTTTGCGGGGGCTGGGCTGGCCCGCCGAAGGTGTCCGTGTTTGCAGCGTCGGTGACGACGAGCAACTCCTGTGGACACGACCTACTCGTGACAAGCTTGTGGCGACTCTCCTGCGCCTCTCACACTCTGGGGAGTGTGACCTTGCGAGCCGGACCGTGGGGTTGGATCGCGCTGGCTCTGTCGGGGCGACGACTGTGCCTATCTCGCGCCCGCGGGTGTACAGGCGAGGCCGTCCGCGAGGGTTTCGGGTGAGATTTCGCGCACGGGCACACCTCACGTTCGCGCCCGCGGGATCCACGCGGGCTATGGTAGCCGCCCTTGCGGCACCCTACCCAAACCCTGCGCGAGACGTCGTGCGGATTCCAGTTTCCTTGAGTCGAAGCGCTGGGATTACGGTTCGTATCTGCAGTCCGAACGGAGCTGTGGTGGATCAGATATTCAGCGGCGATCTCGGCTCTGGGATCCACGAGTTCGTCTGGAATCTCCACTCCCCCGGGTCCGCCCCCGTCACTCGCGGAGTCTATTTTGTCACTGCTCGCACTGAGAGCTCAGTCGACTCACGGCAAGTGATTGTGTATTAGGGTTCAAGTTTCTTTCGCACCTATCCCCGCGGCACGAAGATCCGCTCGCGGTAGTAGCCCAACTCGGCGACGCTCTCGCGGATGTCGTCGAGCGCGCGATGCGTCTCCGCCTTCTTGGGCGCGGCATCGTAGATCGCCGGATACCAGCGGCGGCAGAGTTCCTTGACGGTCGACACGTCGACGGTGCGGTAGTGCAGCCACGCTTCGATGTCGGGCAGGTGGCGGCGCAGGAAGCGGCGGTCGGTGCCGATGGAGTTCCCGGCGAGCGGTACGTTGCGCGCTTCGGTCGCATGCTGCTGGATGAACGCGAGCGTCTGCGCGCCGGCCTCCGCGAGCGACAGCGTGCTCGCGTCGATGCGCGCGAGCAGGCCGGACTTCGTGTGCATCGTCCGCACGTAGTCGTCCATCGCCGCGAGCGCCTCCGGTGGCTGGTGCACGACGAGATCCGGCCCTTCGGCGATCACGCGCAGCTCGTCGTCGGTGATGAGCGTCGCGATCTCGACGATGGTGTGCCGCTCCTCGTCGAGGCCGGTCATCTCGAGATCCATCCACACCAGCATGGCGATCCTTTCGTCGGGCCTACGCGAGGCTTGGGGTGCCGGGCGTCAGCTGCGCGGCGATGGCGCGGGCGAGATCGCTGAGTGATGGATCGCGCGCACCCATCACGAGGATGACATCGCCCTCGCGCGCCTCGCCGGCCAACGTCTCGACGAGCGCTGCGCGCGATGCCGGCACCGACGCACGCACGCCGCGCTCCGCAAGATCGTCGACGAGGTCCTGCGAGGCGATGTCCTTCGCCGCGGTGCCGCCGGCATAGAAGATGTCGAGCATGTAGAGCGCGTCGTGCGGCCGCAGCGACGACGCGAACGCCTCCACGAGATCGTGCCGCAGGAAGCGCGTCGGCCCGAAGCCGTGCGGCTGGTAGACCGCGAGCGTGCGGCGGCCACGGGCGCGCGCCGTCGCCAACGCCGCGCGGATCTTCTCGGGGTTGTGCGCGAAGTCGTCGATGATCTCGACGCCACCGGTGTAGGCGATGGTTTGGAAGCGGCGATGCACGCCGGCGAACTCGAACAGCGCGTCGCGCATGCTGCGCAGCGGCACGTCGAGCGCGTGCGCGGCGGTCAGCGCCGCGATCGCGTTGCGCACATTGTGCAGTCCGGGCGCCGGCACCACGAACGCGTCGCCGTCGAGCGTGAAACGGCCACGCGTCGGTTCGAGCTCGATGTCGGAGGCGCGCAGCACGCGCGCGGCGCCCTCCGGCACCTCTTCGCCGTCGACGACCCACACCCACGCGCCGCGCGCGAACTCGGCGAGCCGCGGGTCGGCGCTCACCACGCAGTACTCGCGCGCCTGCGCCGTGAACTGCCGGAACATCGCGGCGACGGTGTCGATCTCGTGATGATCGCGTTGCAGGTTGAGCAACACGCCGATCGAGGGCGCATAGCGCGTCAGCGATCCGTCGCTTTCATCGGCTTCGACGACCAGCGATTCGCCGCGGCCCGCCCACGCGTTGCCCCACAGACCTTCGCGCTGCAACGCGACGATTTCGCCGCCGGTGATGACCGACGGATCGCGGCCGGCGCCGCGCAACAGTTCGAACAGCATCGCGACGACGGTGGACTTGCCGCTGGTGCCAGCCACCGCGACGGTGCGCGACGCCGCGACATGCGCCGCGAGCAGATCGGAGCGATGCACGACGGGCACGCCGAGTTCGCGCGCCACGGCGATGTCCGGCACCTCCGCCTCGACGGCGGTGGAGGCGACGACGGCCGCCGGCTGCGTCCGCACGCCGCTGCCGTCCTGCACCGTCACCGTGATGCCGAGCGCATCGAGCATCGCGCGTTCCCGCACGCGCTCCCCGCGATCGAAGGCGCGATCACTGCCGCTCACCGCGCGGCCGGCCATCGCTTCGACCTGCGCCAGCGCACTCATGCCGCTGCCGGCGAGGCCGGCGAAGTGCAGGCGGCCGGTGGCCGGAATCACCGCGGCGGTTGTCTCCGTCATCGTTTCTCTCCTGCCGCCGGCGCCGTCTGCCCACCGAGCACCGTGAAGAAGCCGCCGCCACCGCCGATCGTCCGTTGCGCGGTGAGCGCGCGGTGGATGCGGGCGCGCGCTTCGAGCAGATGCGCCTGCGTGTAGTCGCCCATCGTCGCGGTGCCGCGCGACAGCGCGCGGGCGCAGCGCGCGTCGATGCGCTGCAATTGCAAGCGCGCCAGCGAACGCGCGTCCTCCGGCATCGCCATCGAGCCCGCCACCATGTATCCGGCGAGCCGGTCGATGTACGCGAGCTGCGTCTCGCGGCGCGGCGTCGCCTTCTCGAGCGCGGCAAACGCCGGCGCTTGCGCGAGGGTGCCGCCGACTTCACCCCACAGCATCGCCGTCATGCGCGCGAAGTGCTCGGCGAGGGTCATCGACGCCGGCGCCCGCGATTCGGATTCGTGCAGACGCGCGAGCAGCGGCGGCGCGAGCAGCGCGTCGACGAGATCGCTCTGGATGGCGGCGACACGATCGTTCCAGTCGTATTCGACGCGGCCGCCGCCGAACGCGGAGCCCAAGCCCCAGTGCGCGTACGGCTCCGGCGCCAGCTTGGCGAGCAGTGCGGGCGACACCGCGAACGCATTCGCCGCGAACGCGCGTCGCGCCAGGAAGTCGAGCGCCGCGCGCTGGCGCGCCGCCGGCACGAGGCGCACGGGATCGACGTAGCCGGCCTGCCCGCGGTGGACGCGCGTGACGTACTCGCCGCCGACGTTCTTCACCGCGAGGCCGAGCACCGTGGCCGACTGCGCGAGCAGTGCGTCCATCGTGCGGCGCAAGGCGGTCAGCGGCGCGCCCGGCTCGACGAGACGTGACTCCAGCACGTCGCCTTGCCACATGCGCTGCACCAGCGACAAGCGCGTGTCCGCGTAGCGCAGCGGATCGTCGCCGAGGTCGAAGAGGTTGCTGCGCGGATCAGGCGCGGTCCACGGATAGGTGTCTTCGTCGGTCGAGTATTCGTGGCCGGGTTCGAGCGACGCCTCGGCGATCGGCCGCACCGCGGCGTAGTCGGCGTCGAGATCCTTGGTGCCGGACGGCGTGTAGCCATAGCGGATCGCCCACACGTCGTAGTCGCCGACGGTCTGCGTGTAGAAGTCGCCTTGGTGTGCCGAGTCGGGCCCGACGTTGACCGGCACGTAGTCCATCACCGAACCGGTGACGCCGTGCGCGCGCGTCCATGTGGTGTCGGCGAGGCGCACGAATGGCGTCGCGGTCGACGAACGGAAGTTGTGCCGCAGGCCGAGCGTGTGCCCGACTTCGTGCATCACCAGTTGCGTCAGCGCCTGATCGAGGAACTCGCGCGGCATCGGCGCGCCCGGCGTCAACGCACCCGAGGCGAGCAGATCGAGACGCAACAACAACCCACCGTCGGCGAACGCCTCGGCCGCCGCGCACTGCACCTCGAGCGGCTGATCCGCCACCGCCGCCTGCGGCATCACGGCCTCGCCGAGCGACGCGGCGGTCACGTAGCGCTTCCAGATGTTGCCGTAGCTCTGCACCACCGAGCCTTCGATCAGGATGTCGGCGTCGAGCACTTCGCCGGTGCGCGGATCGACGCGCGACGGCGCGATGGCGCCGAACACCGGCTCCGACGACACGATCCAGCGAATCGTGCTGTAGCGCGCGTCGGCGGGATCGAACGTCGAATCGTCCGGCGCCTCGCGCGCCTCGATGGCGTGCGAGAACCCTGCCGCCGCGAACGCCTTGTTCCAGTTCTCGATCCCGCGCTTCACCGCCGGCCGGTACGCCTCGGGAATCGTGCGGTCGAGAAAGAACACGATCGGCTTCACCGGATCCGCGACGCGCGCCGCCGGATCGCTCGACACCAAGCGCCGCCGGTTGATGTAGCGCACCCAGTAGTCGTCGCGACGGTCGCGTCCGAAGTCCTTCTTGGCGGTGAGGAAATAGCCGACACGATCGTCGGCGAGCCGCGGCGTCATCGGCACGGCCGGCAAGCGCGAAATCGAGTAGTGCACGCCGAGCGTGATGTAGCGTGCGTCCGGCACCGTCGGCAAGTTGATGCTCGCGGGATCCGACGTCGCGAACGTCATCTGCGTGTCGAGTTCGAGGTTGTCGGGGAACGTCTTGAGCGCGCCCCACGACGAGCGCTCGCGGTCGAAACGCGCCGTGCGGCCGGCGAGTCCGCTCTTGAGAGCGTCGCCCACGTTCGCGAAGTCGCTCATCAACACCGGCGTAACGTCCACCAGCACCGTCTTGTCGGAATCGCGCGTGGCGGTCACGGACAACGACGCCAGCACCGAGTTGCCATACGACAATTCGAGCGACCGCTCGAACGCCGTGCTGTCCGGCGCGATCACGCGCTGGTTGGTTTCGACCAGCAACACGTGATCGTCGGCACGCCGCCACTCGAGCACTTTGGTGCCGAGCGGCATGCCGCCGAATACGCCGCCGACCCCGATGCCGCTGCCGTACGTCATCGCCAACAGAAACGGCTTGCCCATCCACCCGGTCGGCAAGGCCGCGTACACGCTCTCCTTCTTCTTGTAGAGCGTGAACAGCCCGTCCATGACGATCGCGTCTTTGGTGGCGGTCTTCCAATCCTGACCGCTGGCGCCGGGGCCGCTGATCGTCCCGCCGGGCGCATCCTTGGCGGACACCTTGATCTCGGGAATCGCGACGACGCCGCCGGCGGCGAACGCGGACACGGCACAACACGCGAGGACGGCGGCAAGGCCGCACGCAACGGCGCGCGGCGCGGGAAGTCGGGACATGCGGACGGCTCCTCGAAGTCGGCTGGGGGGAGACGCGCGACCATGCCGCCGGCGGCGCGCCAATCTGGGGACGGTACGAGGTCTCCCGCCCGGCGGCAAGGGTCCGCGTGCGAGGCCCCTACCCGAACCGCCCGCCGATGTACTCCGCCGTGGTCGGATTCCGTGGCGCCCCGAATACCTGCTCGGTTTCGCCGTATTCGACCACCCAGCCTTGGTAGAGGAAAGCAGTGTGCTGGGAGATGCGGGTGGCCTGCTGCATGTTGTGGGTCACGACCGCGATCGTGTAGTCGCGGCGCAGTTGCACGATCAACTCCTCGAGGCGCGCGGTGGAGACGGGATCCAGCGCCGACGCCGGCTCGTCCATGAGCAACACGTCCGGCTGCACCGCCAGGCAACGGGCGATGCACAACCGCTGCTGCTGCCCACCCGAGAGCGCCAAGGCCGAGCGGTGCAGGCGATCCTTCACCTCGTCCCACAGGGCGACTTGCTTGAGGCACTCCTCGGCGCGCAATTCGAGGTCGCGGCGCGACGACACGCCCTGCATCCGCAGGCCGAACACGACGTTTTCGAAGATCGATTTCGGGAACGGATTGGGACGCTGGAACACCATGCCGACGCGGCGTCGCAGCTCCACGACATCAGTGTCGGCGGCGTTCACGTCGGTGTCGCCGACGCGCAGAAGACCGCTCATCCGCACGCCCGGCGACAGATCGTGCATGCGATTGAACGCGCGCAGCAGCGTGCTCTTGCCGCAGCCCGACGGCCCGATGATCGCCGTCACGCTGCGCTCCGGCATCCGCACGCTGGCGTCCTTGAGCACCTGGTGATCGCCATACCACAAGTTGAACTGCCGTGCCTCGAGCACCTTACCTCCCGGCCAAGCGCGCGCGCATCTGGGTGCGCATCGCCACCGCCACGGCGTTGAGCGCGAATGTCAGCACGAGCAGCACCAACACCGTGCCGTAGAGCAACGGACGCGTCGCGTCGACGTCCGGCGATTGCGTGGCCAACACGTACACGTGATAGCCCAACTCCATGAACTGATCCTGCGGCGAGTGCGGCAGGAACGGCAGGAAGTACGCGGCGCCGGTGAACAGAATCGGCGCGACCTCGCCGGCACCGCGGGCGATCGCCAGCACGGTGCCGGTGAGAATCCCCGGCATCGCCTGTGGCAGAAGCACGTGCCAGATCGTCTTCCACCGCGTCGCGCCGAGTGCCAGCGCCGCTTCGCGCATGTCGCCCGGCACCGTCTTGAGAGCTTCTTCCGCGGTCACGATCACCACCGGCAGGTTGAGCAACGCGAGCGTCAACGCCGCCCACAGCAAGCACGGCTGCCCCCACGCGACGTCTTGCCCCGTCGCCATGTCGATGCGCCGCCCGAGGAACTGGATGAAGAAGCCGAGACCGAACAATCCGAACACGATGCTCGGCACGCCCGCGAGATTGCCAATCGCGAAACGCACTGCCTTCGTCAGCCAACTGTTGGCCGGTGCGAACTCGTGCAAGTAAATCGCCGCGCCGACGCCGCACGGCACCAGCGCGATCACCATCAACACGACCAGCAGCAGCGTGCCGAAGATCGCCGGGAAGATGCCGCCCTGCGTCATGCCCTCACGCGGCGATGCCGACAAGAACTCCCACGTGATCGTCGACCACCCGTGCAGCACGATGTTGCCGAGGATGAGCGCGAGCATCGCGATGATGAGACACGCGGCTACCGCGCTGAGAATCGGGAAGACGCGTCCGGCGATGCGCGTGCCGCGCGGTGTCGTCCGGCTCATGCCGCTTGCCCCGTCAATTTCGCGCGCAGCCGTCCCACGAAGTAGCCCGCGAGCATGTTGATGATGAACGTGATGACGAACAGCAGCGCGCCGAGAAAGAACAGCGTCGAGTAGTGCGGGGCGCCCACCACGACTTCCGCCATCTCCGACGCAATGGTCGCCGACAGCGTGCGCACCGAGTCGAACGGATTCGCGCTGACGATCGACGCATTGCCGGACACCATGAGCACGATCATCGTTTCGCCCACCGCGCGCGCGAGGCCGAGCAACACGCCGGCCAGCGCCCCCGCCGACGCGGCCGGGAGCGTGACGTGCCACGCCGTCTGCCACGGCGTTGCGCCGAGCGCCAGCGACGCCTCGCGCACCGTGCGCGGCACCGCGCGCAACGCATCCTCGGTCACCGAGAACACCGTCGGGATCACCGCGAGCGACAGCGCCAGCCCCGCGCTCACCGCATTGAGCCGCATCGGCGAATGCGTCACCGCTTGTACCCAACTCGCCAGCACGATCAACCCGAAGAAGCCGAGCACCACCGATGGCACACCGGCGAGCATCTCGATCACCGGCTTCAGCACCTCGCGCATCCAGTGCGGCGCGAACTCGCTCGCGTAGAGCGCGGCGAGCAGCGCGGTCGGCACGCCGAACAGCATCGCCATCACCGTGGTCTTCAGCGTGCCGATCAGCAGCGGCAGGATGCCGTACTTCGGCTCGTCACTGACCGGCTGCCAAATCGGCGTGCGCAGGAAGTGATGGAGACTCGCTTCCTTCTGCGTCTCGGCGTTGGTGAACACCGGCATCGCTTCGCGGAACACGAAGACGATGATGAGCAGCAGGCCGACGAGAGCCGTCAATGCACACAGTCGCAGGAGTGCCACGATGGCGACTTCCTGCCAATCGGTGCGCCGGCGCGCGCGGCGGCGAGGCGTGAGCCCCGCCGCCATGGTGGTGCGTCCGGCGCCCAGCGGCAGTGAGCCGCCGGCGGTCGTCGCCGAAGGAGGAAAGGTCACGTTACTTGAGGGGGAAGTATCCGACCTGCGCGGCAAGCGCCTGACCCTCCGGCGACTTCACGAACGCGATGAACTTCTGCACGTCGCCAGCCGGCGCCTTGCGCGTGTAGAAGTACAGCAAGCGCGACAGCGGGTAGGTGCCGTCCTTGACCGTCGCCGCACTCGGCATGATCGCCTTCGACTTCGCATCCTTGGCAATCGCACAGTCGCGCACGCCCTTGGTGTACGCGGCGCCACCGTAGCCGATGCCATTGACATCCTTCGAGACCGCGTTCACCACCGCGGCGGTTCCTTGCAGCGTCTGCGTCTGCGGCGCGAAGTCCTTGCCGCCGAGCACATGGTCCTTGAAGAACGCGTACGTGCCGGAGTTGTTCTCGCGTCCGTAGACGATGATGCGCGCATCGGCGCCGCCGACCTGCTTCCAGTTGGTGATCTGGCCCATGTAGATCGCGGCGAGCTGCTGGAACGTCAGGGACTTTACCGGATTCTTGGCGTGCAGGTAGACGGAAAGTCCGTCTTTGGCGACCGGCGTTTCCACGCCCATCGTCTGGTAGCGATCGCGCAGCTTCAGCTTCTCGTCGTCCTTCATCGGGCGCGACGCCGTAGCGATGTCGGTGGTGCCGTTGATCAGCGCGGCGATCCCGACGCCGGAGCCACCGCCGGTCACCTGCACGATCGCCCCGGGCGTCTTGTTCATGTACTGCTCGGCCCACCGCCCGGCCAGGATCACCATGGTGTCCGAGCCCTTGACCGTGACGCCGCGGCCGGCGAACGCCGGCACGGCGCCGAGCGTCGCGAGCACCGTCGCGACGGACAACAATCGGGTGAAGCGCTTCATCTCAGTCTCTCTCCTGTCGTGTCGTCGTCTGCCGCCCGGCGCTAGAACTTGTGCTGCAGCTGCACCGTCAGCAGATTGTCCTTGGGGTCGCTGTAGATCGCGCCCGACTTCTTCTCCGTCTTGATCACGTCGTACGAGAGCGTCACTCGGGTGTAGCCGTCGTAGAAGTAGTGCAGCGCAAGCGACGTCCGCTTGTACTGGTCGTGCGCGAGATCGGTGTTGGGGTCCCACTCATCGTGGCGTCCGGCGAACTGCGCCTTTTCGCCGAGGTTCTGCACACACATCGCGTACCAGCCGCGCACGTCGGTGGCGAGGTGCATCGGGTCGGCGCCGGACTTAAGCAACCGCGGGTTCGCCGTCGCGCCGCCGGTCAGCAGCGTCGAGAGCGAGTCGGCGTTGAGGTCGTGACCTTGGTAGAACTCGCCCTTGAGCGAGCCGCCGCCGAGGGTCGGCAGCTGGTAGTAGGTCTGCACGTCGGCGCCGAAGCGCTTCTTGTCGGTCGCGATATCGTCGCCGGTGAGCGGCGTCAGCGCGTGGCCCTTGTAGTAGCTCACCGCTGCGTCCACCACACCGCCGACGTAGCGGCCGCGGGCCGTCCAGTCTTTCCCGCCTGTCGGGTCGGCGTTCGGGAAGTTGGCGTCATTGATGCCACCGCCGTTGAGCACCGCGAACACCGTTTGCAGTTTCGGTGTCCAATTGTTGGTGATCTTCACGCCGCGGTCGCGTTCGCCACTGAACAGCACGTTTTCGGCGCGCGAGCGCTCTGGCAGTTCGCGCACACTCGACGACCGCTCGATCTCGTAGCCGAATGGCACGTTGAACTGTCCCATCGTGACCGAGTGGATGTGCTGGGTCGTCCACGGATCGAGCAGCGTCACGTAGCCTTCGAGCAGTCGCGCGATGCGATCGGTGCCGGCGTCGAGGTAGATCACCGCTTGGCTGAGCGGGCCCGAGTCGTAGGTGACCTTGAGCCGGCCGCGGCGAATGAAGAAGAAATCGCTGTTGGCGGCGGTGAGCGAACCGCTCGCCTTGACTGTGTCGGCGCTCGCCTGGTTCCACTGCATGCGGGCCTGGATGTAGCCGCTGATCTTGATCTTCTTGAGCTTGTCGACATCCGACTGGATCGTCTGGACACCCTCGGTGAGGCCGTCGAGCAAACCCTTGACCTCTTCGGCGGTGACGCTGTCGGCGGGCGCTGGCGATTCGGCAGCCGCGTCCTCCGAGGATTGCGCGAGCGTAGGATGGGGGACGAGGGCAAGACTCAGGGCGAAGCCGAGGCCGGCCATCCGGCCGGCAGTGCGGCGTGCGATTCGGGGGGTCACGCGATGTCCTCCGCTGACGGGAGCCCCGCGCTCTCGGCGCGGGCGGGTTACGTGTCGCTTCATCGCGAGAAAAGATAGGTGCGCCGGATTGCCGAGCCGTCTCGATCTGATTGCCGAAATGTAAATTCCCGTAACAGCTCGGCCGCTAGAGACGCGAGGCGCGGTAGCCGACCCCTGGTACCGTCTCGATCAGCGTTCCCGCCTTTCCCAACTTCACCCGCACCCGGCGGATGTGGACGTCCACAGTGCGCGATTCGCCGACGAAGTCATACCCCCACACCTTGCGGAGCAGTTCCTCTCGTGGTAGCACGCGCCCCGCGTGCCGCACGAGAAACGTCAGCAGGTCGAACTCGCGACGCGTGAACACGACCTTCTTGCCGTCGACGCAGACCTCGTGCGCAGCAAGATCGATCTGGAGCAGACCGTGCTCGAGCGTCGTCGCCACGTCGTTGTCTCCGCTGCGCCGCAGAACGGCACGCACACGCGCGAGGAGCTCGCGCACGCTGAACGGCTTCGAGATGTAGTCGTCGGCGCCGTACTCGAACCCGAGCAGCTTGTCGAGTTCGGTCGAGCGCGCGGTGAGCAGCAGCACCGGCACGTCTTGGGTGTGCGGCTCGTTCCGCAGCTCGCGCAGAATCTCCAATCCGTTGCGCGTCGGCAGCATGATGTCCAGCACGATGAGATCCGGCCGCGTCTCGAACGCCTGACGCAGCCCTTCCTCGCCATCCGGCGCGGTGGAGACCCGATATCCTTCGCGCTCCAGATTGAACTTCACCAGATCCCGGATTTCTTCTTCGTCCTCGACCAGGAGGATGAACTCGGCCACACGATCCTCGACTAGAAAACGGGGAGTCCTCAGTGCACTGGCGTGGCGCGTCTGGGGCATCGGCAGCATGTTTGCTCTCGCGCATCCTAGCAGCTACGGGTGACGGTGGCATCAACCGGCTGTTACGGGCCGGAGAACCGTTCGGGCCACTGGGCCGGGTCAATCTTCGGTGCTGTAGATCTTCCACCGTCCGTGCCGGCCAACGGCGGCGCGCCACCAGCGCCACCGCTCGCGGTGGCCGGCGGCATCCTCGACTTCCGCCACCAGGCGGCTCCGCATCGTAAAGTGCGCGTATTCGAGTGTGGAGTCCGGCGGCACGAAGCGAATGAACGTGTACGGACCGCCCACGTGGTCGCGGACCGCATGGGAGCAGCCGGCCCGCAGGCGAGGGAAGAGAATCGTCCAGGCATCCGTCCATGTGACGCCGGTCGCCGGACGGCTTTGGGGGAATTCCCGCCACAGCACCTCACGAAATTCCGCGTCGGTGACGCACAGCGCGAGCAGGGAGTCGACGGAGCCGGACGAAATACTACGGCAGATGGCACGCGCCAGGTCTTGCAGTGAGGCCGCGCCGCCGGCGAACTCGACATCGGTCGGTGGGACGTGCATCCGGCGCCCCAGGACGACTGAGGTCGACTCGGGATCCACGAGCGGCGTGTACCCCGGCAGGTCGCGTACCGAGTAGACGCGGCGCGGAGCGGCGGTCGAGTCGGCCCGCGCCGCACTCCGCGAGGCCACGGGGACGAGCAGGAGAGCGGCGCAGAGCACAGCTGTGATCGGACGGTCCATGATGATCTCCTCTACGATCCGTAGGAGAAGGACACGGCGTAGCGTCGCCCGTCCCGGTAGCCAGACACTTCGCGATCGCCCTGCAGCTCGCGCACGCGCGGATCGAGCAGGTTTTTCGCCGACAGCTTGAGGCGCCCGCTCGTGAACGCTGCGGCATTCACCGTCACGTCGAGACTCGTGGTGGGCTGCGCGTAGACGTCGGGGAGCGGGTGCAGACCCAGCGCCCGCAGTCGCGTTCCCACGACGCCAAGTAGCACGGTGACGTCGCGCCTGCCGTTCGCTGCCGCGTAGCTCAGGGACGCGTTCGCCAGAACCTTCGCCTGGCCCTGCAGCGGGTGGTGTTCCGATCCGAGCTTCGAGATTTGCGGCTCCAGCCTGACGTCGGAGTGGATGATCGATGCGTTGCTGTTCAAGAAGAAGTTGTGCAGCCAGGGCGCGAGCCGCAGCAGTGCCGCGCGCGCTTCGAGTTCGAGTCCGACGTTGTGACCGCGGTCCGAGTTGCGCGGCACCAGAACCGGAGGCGCACCCGCTTGGATGACCTGCTCGATCGGCGCGTCCATCGCCTTGTAAAAGCCGCCGACCGCGAACACTTCGGACAAGCTCGGAAAGGTCTCGAGGCGGATGTCGTAGTTGGCGATGGTGGCGCGCCGCAACTGCGGATTGCCGGCCACCTGGAAGCCGCCGACGTACTCCAGCGAGGGACTCGGCGAGAGTTCGTTGAGGTCGGGGCGCGAGACGGTGCGGCTGGCAGCGAGACGTAAGTTCGTCGAGGGCGCAATTTCGACGGCGAGGTTTCCGGCCGGCAACCAGTCGGTGTTGCGCAACCGGCCTTCGGCCACGATCTTCGCGGGGTCGAAGAGGTCAAAGGTGCGAACGTCCTGCAGGCCGAATTCACGGCGTACGCCGAGGTTGCCGCGGACACGGGCGCCGAGCGGAATGTCGGCCGACACGAAGGCCGCTTCCACCACGCTGCAGGCGCGGTAGTTGTCGATGGCCAGCGTGGCTTCCTCGACCCACCCCGACCCGGCACTGCCGTCTAGCCCCGACGGCGCGAAGATGCTCTCGGGCGCTGCCGTAATATCGGCACCGCTGCCCTGGTGGAAATTGAACCTGCGATAGAAACTGTCGCGGTCTTTCGCCTGCCGGTCGTACCCAGCCTGGAGCTTGCCGTTGCCGAGTCCGGCGAGGCGATAAGGCATCGCAATCTTCAGCGCCCGGCCGCGCCCATCTTCGGACAAGTCGCCGTACTCGCGCAGGCCGTTCGAACCGAGCACCCAGTAGTCCACCAGTCGGCCGCTGCCGTCGTCGTAAAAATGCTGGTCGTAGATGGTCTCGCGGCGATCCGGTTGCTGCTGGCGTGCATGCGAGGAGTTGAGACGCCACGTGACATCGAGGTGCGCGGACGGAAACGCGTGCGTGCCTTCCAGCGAACCCGAAAAGACCGACCGCTCGACGTAGCGCAGCCGCGTGGCGCGGTGAGTCAGCCAGTTCCCCGTCACCGATTCGATGCGATTGTGGTCCACACCCTCATATGTGCGGACTTCGTCTTCTCCCGAGTTGTTGTAGAAGCCGCGTGCGTGAACAGTGTGGCCCGTTGCAAGCCGCGCGCTGAGGCCCGAGATCGCCCCCAATTGCACAGACTCCTTCTGGCGGTGGACCGCGTAGTCGTAGAGCGTGTCGCCGCCGTCGGCGAAGAATCGCTGCGACTCGTCCTGCGCATCGAAACCGCGCGTGAACGACAACGCTTCGATCACTCCGATGGACCGCCCGAGCACGCGGAACTCGTCGCCGTAGGTGGCGTTGACGCTTTGGTTCGGCGCCGCCGATGCGCCACGCCGCGGCGTCCACACGTTGTCGAACGACCGTGCGACGGTCGCGAGCTGCGCGAGCGTGAAGCCGCGCGTCGGATTGCTGCTGCGCAGCAGCGGCCGCGAACCCGCGATGTCGGAGACAGCAGCCGGAATTCGGCGGCGGCTCGCGCCGTATCCCCAGGCATCGCCGGCGTCGTCACCGTACATGCTGCGCGAGTGGAAGGTGACGCCACTCTCAAGGCTCTGACCTGCAGCCACGCTCCACATCCGGCGCCCGGGGAAGTTGCGCGTCGATACCTGGATGTCGCCGCCGCCGAACTCGCCGGGCAAATCCGCCGTGTAGGTTTTCTGCACGACGATGTTTTCGAGCAGCGTGGCGGGAATGAGATCCATCGGCACCACGCGCTTGTTTTGCTCCGGGCTCGCGATGCGCACGCCGTCGATCTGAGTCGAGCTGTAGCGCTCGCCGAGGCCGCGCACATAGACGTACTTGCCGCTCGACACCGAGAGGCCGGTGACACGGCGCAGCACTTCGCCGGCGTCCTTGTCGGGCGATTTCTTGACCTGCTCGGCGCTCACTGCGTCGCCCACCGCGATGGCCCTCTTGCGGACGGTGAGCATCGAGACGTCGCTGGATTTTTTGGTGCGCGACTCGACCACGACTTCGACCTGTTGGATGGCGTGGAACTTCAGCGCCGCGTTGAAGCCGAGCGTCTGGCCCGCGGCGATCGCGACGCCTTCGATTCGTTTCACGTCGTACGACAGCGCGCGGAACTGCAGCGCGTAGCGGCCGGCCGGCGCCTCGAGGACGTACGTGCCGTCGGAGTTGCTGTGCGTGCCGATCTTGCGCGCGGTGCTGTCGGCCGGCAGCAGGATGACTTCGCAGAAGCTCACGCCTTCGCCGGTGTCGCTGCCGACGACGCGGCCGGCGATCTTTCCGGGGGGCCCGGTGGGCCGTGCTGCCGGTGCGGGAGTGGCGACCACACGCGCGGCACCGCACGTCAGGAGCACCATCACCGTGATCCATGCCAGCGCGGCGGGCGTCACGCGCGGGTCGCGGCGGCACGGGTTCGACACGTCCTCGAACATCTCGTCTCGTTCTCCCATCCTCGGCTCAACGAAGTGCAGGTGGCGGTCACTCGGGTGTCGTCGGCCGGGATGCTAGGCGGTGCAGCGTGGCCATGACTTCACGCGTCCGTGACGGGTCGGTTACTTCGCCTCAGCCTGAACGCGCGAACGGCCCGGCGGCGCGACGCCACCGAGCCGTTGCGTGATTGCGAACCGCGCGCAGCTAGTAGATGCGCGTCACTTTCTTGGTCGTCTGGGCAAGGCCCGCGCGCACCGTGTAGTAGTACACGCCGCTCGGCAGTTCCGCGCCGGCGCTCCACGTTACGCTGTGCGCCCCCGCCGACATCTCCTCGTCGGCGATCACGCCGACCTGGCGGCCGTCAGGCGCGTACACCGACACCGTGACGTGGCCCGCGCGCGGCACCGTGAAGGACACCTTCAGCGTGTTGCGGAACGGATTCGGCGCGCCGTTGACGACGAGTAGGTTGCCCGCGGCGATCGGATCGCTGATCCCGGTGATGCTCGGCGAGCAGTAGACCGCGGGCAGTGCGGGCGGGGCCGCGCAGTGGTGGTCCATCGTTGCGTTGTCGTCGATCTTCCACGAGCCGGTCTTCATGTTGTAGACGATCGAGTTGAGAAGCGTGCCTGCGGTGCCGCGGCGCGCATTCCAGGCGACGGTGGGGCCGGGGAAGCTGGCGCCGACGCGGTGGTCCCCGATGATGGTGAAGTTCGCGAGCGTGGTGTTCGAGTAGCCGGAACAGAGGGCGGTATTGAAGTCGCTCTCGTTGTTGTCCGACTCGATCCCCTTGTCGCCATTCTGCGTGCCCGACGGCGCGAACAGCGGCGACTGCCGCAAGATGACGAACTGCGCACGATTCCGCGTCCCCATCTGCCAGTCGTACCCGTCGTCTGTGCCGTCGATGCCGATCAGGTACTTCTGTGACATCGTGCCGCCGAACCACTCGAACGAGTCGTCGGCGCCATTCAGAGCTTGCAGATAGTCCCCGGTCGATCCCGAACCGCAGCCATTGAACGTGAACGAATTGAGCTCGTTGTTCGGCGTGATCTCCTTGCCCGAGAAGCCGACCTGGACGTAGCGCAGCGTGCAGGCGTTCCAGGTGTCGTCGTTGCCACCCCAGTACCCGATCGCTCCGCCTTCGCTGGCCACCGAGTCGCCGGCGCACGTGTTGGCGGCGTTGGTGCGCGCGTAGCCGTTGATGACCAGACCGCCACAGCCACCGCGTGTCATGGTGCCCGGCGTGTCGTCGGTGATGATGATGATCGGGGCGGACGCGGTGCCGACCGCGGTGATGTGACCGCCGCGCTCGACGAGAATCGTCCCCAGCGAGGCGCGCTCCTCGAACACCACGACGCCGGCCGGAATCGTCAGATCGGCAAGCGACTTGATGCGCAGCTGCCCGCGCACCAGATAGTTGCTGTCCGGCGACCAGAACTGCGCGGTGTAGAGGCTGACATTGTCGTAGATCGCCAGCGGACGCGGGTTCGGCATGCCGGTGAGGTGGAGGTCCTGTCGGGTCGCACCCGTCGAGTCGAAGGACGTCCAGCCCTGCGTCCAGTCATCGCCCGGGTCGGGCCCGACGGCGCCGCTGTAGCACGTCTGCGTGAACCAGCCGTCGTTCGGCACCTGCATGACGATGGCGCCGCCGGCGCGGAACGCCGGGCTGCCAGCGGCCGGCTGGAAGTTCGGACGCACGTTCGCCTTGTAGGGCGCGTCCGGCAACAACGGGTCGGCGTAGCGGTTGTGCGTGTACGTCACGGTGCCGAGCGTCTTCGGCGTCACACCGCTGCACAGTGTCGATGCGGCCGAACCCTTGAACTGGTTCGAGAGCGAGTCGGCGTTATTGCCATTGTTGCTGTACATCAGGTTGCCGTCGAATACGAGTTGAGCGAACGCGGGCAGCGGCGCGGCGAGCGTGCACGCGGCAACCAGCCGCGCGGCCCACGTCGCCCGTGC
Organism: Candidatus Eiseniibacteriota bacterium; assembly: GCA_044229145.1. Lineage (GTDB taxonomy): Bacteria > Eisenbacteria > RBG-16-71-46 > CAZEPH01 > CAZEPH01 > JBKJUD01. Next base: position 85,043 of record JBGATO010000004.1, on the reverse strand, counting down.
GATCGTACGTCGCAGATTCATGAAGTCCTCCGGTGGAGAGCGTGGCGAAGCACTCGGATGCAAGGTCAGCCCGGGCCATGCGGCGGTGCCGCGTCGCGGAGAACGCGCCGGCGGCCCATGTGGGGCTAGGGGGAAGCTGGGTGTCCGCCCACCGAGGTCGTCGTCCTGAAGCGCGAGCGGACGGACGAGGGCAGGAAAGTCGGCGGACGATGCCGTGGGGTATGCGGAGGAACGCACGATGCGATGATCGCCACTTGCACGATGGTGTGCTTTCACGATCGCGTGTGACGTGGCGGACAGAGGTGCCGGCGATTTCGCGCCGCACGTTTTCCGCTGACCCCGGCGAGACAGTAGGCGACGGCGCGCAGCGTCGTGATGCCGGGGCGATGGCGAGACAGTTAATTCACGACACGGCGCCGTGACGGCTGACCGCACGCAGAACGGCCGCCACGCTGGACGTCGTGACGGCCGTCTGGGGCCAGTCCGTGGGTGGACGGATCGGGACCGGCTTACATCGCCGCGAGTCCTTGCACCGGCGGCGACACGGCGCGCAGGGTGGTACGCGCGGTGTCGGGCTCGGTCGCCGGCACGCCCTCGGCGCCTTCGTCCTTGAGGCCGAGGCGCACGACGAGCTTGAGGAAGCCGCTCCGCGTGTAACCGGCGAGCCGCGCCGCCTGGGCGTAGTTGAAGCGCGCCGCCCGCAGGTACGAGAGCACGCGTTCGACCAGGAATTCGTGCTCCTGCTGGGCGAGACCGCCGACCGGCGGACGCAGCGCGCACGCCGCGAGGCGGCTGTCGAGGTCGGCCACCCGCACCGCCGCGTCGGGCGCCACGGTGCGCGCGAGGTCGTCGAGCGCGCGCGCCATCTCGTCGGCGTTGCCCTCCCACGGTGCGTGCAGGAGCGCCGTGCGTGCCGCGGCGGTGAAGGACGCCCGCACGCCATGGCGCGCGCACGCCCCCTGCCACAGGCGGTCGAGAGTCTCCGCGAGGTCGTCGGGACGATGCCGCAGCGCCGGCACGTGCAACCGGTTGTACTGGAAGACCGCCGCCAGTTCCCGGGCAAGCACCGACTCCGCGAGCGCCACCGGCAGTCGCAGCGGCGCCGTCGCGTACACCGTGACGTCGATCGCGCACTCCCCCGCACCGCCGTGCGGCCGCACCCGGCGCGTGCGCAGCGCGTGCGCCAGCGCCGCCTGCGTCGCGGGCGCGAGCGCCACGAGATCCCGCAGCACGAGCGTCCCGCCCGCCGCGCACTCGCACGCGCCGGCCTCACCGTCCGCGCCGAACAACACGGCCGCGTGCCGGTCCGGCGCGGTCGCGCGCAGGTCGACGATCACGCACGCCCCGCGGCGCGCGCTGCGTCGATGCAGTTCGGCGGCGATCGCCACCAACTCTGTCCCCGGCTCGCCTTCGAGCAGGGCGTCGCCGCCGTGCGCCAACACGCGCGCCATGTCGTGCCGCACGCAGGCATCGCGCACGTGGCATGCGGGCAACGGCAGCGGCGGCGCCGGCAAGGCAAGAGCCCCGCGGTCCGGCGATTCCCCGTCGCGCGGCATCTCGGGGGACGAGATGGACGGCGGGGCGAGAGTGACGGTCGCCGCATGCGACGCCGCCAGCCGAGGCTCAGCCACCACTGTCCCGCGCGGTGTGGGGAGATCGCCGGTCCGGAGCGCGGCGAGCAGGCCACGCGCCGCGAGCGTGCGGGCGAGAGTCGCCGCCTCGGCACGCGCTGCCGCCGGATCCGCGAGATGTTCGGCAAGTGCGATCAAGGCACGCGCGCGTTCGAAGCGCTCGCGCACCCGGGCGAGGGTCTCTACGGCTTCGCGTGCCAACACGCGCGCTCCCGGTTCGTCCCCCCGCGACGCCGCCACCAGCGCGAGGACACGCAGCGACGCCCCGATCTCCAGCGCCGACGCGTGCGCGCGCGCTTCGGCGAGCGCCACCTCGGCATCGCTGGCCGCGCGGTCGATGTCCCCGAGCGCCCACGCCGCCTCGGCGCGCTTGCGCAGTCCCTCGAACACGATGTCGCGTCCGAGCCCGAGCGCCCGTCCCTGTGTCACCACGTCGTCGTACGCGGCGAAGGCCTCGGCGAACGCGCCGGCGTCCGCGCAGAGATCGCCCTCGACCTCTCGCGCCAACGCCGCCTCACGCGGGTCGAGACCTTCAGCCCGCACCTGCCGCGCGCGGTCGAGGCACTCGCGCGCGCGTTCGCTCTGTCCGCGGCCGCGCGCCACCATCGCCATTTGCACCCACGCTTGCTTGGCGAGCCGCGGCGCGTCGAGCCGCCGCGCCGCCGCCAACACATCGCGAACCACGATTTCGAATTCGTCCCACTCGCCCGCCCACACCAGCACCGAGCAGAGGTTCATCTGCGCGCGGGCCTCGCGGGTCTCCGCGCCGCACTGGCCGAAGGTGTCGACCGCCTTGTGGAGGAGACGGCGCGCCGCCGCCCAGTCCCCGCCATGCCGCGCCACCAGCGCAAGCGTTTGGCACGCGACGCCGCGCAAGTACGCCGAACGGCGGCCGCCGTGCGCGAGCCGCAGGCAGTCGTCGGCCTCGCTCGCCGCGCCGTGCATGTCACCCTGGCGGTAGAGCACGGCCGACATCGCGCTGTGCCATTCGGCGGCGAGATCGTCGTCGCGCAGCGCGCCAAGCGCGGGACGCACCGCGCGCAGACTCTCGGCCGCGTCGTCGACGTAGCCGCACTTGGCCCGCGCGCGCGCCGCCGCGATGCACAGGGTGACGCGATCGCGCTCGTGGCCCGGGGGAGCCTCCGCGAGCACCGCCCCCGCCAATTGCGCGAGGTCGTGCCAGCGCTCCAATTCCTCGAGATGCAGCGCCTGCCGCACCGCCTCACGCAAGTCGCGCGGACGGGGCGCTTCGTGCGCAACGGTCATGACTTACCTCCCGATCCAACGCGCCTTCAGGAATGCGAGCAGGCGAGCGATGCGCGATGGCGAGGATGCGGGCACCGTGCGAACCACCGTCGTGCCGACGGTGCGTGTCAGCGACTTCATCTGGTTGCCGGGGTTCGGTCCATCCGGTTCGTCGGGCACGCCAAATCCGGGTTCGACGATGGGCGTCACATGTTGCGGCGGCCGGCGGGACGCCGCGCTGGGCGTCGCGCCGCACACCAAGACGGCCCACGCACCGAGGGTGACCGGCCACACGGGTGTGGCACGTCCTGCACATCCCCGGGCACGCGGCGGGACGACTCGAAATTGCGCCATGACTGCATCTCCTTACGCTCTCGGTGCGCGCGGCCACAGGCGCACAGAGTCAGGCTGAGGACGTCGATCGCCGCAGGGCGCGGCTGCCTGGGAGATGCAAGGCGAACAGGGGGATGAACCAGCCAACGGAGAAGGGGGATCGGTTGTGCGCGGAGTCCTGCGGACGCTGGGCCCTGCGCCTCCCGATGGCAGGGCGGTTCAGGGCAACGGGTGTGCCAGCTCGATGCGCCACGTCATCAGCCGATCGGTAGCCGCCCGGCGGCACGTCGGAACGGTGCTAGATCGCACCGCCTCCGGCAGTTAGGCCGCGTGTGCCAGAGGTGTCCGCGCGGACACACGCACGGCGGCGCCGCGCGGTCCGCACCGCCGATCCTGCCCGGCGCGGAAGGATCGTTCCGCGCCGGCGACCCTCACGCCTCGGCGAACTTGTAGCCGACGCCGGTCACCGTCTCGATCAACGACGCGCGTTCGCCCAGCTTGGCCCGCACGCGGCGCACGTGCACGTCCACGGTTCGCGTCTCGCCGATGAACTCGTACCCCCAGACCTTGCGCAGCAACTCCTCGCGGGTCACCACGCGGCCGGGATCGCGCGCCAGGAAGGCGAGCAGTTCGAACTCGCGTCGCGTGAAGGTCAGGGTCTGGCCGTCCAGCGTCATCGACATCGTGTTGAAGTCGATGCTGAGCCCGGCGACCGTCAGCGTCGAGGCCGCCGCGTCCGGCGGCGCCGCGCGGCGGAGCATGGCGCGCACGCGGGCCAGGAGTTCCTTCGGGCTGAACGGCTTGGTGACGTAGTCGTCGGCCCCGAATTCGAACCCGACGAGCTTGTCGACCTCGGACGCCCGGGCGGTGAGCAGCACCACCGGGAGATCCCGCGTCTGCGGCGAGCGCCGGAGGTCCTGCAGGACTTCCAATCCGCTGCGGCCGGGCAGCATGATGTCCAGGATCACGAGATCGGGACGCGCCGCCTTCACGCGATCGAGCGCATCGTCCCCGCCTTCCACGGCGGCGACACGGAAGCCGTCGCGCTCCAGATTGAACTTCACCAGTTCGCGGATCTCCGCATCGTCTTCGACGACCAGAATCAACTGGCTCACGCTGCCGCCTACCCTCCGGTTGGTGCGAGTGACCGGGAACGCTCTCCCGCGTGCGGATCGCGGGGCAACGTCACCCGGAAGGTACTCCCCTGTCCGAGTACGCTCTGCACGTCGATCGAGCCGCCGTGCAGTTCGGCGATGTGCTTGACGATGCTGAGACCGAGCCCCGTGCCGCCGATCGCACGGGACCTAGCCTTATCGACGCGATAGAAGCGCTCGAAAATACGTGCTTGATCCGATTCGGAGAGTCCGGCGCCGCTGTCCGCCACTTCGCAGACCACCGAGCCCGGCGTGCCATGGAGCCGCACCCGCACCCGCCCCTTCTCCGTGTACTTCAAGGCGTTGTCGATGAGATTGGCGATGACCTGTTCGACCCGCTGCGCATCGGCCACCAGAGGTTGCGGATCCGGCGCTTCGAGCGTCAGATCGAGCCCCTGACGCGCCGCGCGCTCCTGGAAGCCATGCACCAGGCGCGTGACCACCTCGCGGACGTCGGTCGGGCCGAGGCTGAGACGCAGTTCGGGCCGCTCGAGGTCACTCAGGGTCAGGAGGTCGTCCGCGAGCCGCTGCAGCCGCAACGTTTGCTCGTGGATGATGCCGACGAACCGCTGGCGATGCTCGGCTTCGTCGAGCGCGCCGTCGAGCAACGTCTCCGCGTAGCCGCGGATCGACGTGAGAGGAGTGCGGAGTTCGTGGGAGACGTTCGCCACGAAATCGCGCCGCACACGATTGAGGCGTTCGGACTCCGTCAGATCGTGCACGACAACCATAGCTTGCGCGGTGTCGAGCGGCGTAACGATTGCGTGAACAATGCGTTCCTCGCCCTGGAGATCGAGCTGCATCTCGCGCTCCACGGTGTGGCCCAGCGTGCGCGCCTGGCGCGTCATGAGGAGCAACTCCGGCACCGGCACCGCCTTGTGGAGGTGGGAGCCGGTCTCGGGCGTCAGCGGGAGGTTGAAGATCGTCGCCATGCCGAGATTGGCGTGGACGATGCGGTCGGCGCCGTCGAGCAGCAGCACGCCGTCGTTCATGTGCGCGAGGATCTGCTCGCGCTCGTCCCGGGCACGTTCGAGCGCGTCGAGGCGGGCTTGGAGCTGGCTCGCCATGACGTTGAGGGAGCTGGCGACGCTGCCGACCTCGTCGGCAGGTGTCTCGGCAGCGCGGGTGGCAAGCTCGCCGCGGCCGATGGCGCGCGCCACGCGGCCGAGTCCTTCGAGACGCATGACGTGGCGCGCGGTGAGCCAGTACGTCGCGGCGAGGGTGACGGCGAGCGACAGGATGCCGGTAAGCGCCCACAGCGTGAACAGCGATGCGTTGCGTTCGCGGATTTCGGCCAGCGGCTCGGCGAGCCGGACGACGCGCACCGTGCCGGCATGCCGCACCGGCACCGCCACCGAGAGGTACGCGCCCTTGGCGACGCCGCCATTGAGGCTGCGGCCGACCTCGCCCCGCAGCGCGACGCGCACCTCCGGGCCGGCGGCCAGCGACGGCGTCGACGGCGCGGCGGTGGAACTGTCGGTGTCGCCGAGTACCCTGCCGGTGCCGTCGAACAGCGTCACGCGGTAGCCGACCCGGCGGCCGAGCGATTGGGCCGCCCGCTCCCATCCGCTCCGCTGCCACGCCGGATCTTCGCTCAACTCCCGCTCCACGGTGCCGGCGACCCGGAGCAGGATGTCGGAGTCGCGCCGCAGCAACCATGAACGCTCCTCGCGCGCCGCGTAGAGGATCGCCGCGCCGAGCGCAATGGTGACCACCAGCGCCTGCGTGAGGAAGAGTCTCGCCCGTAATGACAGGGACAACAGTCGCTTAGCGGTACGATCGGATCGTGCTGGGGTGGGAATGGCCGCTCCGTCCTCGCCGAGGGTGCAGGGGCGAGCGCGCTCGGCGTCGGCGCAGGTCGCCCGGGATCATCGGATTGTGCGCGGCGCGCGGCGGGCCTGGCAATCGTCCTTGACATACTGCTCGCATGTGCAGTATCGTGGGATTCCGTCGCTCGGATGGGTGGTCGTCCGGGCCTGAAGCTGTTACGAGGTACATGATGGACGTCACGCGAGTCGACTACTTCACGCCCGCGTTCCTTCGCCGTCTCTTCGGGGACGGGCTCATCTGCTGGCATGGGTGCCGCACCGTCTGCGACCACCGCAAGTTTCCCGCATGGAAGATCCACGGCTACCGCATGCTCAACGCCGAATGGGAGGGCCGCGGCGCGGCGCGCTACGTGGAAGGGTTCCGCGCGCAGGGACACATCCGCTAGCCTGCACGGATGACCGATCATCAGCCATCTCGTCCCGTGCGCGCCTGGGAGGTGCGCGAGTCGTCGCTCGCCTTCGACCATCCGTGGGCGCGGGTGCGCCGCGACGTGTGCATCCCCGCTCCGGGGGCCGACCCGCTCGAGTACTTCTCGTTCGACGGACCGGAGTTCGCCATCGTCTTCGCGGAAACCACCGACCAGCGCGTGCTGCTGGTGCGGCAGTACAAGCACGGCATCCGCGAGATCGTGCTCGAGTTGCCGGCCGGCATCATCGACCCGCAGGACGCCTCGCCGGAGGCGGCGGCGCGGCGCGAGCTGCGCGAGGAGACGGGCTACGCCGGCGGCGAGTGGTCGTCGCTCGGAGAGCTCTACGCGTCGCCGGCCAAGTCGAACGTACGCGCGCGCGCCTTCGTGGCGCGCGGCGTGACGCTCGAAGGCGCGCCGCGGTGGGATCCGGCGGAGGCCATCGAAGTGCAGTCCGTGCGGCGCGACGAACTCGAGGCGCTGCTGCGCGACGGCGCGATCCGCGACACGACATCCGTCGCCGTGTGTTACCTCGCGCTGCGCGCGGTTGGCTGATGACGCCGCCGCGCCTGGGGCAGAACGGAATGCCGTCCCCACACGACGACGGGCGGCGACCCCGAAGGATCGCCGCCCGCGTGCTGTACGACGGTGAAGCGCGGCTGGCTTAGAAGTCGCCGTGGCCGCCCATGCCGCCACCGGCACCCGGCGCCGGCTTGTCTTCCGGCAGCTCGGCCACCAACGCCTCGGTGGTGAGCAGCAGCGACGCCACGGACGACGCGTTCTGGAGCGCCGAGCGGGTCACCTTGGTCGGGTCGAGGATACCGAACTCGAGCATGTCGCCGTAGGTGTCCTTGGCAACGTCGTAGCCGTCGTTCTTCTTGAGCGCCTTGACCTTCTCGACCACCACCGAGCCTTCGCCGCCGCCGTTGTACACGAGCTGACGGAGCGGCTCTTCGATGGCACGACGGACGATGTTGAGGCCGGTCTGCTCGTCGGCGTTGGCGCCCTTGAGCTTGTCGAGCGCCTTCGACGCGCGCAGCAGCGCGACGCCGCCACCCGGCACGATGCCTTCCTCGACGGCCGCACGCGTGGCGTGGAGAGCGTCCTCGACGCGCGCCTTCTTCTCCTTCATCTCCATTTCGGTCGCGGCGCCGACGTTGAGCACCGCCACACCACCCGACAACTTGGCGAGACGCTCCTGCAGCTTCTCGCGGTCGTAGTCCGACGTGGTGTCCTCGATCTGACGCTTGATCTGCGCGATGCGACCCTTGATGTCCTCGCTGGTGCCGGCACCCTTCACGATCGTCGTGTTTTCCTTGTCGATCGTGATGCGGTCCGCGCGACCGAGGTCCATCAGCTGGATGTTCTCGAGCTTGATGCCGAGGTCCTCGGTGAGCAGGCGGCCACCGGTCAGCACCGCGATGTCCTCGAGCATCGCCTTGCGGCGGTCACCGAAGCCCGGCGCCTTCACCGCGCAGGTGCTCAGCGTGCCGCGCAGCTTGTTCACCACCAGCGTCGCGAGCGCCTCGCCCTCGACGTCCTCGGCGATGATCAACAGCTGCTTGCCCGTCTGCGCCACCTTCTCCAGCACCGGCAGCAGGTCCTTCAACGAGCTCAGCTTCTTCTCGTACAGCAGGATGTAGGCGTCCGTCAGGACCACCTCCATCTCTTCCTTCTCGGTCACGAAGTACGGGCTGATGTAGCCGCGGTCGAACTGCATCCCCTCGACCACGTCCAGCGTCGTCTCGATCGTCCGCGCCTCTTCGACCGTGATCGTGCCGTCCTTGCCCACCTTGTCGAAGGCGTCCGCGATCAGCGTGCCGATGTAGCTGTCGCCGTTCGCCGAGATCGTCGCCACCTGCGCGATTTCCTTGCGGTCCGCCACCGGCTTCGACATCGCCTTGAGCTCGGTGACGATCGCCTCCACCGCCTGCTCGATGCCGCGCTTGAGGCCCATCGGGTTGGCGCCCGCGGTCACGTTGCGCAGCCCCTCGCGGAAGATCGCCTCCGCCAGCACGGTCGCGGTCGTGGTGCCGTCGCCGGCGACGTCACTCGTCTTGCTCGCGACCTCGCGCACCATCTGCGCGCCCATGTTCTGGTACGGGTCTTCCAGCTCGATCTCCTTGGCGACGGTCACGCCGTCCTTGGTGATCACCGGGGAGCCCCACTTCTTGCCCAACACCACGTTGCGGCCGCGCGGACCGAGCGTCACCTTCACCGCGCGCGAGAGCTGCTCGACGCCTTCGAGCACAGAGGCGCGCGCCTTCTCATCGAAAATCAGCTGCTTGGCTGCCATGAATCAGGATTCTCCTTGGATGGCATCCGGGCCGCACACGCGGCCTCGCGGATGCGACTAGCCTTCGAGGGTCGCGAGCACGTCGTCCTCGCGGACGATCAGGTAGTCCTCGCCGTCGATCTTCACCTCGGTCCCGCTGTACTTGCCGATGAGAATGCGGTCGCCGGCCTTCACCGTCATCGGAAGGCGCGTGCCGTCCTCGCTCACGCGGCCCGGGCCGGTGGCCACGACCTGCGCTTCCTGCGGCTTCTCCTTCGCGGAGTCCGGAATGATGATGCCGCCGCGCACGACTTCCGCTTCCTCGATCCGCTTGACCAGGAGGCGGTCCTGGAGCGGCGTGATCTTCACGCTGGTGCTGGTTGCCATGTCACATCCTCCGTGTGGACGGGAAACGTCCCTCGCCCTGGTTTGCTCGGCGCACCGGCCGTGAGCCGGCGCGCGTGTTCGTGGCTGGCGTGGATTCTCGCAATGAGAGGGCCAGCTCCTGTGTGTTTTCGTAAGTGATTGCAGGCATATCGATTGTCACTCAGCTGGCGACTCGGATTCGTGTCTGCGGCGTTGGAGGATTCCCATAATGGCAATGCCCGTGGTTGTCTGCGGCCGCGGGCCGCGCGACAACGAACGATGGGGCAACCAGATCGGTAACGCGTGGCCTCGAATCATGTGATTCCCAAAACGAGAAGGCGCGATGCCAGGCCGAAACGGGGAACTTCTTGACCCGTCTTTTTCTCCGATGCTAGTGTTCCCCGCCACTTACGCGCGCCTGCCACACTCGCGCGGCGCGACACACTTTCATACGTTGAGGAGGCCATGATGGTCCGGAAGGCCCGGTGGCTGCAGCTTACCCTTGCCACCACGCTGGTGGCGATTCTTGCCGCGTCGGCCGTCGCGCAAGACATGACGAATCGCCTGTTGCTCAGTGGCTCCTACGGCGGCATGCAAATCATGCCGGACTCGAGCGACATCAAGGCGAAGATGGGCCCGTTCTACGGCGGACGGCTCTCTTACGGTCTCAGTTCCAAGTGGTTGGTGTTCGGGGGGGCGAACCGCGGCTGGAGCCGTGACGACAACCCGGGCGCGACCACGGGGGACGACGGCAAGCGCGGACTCGTGATGCCGTACGAGGCCGGTCTCGACTACCGCTTCCTCGGCGCCAAGACGTTCACGCCGTACCTCGAGGGAAGCGCCGGCACCACGGTGTGGCGCGCCTTCACCGGCGACACGCGCACCAACGGCGGAACCGACTTCTCGTGGACCGGCGGTGCCGGTTTGCAGTGGGGTCTGGCGAAGCACGCGCTGCTCGACCTCGGCGCGAAGTATCACTGGATCAACAAGCACAACACCTCGGACATGATCGGGAACGGCGACCGCGCCAACACGTACTGGAGCGTCGGCGCCGCGCTTGCGCTCATGACCTCGCCGTTGCACGCGAAGGACAGCGATGGGGACGGCGTGGCCGACGTGAACGACAAGTGCCCCGACACGCCGAAGGGCGCGATCGTCGATGAGCACGGCTGCCCGAAGGACACCGACGGCGATGGCGTGTTCGACGGCATCGACCAGTGTCCGGACACGCAGAACGGCTGCATCGTCGACGCGCAGGGCTGCCCGAAGGACAGCGATGGCGATGGTGTCTGCGACGGCATCGACACCTGCCCGAACACGCCGAAGGGCGCGTGGGTGGACGCTACTGGCTGCCCGAAGGACAGCGACGGTGACGGCGTGTTCGACGGTCTCGACCAGTGCCCGAACACGCCGGCTGGCACCACGGTGGATGCGAACGGCTGTCCGCCGCCGCCGCCGCCGCCCGCGCCGGCCGTCGAGGAAGGCAAGTACCTCGAGCCGATCTACTTCGACTTCAACAAGTTCGCGGTTCGCGCCGTCGACGTGCCGGTGATGAAGCGCAACTTGGACTACATCAAGTCGAACCCGGACAAGATGATCGTCATCCACGGCAACACCGACTGGATCGGCACCGACGAGTACAACCAGAAGCTGTCGGACCGCCGCGCCAAGGTTGCCTACGACTGGCTTATCAAGAACGGCGTGCCGGCGTCGCGGTTGACGATGGTGGGCGACGGTGAAACCAAGCCGGCCGCTGACAACAGCACGCAGGAAGGCCGTGACAAGAACCGCCGCGACGAGTTCGAGGCGAAGTAACGAGACGTGAGGGCGGGGAGCATGATTGCTCTCCGCCCGGCAACGAAAACGGGGCGGGCGCCATGCGGCGCTCGCCCCGTGTCGTTTGGGTGCTTTTGGCTAGCGCGCCGACTTCACCGCGGGGACGTCGGTGAGCAGGAGTTGCGCGGCGAGCGGCACCGGAATCGTCCCCACCGCCAGGAGCGCGTCGTGAAAGCCGCGCAACGTGAAGTCGCTCGCGTGGCGCGCGCGGTAGCGCTCGCGCAGGTCGACGATCATCTCCTTGCCGACAAGATACGAGAGCGCCTGCAACGGCTGGTGGCAGTAGCGCGCCACCTCCCCGCTGGCGAACGCCGAGTCCGAACCGGCGGCGTCGTGCAGGAAGCGCACGGCGTCGTCGGTGCTCATGTCCCCGCGCTGCAACTTCGCGTCGACGATCACGCGGCACGCACGGAAGCGCAGTCCGCGCAGCATGTTGATGCGCGCATCAGCATCGTCGCTCAGGCGATTGCGTTGCATGAGTTCTTCGCAGTACAACGCCCAGCCTTCGCTGAAGCTGCTACACGTCTGCGCGCGGCGCACCGGATCGATGACGCGATTGGCGAGCGACGTTTGCAGATGATGGCCGGGATATCCTTCGTGGACGACGCCGCCGCGGAATCCGTGATGCAGCATGCGGCTGTAGGCTGCCTGCCGTTCCGCGTCGGTGAGCGAATCCGGAATCGGCCGTACGTAGAATGTGCCGCGGGTCACCAGCGCTCGCTGATACGGATCCATCGTGCGGTCGCCCGGAAACGGCGCTTCGAAGGGCGCGGCCGGCTCCATCGCGATGCCCGGCGTGATCGGTCGCATGAACTGCGGCACTTCGACCGGGACGAGATCGCCGATGTCGCGCGGAATCGTCACCAGTCCTTTGTCCTCGATGAAACGCCGCACGTCGGCGATTTCCGCGCGGTAGGCTGCGAGGATGCTGCTGCGATTGAACGACGAGGGTGCCGGGGGATCCTGCCCCACAGGCGCGGCGGGCAGCCATTGCGACTCGCTGGCGCGCGCGGCGCTGAGCGCGTCGTATTCGGTTTGCGTTTGTCGCAGGACGCGCTCGCCGAGACGGATCAAGCTGTCCGAGTCGAAGGGTAGAAAGTGCACGCTGCGCATCTTGGCTTCGTAGGTCGCGCGGCCCATCGCCGCGTAGGCGCCGCCTCGCGCCGCGTGCACGCGCAGCGCAGTCGCGGCCTCGCGCATCGCGACACACGCGGCGTCGATGGCCTGCGCGCGCGCGGCCGGCTTGACCGACGCGAGCAGCGGCGCGTCTGCTTCGTCCAGCGCGCGCAGAAAGCCGATGCCCGCGTCGAGTTGTTCGGCCGCCGAACTTGCGAGCAGCGCCGGCGGCGCCGTGACGTTGGTGCGCATTTCGGCGAGCAGCCGCGGGATTTGCTGCAGACGTTTCATTGCCGCCGTCGCTCGCTTGCGCACCGGCGTGCCTTGTCGCAGCGTGAGGTAGTAGAGCCCGTTCACGCACTCTTCGGTGTACAGCAGCGGATCCCACGACCACTGCTTGACGTCCGCGAGATCGAGTCGACGGTCCTCGAGGTTGGCGAGGATGAGGTCGCGATCCGCGCGATCGTTGGGGGCGAGCACGGCGGGGGAAATGGCGCGAACTTGCGAAGTGAGTGCCGCGAGCTGCGCCAACTGCGCACTACGTGCCGGCGCCGCGTAGCTTGCCATGCGGTCGTCGTAGCGGTGCACGCCGAGCGAGGTCGCGGACACCGGCGCTTGCTGCCACAGCGCGTCGAGGGCGCGCAGCGACACGCTCCGCAGTTTCACGGTGGCGGCATATTTGGGCGTGCCGGGTTCGCCCTCCGCGCGCGCGGCCGCCGGCATCACGCACATCGCCAGCATCGCCCACGCCGTGGCGAGCCCTGCACCCTGTCGCCGTCGTCGAATCATCGTTCTGTCCTCCTCCGTGATGGAACGGCCGCCGGGTTCAGCGAATGGCCACCGCGCGTCCGGATGTCGTCGTGCAACGCTGCGGGGCATCGTCTGCGGCGTCGAGTCGCCAGAGATACACGCCGCGTGCGGCGTGAACGTCGATCGGGACATCCAGCGTGTGTGTCCCGGCACGCAGCGGAACTCCGGACACGGTGCCGACGCGTCGCCCACGCGGATCGAAGAGCGTCAAAGTCGCCTGCGTCGCGTACGGGACCGACACGGTCGCGCGCATGGCCATGCGGCGAATCGTCAGCGCCGTGACGCGGCCTGCCGCGGACGGACTGGTGGCGTCCGGCGGTAGTTCCGGCGCGGCGGTCGACGCAGGCGAGAGATAAGCGGCAGCCACCTCCGCCACCACGCGCGCCAGCCGCACGACCAAGCTGGTGTCGACCGCGCCAAGCGAATCGCGCGTCGATTCGATGTCGTGGTTGTCGCGCCACGCCGACTCGACGAAGGAGACGGCGTGATAACCTTGATCCCAATACGGCGCCTGATCGCTGCCGCGATACGTTGGGTCCACCGCGGCGAGCAATGGCAGGTTCGGCGCAGCACGCGTGGCAATCGCGACGACGGAGTCGAGATCGGGGGCGGAGAGCGCGTTGCCGTACACGGTCATCGACGTCCCGCGCCCGACCTCGTCGCAGTCGACGACCAACGCGAGCGAATCGTGCGCGGCCCGCTGTTCCGCGGCGCGCGCCGTGGATCCCAACAGACCGTCTTCTTCGCCCCCAAACCACACGACGTGCAGAGCGCGCGGCGTGGCGGGCACGGCGAGGACGCGTGCGACCTCGAGCAGCAACGCGCTGCCGCTCGCGTTGTCGTCCGCGCCGGGGGCACGCGTCCACGGAGTTTCGGAGTGCGAGTCGAGATGGCCGCACAGCAGCACGCTGCCGCTCGCGGGTGCTGTGCCCGGGCGCGCCGCGACCAAGGAGAACCATCCCGACTGCAACGCAGAATTCCGCGTGCTCCACATGGAGCCGGCATCCGCCGATACCGCGAGCCGCTGTCTCCCGGCTTGCCACAGGCTGTCACCCTGCGCCCCGCCGAGCGCGAGCGAGTAGAGGTCGCCGGTGGTGCCGCTCGCCACGCTCGTCCATTGCTGGCCGCCGGACGTGCTCCGCAGAAACGCGCCGGAAAAGCCAGCGGCGAACACCGTCTGGCTGTCGCGCGCGACGACCGTTGTGAGCACCGCGTTGCCGACACCGCTCAACGTCCACGTCGCGCCTCCGTCGCGTGTCGACGTGGTGATCCCATTGGTGCCGACGATCCATCCATGCCGGGAGTCGGCGAACGTCACCGCACGCAACGCGTCGACGAATCCGAGTGCCACGGTGTGCCACGCGCCCGGCGTTCCGCTCCGACGCAACACCGTGCCCGCCGCGCCGACCGCCCACACGGTGCTGTCGTTGGCCGCCGCGATGCCGTAGATCGTGCCGGAGGCGGGCACGGTCTCGCGCAACCACGTCCGGCCGCCGTCATCGCTGATCAGGATCGCGCCGTTCTCGCCGCACACCCAGGTGCGGGATCCCGCGCGTGTCATCGCGTAGAACACGCCCGGCCGGTCGCTCTGCGCATCCCACGTGTGCCCACCGTCGGGGCTCCACGCGACCGCGCTGCTGTCATCGTCGACGGTGGCACCCGCGACCACGACGGTGTCGCCGCCCCCGCCGAGGACGGCGAAGATGCGCGACAGCGGCGGTGGAGTTGGAGCCGACAGCCACGTGTCGCCGCCGTCGCGCGAGCGCGCGAGGGTAGGAGGCGCCGAACTCACTGGCAGGCCGGCCACCCAGGCCGACGTCGGCCGGATGTCCAGCGCCGTCAACGTTGCCGGGACGAAGTACTCCCGGGACACGGTGTAGCCCCAGGCTGCACAGCGCGCGGCGAGGAAGCGCGCCGCGCGGTCGTAACCGACCGTCGGCGTGAAGCGTGTGTCGATCGTGACCGTGCTGTCGTCGAGCGCCACCGGCACGTCGCCGGTCAAGGCGCGCAAGGTTGCCCACAGTGAATCCGCACGGACGGCATCGGCCGGTGCGGCAACGGCCGGTGCGGCGAGCAGGACGAGAAGGGCGGTGAGGAGCGCTTTCACGCGGAGTGAAGTGCGTCGTGGAGTCCGTACTCGTGCAGCTTGCGGTACAACGTGCTGAGCCCAATCCCCAACGTGTGCGCCGCGCGGCGCTTGTCCTGTCCGCACGCGACCAAGGTCTCGACGATCGCGGTACGTTCGATCTCCGACAACGACGTGCCGATGCGGACGTTGAAGGATCCGGGTTCGCGTGCATGACGCAGCGCGAGCGGCAAGTCGCCGACGTCGAGCGTGCGCCGCGCGCCGGCCAGAACCACCATGCCCTCGATGCAATTGCGCAGTTCGCGCACGTTGCCGGGCCAGGAGTGCGCCATCAATGCGTCCATGGCCGCGCGCGTCAGGCCTCGCACCTGCTTCTCGTGCTCGGCGTTGGCGTCGCGCACGAATGCGTCGACCAAGAGCGGGACGTCTTCACGCCGCTCGCGCAGCGGTGGCAGATCGACGCGCACGACGTTGAGGCGATAGAAAAGATCCTCGCGGAAGGCGCCGAGGGCGACCATGTCGGCGAGGTCGCGGTTCGTGGCCGCGATCAAGCGCACGTCCACGCGCACCGGCCGGTTCGACCCGACGCGCTCGAATTCGTGTTCCTGCAATACGCGCAGCAATTTGGTCTGGATCGCAGGGGTGATCTCACTGATTTCGTCGAGCAGCAAGGTGCCGCCATCGGCGATTTCGAATCGTCCCTTGCGCGCCGAGACCGCGCCGGTGAACGCACCCCGTTCGTGCCCGAACAATTCGGACTCGATGACGCCCTCCGCGAGCGCCGCGCAGTGCAGCTTGACGAACGGGGCGTCCTTGCGCGGGGAATTCTGGTGGATCGCCTGCGCGACGAGTTCCTTCCCCGTGCCAGTCTCACCGACGAGGAGGACGGTGGCGCGTGTGGGGGCGAGCTGACGAATCCGTTCGTACACCGCGACCATCTGCGCGGAGCGCCCCGTCAACCCGGCGAAGCCGTACTTCGCGTCGAGCCGTGATTGCAGGTCGCTGACCGTGTGGATCAGGCGTTCGTGGCTGATGCCGCGATCGAGAACGGCGAGCAGCTTGTCGACGTTGGCGGGGCGCGTCTGGACATCGTAGGCGCCGGCCCGCATTGCCTCGGTGGTGCGCTCGAGCGAAGGGGACGCGGTGAGGAAGATCGCGCTGACCGCGGGATTGCGGGCACGGGCGACTTCGAGGATGCGGAGGCCATCGATGCGCGGCGCCTGCAATTCGCTGACGACGGCGGCGACCGGTTCACGGTCGAGGACATCGAACGCGCTCTCGCCATCGTGCGCCCACAACACCTCGAAGCCCCGGTCGCCGAGCACCAGGTAGAGGTAGCGGCCTTCTTCCGTGTCGGGATTGACGAGGAGGACGCGGGGAGCGTCCACGGCGGACGACGACATGGGGGCATCCTACCACGCCGCCGCGCACGCGGCAGCAGCGTCGCGCTAGCGACGACCGTAGATGGACTTGATCTTGCCCCAGGTGCGTCCGCGGGGGCCAGGCCTGCAGTCACCCGCACTGCCACCGCGGAAGGTGAGGCCATCGCCCTTGATGCTCACCGTGTCGATTTCATTCTTGTCGTCGATGACCTGCACGGCCTGCAGTCCCATGCAGCCGCCGGCGTTCGGGCAGCTGGTGAAGTCGAAGGTGAGAGAGAAGCCGATACCCGACGTGCAGGAGGTATTCGCGGTCGGGCAGGCCCACGCGTAGTGCGCCACGCCGGCAACGCGCGACACCTCCAGGGCCGAGATCCCTTCGGTCCCGGGAAGGTTGAGATTCGTGCACGCGCCCTTCGATGCGGTGGGGGCGCGATAACTCGCCAAATCCATCCCCGAACCGGTCGTGCAACCGGTGTCAGGTGTCCACACGATGACGAACTCGCCACCCTTGAACGACGTCACGCGGTCGAACACCACGTTGACGATTTGAGTCGCGCCCGGCGAGGGAAGATCGCTCGTCGAGCGCCCCGCCCAGGAGAGATATGCCGTTGCCCCGGCATTGGCGCCTGCAAGGGCCACTGCCGGGGCAACGAAAAGCGCGCAGGTGACGAGCGATATGCCAATCTTACGCATTGATCTCTCCCGCACCTGCGCGCTTCCGATGGTCCTTCAACTCCGCCGACAGCTTACACGCAGGCGTGGTTGAAGTGCGACGCGAAGAAGCCGAGGTCCGACAGGTCGACCTTGTTGTCGCAGTTGAAGTCGAAGCAAGCGTTGTAGCCGGCGTTGCCGAGCAGCTTGTTGAACGTGTCGGCGAGGAAGCCGAGGTCCGACAGGTCGGTGCGCAGGTCCGCCGTGTAGTCGTACGAGCGGTAGCTGAGCGTGGCGAGGATGACACCGCGGGCGACGACACGGAGGTCGGCGCAGCAGCCGCCGGCCTTCGCGATGACGATCGTGGTGGCGCCGGAGCCGTTGGTGGCGCCGCTGGCCAGAACGCTCACCTGCTGCGAGCAGGGCGAGCCGCCGCCGAGCACGCAAGTGCCTTCGGCGTCGATTTCGTTGGCGGCGATACCGGACATCGCGGAACCGAACTGGTCCTTCACCGTGACGTTGATGGTCGCCGAAACGTCACCCGAGGAGCAAAGCACCGGGAACGTACAGGCGCCGTTGAACGGGCCCGCCCACGCCACCGACGAGTGCGCCGGGTCCGGAACCGAAGCCTGCACCAGGGCAGCCGAGCCGACGAGCGCCGCCGCCACCATCATTCCGATCGCAAAGTGCCGAGACATTGATCACCTCCATGGGGGGCAAAGAAGCGTTGCGGCCTGAGGAGCCTGGTTCCCCCGATGGGCTCCGCTGGCGGGGTTTCGGTGTGCCAGTTCGCGACTGGCAACGGTCCTGGTACACAGGCCCTTTCGCCGTGGTTCCCACAAAGTCTGCCAGGAATGTCCGGAGCGATCCAGGAATTCACCCTTTCGTGTCGGTTTTTGCGCATCGAAAGTGAGGTGCGCCTAACATTCGATGCTGCGAGGGCACGAAACCTCCCGCGCCGCGCCGCCGTTTGCGCGTAACTTGACGCGGCAGAGGCGTCCGCCCACCATCCGCCGATCGCGGAGCCAGGGTGGCGGCGAGACGACTCGGGCCAAGTGCGCTGGGGCTGTGGGGGAATTCATGATGTTGGCAGTGCAAGTCGACCATGTGTCGAAGTCGTACGATGGCAAAGACGCCGTCCGCGACGTCACTCTGTCGGTCCCGGCCGGCCGGGTGCTCGCTCTCCTGGGACCGAACGGGGCGGGGAAGACGAGCCTCATCCGCATGATGATGGGTATCACCGAGCCAGATCGCGGGACGATCACGTTCAATGGCCTTCCCCGCACGGCCGATCTGCCGAACCGGATCGGCTATTTGCCGGAAGAACGCGGACTCTATCGCAAGCAGAAGGTCATGGAGGTGCTCGAGTACTTCGCCGCGTTGAAGGGCGTCGCTCCGGCGGACGCCCGCACCCGAGCGATGCGGTATCTCGAGCGGTTCGACCTTGCCGATTGCGCGGACAAGAAGGTGGAGACGCTGTCGAAGGGGATGCAGCAAAAGGTGCAGCTGATCGCCACGTTGGTGCACGAACCGGAGTTGATCGTCCTCGACGAACCCATGTCGGGTCTGGACCCGGTCAACACGCGCTTGGTCAAGGATGCGATTCGGGAGCACCGGCGCGAGGGCCGGGCGATCATTCTCTCGACCCACCAGATGTTCCACGCGGAAACCTTGGCCGACGATGTCGTGATGATCAATCACGGCCGCGTTGTCCTCGATGGAGCGGTGGCGGAGGTGCGCCGGCAGTATTCCGAGGATGCGGTGATCGTCGATTCCGGCACGGATGTGTCGGGCTTGTCCACGGTGGCTGAGGCCGCGCCGCTCGGAGAACACAAAAAGGTCCGCCTGCAGTCCGGCATGACGCCGCGCGATTTCATGGCCGACCTCGCCGCGCAGCGACGGGAGTGTCGCAGCTTCGAAGTGGCAATGACCCCGCTCGAAGACATCTTCATCCAGATCGTCAAGGAGGATCGGCCATGAACCGCGTTGCAGTCGTGGCGCGTCGCGAGTTCGTGTCGACGGTCTGCCGCAAGAGCTTCCTGATCTGGACCCTGGCGATGCCGCTGTTCGTCGCGCTCTACGGGCTGGTCGTGACCGTGCCGACGATCAACGCGAAGCGCAAGGCCGCGGCAGGATCGACCATCGGAATCGTGAGTCAGACCGCGCAAGTCGCGTTCTCGGATACGCTCGTGGGCGCGCCCCCGCCGGACTCGTCCGCGCTGAGCGCCGTCGTGCCCGCTGGCGGCGCGCGGATGGTCAGTGTCGGCTCCATGCGGTTCGTGGGATTTCCCGACACCACCGCCGCACGCATCGCCTTCAATCGCGGTCAGGTGAGCGCGTTCTACGTTCTCCCCGACACTTTCATGGCCTCCGGCACCGCGTTCCGGTTCGGTCCCAAGGAATCGGTGGCGCGTGACGGCGATTCGGAGCGGGCCGCGTTCGACCGTCTCCTGCGCCGGGCGGTGCTCGCGGGGCACGTCGATTCGGAAGTGCTCGAACGCGCCGTCTCGCCGATTGCCGCGAAGAAACTTCGCGTCGTCGAGTTGCAGGACGATGGACAATTCGCGGAGCGCGCCAAGGGCGATCGCGTCACGGCCTTCCTCGTGCCGCTGTTGTTCGGCGTCCTGCTCGTCATCTCGATGATGGGGAGTGGTACGACCCTTCTGCTCGGTGTGGCGGAGGAGAAGGAGAATCGCGTCATGGAGATTCTGCTGTCCTCCGTGCGCCCTCCCGAATTGTTCGCCGGCAAGATGATCGGGCTCGGTGGCGCGGCGTTGCTGCAACTTGCCATTTGGATCGGCGGGGGACTGCTGTTCTCGGCGCAAGGATTGCCGCTGCTCATCTCCAATGCGACTTCGGCGCACGTGCCGGTGCACGTGTGGCTCGGCTGCCTGCTC
Source organism: Candidatus Eiseniibacteriota bacterium (assembly GCA_044229145.1). GTDB lineage: Bacteria > Eisenbacteria > RBG-16-71-46 > CAZEPH01 > CAZEPH01 > JBKJUD01. The sequence goes on along the minus strand of JBGATO010000004.1, from coordinate 65,025 downwards.
TTTTTCCTCGGTGGTTACTTCCAATATGGAAGTCTGATGCTGGGATTCGGCTCGTTGGGCAACAGTGCCCGCGAGAGCCAGCAGATCACGTGGGTGTGGACCATGCTCACCATGCTGCCGTTCATTCTGCTCGGGTCGTTCCTCGAAGATCCGAACGGCACCTTGGCGCGCACCTTGTCGTTCGTACCGATCACGGCACCGCTGGCGATGATGCTGCGCATGACCGGCGGAGGACTGGCCTGGTGGGAGCTTCCAGTGTCCCTCCTCATCGTCTTGGGCGGTGCGGCGATGGCCTTGATGCTCTCGGCGAAGCTGTTCCGCATCGGTATCTTGTTGTATGGCAAGCGGGTAACGCTGCCCGAGATCCTTCGCTGGGTGCGCGCCTAGCTCTCAGTCGCCGCGCGAATCAGCGCGCCGTCCGCCTATCCGGCGACGGCGCGCTTTCGCATGTCCGGCCTCCCCGCGCCCTTTTTCCTCAACCGTCCAGCAGGCCCCGCCGATTGTAGCTGCGGTCGCGGAGATGCCATCGCGGTCATGGACGGACCCACGCCGCCGTGGACGGCGGCCGCGAGATGTCCCGGCGTGGCCCGGGACCTTGCCGATCTCGCATGGTGCGGGAGGATCGAACGTGAATACCCAGCAGCGTGGACAGGGCGGGACGCCCGTGGCGCGTATCGGCGCCGTTATCCACGATTACGCCGGCTACAAGAAGCGCGAGGAGCGCCGCTTGGACGACAAGCGCATTCGCTCCTACGTCGCGCTGCGGCTGTCGGCTTGCGCCAAGGAGCTCCTGCACTTCCGCGCCGTGCACGGAGACGGGCTGAATGGCACCGCGGACGAGTTCGATCTTGGACTGCGACGACTCCGCAGTGCCATCGACTCGGTGACCGACGTGCCCACCGGCTACACTGCCTTTTTCGATAGCCAGAATACGCGGCAGGAAGAGGCCTCCCGGATCGCGCTCGCGGATCTCGAGATGATTCAGCGGGCGGACGAGCTGGTGAAGATCGTCGGCCACTTGATTCAGGTGTCGGTTCACGATCCGTCGTTTCGCGGTGGATGTGGGCTTCTCTGTCAGAAAGTGACGGAGTTGGCGCGCGGCGTCGAACTGCGCGATCACTTGTTCGCCGTCTAGGCGGCGCACGACGGGCGGCTCAGCGGAGCCGCCCGTTTCGCTTTCCGCCGGTTCGCTGCGTGCCATCGCGGCCGGCAGACCATCTCCCGGGGGCGTCCCGTGGTTTTCCCCTCACCGTCGCGCGCGCGGCAGGCTACACTGTCGCCCATGAAACGATCCGTCGACATCATCGGCGTGCCGCTCGACCTCGGCGCCGGCAGGCGTGGGGTAGACATGGGGCCGAGCGCGTTTCGTCTGACGCATTTGACCGAGCGCATCCAAGCGCTGGGGTACGCAGTGCGCGATCGCGGCAATGTGCCGGTGCCGTTGCCGGAAACCTCGCGCGAAGGCGACACCTCGAAGCGATTCATCGGCGAGATCACTGCGGTCTGCCAGCGGCTGTTCGACTTGACGAAGGAAGCGGCGATGCACGACGTCATCGCCCTGTCGCTCGGCGGCGATCACAGCTTGGCGGCCGGTTCGATCGGTGGTGTCGCGGCGGCGCGTGCCGAGCGTGGCGAGCGCATCGGCGTGCTGTGGATCGACGCGCATGCCGACATGAACACGCCCGAGTCGTCGACCAGTGGCAACGTCCACGGGATGCCGTTGGCCGCGATCCTGGGGCACGGACCCGACGAACTCGCGCTGCTCGGCGGCATGGTGCCGAAGGTGCGGCCGGAGAACGTCGCGCTGGTCGGCATCCGCGAACTCGACGAGCGCGAGAAGGAGATCGTGCGTGCCTCCGGTGTGCACGCGTTTACCATGAGCGACGTCGACCGGCGCGGGATCAGCGAGGTGATCGACGAAGCGTTGGCGTACGTGCTGAACGGCACCTGCGGTGTGCACCTGAGTTTGGATGTCGACGGCATCGATCCGGTGATCGCGCCCGGCGTCGGCACGCCGGTGAAGGGCGGGCTCGATTACCGCGAATCGCACTTGGCAATGGAGATGGTCGCGGAGACCGGACGCCTGATCGCGATGGACGTGGTCGAAGTGAATCCGATTCTCGATCGCGGCAACGAAACCGCGGAGTTGGGCAGCGAACTCGTGCTGTCCGCGCTGGGAAAGTCGATCCTATGATGTTCGATGCCACGCACCGCGCGCCGCTGACGTCGGCGCGGCTGTCGCTCGAGCCGTTGACGCCGCGCCACGCGGAAGAAATGGCGCCGGTCTTGGCGGACGAGGCGTTGTACGAGTTCCTCGCGCTCGATCCGCCGCGTTCGGTGGAGACGTTGACCGAACGCTACGAGCGTTTGTCGCGCGGCTATCCGGACGCCGGCGATGAAGTGTGGCTCAATTGGATCGTGCGCGATCGCGAATCGGATGCGGCGATCGGCTACGTGCAGGCGACGATCTACGAAGACATGAGCTGCGAACTGTCGGTGCTGATCGCGCGCGAGTTGTGGGGCCGCGGGTTTGCCACCGAGGCGTGCCGCGCGGTATTGCCGACGTTGTGGCTCGAGTTCGCCGTCGAAAGACTGGAAGCCACCGTCGACAATCGCAATCTCGCGGCGGCGGTCGTAGCGGAGCGGCTTGGGTTCAGTTATGCAGACAGCGCCGATGGCGAGGATTACCACACCGGCGCGCCGACCCAGGAAGTGCTGTTGGTGTGCGATCGGCCGAGCACGCACTCGCAGTACATCGGCCCGCGGACGGCGCGCAACGCGACGTAGCCGCGCTACCGCACGACGATTTCATCGGCGAAGATCCAGCAGGTGTTGCCGTGGCCTTTGTGCCACGCAGGACAGTCGAGCGGTGATTCGGCGTGCAATCGGATGTAGCGCGTGGGGCGCGCGGCGAACCGCACCGCAAGGTCTTGCAAGATTGCGCCATCCACGTGTTCGTCGACTGAGTTGACGGAGGCGCCGCCGGGCTCCCACTGCACGCTGTCGAGCGACGTGTCGACGCGCAGTGCGCGCGGCATGAAGATCCACGAGTTCTGGTCCTGCAAGAAGCCGCAGGCGACGCTCGCGATGGTGCGCGAGGAGCCGAGGTCGACGACGGCGTCGAGATGCGTGCCGTCGTAGCCTTGCCAGGCGCCGAGCCGGAAGTCATTGCCGCCGCGCACGCCGTCGATGAGACCTTCGGGTCCGCTCGCCGGATATTGTGGACTGTAATGCGACTGCAATGCGATGCGGCGTGACGGGTCGAGGACGAGGAAGGCCGCGGACTGCGTCTCGGAGTGCGTGCCGTCGGGAGCGTAGGCGCGGAAGCGTAGCGTCGTCGCGTCACGCACGGTGATTGGCGTCGTGTAGCGCGCGCTCGCGGTCGTTGGTTCGCCGTCGGTCGTCCAGTAGATTGTGGCGCGTGGATCGAGATCGCCGAGAACGACGCGCGTGCTGTCGCGGAATGGTGTGTCGCCCGCGGCGACGAACGGCGCCGGCACGATCGACGGCGCGGTGATCGTGGATGGTGGCGCGGCGTCGCGGCCCACACCCCAATGCGTGTTCGGCGTGTGTCCCATCGCGAACGCGAGCGTGCCGCCCGCGGTGATCTCGCCGTGGCGAATCCAGCAGCGGTCGAACGGTTTGCCATTGAGGCGCGCCGATTGAATGTATGGGCCGTCGCCAGTTCGCGTGATGGTGAAAGTGCGGCCATTGCCGACGCGCAGCACGGCGCGCGGGAAGAGCGGCGAGCCCATCGCGTACGTGTCCTGTCCCGGCGTGACGGGATAGAAGCCGAACGCGCTGAAGACATACCACGCGCTCATCTGCCCGCAGTCTTCGTTGCCGATGAGGCCGTCGGGCGTCGCGCGGTACAGCGAGTCGCGGATCTGCGCAACGAGGCGCTGCGTCTTCCACGGCTGTCCGCAGTAGTCGTAGAGATACGCCATGTGATGCGACGGTTCGTTGCCGTGCGCGTACTGGCCGATGAGGCCCGAGATGTCGTCCTGCTTGCGTCCCGTCGTAGTCGGCGATGAGCCGAACAGCGAATCGAGTTTCGCCGCGTAGGCGGCGCTGCCGCCGAGTGCCGCGATGTGCCCGGCGATGTCCTGCGGCACGAAGAAGCTGTATTGCCAGCTGTTTGCTTCGGTGAAATGGAAGTCGACGTCGGTGGGCGAGAACGGCGTCTTCCAGCGGGCGCCGAGTTTGGGGCGCATGAATCCGGTCTGCGGATCGAAGCCGTTTTTCCACGATTGCGCCCGCAGGTCGTAGTTGGCGGCGATGTCGGCGTGGCCAAGTGACGCGGCCATGCGCGCGATGCACCAGTCGTCGTAGGCGTACTCGAGTGTTTTCGACACTGATTCGGCCTCGCGGTCGGCGGGGATGAAGCCGAGCGCGCGATAGTCGTCGAGTCCGCGTGTGTGTGCCGACGCAGACGCGATCATCGCCTCCAACGCGCGTTCGCCGTCGAAACCGCGTAGACCTTTCGCCCACGCGTCGGCGATCACCGGGACTGCGTGATAGCCGATCATGCAGTTGGTTTCGTTCGCGCTCAACTCCCACACCGGCAGAGCGCCGCCTTCGTCATACTGCGCGAGGAATGTGTTGATGAAGTCGATGTCGCGTGCGGGTTGCAGCAGCGCGTAGAGCGGATGCGCGGCGCGGAAGGTGTCCCAGAGGCTGAAGACGGTGTACTGCGTCCAGCCGTTCGCGACGTGCACGGAGTCGTCGCGTCCGCGGTAGCGTCCGTCGACGTCGGTGTAGAGGTTCGGCTGCAAGAAGGTGTGGTAGAGGGCGGTGTAGAAGGTGGTGCGCTGGGCATCGGTGCCGCCTTCGGCATCGACGCAGCGCAGAGTGCTGTCCCAGGCAGCAGCGGCGGCGCCTGCAACGCGCACGATGTCCCAATCAGGGGCTTCGGCGTCGAGATTACGCCGCGCGCCGTCGATGTCCACCGCACTGATCCCGACCTTGATCAGCAACTGGTCTGAGTCGTCGCGCGTGAGAGGCGGATCGTAGAGGCTGACGCGCCGCATGCCGCGCGGTCGGATGGCGGCCTTGACCGAAGTACCGCCAGCTTCGCGCATTCCATCGCGCATTGCGTCACCGACTGCGAACACCACGTCGACTGGCCGCGAAAAGCGGGCGACGAAGTATACCCGCTGGTTCGTCGCCCAGGCACGCGAGACGCGATAGCCTTCGATCTCCGTATCGTTCACTACGCGGAGATGCGAGTCGAGCACTTGATCGCGCTGCGTGAGATCCAGCAAGACGAATGCGCTGTCCGGTTGCGGAAAGGTGTACCGCTGCCAGCCGGTGCGGGCTGTCGCGGTGAGTTCGACCAAGATGCCGGTATCCGCGAGAAGCACCGAGTAGGCTCCGGCACGCGCGTGCCGGGTTCTCGATGGTTTGACGGGAGAACCGTACCCATCGCCGAGCGTGCGACCGTAGCTACTCCGCCACTGAACGGTGCCGCGCGAAGGAAAGAACAGGATATCGCCGTAGTCGCTGCAGCCGGTCCCGCTCAGATGCGTGTGCGAGAAACCGAAAATGCGATCGTCGGAGCCGTGGTAGCCGCTGCAGCCGTCCCATCCATCCAATCGCGTGTCGGGCGAGAGTTGCACCATGCCGAACGGCACCGAGGCCCCGGGGAATGTGTGGCCGTGTCCATCGCTGCCGATGAATGGGTCGACGAAGAGGTCTCCAAGCGCGGTCCACACTCGGTTGCCGGTGGCAAAGTTGTGAGCGCTGCCCGTCACCGGAATGCGGTTGCTCGGAATTGGATCGCCCTGGGCTCGCGCGGACAGCGGCGAGCAGAGCGCGGCGGCGAGAAGGAGGGCGGCGAATCGCATCGGAAGTCTCCCAGGGCGGACGAGCCTTCACCATAGCCAAACCATTTGCCGCGGGCAATCCGCGGCATTGACGCGTCGGCTGCCGCGTGGCTAGGCTGCGGCCGCCCGCGCCGTTGATCCGGCGCCCGACCCGCGAAGGAGACTCCCGTGTTCGCCACTGCTCGTTGGAAGGTGTGGAGCGCCCTCGGCGCGCTCGTCGTGCTCACCGTCGTGCCCGCCGGCTGCGCCAAGAAGTCGAAGCAGATCACCATCGGGTTGTCGCTCGACACGCTGCGCGAGGAGCGCTGGCAGCGCGATCGCGACGAGTTCGTCAAGCACGCGGAGGAGCTCGGCGCCAAGGTGCTCGTGCAGGCGGCGAACAACAACGACGCGTTGCAGAATTCGCAGTGCGAGAACTTGCTGACGCAGGGTGTCGATGTCCTCGTCGTGGCGCCGCACAACTCGAAGAGCGCGGCGACCATCGTCAACTCGGCGCACAAGGCCGGCGTGAAGGTGATTGCGTACGACCGCCTCATCAACGACTGCGATCTCGATCTCTACATCTCGTTCGACAATGTGCGGGTCGGGCAGATGCAGGCGGAGTACGCGTTGGCGCACGCTCCCAAGGGCAACTATGTGCTCATCGCCGGCGCACCCACCGACAACAATGCACACCTCTATCACGACGGCCAGATGAAAGTGTTGCAGCCGGCGATCGATCGCGGCGATGTGAAGATCGTCGAGGATCAGTGGGCGAACGACTGGCTGCCGAGCGAAGCGCTCAAGATCATGGAGAACACGCTCACGCGCACCGGCAACAAGGTGGACGCGGTGGTCGTGAGCAACGACGGCCTCGCGGGCGGCGCGATTCAGGCGCTGGCGGAGCAGAAGCTCGCCGGCCACGTGGTGGTGACGGGACAGGACGCGGAGTTGAGCGCGTGCCAGCGCATCGTCGCGGGGTTGCAGTCGATGACGGTGTACAAGCCGATTCCGTCGTTGGCGCGCAAGGGCGCGGAGACGGCATTTGCCATGGCGATGGGTCAGGCCATCGCGGACACCACAGGCTCGATCGCCAACGGTGCCAAGAACGTGCCGTGCATCCTCATCGCACCCATCGCGGTGGACAAGGACAACATGATGGCGACCGTGGTGAAGGACGGCTTCCATCCGCAGGCCGAGGTCTACAAGGACGCATCCACGCCGGCCAAGTAAACGACGCACTCTTTCCTAACAGCGTTAGGTGACGGCAGGCGTTTTCAGAGGGAATCGGGTGCGATCAGGTGAACGGCGTTCAGGGACATAACAGTGTTCACCCGGCCCCGCAGCCGCGGGCCGTGCTTGCCATCCGTGGCGTGACGAAGGACTTCGCCGGTGTGCGCGCGCTGAATGACGTGACGTTCACGCTCCGCGCCGGGGAGATCCACGCGCTGTGCGGCGAGAACGGCGCCGGCAAGAGCACGCTGCTCAAGATCCTCACCGGCGTGCATCCGGCGGGAAGTTTCGCGGGGCAGGTCGAGATCGGTGGCGAACCAGTTCGGCTGACGTCGCTCGCCTCGGCGGAACGCCGCGGCCTCGCGCTGATCGCCCAAGAACTCGCGCTCGCGCCCGATCTCACGGTCGAGGAGAACATCGTTCTGGGGCACGAGCCGGTGCGGCGCGGCGTCATCGACCGTGCGGCGATGCGCCGCACTGCGCTCGATGCGTTGGCGCGCGCCGGGCTCGCAGTCGCGCCCGAGACGCCGGTGCGCGATCTCGGCATCGGTCAGCAGCAACTCGTCGAAATCGCCAAGGCGCTCGCCAAGAACGCGGCGATCCTGATGCTCGACGAGCCGACTGCGGCACTCACCGACGCCGACGCGGCGCGGCTGCTCGACCTCCTGCGTGAGTTGGCGAGAGGCGGTGTCGCCTGCCTCTACGTCAGCCACCGCCTCGACGAAGTCTTCCGCGTGGCCGACCGCGTCACGGTGTTGCGTGACGGCCGCACCGTCGCCAGCGCGCCGGCAAACGAGTGGACGCGCGCGCACGTGGTGGCGCAGATGGTCGGGCGCGACGTCGCCGAGGCGTACCCGCGTGCCGCCGCACCGCGCGCCCCGGTGGCGCTCCGCGTGCGCGGCTGGACGCTCGACGATCCGCGTCACGCGGGCCGCCGCGCGCTCGACGGCATCTCCTTCGACGTGCGCGAGGGCGAAGTGCTCGGCCTCGGCGGCCTGATGGGCGCCGGCCGCACCGCGCTGCTCACCTCGCTGTTCGGCGCCGCGCGCGCCGCGGTGCGCGGCGAACTCACCCTTGCCGGCGACGCCCCGCGCCCGCCGTTTCGCACGCCGGCGGCGGCGATCGCCGCCGGCTGCGCGCTCGTCGTCGAGGACCGCAAGAGCGCCGGCGTCCTGCCCACCGGCGACGTCGCCGACAACCTGACGCTCGCGTATCTGCGCCACCTCACGCGCGGCGGCCTGCTCGACGCCACACGGCGCGACGAAGCCGCCGCCGAGCAAGTCGCCACCCTGCGCATCCGCACGGCGTCGCTGCGGGCGCCGATCGGCGCGCTCTCCGGCGGCAACCAGCAGAAGACGCTGCTCGGCCGCGGCCTGCTCACGCGCCCACGCGTCCTCTTGCTCGACGAACCGACGCGCGGCGTCGACGTCGGCGCGCGCGCCGAGATCTACGCCCACGTCGCCGCGCTCGCCGCGCAAGGCATGGCGATCGTCCTCGCGACGTCGGATCTGCCCGAGCTCCTCGGCGTCAGCCACCGCGTCGTCGTCCTCGCCGGCGGCCGCGCCGTGACGACGCTCGAAGGCGACGCCCTCACTCCGGAGGCCGTGATGCATGCCGCCACCGCCGCCGCCGGAGCCGCCGCATGACCCGCACGCGCGCCGCGCTGCCCTGGCGCTCCCTCACCATGGTCGGCGCGCTGCTGGCGATCTGGGCGGTGTTCAGTCTCACCACGCAGGGCACCTTCCTCAGCCCGCGCAACCTCTCGCTGCTGGCACGGCAGATGGCGGTGACGTCGATCCTCGCCACCGGCATGGTGCTGGTCATCGTCGCCGGGCAGATCGATCTCAGCGTCGGGGCGCTGAGCGGCGTGCTGGGCGCGGTGTCGGCGCTGGCGATCGTGCGCGGCGACTGGCCGGTCCCGCTCGGCTGCGCTCTCGTGATCGCGGCGGGCGCGGCGTGCGGTGCGCTGCACGGCACGCTGGTGGCGCGGCTGCGCATCCCGCCGTTCATCGTCACGCTCGGCGGCATGCTGCTGTACCAGGGCAGCATCCTCGGACTCACCGGCGGCGTGTCGATCACGCCGCCCTGTGCCTGGCGCGCGTGGCGCGAGACGGCGGGCCGCGTGACGTGGATCGCCGCGGCGCTGCTGGCGCTCGGCGGCGCGGCGGTGATGAACGCCTATCAGGGCGTGCCGCTCCCGGTGCTGCTGGTGCTGGTGCTCGCGGCGCTGCTCCACACGGTGGCGACGCGCACACCGTTCGGGCGCCACCTCTACGCGATCGGCGGCAGCCGCGACGCGGCGTTCTACTCCGGAGTCCCGATCGAGCGGCGGCTCGTCGGCGTCTTCACGCTGATGGGCGCGTTGTGCGGTGTGGCGGGCGTCGTGCTCACCGCGCGCGTCGGCGCGGCGACCAGCGACGCGGGCCGCATGATGGAACTCGACGCGATCGCCGCGGCGGTGATCGGCGGCACGTCGCTCATGGGCGGGCAGGGGACGGTGTGGGGCGCGTTGCTCGGCGCGCTGGTCATGGCGTCGCTCGACAACGGCATGAGCCTGATGAACACCGAAGCGTTTTGGCAGCCGATCTTGAAGGGCGCGATCCTGATCGCCGCGGTGGCGGTGGACATGGCGGGACGGCGCGACCGCCGCTGAACGCTACGCCGGCTGGCGCACGTGCTTGAAGGCGGGCGAAAATACCGCAGGACCGCGCGGCGGCTCGGGGAGCCGCGTCACCGCCTCGCCGGTCTCCGCCGCGGCACGGATGCGCGACACCACGAAGTTCAACTCCTGCGCCTTGTGCCGGCAGTACGCGCGCAGATACGGCCCGATGAGACAGAACGGCTCGACGACGCGTTCGACCGGCGGCTTGCCGGGCGCGGCGTAGCGAATCGTCAGCACGCGGCGGCGGGTGACCGCATCGACCAGCGCGGTGTGGACGACGGCACGCTCGGCGGTGTCGGCCTGCGGCGGCACCAAAGAGAGCCCGGCGCATGCGGTCGGCCGCAGATCGCGGTAGCGCCGGACCTCGCCGCGCTCCTCGAGCATCGCCACCAATCGAACGAATGCGTGGGCGGTGACGCGGGCGTCGTCCATCGCGCGGTGCGTCGGCGTGGCGTCGATGCCGAGCCGCTCGCGCAAACTCCGCAGGTTGTTACGTTCGCCGGGGAATACGCGGCGGGCGAGTTCGAGCGTGTCGATGCCGTCGTGACGCAAGAGCGACAACCCGGCCGCCGCCATCTCCCACTGCAAGGCGGCGATGTCGTAGGCGAGATTGTGGGTGACGATCGGCGCGTCGCCGAGGAACGCGAGCAGGGCGGGGGCGATGAGCGGGAAGGCCGGCGCCGCGGCCACCTCCGCCGCGGCGATTTGGGTCAACTCCAAGGTCTCCGCCGGCACCGCGCGTCCGGGGTCGACCAGGCTGTGGAATTCCTCGACCACTGTGCCGGCCTCGACACGCAGGCCGGCGATCTCGATGACGCGGTCGCCCTCGAGCGGCGACAGGCCGGTGAACTCGAGGTCGAGCACGGTGAAGCGCATCGTCGACGGTGCGGTGGGCGAAGGCTGCATGTCTCGAAGTCTAGGCGATGGTCCCGGGCGCCGGTGGGGAAAAGCGGCGCGCGAGACGGCGGTGGGGCCATCTCGCGCGGGTGTGGCTGAGCTAGCGGATGTACAGGAGCGCGGTGGTGGTGCGGGCGTGACCGCCGCGCAGCCAGGCGGCGTCGGCGCGCAGGAAGTAGCGGCCGCGAGGAAGGGCGGCATCGCCCGGAGTCCAGCGCAGAAGGGTTTCGCCGGCCGCGCACGGCTGACGCAGCGCGGGGCCGCGCTGACGTCCTTGCGCGTCGTAGAGGCGGAGCGTGACCTCGCCGGCCTCCGGGGTGCGCAGCCGGACCTGCGCCACGTCGCGGACCGGATTCGGCCACACCTCGGCGGCGAACGGCAGGCGCGCCGCCGGCAACGCGTCGAAGGGATCGTCGATACCCACCGGGATGACCCGCTTTTGCGCGTAGTAGACGCTGTTCGCCGAGGTCACCCGCATGTCCGACCACAGAGTGTGCACGGTGCCGCCGCCGGTCACCGCGATGCACGGCGCCAACGAGCCGACCGAACCGGCGCTGACACGGGACGCGGGAGACCACACGCCGCCGGCGCCCAGCGTGTAGTAGATCTGCGAGGTGCCGTCACGCTGGTCTTCCCACACCACGTGCACCTGCGCCAGACCATCCACCGCGACGCTCGGGGTCTCCGAGGTCGCGCCGTCGTTGGTCAGCCGCTGGGTGGCCGCCCAGGTGCCGTTCTTGTAGCTCGCGTAATAGATCTCGAGGTTGCCGTCGACGAGATCCTGCCAGACCAGGTGCACGGTGCCGTCGGTGCCAGCGGCGATCGAGGGGCGTGACGTGGTCGCGGTGTTGACGGTCAAGCGCTGGTCGCTCGACCATACGGTGCCGTCGAACGACTTGAAATAGATCTCGTAGTTGCCGTTGCGGGTGTCGGCCCACGCCACGTAGAGCTTGTTGCCGGGGCCGCAGGCGATCACCGGCTGCGTCGAGACGCCGGTGGCGTTGGTGAGCCGCGTGTCGGCGGACCACACGCCGGCGTGCAGCTTCTTGTAGTAGATCTCGGGGTTCCCGACGAGATCGAGGCGCCACACCAAGTGCACGTCGCCGTTGAGATCGCTGGCCAGCGACGGGTAACTGGAGGCCGACGTAGTGTAATTGGTGATCTTGGTCTCGGCGCCCCACACACCGCCGGCGCGCTCGCGCCACCATAGGTCGGTCTTGCCGATCCCGCCATCGCGCCACACCGCCTCGATGCGGTTGCCGGACGCGGCGCACACGGTCGCGAACTGCGCGAACGTCGTCGTCGTCGACACCTGCACGCTCGGCCCGAACACGTCGCCGGCCGATTCCGTCGCGTACACCTGCGGCAAGAGCGAGCGCTCGTCGATCCACAGCGCGTCGAGGTTGCCGGTGTCGGTGATCGCCAAGGAACGCGTCCCGGCGTTCAGCACGCTGTTGATGCCCGGCGTGGTGAGCGGTGTGTCGAAGCTCCAGCCGCCCGCCGGCAGCACCGTGAACGACGCGGCGAGCGTGTCGCGGCGGCCGTCGGCGGTGCGGACGATCACGCCGGCGGCTCCGAGTGCCGCGCCCTGCAGGCCGAAGTCGGCCTCGATTTCCGAGAAGTTCGCCGAGGTCGTCGCGTTGGCGGGGATCGCGACGCCGCTCGAAGTCAGGATCCACAACGAATCGGGCGCCAAGAAGTTGGTGCCGGTGAGCACCAGGTGCACGTTGGCGCCGGTCATCGCGCTGTCCGGGGCCACGCTCGTGATGGTGGGCGCGGCGGCCGGTTGCCGAGTCGTGGTGATGTCGAGCAAGTAGTCGCTGTTGCCGTTCGACCACACGGCGATCTGGTCGCCAAGCGAGGAGAGGCCGATGGCGGGAAGGGTTTGCACCGCGCCATTGAGACCGCTCGCCAAGGTCACCGGCGACGTCCAGGCAGTGCCCTGCCGCGTGCTGACGTAGGCGCCGGAGGTGCCGTCGGTCAAGTTCTCCGTCCACGCGAGCGCTGCCGTGTTCGACGGGCCGCCGGCCAGCGAGGCGTGGTCGACCGCGTTGGCGGACAGTTGCACGGCAGTCGTCAGCGACCACACGCCGGCGGTGCGCGACCGGTAGTAGAGCTGCGGCATGCCGCTGCGGGTGTCGCTCCACACCACGTGCTGCGTGTTGTCGGCGGAGATCGCGACGTGCGGCTCGAACGTGGTCACGCTGCGCGACGAGATCACCGTGGCCGGCCCCCAGACACCGTTCGTGTAGTCGCTCGCGTAGGTGGCGAAGTAGCCGGCGCGGCGATCGGTCCACACCAAGTGGACGACGCGGTCGCTGCCCTCCGCCAGGCTGGGCGAGAGCGATTCGTAGGGGTCATTGGTCAGGCGGGTGTCGCTGCCCCACGTACTGCCGACGCGACGCTTGCTGTAGATCTCGGTGTTGCCGTCGCGGTCGTCGCACCACACCAGCGTCACCGCGCTGGTGTCGGCGGCGATCGACGGAGCGATCGAGCGCTTGACGCCGGTGGTGAGCCGGACTTCGGGGTTCCAGCCGGCCGGCGTCCACTCGCGGTAGAAGATGTCGTAGTTGCCGTAGCGGTCGTCGCACCACGTGACGTGCACGTGGCCCTTGGCATCCGCGGCGATGCTGGGCTGCATCGCGTGGGCCCACGTCGCGGTGGTGAGGGTGGTGGCAGGCGACCACACGCCGGTGGTGTCGCAGGCGAAGCGGATCTGGTAGGTGCCGCTGGTGTTGTCGGACCACACCGCATAGGCATTGCCATTGGCGGCCACCGCCAAGCTGCCGCCGCCGGCGATCGACACCGCGGCGGTTGGGCTCAGCGTGGTCGACGGCAGCCAGCTGCCGGCCAGCGCCAGCGCGGGCATGCACCCCAGAACGAGGACGAGAAGCGTCGCGAGGGGCAGTGGACTCGCGACGCGCAACTGCCTTGTTGTCACGAACGAGACTCCTACGGAACGCGCGTTCGGCACCGAGACGCACGCGAGTCGTGAGATGAGACGGCAGACACTGTGGGGAGAGCGCTGAACGGACGGTGTCGAGGACGGGGTTCGTGTGCCGGCCCAGATCTGGGGCAGTGTGCGACCGGCCAACGGTACGCTAGACGACTACGGAGGGAGACGCAAGTCGGATATGTGACTCCCCGCGGGTGTCATCGACGGCGGCCCGGAGAATCTTGAGCGCGCTCTCCGGCTGGGCTTGCAGGAGCGTGACGCACTGGCTACTCTGCGGCCTCGGCCGCGTCTGACTCGGCCGGCTCAGCCGTCCGTCTGCGTCTCGCGAGACCGCCATCCGCATGCAGCTCATCGTTCATCCACAGCTTCGCACTGCCGTGCGCCTGGGCGTCGTCCTCGGCGAGTACACGCCGCCCGCACCCGCCGCTCCCAGCGGGGAGGCGAGCGCGTGGGTCGCCGCGGCGCACGAGGCGGTCGCCGTCGAGGTGGTGGCGCCCGACGCCGCGCCGGAGGTGCAGACGCTGGACGAGGCGATGGCCGCCGCGGAGCAGGACGCGCGCGACGCCTACGACCGGGTGCAGGCTCTGCACGAGGTGGCGGACGTCGCGCTGGTGCGCCGCATGTTGCACGAGTGCGGTGTCGATCCGACACGCGACCGCGCGTCGTCCGAGGCCTTGCTGCGGCGCGTGCTGAAGGGCGACGGCCTGCCGCGCATTTCGACGCTGGTCGACGTCAACAACCTCGCCTCGCTCGAGTTGCTCCTGCCGATCGGCATCTATGACGCGTTCCGTCTGGTCGGCGACGCGGTGGCGCGATTCGGCCGCGCCGGCGAAACGCTCGAGGCAATCGGGCGGCGCGTGCTCGACGTCGACGGTGTACTCACGCTCGCCGACGAACTCGGCCCGTTCGGCTCGCCGCTCAGCGACGGTACGCGCACCATGGTGCGGCCGGAGACCACGCGGCTGCTCGCCGTGCTCTACATCCCACGCGAGTTGCCCGAGCGCCTGGCCGAGGCGCGCACCCAGCACGCGGCGCAGCGCTTCGCCGAGTTGGCCGGCGTGCGTCTCACCGATACCCACGTCGTGAGCTGACGCCACGGCGCCTGACTCCGGGCGCCGCCGCGACGCCATCCCGCCCGTGGACCGCGACGCTCTCACCTCCGGACTCACCGACGCCCAGCGCGAGGCGGTCACCCACGACGCCGGCGCGCTCCTCGTGGTGGCGGGCGCCGGCACCGGCAAGACCTCGGTGCTCACACGGCGCATCGCGTGGCTGATCGCCACCAAACGCGCGCGGCCCGAGGAGATCCTCGCCCTCACCTTCACCGACAAGGCGGCCGCCGAAATGGCGGAGCGCATCGACGTGTTGGTGCCGTACGGCTATGCCGACGTGTGGGTGAGCACCTTCCACGCCTTCGCCGACCGCATCCTGCGCGAGCATGCATTGCGGCTCGGCCTGCCGCCCGACTTCCGCGTGATGACGCGCAGCGAACAGGTGCTGTTGTTGCGCGAGCACCTCTTCGAGCTGCCGTTCGCGCGGCTGCGGCCGCTCGGCGATCCGACACGTTTCCTCGATGCGCTGGCCGGCGTGCTGTCGCGCGCCAAGGACGAAGACGTCGATCCGGCCGCGTATCTGGCGTCCGCGGCAGCGATGCGGGAGGCTGCCGCGGCGGCGCCGGAGGACGAGGCGCTCGCCGCGCGCGCCGCCGAGCAGAGCGAAATCGCCGCCCTGTACGATGCCTACGCGGCGCTGTGCGCGCGGCGCGGCGTGATCGACTTCGGCGATCAGATCGTCTTGCTGGTGCGGTTGCTGCGCGAGCACGCCGCGGTGCGCGATGAGTTGCGCGCGCGCTTCCGCTACATCTTGGTCGACGAATTCCAAGACACCAACCACGCGCAGTTCGCGGTCATCGACCTGCTGGCCGGCGAGGGCGGACACGTCACCGTCGTCGCCGACGACGACCAGGCGATCTACACCTTCCGCGGCGCCGAGTCGCGCAACATCTTGGCGTTCCTCGAGCGCTGGCCGGCGGCGCGCACCTTGGTGCTCACCGACAACTTCCGCTCGCGGCAGGAGATCCTCGACCACGCGCGCCGGGCAATCGTGCACAACGATCCGGATCGGCTGGAAGCGCGGCGCGGCATCGACAAGCGGCTGACCGCGAGGGCGGCGGCGCATTCGTTGCGGGCGCGCTTCACGCCGGCCGTCACGTGGACGCACAGCGCCAGCGTGTGGGACGAAGCCGACGCGGTGGCC
Organism: Candidatus Eiseniibacteriota bacterium; assembly: GCA_044229145.1. Taxonomy (GTDB): domain Bacteria; phylum Eisenbacteria; class RBG-16-71-46; order CAZEPH01; family CAZEPH01; genus JBKJUD01. The sequence goes on along the minus strand of JBGATO010000004.1, from coordinate 49,217 downwards.
GAGCGCCTGGCTGCCGTCCACGCCGACGGTGTGCCGTGGAGCGACATGGCGATCTTGGTGCGCGCCAACCGCGACGCCGAGCCGTTCCTGCGCGCCCTCAACATGCGCGAGATTCCGTGGCGCTTCAGCGGCAACCAGGGGCTCTTCGCGCGGCCGGAGATCGCGACGCTGCGGTTCCTCGTGCGCTGCATCGCCGATCCGCGCGACGCACAGAGCCTGTACGCGCTGGCGGCGGGCGAGCCGTACGGCATCTCGCCGGAGGTGCTCGGCGAGACGATCGCCGATGCCGAGCGCGCGCACCGGCCGTTCGCCGACGCCTTGCGCGCCACCGGCGATGCCGGCGCGGCGCGGCTCTTCGCCGATCTCGACCGCCTGCGCGCGCGCGCGGCGACGCGGCCCACCGGTGAAGTGCTCTACGAGTTCCTCACCGCCAGCGGCTGGCTGCCGCGCCTGGTGCGCCGCGAGCGGCCCGGCGACGAGGAGGCGGTGCAGAACCTCGCGCGCTTCTTCGAGCACGTGCGACGCTTCGGCGCCCTCGCCCGCGTCGACCGGGTGCCGTTCTTCGACCAGCATCTGCGCGCGCTGATGGACGCCGGCGACGATCCGCCGGTCGCCGAGGCGGATCGCGACATCGACGCCGTGCATGTGCTCACGGTGCACCGCGCGAAGGGCCTCGAATTCGTCGTGGTGTGCTTGGTTGGGCTCGTCCAAGGGCGATTCCCGGCGCGCGCGCGGCGCGACTTGCTCGAGTTGCCGCCGGAACTTGTCCGGGCTGGCGCGCCGGCGCCCGAGGCGCATCTCGCCGAGGAGCGGCGACTCTTCTACGTCGCCATGACGCGCGCCAAGGAATGGCTGGTGCTGAGTTCGGCCGACGACTACGGCGGCAAGCGCGCGCGCAAACCGAGTCAGTTCATTTTCGAGGCGCTGGATCGTTCGCCGCAGGTGACGACGCGCGCGACGGCGCCGGAGACCGCGCTGGCACGGCACGCGCGCCCGGCGGTGGCGCCGGTGGCGACGGCGCGCGAGACGCCGGTGGAGTCGCTGACGCTGGCGCAGATCGACGATTACCTGACGTGTCCGCAGCGCTATCGCTACGTGCACGAGTTGCGCGTGCCGGTGATGCGGCATCATGCCGTCGTGTATGGCCACGCGCTGCGCGAGGCGGTGCGGACGTATCTCGCGACGCAGGTCTCCGGAGCGACGCTCGACCGCGCGCAGGTGCACGCGGTGCTGCGCGGCGCGTGGTCGAGCGAAGGCTTCCTGACCCGCGAGCACGAGGACTTGCGACTTGCCGAGGGCGAGGCGGCGCTGGATCGTTTTCTCGACGCGGAGGCCACCGCGCCGTCACATCCGGCATCGGTGGGAAGGCAGTTCGCAGTGCGCCTCGGGGGTGTGCGCGTCCTCGGTTCCTGGACGCGCGTCGACGTGACATCATCCGGCGCGGTCGAACTGCACGAGTATTCGTCCGGCGACGCACGTGGCACCGAGGATGCGGTGCGACGGGCGCGCGAGCATCGCCGGCTGACGCTCGGGGCGTTGGCGTGGCGCGCGCAAGAAGGCGCGGCACCCGATCGTCTCGTCCTGCACATGCTCGGCAACGGCATGCGTGGCGAAACCGCGCCGGTGCCCGAACGCCTGGCGAAGGCGGAGGACGAGATCGCGCGGACCGTGGCGGGACTCTCGGCCCGCGCCTTCGCGCCGACGCCCGCCGATATGGTGTGCCGGCGCTGCGCGTTCGTGGCGATCTGTCCCGACAGCCATGGCACGTGATCGCGCTGGCACGTACCCTGCTGTGGTGCCGCTGCTCGTGACGATGATGGGGGAGTGTGCGTGAGAGGTGAACCGAGGGCCAGATCGTTGCGTGTCGCGGTGCGAACCGTGTGCGCGGTGCTGTGGGCGTCGCTGATTGCCCACACGGCGGTCGCGCGCGCCGAGGCGGTCAAACCGTCGCCCCTCAACCCCTTCGACTACATCGGTGGCCGGCATCATCCCGAACTGCACTGGTGGAGATTCGAAACGCCGCATTTCGTCTGGTACTACCACGACGGTCTCGAGGGCGTGGCACGCGAGGCCGCGGCGATCGGCGAGCAAGTCTATACGCCAGTGACCACCAGTTTTGCGCATCGCCCACGCCGCAAGACGGAGATGGTGCTCAGCCGTCAGGATGACATCGTCAACGGCCTCACGATGCCGTGGGATCGCGTCTACGTCTGGGTGCGGCAGAATGACTACGCGGCGTTCCTTGCCGGATCGCACGGATGGTTGCGCAGCGTCGTGGCGCACGAATTCCAGCACGTCGTCGCGTTCGACGCGATGCGCAGTCGTGGCGGCCTGATCTCGTATCTCGCCACCGGCGCGCCCGCCTGGTACATGGAGGGCGTCGCCGAGTACTTCACCGAATACTGGGACGTCTCGCGCAGTGATTGGGCGATGCGCGGCGCGGTCTATCGCGACCGCTTCGACATCCTCGACCCGCACGACGAGGGCTTCGCCAAGGTCAAATATCTCGCGTGGCAGAAGGGGGACTCGGCGCTGGTGGCGCTTGCGCGGCACCGTGGCCGCTTTGGCCTGTATTGGTGGAGCGATGCGTTCCGCGCCAGTGTCGGCATACGTGAGGCCGAATGGTCGGAGACATGGCGGCGCGCGATGCGGACCTACTACTGGGGTTTCGCGGCGGTGCGCCCGCCGGCGGATTCGCTCGGACCGCGGCTCGCGGATGTGCCACGCGCGGTGACATGGGCGGCATTCGCGCCGGACTCGTCGGCGGTGGCGTTCAGCGGGGTGCGCGAGGCCGACCAGCGCGACGCCAGTCTGCTCGTGCGCCGCACCGACGAGCGACGGCCGCGCTGGCGCGAGGTGCACGCGTTCTCGCAGGGTGATTACAAGGCCCGGGGTCGCGCCGTCCGGACGTTTGCGTGGTCGCCCGATGCGCGGCAGTTGGTGATGTCGCGCATGCACCGCGGACCGCACGGATCACTGATGTTCGATCTGTATGTGCGCGACGCCGTGGGGAGGCATGGGCGCTGGCTGACCTGGGGCGCGCGGGCGTCGGAACCGGACTGGTCGCCGGATGGCCGCACTCTCGCCTGCGTGGCGCAGGGTGATTCGGCGGCGGACATCGTACTCCTCGACATGGCGGGTGGCGCCCCGCGGCGTCTCACGCACCTCGGCGGCCAGGATGTCGTGTCGCACCCGTCGTGGTCGCCGGATGGCCAGTGGATCGCGTGCAGCCTCCTGCAAGGGCACGAGGCCGACACGACCCACACGCGCGGTGCCGACATCGTCGTCGTGCGGGTCGCCGACGGCGCACACTGGAAGATCACGGACGACGTGGAGCTCGATCGCACGCCGTTTTGGTCCGCCGACGGGCAGACGCTGTACTTCACATCGTATCGCGGGGGCACCGCGAACGTCTTCCGCACCGCGATCGCCTTCGACGAGCTGCGGCGGCGACTCGATGCGGGCACGCCGTTGTCATTCTCCGACCGTGCGGTGGCACTGACCGACGACGGCGAGGGCATCGTCGCCTTCGGGGTGGTCCCCCGCGATGGACGGGTGCTGGCGACGACGCTCGGCAGTGAACGGCGGCCTCACCTGCTGCTACTCGACCCTGCGCGCACGGTGGCGGCGTTCGGTGCGCGTGGATCGGCGCTGTATTCGTCTGCCGGGGCGTGGGTGTCCCGTATGCCGGCGGTCTTTCCCGGGCCAGGACGGCCTGACTCCGTGCTGGCGGTGACGCCGCGGCCGTACCAGGCGATCCGCGGGATGCGCAGCGAATACATCACCTTCCTCCCCTATCCATGGGGGACTGCCGCACTCTGGAGCTTCGCGGACCCGCTCGCGGTGCACCAGCTTCAAGGGGTCGGCTATCTCGACCTCACGTACGGCGTCGAAGTCGGAGCGTGGATGGAGTACACGCATCCCTTCCGGCAAGGCTCGTGGTCGCTCTCGGCCGACGTGCGCAACCCAGTTTCGACGGTCCGCTTCTACGACGGACATCTGTTGTACGACGAGGCGAGTGGCCCACGCTTCGCGGTGGAGCTGCCGTTTGGCGGCCGGGGGGCGCTGGAATCGCAGTCGTCTCTCGAGGTGAGCCTCACGGCGCACACGCGCCACCCTGGCTTCAGCGGTACCGTAGATTCGCTGGCACTCCCGCGCCCGCGTCGCGGAGACGAGGGACTGGCGAGCCTCGCCTACACTTGGCACTTCCTGCGGCCGCGGCGCGACGACGCGATCCATCCGCGTGTCGCCACCGGGGTGCGCGTGCAAGCGGACGTCGCAGATCGTGGTGTGTGGGGCGACGTTTCCTATCGCCGCGCGATGGCGGAAATGTATGCCGTGCGTCCGATCGGCGGGGCCGCGTCACCGCTCACCTTCGGGCTCCGGGGCAAATGGGCCGCGATTGGCGGGACGCCCTTCCCACAGGACATCGTCGGCCTCACGAATGACACGCCAGCCACCGCCCCTGGTCTCGCGATGTTCGGGTGGCACGGGCAGCGGCTGGCCTCCGTGGATCGACTGCGCGGCGCGGACCACATCGAGCTGGGCAATCGGCTCGCCTTCGCGTCCGCGGAACTCCGGGCTCCGCTGCGCGCGTCGTTGCCGGTGTCGGCATTCGGTCTCCGCGCGGGGCCGGTCACGGGTGCGCTGTTCCTCGACACGGGGCGGGTCGCGGCGGGCGGAACCTCCACCGGCTGGCACGCTACCGCGGGATGGGCGACGCGCTGGTCGGCATACAGTGGCAACACGCCCTTGCTGGTGTTCGAGTGGGGCGCCGGGCGGGCGCTCGACGGTCCGCACAAGAACGAGGTGCGCAACTATGTGGGGCTTACGCTGGGCACGCCGTTCTAGTCCAGCGTGGCGGTCCAGATGCGCGAACGCGGTGCAGGGCGCGAGCCCCGCACCGCGTGCAGTCTCTGCGCGACCGCGCCTAGAAGCGCGCCGCGATCTTGCCGGCCTTCGCCGCCGCCACGCGGGCGTCGATCGTCGCGCCGTTCAAGTTCTTGAGGAACGACTCGATGTACGTCGGCCGGCCGGCGGCCTTGTAGTCGAGGATGTACGCGTGCTCGAACACGTCGAGCACGACGAGCGGCGCGAAGCCGGCGACGTTGCCGTCCTCGTGCAGCTGCACGAAGTGGTTGTTGATGCTGTCGGTGGCCGGGTCGTAGTAGGTGATCGCCCAGCCGATGCCGCGCGTCTTGCCGGCGTTGGTGAGGTCGGCCTTCCACTCGTCCAGTCCGCCGAACTCCGCCTGCGCGAGCCGGGCGAATTCGCCGTTGGCGTCGATCGTGCCGTTCGGCGTCATGTTCCCGAAGTAATATTCGTGCAGCACCATGCCGTTCAGCTCGAAGCCGAAGCGGCGGCGACGGTCCGCGTACGCCATCGAACCGCCCTGGCCGGCGGCGCGCAGGTCGGCGAGTTCCTTGCGCAACGCGTTGGTCTGGACGACGTAGCCCTTGTACAGGCCCCAGTGGTCGTCGATCTGGGCGTCGGAGATGCCGGACAGCCCACTCGGCTTGAGTTCTTCACGAACGGTGTACTCGCTCACGCGATCCTCCTGAAGGGATGTGGTTCCAACAAAGCTGGCGCGATGATAGGCCGGGCCCCGCGCCAGTGACAACCGCCGGGCGGGGTGCCGCGGGTTGCCGGGGGTGGCGGACCGGAATCGACGAGGCATCTGGTCTCGGCCGCCCGCAGCACGCCGGACGGCGGCTGCGGTAGACTGCGACCATGTGGACCGCCGTGTTTCTCGCCACGCCCGAGCCGCGCACGTTGGTTGCCGCGACGTTGATGGTGGCGTGGGCGTCGGTCGCCGCGCGGCTGTGGCGCGGCATGGCGCAGCTCCCGCGCTGGAGCGACGGGGAGCCGACGGTCTGCAGCGTTCGCGGCGGCGGGCCCGTCAGCCTGGTCGTGGCGGCGCGCAATGAGGCGGCGGCGCTCGAAGCTGCCGCCCGCTCGTGGTGCGCGGTGCGCGGCCTCGACGAGATCGTCGTGGTGGACGATCGCTCGACCGACGCGACCCCGGCGATCTTGGCGCGGCTCGCCGCCGTGGAGCCGCGGCTCCGCGTCGAGCGGGTCGATGCCGTGCCTCCCGGATGGCTCGGGAAGACGCACGCACTCCACCGCGGGGCGACGACGGCCGGTGGACAGTGGCTGCTGTTCACCGACGCGGACATCGTGTTCGCCCCGGACGCGGTGGAGCGGGCGATTGCCCTGTGCGCCTCGCGTGACCTCGACCACCTGGCCGGCATCCTCCACGTGGAGTTGCACACGTGGCGCGAGCGGGTGCTGATGGGCGTCTTCCGGCTGCACTTCCATCTCGGGTTGCGCACGTGGCGTGTCGGCGATCCGGCGTCGCGCGCGGCGGTCGGAGTGGGAGGTTTCCACCTCCTGCGCCGCGAGCTGTACGACGCCCTTGGCGGCCACACTTGCGTGCGGCTTGCGGTGGTCGACGACATCGAGCTGGCGCGTGAGGCGAAGGTGCGCGGATCGCGTTCGGCGGTCGTCCTCACCGGCGGGGTGGTGCGCGTGCGCTGGTATGCCGGCGTGCGCGACACCGTGCGCGGCCTCACCAAGAACTTCTTCGCCGGGGCCGACTACAGTGTCGCGCTCAGCCTCGCTGCCGCGGCGGGTTTGATGGCGACGCACCTCGGTCCGCTGGCGCTGGTTTGCGCGCCGGGCGGGACCGTCGCCGGGCGCCTGCTCGCGGCGGGCGCGGCATTGGCCCAGGCGGCGGCGTACCGCGCCGCCGGCGAGCCGTGGGGGACGGCGCTCGGGTCGCCGCTCGGCGCGTGTGGCGCGGCGTTCGCGCTCGTCCGCTCGATGACGGCGACGATCGCGCGCGGAGCGGTGGAGTGGCGCGAGACGCGCTATTCGCTCGCCCTCCTTCGGCGCTTCCACGGCGATGCGCGACTGCGGCGCGCCGCGCTCTGGCGGGCGCGGCAGGAAGCCCTGCGGATGGCTCGCCGGCAGGCCCGGCGCGCCGCGCGGAGGCGTGCCGACGGTGTAGCGGGAGCGGCACCGGTGGACCCGGCGCGGTCGGCGCAAGCGGCGGTTGATCCGCGGCAGTCCGGCGCGTAGTGTTCGGCGCCCATGAGACTCCTCCAGCTCACCCTCGACGACATCCGCGGCGTGCACCTCACCCTCGACCCCGCGCCTGAGGGGCTCACCGTGTTCACCGCTGGCACCGGCGCGGGCAAGTCGACGCTGCGCGAGGCGCTGGACTGGGCGCTGCGCGGTCTCGCGGGCGACGCGGTCGTCCCGCTCGACGGGGCCGGCCGCGCGCCACGCGTGATGCTCCGTGGTCTGATGCGCGGCGACGGCCGCGTCGAGTGGGGTTGGCCGGCGAACGACGTCCCCGCGTCGGCACGCGCCGGCGCTGCGGCGTGGGCGCGGGTCCTGGCGACCGCCGAGCCGCCGGAGGCTGACCGCCTCGCGCCCCACCGCGCCGCGCTCACCGACGCCGAACGTGCCGACCTCGCCGATGCCCTCGATCGCATGGCTTCGCTCGAAGCTCGACGCCGTGACGAAGACACCAACCTCCGCGCGCTCACCGAGGAGTCGCGCCGCCTGCAGAAGCAGCTCGACGAGACCGCGCGCTGGGACGGCGTCACCGAAGCGCAAATCCTGCGCGCCGACGTCCTCGCGGAGGCGTGGGATTCGGCCGTCGCCGACCAACGGCGCACCGAGGCCGACCTCGCGCGCGCCAGCGCCGACGCTCGCGCGGCCGGCGACGACCCCGACTGGTACGCGCGCCTCGAGCGCCGCGCCGCCGCGTTCGACGATCAGGACCGCGGCTTCCTGGAGCGCGCCGCCGAGTCCACCGAGCGCCTGCGCGCGGGCCTCGCCGAAGATCGCCAAGTGCTGGTCAAAGCCACCGAAGCGCGCCACGCGCTGATCGAGCGGCGTCACGGCGATCGCGCGATGTTCGGCGCCGGCACGACGCTTGGCGCGCTCCTCGGCGCGGGCGCCGCGTCGGCATATCTCTTCGCCTGGATCCCGGACGGCGTCCTCGACCCGCTGACGCTGCCGGTGTCGGCGGGCGTCGGGTTCACGGCGATGCTGGGATGCGGCGTCGCATGGCTGGCGCGCGGCGTGGCGGCGGGGAAGCGCGACCGCTCGCTCGCCGAGCGCGAGGAAGAACTCAAGGCGACGATGCGCACCAAAGCCGCGGGCGTGGTGCGGATCGAGATGCGCGTCGAAGAACTCGGGCGACAGGTCGGCCTGCCGGAGGGGCGTTCGCTCGCGGCGGATCTCGCGCGGGCCGCCGAAGTCCGGGCGCGGTTCGGTCCGCTGGAGCGCGCGGCGCAAGATGCGGCGCGGCGCAGGCAGGTCGCGGAGGAGGAATGGCGCTCGGTCGAGCCGTCGGCGCGCTTCGGCGACGCGACGCCGGCCGAGGCGCCGACGCTGGCGAGCGCGGCACGCGCCTTCGCCGCGGGCGCGCGGCGCCGGCTCGCCGCAGTGCGTGAGTTCGACGCGTGCACGCAGCTCAAGTCGGAGACCAAGGCGCGGCTCAGCGCGCTGCTCGCCGACGGCGGCGCGCTGGTGGCGCAGCTGCAGGAAACCGCACGGACGCTCGGCCTCGACGATGACGGCGACATGCTCGGTGCATTGCACGCCGCCTTGCGCGGCGCCGACGCCGCCGTACCGCGTGCCGCGCACTCGGCCGGCGAACGCGCACTCGCCGCGCTGCGCGACCACCTCGCGCGCGCCGCGGCGGACGAGGACGGGTGGCCGTTGCTGCTCGACGATCCGCTCGCCGCGTGCGACGACGACACCGCGCTGACCGTGGTGGCCGACCTCGCGCGGCGCGTCGCGCCCTCGCGGCAAGTCCTCTACTTCACCAGTCACGCGGCCCGCGCCGCGCAGTGGGCTGCGGTGCTGCACGCCGCCGGCTTCCCGTGCGCCGTGCGTCCGCTCGGCGCCCCGGCCTCGCGGCCCGCCGCGCCCACCAACACCCCCGCGTAAGGAGCATTCCGATGCAGCATCGACGATTCGGCAAGACGCAGGTCCAGGTCTCCAGCGTCGGCTACGGCGCGTGGGCGATCGGCAGTATGTGGGGTCCGCTCGACGACGCGGAGGCCAAACGCGCGATGCACCACGCACTCGATCTCGGCGTCACCTTCATCGACACCGCGCAGGTGTATGGCGAAGGGCACAGCGAAGCGCTGATCGGCGAGGTGCTCGCCGAGCGCGGCGGCGCGCGGCCGTACGTCGCCACCAAGCTGGCGCCGAAGCACTACATCTGGGACATCGACGATCAGGCGGAACTCGACGAGGTGTTCCCGTCGTCGTACATCGAGGACAGCGTCGAGGCGAGCTTGCGCCGCCTCAAGACCGACAGCCTCGACCTCTATCAGTTCCACACGTGGTCGAGCGCCTTCAACGCGCGCGACGAGTGGAAGGAATCGGTGCGGCGATTGCGCGAGAGCGGCAAGGTGCGGCATATCGGCATCTCGGCGCCGAACCGCGGCGAAGAGTGCATCATCGGCGCGCTCGACACCGGTCTCATCGACAGCGTGCAGATCATCTACAACATCTTCCAGGCGCGGGTGGCGCGCACCGTGTTCCCGGCGATCGCGCGCAACGACTGCGGACTCATCGTGCGCGTGCCGTTGATGGAAGGCGCGCTCACCGGCAAGTTCACCCGCGAGACGACGTTCCACGAGGACGACTTCCGCCGCGAGTATTTCGCCGGCGGCAAGCTGGCGGCCACGGTGGCGCGGGTCGAAAAGCTGAAGGAGACCGCGGCGCACATCGCGCCGGGCATGCCGCTGGTGGAACTCGCGCTGCGCTTCACGCTCTCGCACCCGGCGGTGAGCACGGTGATCCCGGGCATCCGCACCGTGCAGCAAGCCGAGGCGAACGTGAAGCCGGGCGACGGCGTGACGCTCACCGCCGAGCAGCTCGCGGCGCTGGCGCCGCACGAGTGGGACGTCGACCTCTGGTCGCTCGAGGACGCGTAGGCGGCGCGCCGCCCGCGCGGCGGCTCGTCGTCGACGGCCACAATCTGCTGCTGCGTCCCGGCTATCCGCGTGCCGCGGGCCAGCGGTTGGAGACCGCGCGGCGCACGCTGGTCGGCGTGCTGCGCACCTTCGCCTCGCGCGCCGGCCTCGCGGCGCCGCTCTGGGTGGTGTTCGACGTGCGGGACGCGAGCGGCGGCTTGCCGCCTGGCAGCCGCGACGCCTGGATCGAGGTCGAGTTCGCGCCCAACGCCGACGACCGCATCGTCCAGCGCCTCACCCACGACGGCGAGCGCGCCGCCGAGGTCACGGTGGTCACCGCCGATGCCGAGCTCGCCCGCCGCGTCCGCCTGCTCGGCGCGCAGGTCGAACCGGCGGACGCCTTCCTCACGCGCCTGTTCGCCCGCCCGCGCCGGCGGCGCGGCGGCGGCGGTCCCGACGCGCACGGCGGCAAGCCGGCTCCACCCAAGGGCGACGCTCTGCTGCGCGACCTGCTCGAACAAAGCGCCCCGCGTGACCCGGACGACTAACGGCCACCGGGAGGCGGCGCGATGGGGGTTGTGGCCAGACCGTCCGATTGCGTAAGGTCGGCATTGTGAACACTCGTGGCTTCTTCACCCGCTGGCTGATCAACACGGTCGGCATTCTCTTCGCGGCGAACATCCTGGGCCCGGCGCGCATGTCGCTCTATGGGCCGGTGCCCGCGCTCGAAGTGATGGGACCGGTCAACGCGATTCTCGCCGGCCTCTTGTTGGCGTTGCTCAACGCGACGCTGAAGCCGGTGCTCGTGCTCCTCACGTTGCCGCTCAACATCCTCAGTCTCGGGCTGTTCACGTTGGTGATCAACGGTGGCATGATGTTCTTGGTGAGCAAGATGGTGCGCGGGTTCATCTTCAACTCGCTGTGGAGCGCCATCCTCGCCGCCGCTCTGGTGAGCGTCATCAGCGTGATGGTGAACGTGCTGGTGAAGGACGACACCGGCAAGCCGGCGCGGCGCGACTAGCGTTCCGCGGACGGCGTCGCGAACTCGATCCCGCGCGGCACGCTAATGTAGACGATGCAGCCTTCCTTGCTCGACGCGGCGTGGATGCCACCGGGCGGCGTGTAGAGAAAATCGCCTTCGCGCAGGAAGTCGGCGCCGAGTTGCAACGAGCCTTCGAGCACGAACACTTCCTCACCGCCCGGATGCACGTGTGCGGCGTAGTGCGCGCCGGGATCCATCCGCAGGAGCACCGCGCTGCCGCCGGTCGCCGGATCGTAGCGGAGCACCTTCACCGCGTTGCCGGGCGCGTCGGGCACCGGCCGCCACTCCTTCGCCGCGCTTTCTGTCTTCTTGATCTCGTCGGCTGCGCTCATGGGGTCGTGTCTCCGGTCGTGGCGCCGCCACGCGGCGGGCGTGTGAACAGTGCTTGGTAACTGAAGCGGCTGGTGCTCGTCCACGCGAGCGCGAAGCCGGCAGCCTCGAGCGCGGCGAACACACGGCGGATGCGGTCGAGCGACACGCCCCAGCGATGTTCGCGGAAGCCGAGACACCCGCCATCGCGCAGTACCCGCGCGAGTTCGACGGCGGTCGGCGCGGCGAGGCCGAGCGTGTCGATCTCCTCGAACACGTACGCGGCGAACACCGCGTCGCACGACGCGTCGCCGAGCGGCAGCGCGGTGGAGGGCGCGAGCAGCGTCGTCACGTTGTCGGGATGCGAGGTGCGCGCGAGTGAGGCGGTGAGCCGGTCGAGCATCGCCTGCTGCACGTCCTGCGCGACGATGCGGCCGCCGGCCCCCACGGCACGCGACAGATGCGCGGTCCAGAAGCCGCTGCCGGCACCGAGTTCGAGCACGGTGTCGCCCTCGCCGATGCCGGCGTCGCGCACCGCCTCCGCGCGGTCGATGAGGAACGCGCGCAGCGGCAGCTTGAGCAGCCACGCCATCCACATCGGAAACGGCGAGCGGGGAAGCGCATCGGCCCCGCCGGCGGATTCGCGCGACGGGGCCGAGGAAGTCATGCGACGTGTGCGGTGCTACTCGCCGTGCAGCGCGACGAACGCCTGCGGGCTGAGAATCTCGACGCCCTGGACCAACCCGATCCGCAGCAACTCGGGGTCGCTGCTCACCAAGTACGTCGCGTGTGCGGCGACCGCGGTGTCGAGCGCGCGACGGGCGCCATCGCTCAGCGCGCGGCCACCTTGGCGGACGCGCGGCACCGCGCCGTGCATCGTGTCGAACGGCGCGCCCAGCACGTGCAACCACTGGGCGACATCGGCATCCTCGAGTTCGAACGTGCCGCCGAGCAAGTCGCGCAGCTCGTTCCACAACGGCTGCGACGACATCAGGCGGAACTCGCCCGCCGCGCCGCGCCGCACGATCGCGGCGCAGTGGCCAGGGCGTGCGAACAACGCCGACAGCAGGACGTTGGTGTCGAGCACGATGACCGGACCGCCGGGGCGGCGTTCGATGTCGACCAGCGCCAGGTGCGGCGCGGGCGGCATCTTGCGCACCACGACCGCCTGGCGTTCCACCGGCGTGTCGAACGGCAACTGCGGTGCGTCGCGCAGCGGTGCTGCCTCGATTTCCGCGATGCGCTCCGCGAGGGCGCGTTCACGTCGCTCCGCGCGCTCACGGCGTGCCTGATCGCGGCGCTCGTTGCGGTCGAAGCGGCCTTCACGGTCGCGCCGGCGGTCGCCGCGTGCGGCGTCGTCTAGCGGCGGCCGCTGCTGCGCTTCGGCTTGCGGCCGAACGACTGCACTGGGCTGCTCGACGGCATCTCCGGCTGCGGACTTGCGGCCGGTGAGTCGGGCGGTGAGGCTGGCGAGTCGCTCTCGGAGGCTGCGCTTGGCTGGTTTGGCCGGCTCCACCTCTGGTTGCGGCTCCGGCGGGGCCGGAAGGCGTCCGACTCGCTCGGCGAGTCGCTCGGTGCTTCGCGGTCCGCGGTCGCGTCCGCCGCGACCGCGGCCTCCGCGTTCGCCGCGCTCGCGCGGCTCCCGACCCTCTCGCGGTTCGCGCGGTTCGCGAACCCCGCGGGGCTCTCGTGGCTCTCGGGGTTCTCGTGGCTCTCGAACCGGTCGGGCCTCTCGGACCTCTCCTCCGCTTGCGTCTCCCGCTCGCTCGGGTCGGGCGGCAGGAAGCGATGCACGCTCTCCGCGCGCCGGCGCATCGCCGCGAGGTCCACTGTCGGCGGGTTCAGCGCGTACGACGGGCTGCGCGGCTCCGGCGTCGTCTCCGACGCGTCCGGTGATGATGAAGCCCTGACGTCCGCGCCGCTGTCCCGGCGTCCGCCCCGCGTCCTCCGGCGCGGCCTCCGGCCGCTCCTCTCCTCGCGTGCCTCGTCCCCGGCGTCCTCGCGCCCGACGGGAGCCGGAGCGCTCCTCTCGAAGCGCCTCGTCTCCATCTCCGGCATCGGCTCCCGGGTCTCGCGGAAGTTCCTCGGCGTCTCGCGGGCCTCGCGCGGCTCGCGCGGCTCCCGGCGATCGCGTCTCTCCCTCCGCTCCCGGAACTCCCTCGGCTGCCTCGAGTCCCGCGTCCGCGTCGCCGTCCCGCCCGCGCCCTCCACGGCCTCGCCCTCGCCGGCCTCGCCGGCTACGACGCCGAGGCTCGCCTCCGGCTTCGTCAGCGTGAACTCGTCCGGTCGCCTCGTCGCCAGGACCGTCGTCAAGATCGACTGATCGCTGACCCATCCCTGTACCCGGCTCCTCGCCTGCGCGTGGCGCCTCAGTGTCCTGAACGTCGAGTCCCACAGATACCGACGAACGGCGGCGTCCACGACCGCCTCGACGTCTCGACCTTCCTCCGCGGCGAGAGCCTCCAGATCCTTCAGAAGCTCCGGCGTCAGGAAGGCCTCCAGTGACTTCAAACTCGTCACCCATGCCTCCTTCAATCCCTCCTCCACGGTGTCGTCGCGGCGGACATTTCCACGCCAGCGGACGACCCGTTCTGGAAAATGCATGCGGCGGCGCGCGATGCGTCAATCGCGTCGGCGAGCGCGCCTCAGATCCACGTCGTGCGGGTCGACTGAAAGCGAAAACCCGATCACAGCAGGGGGTGCGCCACGGAGACCTGACCGGCAACCCGATCCGCGGCGGCGAACCTAACCGCTTCGCAGGATACGGGTTTCCGGTGTCTCGGTCAATCGCGGTGGGAAGCTCGGCTGTGCAGGCGGCCCCGTGTCTAGCGGGGGAGGACGACCGGCGCCGTCGCCGAGGCGCCGCTGGTGCGTGCCCGCGCCAGGTAAACGCCTGCGGCGCATCGCTGTCCGCCGGCGTCCCGGGCGTCCCAGGCCACCGCGTGCGGCCCGGCGGCCGCAACGTGCGACGGCCACGCGGCCACCCGGCGGCCGCGCACGTCGAAGATCTCCAGCGTTACTGCAGCGGCGCGTGTCAGGTCGAATCGCAGCGTGACCCCGCCGGCTTCGGCCCGCGCGGTCAACGCGAGGGCGGCCGCGACGTCCCGGCGGGGAGCCGGCACCGGCACCAACAGCGAGTCCGTCCACTGCGCCACGAACAGCGACTGCTTGCCGCCCGCGGTCGTGAATCCACCCCCGGCGTACAACCCGCCGCCGTCGATCGCCAGGGCGCGGACCGGCTGGTTGGCGCCGCTGCCCATGGCGCTCCACTGGGTGCCGTCCCAGCGCGCGATGTTGGGCGACGCCACGCTGCCGGCATTGTCGAAGTCGCCACCCGCCACCAGGGTGCCGTCGTAACCGGCGAGCGCCGCGACATCGCTGAACAGCGAGCTGGTCACCCCGCCGCCGAGCGCGTGCCACGCGCTGCCATCCCACGCCGCGACGTGGTTCGCCAGCACGCCGCCCGCGAAGTCGAAGGTTCCGCCGACGATCAGCGTGTCGCGATAGGCGCCGAGCGAGGAGACGTTGTCCGACGTCCCACTGCCCAGCGCTGCCCACGTCGATCCGTCCCACGCGGCGACGAACGCGGCCGGCACGCCGCCGGCCTTGCTGAACGTGCCTCCCGCAATCAAGAGGTCGTTCCAAACCGTGAGCGCGCGCACGTCGCCGTCCATGCCGATGCCGAGCGGCGACCACACGCTACCGTCCCATCGCGCCACGAAATAGACCGGCACGCCGCCCGCCTGCGTGAACAGCCCCGCGGCGATGAGGTCGCCGTGATAGACCGTGAGCGCCGCCACCTGATCGTTCATCCCGCCGCCCAGGGGCGCCCACGTCGATCCATTCCACGCGGCGATGAACGACGCAGGCGCGCCGCCGGCCGTCGAGAACGCGCCGCCGGCCACCAACTGGCCGTTCCACTCCACGAGCGCGTCGACCTCGCCATTGGTGCCGCTGCCGAGTGTCGTCCACGCGGTGCCGTGCCACGCGGCCAGGTTCGCCGCCGCGCTCCCGCCGGCCTCGCTGAACGCGCCGCCCGCCACCATCGCCCCGCCGTAGCCCGCAAGAGCGGCGACGCTGCCGTTGACCGACGCGTTGAGCGCCGTCCATGTGTTCGAGGCCGTCCAGCGCGCGAGCCGCGACGCCTGCGTCGTCGATGCGACGACGGTGAACGCGCCGCCGGTCACCATCGCGGTGCCGAAAGGTGCGAGCGCGAGCACGGCATTGTTGGCTCCATTCCCGAGCGCGTTCCAGGTCACGCCGTCCCAGCGCGCGATGCGGTTGGCGCCCGAGCCGCTGGCGGTGGTGAAAACGCCACCGGCGTAGAGCGTGCCGCCCGAGAATCCGAACGCCGACACCGCGCCGTTCGTGCCGGTGGACATCGCGCTCCACGCGCTGCCGTTCCACTGCGCGACGCGATTCGCGCTGCCGCCGCCGGCCGTCGTGAACGCGCCGCCCACGTACAGATTGGCATCCTGTACCGCGAGCGCGTTCGCGGTGCCACCGAGCCCGCTGCCGAGCGCCGACCACGCAGCGCCGTCCCACCGTGCGATGCGGTTCGCGCCACCACCGCCGGCCGTCGTGAAGGCGCCCGCGGCGACGAGATCCGTGCCGTAGACCGCCAGCGCATTGACGCGGCCGCCGACGCCGCTTCCGCACGCGCTCCACGTCGTCCCGTTCCACAGCGCGACGCGGTTCACGGTGACGCCGCCCGCCGTGGTGAACTGCCCGCCGGCGACCAGCTGGCCGTTCCAGACGGTCAGCGCTTGCACGGGACCGTTGCATCCGCTGCCGAGCGGCGTCCACGCGCTGCCGTCCCACCGCGCGATGTTGCTCGCCGCGCCGCCGCCCGCCGTGGTGAACGAACCGCCGGCATACAGCGCGCCGTTCCACTGCGCCAACGCGTAGACGGTGCCATTCGTGCCGCTGCCGCACGCCGCGAGATAGGTGCCGTTCCACACCGCCACGTGCGCAGCGCTCGCTTTGCCGGCGGTGGAGAACGCGCCGCCGACGGCGATGCCGCCGCTCCACGCGGTCAGGGCGAACACGGAATCGCTCGCGCCCTCGACGCGGAAGGCGTCGGACCAGCGGGTGTCGCCGGGGGCGGCCTGCGCGCGAGCCGCGCAGAGAGCGAACAAGAGAACGAGCAGAGTGCGGAGTCGAAGTCGCATCCGACGAGTGTACCGCAGACGGCGCGTCGAATGGGCGCTTGGCGCCCATCCAGCGAGGGGTGGCGGTCATCCCGCCACCCCTCGCAGTGTCTTCAGGCCAGCGGTGACTAGCGTACGATGGTGATTCGCGCCACTCCGTCCGGAGTCTCGAGCAAGTAGAGCCCGCTGCCGGCGCGGGCGCCGGACGCCGTCCGGCCGTCCCACTCGAGAGCCGTGCCGCCACTGACCAGACGCGCCTCGCCGACGGCGCGGCCGGCGACGTCGCGCACCACGAAGCGAGCACGGTCTGCCGCCGCGTGCCGTAGCGAGAAGCGCACCGCGCCGTCACGCAGCTGGCCGAACAGCGTCGGCTGCGACGTCCGCGCCGTCACGCCGTCCGGCGCGGTGAGCCACGCCATGTCGTCGTCGCTCGGCACCGCATTCGTCGCCACGGTGGCGCCCTTCGCACCCGTCGCCGCGGTGATGGTGAACGTGAGCTGGTCCTGCGCCCACACCGGCCACGGCACGCTCGGGGCCACTTTCGACGTCCACGTGAACGTGCCGAGCGGCGCGGTGGTCGGAATGACCTTCGTGATGGTCTGCGTCCGCGAGGCGCCGGGCGACAGCGTCCACGTCTTGTAGCCGCCCGCCGGGTTGTTGAGCAGCGCCTGGTTGTTCGGGCGCACGACTTCGTCCCATTCCTTCCAGGTCACGGTATTCGCCGAGTTGTTGGTCACCGTGTAGGAGAACGACAGCGTGCCGCCCCGCGCGACGTTGATGGCGTGTGTCGACATCTGGACCGAGGCCTGCGACGGGTCCACCGGCGCGGCGCCGCGGATCCAGTACAGCGATGCCTCACGGTTGTCGGTGAGCAGCTGCGGGATCTGCGAGTCCGCCGGGTGGAACGAGGTGCCGACCTCCGGCGTGAATGAGAAGCCGCGCGGCTTCTCGGTGGTCTCGCCGTACCACCAGTCGTCCGCTTCGCCGTTGGTGAGATACAGCTGCCAGCCGATCAGCTTGGTGTAGCCGTTCAACCGCACGATCGAGTCGGCGGCGACGGAGAACGTCAGGTTGTCCGGCGTGTAGATGTTGGAGGCGTAGCCCCACGGGTAGATCATGTCGTTGCCGTACGAGTGATAGTTGATGTTGTGCAGCAGGTGATGCGCGGCGCAGAACGCTTTCACCGCTTGCGTCTCCGGTTCGCTGAACGGCGCGGTGCCGCGGTAGGTGTCGCTGCCGGAGTTGCCGCTCGACCCGATGTTGTCGATGCCCCACTTGTACGAGTAGTTGCGATTGAGGTCGACGCCCCAGGTGCCGTTGCCGTTGTTGCGGCGGTTCTTCCGCCAGTTCTCGTCGGTGGTCTCGCAGTACACATGGCCGTCGGGATTCACCGTCGGCACCACCCACACCTCCATCGTGTTGACGATGTTGGTGACCTCGCTCGACACGCCGTACTGCTCGGTGAGCGTGTGCAGCAGGTCGAGCGGAATTTCGACCGTGATCAACTCGCGCGCGTGGTGGTTGCCGATCAAGGAGACTTCGGGCTTCGCGGGATCGTCGAGCACCGTCGGCGTCGTCGACACCAGCATCGCCCAGATGTCGCGGCCCTCGAGGCTTTTGCCCCACGAGATGAGATCGCTGGTGAGTTCGGGGTGCGCGGCGTGCACCGCCTGCATGTCGGCGATCGCCTCGTCGTAGGTGTGATACGCGCCGAGGTCGGGCGCGCCATTGTTGGTCGCCCGCAGAAAGGTCGCGTGCATATCCGGATCGACGATGTCGAACAGGAAGCCGTGTCGCGCCAGCGTGCGCTCGTCCTCCTGCGTGGCGACGACGTCGGCGAAGGTGAGGCCCGCGTGCTCGGTGAGGTCGAGGTCGAGCAGCTGCAGATCGCGCAGGTCGCCGGGGGTGCGCAGCTGCACGCGCACCAGTTGGCGCAGCGGCGGCGTGGGACGCGCCGCGGCGGGCAGCGTGAAAGCGGCGCACAGCGCGGCGCCGAGGAGCAGAACGAACGGGCGTCGAGGCATGGTGTGGGATTCCTTCGCCGGGTGAGGCGGCCGGAGGCCGCGAGGGACGAGGCGGGCGCAGTGGCGTCGCCGCGGTCGAGCCTACCACGCTGCGGCGCGACCCGCCGGGGTCCTTCCGCCTGTGCGCCCATCGGCCACCCGGCGCCGCGACGTGGTGTGCATGGCGCTCGACGCATCCGCCACCCCAGACTCAGAGGGTCACGCCCCGTCTCCGCCTGCCGCGTCCCCGCGCGACGGCACGGCCGCCCCGGCGGCCTCCGTCCTCTCACCCGACTTGGGGAAACCACCATGCGTCTCGTGCCTCGCATCGCCATCGTTCTCCTCTGCCTGGCGCTGCCCTCCGCTGCTCTGGCGCAGCGTCCGCAGCCGCTCTCGAGGGTCATCAAGGCGCCGCACCAACCCACGGTTGGCGGCCTCACCGTGCAGCAGGTCGATCTCACGCAAGCGTTGCAATGCCTCATCGGGCCGGATGTCACGATCACCAATGCGACGCTCACCGGCGCGCCCAACGCGGTCGGATCGTTCTCGGGTGGATCCGGCATCGTCGGCATCGATCAGGGGCTCGTCCTGAGCAGCGGCGACGTGACCTCGATCGTCGGTCCCAACCTGCTCGACGACACCAGCACCAACAACGATCTGCTCGGCGACGCCGACCTCGATGCGCTGATCCCCGGCTACTCGACCTTCGACGCGACCGTGCTCGAATTCGACTTCACGTGCTCGCAGCCGACGGTGATGTCGTTCCAGTACGTGTTCGCGTCCGAGGAATACAACGAGTGGGTCAACTCACCGTTCAATGATGTCTTCGGGTTCTTCCTCAACGGCGTCAACATCGCCATCACACCCGCGGCGTGCAGCGCCCCCGGCATTCCGGTGGCGATCAACAACGTCAACTGCGGCAACCCGTACTCGCTGCTCGGCGGCGGGCCGAACTGCGACTGCTACCGCAACAACGACCTCGACGACGCCGGCGGGCTCATCAACACCGAGATGGACGGCCTCACGCAGGTCTTCTACGCCACCGCGACGATCCAGCCGGGCACCAACCACATGAAGCTGGCGGTGGCCGATGCGGGCGATCACATCCTCGACTCGAATGTGCTGCTCGCGTGCCAGTCGTTCACGTGCGCGTCGCCGCCGGCCACCGGCGGCTGCTGCATCGACGGCGACTGCTTCCTGCTCGGGCAGGACCAGTGCGCGCGGCAGGGCGGCGTGTTCCTCGGCATCGGCTCGTCGTGCATCCACGACGCGTGCGACCTGCCGTCGCCGGCGCGTCCGACGACGTGGGGGAAGATCAAGAGTTTGTACCGGTAATCGGAGACCAGCGCATCGCGCCAACGGGGAGCCTCACTCGGGGCTCCCCGTTCGTCGTGTGGCTATCGACGTCGCGAGATCGCCTCGTCTCGCTCGCGGTCGCGCATCGCGTCCTCGACCGTTCGGAACTTTCGCACTCCACGTGCGTATCGATGAGGCGAAGTGAGGGAGGCGATGGCGCACACGGCGCGTAAACGCGCGGCAATCACACCTGGATTGCGATCTCGCCCGCGCTTGGATGCCGCGGCGTCGGCGTCCGCAAACTCGCGGAACTTCTCAATCGGCATCGCCACACTCCGCGGGAAACGCTTCTCGCAAACGCGCGGCGTCAAGCTTGTCGACCAAGCGTACAGTATCGACCTTCATGCGATGTAGCTGCGCCGGCGTCGTGACGCGCACGGGGATATTGTCGAGAGATGTGACGATCCATTCGAGTTCGTCATAGTGGAACGCCTCTCCGAGACGTGTCAGCAAGACCACGACGATCTCGGTGCCAGGAGGTGCATACCGAATGGTGGGGTACTCGCCGGCAAGGTCCTCGTATCGAATCTCCTCGATGCACGGATCCTTCCAGACGCTGGACAATGCGGCGCGGATGCGCGCCACGTTGTCCTCGGTGGGCCTGACGAACAGGTCAATGTCTTCCGTAGCGCGAACGAGCCCGTGCACTGACATGGCCACACCGCCGACCAATACGTACTCGACTCCCTCCGTGTGGAGAGCCGTCAGCAGGCGCTCCAAGAGTTCATAGTCCATGGCGCCGAGTCTGCCGGGATTCAATCGCGGGTGCAACCGCATCGTCGCGCCACGGCGACGCATCTCAGGAAATCGTGTAGGCTCGCGCCCCTTCGACCGCCCCGCGCGGGCCGCTTCGCCGACTCCTGAGGAACCTCCGTGTCCACCACCTCCGCCATCGTCACCCATGCCTTGCGCCGCGAGTACAAGGAGCTCGTCGCGGTGAAGGGCCTCGATCTCGAGATCGGGGCCGGCGAAGTGTTCGGCCTGCTCGGGCCGAACGGCGCCGGCAAGACGACGACGCTCAGCATGCTCTCGACCGTGCTGCTGCCGACCTCCGGCACCGCGCAGGTCGCCGGCCACGACATTCGCCAGGATCCCGCCGCGGTGCGGCGCTCGATCGGCGTGGTGTTCCAGGATCCCACCGTCGACACGATCCTTACCGGGCGCGAGAACATGATGCTCTCGGCGCGGCTGTTCGGCGTGCCACCGGCCGAGCGCACGCGGCGCATCGACGAACTGCTCGCGGTCGTCGATCTCGCGGATCGCGCCGACGCGCTGTGCAAGACGTACAGCGGCGGCATGCGGCGGCGCATCGAGCTGGCGCGCGGCCTCCTGCATCGCCCGCAGATCCTCTTCCTCGACGAGCCGACGCTCGGCCTCGACCCGCAGACGCGCGTCCACATTTGGGACTACATCGCCTCGCTCAAGAAGTCGTACGGCATGACGGTGCTGGTGACCACGCACTACATGGAGGAGGCGGATCAACTCTGCGATCGCGTGGCGATCATCGACCATGGCGAGATCGCGACGATGGGCACGCCGCGCGCGCTGAAGGAATCGCTCGGCGGCGATCTCGTGCGCGTCCGTCTGCTCGATGCTTCAGCAGTGGACGCCGCGGTCATCACGTTGCGCGCGCTCCCGATGACGCGCTCCGCCGAACTGCTCGACGGCTGGATTCAGCTCACCGTCGCCAAGGCGGAGGAGGCGCTGCCCGCGGTGTTCGGCGCGGTGAGCGGCATCGCGGCGGTGGAAGTGCGCGTGCCGACACTCGAAGACGTATTCCTCTCGGTCACCGGCCGCGCGATGCGCGAGGAAGACGGTGGCGCGAGCTGGATGGAAGCCGCCGTGCGGCACATGCGGAGCTAATCTCGATGACGACGACATCCGCCGCGATGCGCGGCCACGATCTGCCCGATCACACCGTCGCCGGCCGTCTGCGCCGCGACTTCGAAGGCATCCTCGCGATCTGGATTCGCGAGCTGAAGGTGTTCCAACGCGAGAAGTCGCGCGTGTTCTCGTCGCTGGTGCAGCCGCTGTTGTGGATCTTCGTGTTCGGCGGCGGCGTCGGCGGCGCGATGGCGGTGCCGGGCGGCAATTACCGCGCGTTCATCTTTCCCGGCATCCTCGTCATGTCGACGATGTTCACGTGCGTCTTCTACGGCATGTACATCGTGTGGGACAAGAAGCTCGACGTCCTGAAGCAAGTGCTGGTCTCGCCGGTGTCGCGCGTGGCGATCTTCACCGGCAAGGTGCTCGGCGGCTCGACCGACGCGGTGATCCAAGGCACGTTGCTCATCGCGCTCGGGTTCATCATCGCGCATCTGCGTGTGGCCGACGCGCTCGCCGGACTAGGCTTCCTGGTGCTGATCTCGGTGGGCCTCACCGGACTCGGGCTGGCGGTTGGCTCGTTCTTCGAATCGCCCGAGGGCTTCCAGATCGTCCTGAGCTTCCTGGTCTTCCCGATGTACTTCCTGTCGGGCGCGCTCTACAACCTGGACGGCCTGCCCGGCTGGCTGCACGTGGCGACGCGCGTCAACCCGATTTCCTACGCGGTGGACGGCATGCGCGCGATCCTCGTCCACGTGCACTCGTTCCCGCTGGCGCTCGACGTCGCGGTGGTCGGCACGTTCTCGCTGGTGATGGTGGTGCTCGGCTCGTGGGCGTTTAGCCGACAGAAGTAGCGGCCAAGTCCCGCCACTTGCACAGGATTCCCGCCCGGGGATATGCTCGATGCATGGATCTTCGTGACCGCGTTACCATCACCCCCGGCGTGCGCAGCGGGAAACCGTGCATCAAGGGCACGCGCATCACCGTGTTCGATATCCTCGAATACATGGCGGGTGGAATGTCCGAAGCGGCGATTCTCGCCGACTTCCCGCAGCTGACCGCCGAGGATATCCGGGCGTGTCTGTGGTTTGCCGCGGAGCGTGAACGCCGTCTTTCCAGTTCCTCCGCGGCGTGAAGCTGCTATTTGACGAAAACTTGAGCTCTCGCCTCCCTGCTCGCGTCGCCGACACCTTTCCCGACAGTGACCACGTGCTGGCGCTCGGCCTGGGGAACTCCACGGACGACGCCATCTGGCGGCACGCAGGTCAGCACGGCTTCAGCATCGTGTCGAAAGATAGCGATTTCCGCGCGCTGAGCGTCTTGCGAGGTGCTCCTCCAAAGGTGATCTTGCTCAGCGTTGGCAATGCGGGGACACGAGAGATAGAGGAACTGTTGATTGCCACCGCTGACATCATTCGCGAGTTCGATCAAAATCCCGACGAGCACATGTTGATTCTGCGCGCCTAGACGCCCGCCACCACCTCACGCCCCGCCGCCCACGCCGCCTCGATCTCCGCCACCGTCTTCGGAATCGCCGCCGTCGAGACGAACGGATCGCCCGTCGTCACGACGACATCGTCCTCGATGCGCACGCCGATGCCGCGCAGACGCTCCGGCACCTCGAGCAAGCGCGGCGCGAAGTAGAGCCCCGGCTCCACCGTCACCACCATGCCTGGCTCGAGCGCGCGCGGCGCCTCGTTCACCACCTGCATGCCGACGTCGTGCACGTCGAGCCCGAGCCAGTGCCCCGTCGCGTGCATGTAGTAGGGCTTGAAGAGCTCCTTCTCGATGATCGTGTCGACCGATTCGTGCAACACGCCGAGGTCGACCAGCCCTTCGCACAGCACGCGCACCGCGGCGAGGTGCGCGTCCTTGAAATGGCAGCCGACGCGCACGCGGTCGATGCCGGCGAGTTCGGCGCGCAGCACCCACTCGTACACGGCACGCTGCGCCTCGCTGAAGCGACCGCCGACCGGATAGGTGCGCGTGACGTCGCAGGCGTAGTGGCCGAACTCCGCGCCGGCGTCGATGAGCAGCAGCTCGCCGTCCTGCATTTGGCGATCGTTGGTGACGTAGTGCAGCGTGCAGGCGTTGGCGCCGCTGGCGACGATCGGCGGATACGCCGGCCCCATCGCGCCGTGACGGCGCGCTTCGTAGAGGAACGCGGCCTCGACTTGATACTCCCAGGCGCCGGGCGCGGTGGCGCGTAGCGCGGAGGTGTGCGCGGCGGCGGTGAGATCGGCGGCGACCTGCATCGCCACCAACTCGGCCTCCGACTTCACGAGGCGCATCTCGGCAACCTCGGTCGCCAGGTCGAAGATGGCGCGCGGGCCGTGGCCGCGGCGGGCCCGGCCGCGGGTGGCGGCGCGCAGGGCGGACGCGATGGTGGCGTGCAGGCCGGCGTCGCGCGATTCGGTATAGGCGACGTGCGGCGCCTGGGCGAGCAACGCCGGCAGCTTGGCCGCGAGTTCGTCGATGGGGAAAGCCTGCGCGGCGCCGAAGCGCTCCACCGCGCCGTCGACACCGCATCGCGCGCCGTCCCAGGTTTCGCGGTCGACGTCGCGGGGCCGGACGAAGAGGGTCAGGCCCGGTGTGTCGCCGAGGTCCGAAATCACCGCCACCGCGCGTGGCTCGTCGAATCCGGTGAGGTAGTAGAAGTCGTTGTCCTGGCGGAAGGTATAGAGCGAGTCGTGCGACCGCGTGACCTCGGGTGCGGCGGTGACCACGGCCACGCCGCCGCCGAGGCGGCGCAGCAAGTCGGTGCGGCGTGCGGCGAAATCCATGCGAATCCTCCGGGCAAGCGGCGAGTCGCCCACTCTACGGGCCGTGGCGCGTCCGTGTCGAGGCTGCGCCGCCGCACCCGGCGCGGCGGCGCCCCCCGTCATGCCGCTTGCCGCCGCCCCCCGGCCTGCTCTATACTGAGCACCTCTCCTGACGTTGCCGTACCGCACCTCTCTCCCGCGCACGCCCCGAACGTGCGCTCTGTGCTCCACACCACTCTGCCCACTACTCCTCGAGAGGTGACGCTCCAATGAAGATGCTCACGCGCGTCTGCGTGCTCGCAGGCGCCGCGCTGGCCGTCGCCGGCTCGGCGCACGCCACGCGGTACAACATCACGCTGTCCAACTACAAGTTCACGCCGTCGGTCGTCACCTGCAACACCGGCGACACGTTGCGTTTCGTCACTGCGCCGACCGGCCTGCAGTTCCACACCGCCACCAACGGCACCGGCTCGCTCGACCCGAACGCCGGCGCGCTGTTCGACTTCGACATGACCGGCAACAACGTGTCGAACATCTACGTGCCGACGACCGCCGGTCCGCTGCCGGTGTTCTGCCGCACGCACGAGTCGGTCAACATGACGATGAACGTCACGGTCAACTCCACCAACCACCCGCCGACCGTGAACGCGATCCCGAACCAGGTCGTGAACGAGAACCAATTGCTGACCGTGACGCCGGTGGGGAATGACGTCGACGGCAACCCACTGACCTGGAGCGGCTCGAGCTTGCCGAGCGGCGCCTCGGTGTCGTCATCGACCGGCGTGCTCACGTGGACGCCGACCTTCTCGCAGTCCGGTCTCTACAACGGCGTCACGATCACGGCGAACGACGGCCAGGGCGGCACCGCCTCGGCGAGCTTCTCGATCACCGTCAACAACGTGAACCGCGCGCCGAGCGTGAACAGCATCGCCAACCAGAGCGTGGCGGAGCTGCACCCGCTCACCATCACGCCGAGCGGTAGCGACCCGGACGGCGACGTCCTCACCTGGAGCGCCACCGGCCTGCCCGGCGCCGCGACGCTGAACACGTCGACCGGTCAGATCGACTGGACGCCGCAGCCGAGCGATGTCGGCAGCGTGTCGCACGTCACGCTCACCGCGACCGACACCGGCGCGCTTGCCGGGTCGGCGTCGTTCGACATCACGGTGACGCTCGACCCGACCGGCATTCCGGTGGGCGGCTTGCCGGTGCCGACGGCGCTGGGGATCGCCTCGGTGTCGCCGAACCCGTTCCGGGGCCAGGCGGAGATCATCGTCGGCTCGCCGGCGCACACCACGGCGACGGTCAGCGTGTGGACGGTCTCCGGCCGTCAGGTCGCTGAACTCAGCCGTGGCACGCTCGCCTCGGGGTACTCGCGCTTCAGCTGGAACGGCACCGACGCACGCGGCGGCAAGGTCGCGGGTGGTGTCTACCTGCTCCGCGTCGAAAGCGCCGGACGCGTCGTGCAGCAGCGCATGGTCAAGATCGACTGATCGGCCGGCACTGCATGCGCTCCGCCTTCCACCAGGCGGGCGCGCGGTGACGGAAACGGCCCGGACGGCTGCCCGCTGTCCGGGCCGTTACGTCTGCGCGGCGCTTGTTGCGGGGCCGCCGCGTCCGCCATAATCGCAGCCGCACCCTGCCGCGTCCCGACACCGAGGTTTCGCCATGCCCCGCGCGCTGCCGCTCGCGTTCGCCCTGCTCTGCGTCGCCGCCACCGCGCCGGCCGCCACGCGCCACACCGTCGCGCTGTCCAACTTTGCCTTCACGCCGACCAGCCTGACGATTTCGGTGGGCGATACCGTGCGCTGGCAAAACCCGGCCACCGCGCAGACGCACACCGTCACCAACGGCACCGGCCAGGCGGATCCCGCCGCCGGCACGCTGTTCGACGCCACGGTCTCGGGTGCCAACGCGTGGTTCCAGTACGTCTTCTCCGCGCCGGGCACCGTGCCGGTGTTCTGTCGCCCGCACGAGTCGCTGGTCATGAAGATGACGATCGTGGTGCAGGTGCCGAACGACCCGCCGCTGATCGCCGCCATCGGTCCGCAGTCGGTGAACGAGGGCGAAACGCTGACCGTGACGCCGAGCGCCAGCGACGCCAATGGCGACGCGCTGAGCTGGGTCGGCGGGAATCTGCCGGCCGGCGCGTCCGTGGATCCCGCCACCGGAGTGCTGACCTGGACGCCGGAGTACACCCAAGCCGGCACCTACCCCGGCGTCTCGCTCACCGCCGACGACGGGCACGGCGGCTCGGGTTCCGTGTCCTTCACCATCACCGTGGCGAATGTGAATCGCGCGCCGCAGGTCACGGCGGTTCCGGATCAACTCGCGCCGGAGCAGGAACTTCTGGTGGTGGCGCCGGGCGGCAGCGATCCCGACGGGGAACCGCTCGCGTGGGAGGAGACCGGCCTGCCGCCGGGCGCGCAATTCGATGCGTCGGATGGTTCGTTCGTCTGGACGCCGGGGGCGGCGGACGTCGGCAACGTGCTCCCGGTGACGCTCACCGCCCGCGATCCCGGCGGCTTGAGTGCGGCGACCTCGTTCACGATCACGGTGACGCTGTCGCCGTCGACGGTGCTGCTCGAGCGGCTCGGCCCGCCGCGCGGGGTGGCGATCGCGGCGGTCGCGCCGTCGCCGTTCCGCGATCGCGTCGAGTGCGTGGTCGGCACGCCGGCGGCGCGGCGGCTCGCGGTGAGCGTGTGGCGCGTCGATGGCCGGCGCGTGGTGACGCTGCGCGACGGCGCGTTTGCCGCCGGCTACACGCGCCTCGTGTGGGAAGCGCGCGACGTGCCGGCCGGGCAGTACCTGCTGCGCGTCGAGGACGGCCGCAGCGTGCGCGCGCGCCGGATCGTCAAGCTGCCCTGATCGCGGGGCGGTCCATCGGGACCGCGGGGCGATTGCCCCGCTTCGGCGCGCGTGCTAGCGTGCCCGGACTCTGAGAGAGCTGGTTGCTCCCCTCGCGGCTCTCCATCCCGACCCCCGGAGGTGCGTCGTGTCCACCCCGACCGATTCCCTGCTGCATCCGCTGTTCTACACCCCGCGCCAAATGGACTTCGACCCGTACGAGCCGTTCCCCGGCTCCGGCCGCAGCGGCTGGGATCAACCGCTGCACGTCCATCCCGCGCGTCCGTGCGAGCTCGAACACCTGGCGCTCACGCTCACCATCGACGAGGCGAAGCGCGCGGTGCGCGGGACGGCGCGACTCACGTTGCGCGCGTTCCCGTCGGCGAACGGCGTGCGCGAGGTGGCGTTGGATGCGGCCGAACTTGCGGTGAGCGCGGTGCGCCTGGTGGCCGGCCGTGCGGCGCGCGGCAAGTCGCTGGCGTTCGTCGCCGAGGCGCAGCAGCTGCGCGTGACGCTCGACCGCGCCTACGCCGCCGGCGAGCGTGTCACGCTCGAGATCGCCTACAGCGCGACGCCGCGCAAGGGCCTCTTCTTCATCCAGCCCGACGCGCAGTACCCGTCGCGTCCGTGGCAGGTGTGGTCGCAGGGCCAGTCGGAGGACAACCACTACTGGTTCCCGTGCATCGACAGCCCCGATACGAAAATCACCTCGGAGATGATCGTCACCGTGGCCGCCGGCCGCGAAGTGCTGTCGAACGGCACGCTGGTCAAGGCGACGCGCGCCAAGTCCGCGAAAACGTGGACGTATCACTGGCGCCAGTCGGATCCGCACCCGTCGTACCTCGTGATGCTGGCGCTCGGCGACTACCACGTCCGCCACGAGAAGGCCGGCCGCGTGCCGCTGTCGTTCTACGAGTACAAGGACCGTCCGCGCGAGTCGAAGCGCTTCTTCCAGAAGACCGGCGCGATGGTGAAGCACTTCTCGACGTTGTTCGGCTATGAGTTCCCGTGGGACAAGTACGGCCAGGTGCTCCTGCACGACTTCACGTTCGGCGGCATGGAGAACACCTCGGCGACGACGATGACCGATCGCGCGTTGCTCGACACCCGCGCGCTCGCCGACATGGACATGGACGGCCTGGTGGCGCACGAACTCGGCCACCAGTGGTGGGGCGACCTGCTCACCTGCCGCTCGTGGGGCGAAGGCTGGCTCAATGAAGGCTTCGCCACCTACTGCGAACGTCTGTGGGCCGAACACGACGGCGGCGCCGACGCCGCGGCGGAGTTGTCGATCGAGGAGCGCAATCAGTACATGCGCCAGGACGCCAAGGAATACCGGCGCCCGCTCGCCACGCCGCGCTACACGCTGGGCCACGAGCTGTTCGATCGCCATCTCTACGAAAAGGGCGGCATGGTGCTGCACATGCTGCGGCACGTGCTCGGCGACGAGGGCTTCTTCGCGACGCTGCGCCACTACGCGCACCGCAACGCCTTCCGCCACGTGCAGACGTCGGATCTCGAAGCGGCGGTGCGCGAGGCGACGGGCCAGTCGCTCGGTTGGTTCTTCGAGCAGTGGGTGCGCAAGGCCGGCTTCCCCGAACTGCGGGTGACGCGCGCGTGGGACGCCGACCGCAAGGTGCTCACGCTCACCGTCGAGCAGACGCAGGAGCTCAAGGACGAGACGCCGCTGTTCACCGTGCCGCTCGACGTCGAGATCGAGACTGGCGGCCGAGGCGGTGCGCAGACGATGCGTCTGTGGATCGAGAAGCAGAGCGAGACGTTCCACATTCCGCTCGCCGCTGCGCCGACCCGCGTGGCGATCGACCCGACGGACGCGGTGCTCAAGACGCTCGACTACGCGCGGCCGGCGGGAGAGTTGGCGCGCGAGCTGCAGCGCTCGCCGCATCTGGCGGCGCGGGTGCGGGCGGCGCGGGATCTCGCGCGGCACACCGGATCGGCGGAGGCGGAAGCGGCGCTGGTGCGCGCGCTGCGCCGCGATGCGCACCGCTTCGTGCGTCAGGCGGCGGCGATCGCGCTCGCCGAACTCGCGCACGCGGCACCGGACACCGGCCGGGCCACGGCGCGCAAGGCGCTCAAGGCGGCGCTCGGCGACGAGGCCGGCCGCGTGCGCCGCGCAGCGTTGTGGGGCCTCGGCCTGCTCGGCGCGCCGGATCTCGACACGCTGTGCGAGCGCACCATCGCCGAGGACGAGAGCTACTTCGCCATCCTCGGTGCGTTGCACGCGCTGGCTCACGCCAAGACGCCGCGTGCCTTCGACCTGCTGACCCGCGCGCTCGACATCGCCGCGCCGATGGAGATGGTGCGCGCGCAGGCGTTCGACGCGATGGCCAAGCTGCGCGATCCGCGCGGGTTCGCGATGGCGTACGAGTGGGTCGACTACGGCAAGCCGGTCGGTGCGCGGGAGTCGGCGTCCAAGGCGCTCGGCGTGCTCGGCAAGCACGGCAGCCGCGAGGACAAGGAGCGGGCGCGCGGGCGTCTCGTCGCGCTGCTCGAGGACCCGCACTTCCGCATGCGGATGACCGCGTGCAAGGGTCTGCTCAACCTCGGCGATCCAGCGGCCGTCGACGCGCTGCGCGCCGGGGCGAAGCGTGAGTGTCTCGACCAGACCACCGGCGCGATGCGCGAAGTCGCCGACGCGCTCGAGAAGTTGCGCGCGGAACCCAAGCCCGCGTAGCTTCCCGCCCATGCGCAGACGCCGGCACGTTGCCCGAGGGCGAACGTGCCGGCGTCACGCGAGGCGGCCTCCCGAACTGCCGCCGCTCGTGCAGGCGATCCCTAGTAGAGTGCCTTGATCTTCCCCCACGTCGATGACACGACGCCCT
This sequence comes from Candidatus Eiseniibacteriota bacterium, assembly GCA_044229145.1. Lineage (GTDB taxonomy): Bacteria > Eisenbacteria > RBG-16-71-46 > CAZEPH01 > CAZEPH01 > JBKJUD01. The sequence continues at coordinate 19,137 of JBGATO010000004.1, read as the reverse complement.
TCACCGCGGACGGCACGCCCTGCTTGCCGGACGCCTGCACCACCGCCAGATCGACTTCCGACGTCGTGGTGTTGGCCTTGGTCAGCCAGATCAGCGTCGAGTAGGGCGAGTAGTTCGGCGCGGACACGTCGAGCGTGAACACGTCACCGCCCTTGTACCCGGTCGCCGTGAAGTAGAAGTAGCCACGCAGGCCGGACAGCGCGGTGTCGACGATCTGCGGCGATTCCCACGAGTGCTTCGGGATCGACCACAGCGTCCCCGAGGCGCCGGAGATCGGCTGGGCGGTGTCCTGGTCCAGGATGAGCACGTTGAGCGCCGGCGTCGTGACGCCGCCCGCGCCGGCGGTGCCCTCGGCACCCGGGTTCAGTTCGATGTGCTCGCCGGCGAAAACCGGCGCCGCGAGCGCGAGCGCGGCCACGGCAATGAGCGAGATGCGGCGAAACGTCATGACTTCCTCCCTGGCGATGGCGTGGATTTCCAGGGCGGACTGACGCGGGATGCGTGCCAAACCTCGCGCGCCGCCGCGTGCGCCGCGTAACTGCCGCGATGCCATCAGTTGGCGGAACACCGCTGCGCCTGCCCGTGGACCCGCCGGCGCCGTGCACGATGCAATCCGCACGGCCGGGCCGTGCCGTCGCGGGATTTCGCACGATGACGGGGCGCTGCGGTATAGTCGCTGCACCACGCGCAACGGACGCGGCCGTTCAGCCGCGCGGAAGGAGATCGCCCTATCTACGAAGTCCAGCAGGAAGCCAACAAGAAGGAGCGCGCCGTGTTGGTGGGCGCGTTGTTCCGCGGCAAGGGCAGTCCGCTGCCGCGTCCCGCCTCCGGCGGCGGCAGCGCGCAAGCCGCCCGCGCCGCGCTCGACGAGTCGATGGAAGAACTCGCGCAGCTCGCCGACTCCGCTGGCGCCGACATCGCCGGCCGCGTCGTGCAGTCGCACGGCGGCATCGACGCCAGCACGTTCGTCACCTCCGGCAAGCTCGAGGAGATCAAGCAGCTCTGCGCCGCCGAGGGGGCGTCGCTGGTGCTCTTCGACGACGACTTGGCGCCCGGACAGATGCGCAACCTCGGACGCAAGCTCAACTCCGAGCGCGACCCGACGATCAAGATCCTCGACCGCACCGAACTCATCCTCGACATCTTCGCCCGCCGCGCGCGCACCCGCGAGGCGCGGCTCGCGGTGGAACTCGCGCAGCTCGAGTATCTGCTGCCGCGCCTGACGCGGATGTGGGTGCACCTCTCGCGCACCGGCGGTGGCATCGGCACGCGCGGCCCGGGCGAAACGCAGCTGGAATCCGACCGCCGCCAGATCCGCACGCGCATCGCGCACCTCAAGCGCGGCTTGCAGGCGGTGGAGCGCGAGCGGCTGGTGCAGCGCTCGCGGCGCGGCGATCTGTTCCGCGTCGGCCTCGTCGGTTACACCAATGCGGGGAAGTCGACGCTGTTCAACGTGCTCACCGGCGCCACCGTGCTCGCCGACGACATGCTCTTCGCCACGCTCGATCCGACGACGCGCCGCATGCGCCCGCCGGCCGGCGACACCGTGCTGCTGTCCGACACCGTCGGCTTCATCCGCAAGCTGCCGCATCACCTGGTGGCGTCGTTCCGCGCCACGCTCGCCGAGGTGCGCGAGGCAGACTTCCTGCTGCACGTCGTCGACGCCTCGCATCCCGCCGCGCGCGAGCACATCTCGTCGGTGGAGGAAGTGCTGGCGTCGCTCGATGCCACGCGCTCGCCGCGCCTGCTCGTCTTCAACAAGGTCGATCAGGTGAGCGACGAGACGGTGCTGCAAGCATTCGCCGCCGAGTATCCCGGCTCGATCTTCCTCTCGGCGATGCGCGGCGATGGGCTCGACACGCTGTGGTCGAAGATCGCCGAGGCGGAGGTCGAGTTCCGCGCGGCGAAGCGCGAGGGGCGCGGCCGGGCGGAGGACGAGGCATTGGAGCGGGCGGTGGCGGCCGATGCCGCAGCCGAACCGCCCGCCGAGTTGCAGGTGGAGTGGCGCGTGGACGGGGAGGACTAGGCCGCCGGCGTCTTCACCACGCCCGCCGGCTCCTCCGCCGCCAGATTCCGCAGATTGCGCGCGACACGCCGCGCCAGCATCGCCGCCATCCCCGCGACCGCGGCGAGTCCCGCGACGTCGATCGTCGTCATCTCCAGCCGCCCGACCATGAAGTGCAGCGCGCCGGTGGACGCCACCGCGTTGAGCGCGATGAGCACGAGCCGCGTCTCCGTCGGCCCGACGACGCCGTAGCCATAGCGGAACACGCCGAACACGTGCGTCTCGAGATACACGTTGATCGAGAGCAGCAAGTACGCGGCGACGATCGCCATGCCGGTGCCGAGCAGCATGTACGGCGACAGGCCAAGTCCCAGACCGATCGCGATCGTCGAGTACGCGTCGGTGAGGTGGTCGAGGTAGAAACCGTAGCGCGGCCGCTCGATGTGCCGCGTGCGGGCGAGCGTGCCGTCCAGGCTATCGCCGAACCAGTGCACGACGAGCGCGGCGTTCGCCACCCACAGCCACGCCGGCGAGTGGTTCGACAAGCCGTAGGCGACGGCGATGACGGTGGCGGAGAGCAGGCCGAGGCCGGTGAGGTGATCCGGCATCACCCACGCCGGGAGCGCGCGGGCGAGACGGGGGAGCGTGGCCGCTTCGAATCGGGCGGTGAGGGAGAGCGCTTTGCGCTCGGCGTCGCGGTGCGGGGTCGGTGTCATGGCGGTGATCCTCCGGGCTCACAACGATCCACGAACGTTCCGACCGACTGGCCGGTTTCAATAATCGCGAAAATTCTTCGTCCACTGCACTTTCGTGTTGACCGAATGCACTCTTGTGCAGCACCATATGTGCACGTCGCGCGTGTGCCGGTGTGCGCCCGTGCAGTGCGCCACCCGGCGCGCGACCTCCGTGCCGCATCCGCCGATGCGCGCACTCCCAACTTTCCTGAGTGAGGAGACACGATGCGCGATCTCACAGAACGCGAGCAGCGGGTTCTCGACTTCATCGTGGGCCGAACCCGCGAAAAGGGGTCGCCGCCGACGATCCGTGAAATCGGCCAGGCGTTCGACATCGCCTCCACCAACGGCGTGCGCTACTACCTCTCGGCGCTGGAGCGCAAGGGATTCATCCAGCGCAACCGCCGGCTCTCGCGCGGCATCGAGCTGGTGGGCGGCCTCGCCAACGCGCTGATGCCGGAAGCGGTGTCGGTGCCGGTGATCGGTCGCGTCGCCGCCGGTCTGCCGTTGCTCGCCACCGAGAACGTGGAAGACACCATCGTGCTCGACAAGTCGATGGTGAAGGACGGCACCGTCTTCGCCCTCACCGTGCAGGGCGAGTCGATGAAGGACGCGGGCATCCTGCCGGGCGACAAGATTCTGGTGCGCCAGCAGGCCACGGCCGACGCCGGCGACATCGTCGTCGCGCTCCTCGAAGACGAGGCGACGGTGAAGCGCTATCGCCCGGAGTCCGGCCGCGTCGTGCTGGAAGCCGAAAATCCGGCGTTCTCGCCGATCGTGGTGGAGGGCGATGCGCTCGCGCAGTTCTCGCTCGTCGGCCGCGTCATCGGCGTGGTGCGTATGTATCGCTGACCGCGCGCGGGGCTGTCCGGCCCGCGGCAGTCGAGGGTCTTTGCCCTGTCCCGCCTCCCCGCATCCTGCATCGCTCGCTTCGGGGGGCGGGACTCTCCGTCTCGTCCCGCCGCATGGATGCGCGCAGTAGGTGATCGCATGCTCGAAACCATCAACGAAGCGGTCGAAGTGCTCACGTTGTTCACCGGCGGCAAAGCCTCACCCCTGCGCTTCCGCTGGCGCGGCAAGGTCGTGAAGGTGTCGAAGGTCACCGGCCAGTGGATGCGCCACGAGGGCGAAGCGCGTCTCTACTTCTACTCCGTCCTCGGCGACACCACGGACTACTTCGAACTCTGCTACGACGCCAAGGCGCTGACCTGGACGCTGTCGAAGGTCTGGATGGCGGGCTGACCCCATGGCCGCGCGACGCCCTCGCGTCATCTTCCATGTCGACATGGATGCCTACTTCGCGTCGGTGGAGCAGGCGCTCAACCCGCACTTCCGCGGCAAGCCGGTGATGGTGTGCGGCGATCCCAACTCGCGCAGCGTCGTCGCGGCGGCGTCGTACGAAGCGCGCGCGTTCGGCGTCCGCGCGGGGATGCCGGTGGGCGAGGCGCGCGAACGCTGTCCGCACGGCCTCTTCGTCGAGGGAAATCCAGACCGCTACGTCTATTACTCGCTGCGCATCCTCGAGATCTTCCGCCGCGTGACGCCGCGCGTCGAGCCGTACAGCATCGACGAAGCGTTCCTCGACATCTCGGACGGCGTGCAGCAGGACGGTGTGACGCCGGTCGTCATCGCGCAGGAGTTGAAGCGCGCGATCGCCGGCGTGTGCGAGTCGAGCGATGGCGAGTGGGCGCTGCGTGCCTCGATCGGCATCGCCCCGAATAAGCTCATCGCCAAGATGGCGAGCGGACTCAGCAAGCCCGACGGCCTCACGATGCTGGACGAGGCCGGATTTCGCGAGACGTTCTGGCCGATGCCGGTGACCGAGATGTGGGGCATCGGCGAGAAGTCGGGCGCAGCGCTCGCGCGCATCGGCGTGCGGACGGTCGGCGACTTGGCGGGATGTCCGCTGCACACGCTCCGCGCGGTGTTCGGGGCTGCCGCGGCGCAGTTGCGCGAGGCGGCACACGGCCGGGACGACGCTCCGGTGGTGCCGTACGACGGCGCGCCGGATCCCAAGTCGGTCGGGCATGAGTACACGCTGGAGCGAGACGTGCGTGATCGGCGTGTGTTGGACGCGCATCTCATGCGGCTCACGCAGATGGTGGCGCGGCGGATGCGGCAGCACGGATTCCTCGGTCACACGGTCACCGTGAAGGTGCGCACGCGCGATTTCGTCACCTGTACGCGGCAGCACCGCTTCCACACGCCGACCGACGACGAATCGCGCATCCACGCGGAAGCGGTGCGGTTGCTCCGCGCCGGGCTCGCCGCGGGCGCGTCGGTGCGGTTGCTCGGCGTCAGCGTGAGCGATCTGACACCGGCGGCCGGCTACGCCGGCGATTTGTTCGGTGCGCAGGAGCGTCGCGAGAAACTCCACGGGGTGCTCGACCGCGTGCGCGACAAGTTCGGCGACGACATCCTCACCACCGGCGACGTGCTCGCCCTGCCGAGCACCGGTTACCGTGTGATTCCGCCCGGCGATCCACGAGGGCGCAACGCGGAGGTGGCGGTGGCCGCTGGCGCCTCCGCCGCGCGTCCGCGCGCTGGTTCGCCGGCCCGCGGATTGTCGAACGCCTCGGCGCGCGGCACGAAGGGCGCGCGATGAGCGTCCACGTCGGCACCTCCGGCTTCAGCTTCGCCGACTGGACCGGCGCGTTCTATCCGCCGGGGCTCAAAAAGGCGGCGCAACTCGAGTTCTACGCCACCCAGTTCGATTGCGTGGAGATCAACGCCACCTATTACGGCATTCCGTCGCCGGCGACGTTTGCGCGCATGGCGGAGCGGACACCGCCGGCGTTCCGGTTCCTCGTGAAGGCGGCGGCGGCGGTCACGCACGAGCGCGTCGCCGACGCGGAGATCGACGAGACGTTTCGCCGCGCCTGCGCGCCGCTCGCCGAGGCCGGGAAGTTCGATGGGACGCTGGTGCAATTTCCGTGGGCATTTCAGAACGACGACGCGGCGCGTGCGTACCTCGCCACGCTGCGCGCACGGCTTCCCGAGGGGCGCATCTTCGTCGAGTTCCGTCACCGGTCCTGGGCGAAGACCTCGACGCTGGCGCTGCTCGAGTCGCTCCGTCTCGGCTACTGCAGCGTCGACGAACCTGCGCTGCCCGGACTCATGCCGGGCGATGCGTTCGTCACCGGCGACACCGGCTACGTCCGGCTGCACGGTCGCAACGCTGCAGCTTGGTGGAAGGGCGGGAGCGGCGACCGCTACGACTACGACTACTCCGAGGCCGAGCTGCGCGAGTGGGTCGGCAAGGTGCGCGGTCTCTCGGGGCGGGCCCCCAACGTGTATGTTTTCTTTAACAACTGCCATGCCGGCCAGGCCGCCCGCAACGCCAAGCTGCTCAAGACCCTGCTCGCAGCGCCTCTACGTAACTAATTTCATTTCTGCGTTTTAGCTCAAGTCTCGGAATCTACTGCACAAAATTGTCGGAGGGGGCTGCTAAGGTGATCTCACTGCACAAACGGATAGCGACGAACGCGCACGGACGCGCTCGCGGCACGATCGCTGAACGACAAGGAGGCAGATGATGAACGCGCAGACGAACTTCTCGATGTGGGGCTCTTCGATCCTGGACGCGCGGCCGGTGGCAGCGGATTTCATGCGGGCGCGTGTGCGCCGGCACGTGCGCGGGAAGCGTGAGACGCTGGCCATGCGCGTCGCGCTCGCCGTCGGCGGCCCGCGCCTGGCGCGCCCGCGGACGCTCGGACAAGTGACGCGCGACCTCCGCATCTCCGCGCGTCGCCTGGCGGGTCCTGCCGCCGCGGCCGCAGCAATCGTGGCGATCGAAACCACGCTGTCGGTGCTGTCGCGGTAGGACGGACGCCCGTGTCCTCGGTGCCTCTGCCGCAATTGCCGCTCGAGGTCGACCCGCCCGTCGATCGGTGGCGCGGTGGAATCGACCCGACGCGTACCTTGCTGCCCCGGCTGCACGACGACGGGGGGGAGCGCGCCGCGCTTCTCCTTCCGCCCCCGCGTGCGGGCTTGCCGGTGCGCCAAGGTCCCTCCGCGGCACTCGGCGCCATCACCGGCCAGCGTGAATACGCAGGTGAAGTCGTCCACGTGGAAGACATTCCCGCGCGGGCGGCTGAGTACCGGGATCCGGATCCGGCGCTGGCTCCATGGATTGGTGACTCACTGCGAGCGCAGGGCATCGAACGGCTGTACGCACACCAAGCCGAGGCGGTGGAACGGCTGCGCGAGGGCGAAGATCTGGTCGTGGTGTCGGGCACGGCGGGAGGGAAGAGCTTGTGCTTTCTGCTCCCCCTCCTCGAACGCCTGGCGGACAACCCGCACGCCACCGCGCTGTTGCTGTTCCCCACCAAGCCGCTTGCGCAAGACCAACGGGGCGCACTCACGCGGCTGCTCGCCGGGCTACCACCGGAGAGCACCCCGCCCGGCGTCCGCGACCTGATCTGCGGAACGTACGACGGAGACACCCCGGCGGCCGCACGACGTTCGCTCCGCGACACCGGCCGCGTCATCCTCTCGAATCCCGACATGCTGCACGCCGGGATCCTGCCGGGCCACCCGCGGTGGTCGCGGTTCTTCAGCGGGCTGTCTCTGGTGGTCGTGGATGAGGTGCATAGCTATCGCGGGATCTTCGGTTCGCACGTCGCCAACGTCTTGCGACGGCTGCGTCGCGTGGCCGCGCATTATGGTGCGTCGCCGCAATTCCTGATGTGCTCGGCCACCATCCGCAACGCCGAGGAGCAGGCGTCGCGGCTGGTGGGCGTGCCGGTCAGCCGTGTCCGGTCCGATGGGGCGCCTCGCTCGCCGCGCCGCTTCGTCTTCTGGAATCCGGCGCCGGTCCGTCCGCCCGAGCCTACGCGCCGCAGTGCCAGCGTGGATGCCGCCGCCTTGCTCAGCCAACTCGTACTGCACGGCGTGCCGAGTATCGTCTTCACGAAGTCGCGCGTGGTGACGGAACTCGTCTACCGGTATGCGAAAGATCGCCTCGATTCGTACGTATTACCGGGTGGGGCGGGTTCGCTGGCGGATGCCGTCAGCCCGTACCGTGGTGGATACCTCCCGGCTGAACGCCGCGACATCGAAGCGCGGTTGTTTTCCGGGCAATTGCGCGCCGTCGTCAGCACCAACGCGCTGGAGATGGGGATCGATGTCGGGAGTCTGGATGCCTCGGTTCTCGTGGGATTTCCCCCCACGATTGCCAGCACCTGGCAGCAAGTAGGGCGGGCGGGACGCTCGGGCCGCGACGCACTCTCCATCGCCATCGCGTACGAGGACCCAATCGACCAGTACCTCGTTCGTCACCCCCGCTACTTCTTCGACCAGACACCAGAGGCCGCCATCATCGACCCGGAGAATGCGGCGATCCTACGGGCTCAACTTGCGTGCGCGGCCGCGGAGTTGCCCTTGGCGGAAGAGGATGCGGTGCTCTTCGGGGCACGCGCGGCGGAGTCGCTTGCCGCGCTGACGCACGAGGGCTATTTGGCGGCAATGCGCGGCCGGTATTTTTGGGCGACGGGGGATCCACCCGCGCGACAGGTCAGCCTCCGCCTCATGTCGTCCGATACGGTGACGATCGTCGAAGACTCTGCGGGCGAGCGCGTGCTGGGCACGGTGGACGCCATCAGCGCTCCCGAGGTCGTGTACCCCGGTGCGATCTACCTCCACGAGGGCGCATCGTTCTTCGTGCGGTCGCTCGATTTGGTGTCGAAGATCGCCTCCGTGGAGCCGCGTGAAACCGACTACTACACCCAGCCTGTTCTCGAAACACGCCTCAACGTCCTGGCGAACGGGGACTCGGTCGAGCGAGGTCCGCAGGCACTCACCCTGCACACCGTGACGGTCAGCTGGGTGACCGCCTTCTTCAAGAAGATCCGCTACCAGACGCTCGAGTCCATCGGCTACGGGATGCTCGACCTCCCACCGCAGACGCTGGAGACCGAAGCCGTCTCGTGGGCGCTGACGCCGGCGGTGGCGGACGCATTGGCCCGCGCCGGCCACGCGCCGCGTGAGGCACTCGGCGGGCTTCGCAACGTGCTCATGACCGTGTGGCCGATCCTCGCGATGACCGAGCCTGCGGACGTCGGTGGCATCGTGGAGTCAGGCAACGCGCCGTATCCGTCCCTCTTTCTCTACGACCGCTTTCCGGGCGGACTCGGCTATGCACGGCGGGCGTTCGCGGACTTCGGGCGGCTGGCGCGCATGGCGTACGACCTCGTCGTCGACTGCCCCTGCGCCGACGGCTGTCCGTCCTGTGTCGGTCTGCCGGTCGTGCGGCCGGCAACTCAACAAGATCCGGATTTGGGCACGGGCTACCCGATTCCGTCGAAGGCCGCAACGCGCGCGCTGCTCGAACTGCTCCGCGATGCCTGGCCGGTTGGCGAGGAGGTGTAGATGCGAGTTCACCGTGTGCAAAAGGTGCCGGGGATGGCGTGGGGGGCGGACGGCCTGCCCCGCATCGGGGCGACGCCGGAGCTCCAAGCCGAATTCCGCGCCCGGACGAACCGACTGCTGGCGATTGCGGATGCACTGCCACGCGGGGAGGAGTCGGAATCCGCTGGCATCTCGCGGCCGCCGCTTCCCGTTCACGCGCCGCCGGTTCGGGCGGCTCGCAAACTTGCGTCGCCGATTCCGCGCTTCCAGCGTGCCGCGGCGAACCGGAGCGTGACGTCCGCCAGTCGTCCCGAGCCAGCGATGCACTTCACCCGTCCGCGTCTCTTCGCATCGCCAGCGGCGGAGACCCCAACCGATGTGCGCCTCCAGTCGGGTGACGACTTGGCCACCGCGCTGGGGTGTTGCCCGCTCGCCGGAGAATCTCGCGCGACCGTCTTGGTGCGAACCGTGCGCACCCGCGTGCCGGCAGTCCTCGAGTGGGTCCGCGCGCTTCCCGCATGTTCCCTCCCCGCTTCGAGGGAGGCGGGCGATTCGTCCCGACCCCGCCGTGCGGGAACCCTCTTTCTCGACATCGAAACCGCCGGTCTGGCGAATGCGCCGATCCTGCTCGTCGGCTGTGCCTGGGTCGTTGGCCGACGCATCGTGGTGCGTCAGTACCTGGCCGTCGATTACCCCTCAGAGGAGGCGATGCTGCGCGCCGTGGCGCGGGAAGTGCAGCGGGCCACCCGCATCGTCACCTTCAACGGAGCCTCGTTCGATTTGCCGTCGCTCCGGGATCGCACGACGCTGTGGGGTCTTCCGCCGCTCCGCATTCCCGCGCATACGGACCTGCTTCCGTTGGCGCGGCGCGCCTGGCGCGGCTACGTGGCGAATTGTCGGCTGGGCACCCTGGAGGCGGTGATCCTGGGACGGCCGCGCAGGCAGGATCTCCCCTCACGGGAGGTGCCGGAGCAATTCCATCGCTTCGTGCGCACGGCCGATCCGTCCGTGGTCGCTCCCATCCTGCAGCACAACGCGGTGGACGTGGTGTCGATGGCCGGGCTCGCGGTGGCCCTGGGAGTCCCGGTATGATGCGGCGCCGTGAAGACCTCCCAGACGCGCGGCCGTTCCGCGCAGCGCCTCGCTGATCTCGGCGAATTCCGCGCGATCGACTTGTTCCGCCGCGCCTGCACGGCGGGTGGGACAGGTCCCTGGCGGATCGGAATCGGCGACGACACCGCAGTCCTCGCCCGGCCTCGCCGCGGGCTCTTGGTCACCGTCGATGCGCTCGTCGAGCGCAGACACTTCCAGCGTGACTGGTCGACGCCGGCGGAACTCGCGCGCAAGGCGTTCGCGTGCAACGTCAGCGACATCGCCGCGATGGGGGGCACGCCGCTCGGGGCTGTCCTGGCACTCGGTGCCCCGGCAGACACCTCGGCCCGGTGGCTCGCCGCTCTCGCCCGGGGTTTTGCGCGCGCCGCCTCGCACTTCGGGTGCCCTCTGGTGGGCGGCGATACGGTAGGCGCCGATCAACTCGTTCTCAGCGTCACGATGCTGGGTCAGGTGGCGGCGCGGGCCGCAGTCACACGTAGCGGAGCTCAGCCGGGAGACGTACTCTGTGTGACCGGCCGGCTCGGTGAGTCAGAGCTTGGACTGCGGCTTCTCGGCGAACTGCCGCCCGGTGCTGCGGCCACCGCGGACGCGCGCCGCCGCCTGGCTCGCCGCTTCGGAGCGGGCAGCGCGATGGCGCTGCGCCGACACCTTTCAGGGCACGCGCAACCCCGCGCTGGCGTCCTCTTGGCGCGGCACGGCGCCCACGCGATGATCGACATCAGCGATGGATTGGCGTCCGAGCTCTGGCACATCGCCCGCGCGAGTGGGGTGCGCCTGACGCTGGACGCCGACGCCGTTCCGGTCGCGCCGGTGGTGCAGCGTGTCGCGCCGCGGCTCGGACTCGATCCATTCGAGGTGGCGTGGAGCGGCGGCGAAGACTACGAGCTACTCGTGGCGATGCCGTCGCGTCGGGTGAGCGCCGCGCGCGCGGCGCTGGCGCGGGAGGCCCGGGTGGCGCTCCACGTCGTGGGCCGTGTCGAGTCCTCCGGGCGAGCGCACGTCGACGTGGTCGACACGACAGGCCGGCGCCGGGCCCTGCGTGCGCGGGGCTTCGATCATTACCGTTCTCAGGAGACACCATGAGCGACATGCATCCGTTCGACCGCGTGGAGCGGGACATCGTCGAGACGATCTTCCTGCACAATCCGATCGTTGCCACGATGTATGGCCGGCACGAACGCGACGCGCGCATGCCGGACAACAGCGCCGGCGCGATCGCCGCGCAAGTGGCGGACTACGCGGCGCTGCTCGACCGGCTTCGCGCGATTCCGGCGGAGACGATGGAGCCGGCCCGGCGGATCGACCGCGCGCTGCTGCTCGCCACACTGGAGTCCTCGGTGTTCCGCACGCGGGAGCTCCGCGAGCATGAGACGAACCCCTCGCGTGCGGCGGAGTGGGCGATCTACGCGGTGTACTTCCTCATGCTGCGGGGCCACCTGCCGCTCGAACCGCGCGTGCGGGCGATGGCGGCACGCTTGCAGGCAATTCCGGCCTGGCTCGACACGGCGCGCGCGCAGTTGCGCGACGTGCCGCCGCTGTTCGCCAAGGTCGGCGCGCAGGTGGCGGGAGGTGGCGCCGCGTTCGTCGAGGAAGTCCTCGGCTACGTGCGTGACCGCGATGCGACGCTCTTGCCTGTCCTCGAGGGACCGGCCGCGGCGGCGGCGGCGGCGTTTACTGCCTATGCGGCCGCGCTCACCGACGAGATTGCCCCCACCGCGCAGGGCAACTGGTGCATCGGCCGCGAGAAGCTGGATTGGCTGTTCCGCCACGAGCACCTGCTGCCGGAGGACGCGGCCGGGATCGCGGCGCGCGGCCGCGCGGTGTTCGCGGAGCTGCGGCAACAGCTCGAAGACACCGCGCGACAGATCGACCCGGCGGCCACCTGGATCGACCTCATCGAGCGCGCGAAGCAGGACGTGCCGGAAGCGGGCGAAGTGCTGGCGCGCTATGTCGAGGAAACCGCCGCCTGCGTGCGCTTCGTGCGCGAGAAGCACATCGCGCCGATTCCGGACGGCGAGATCTGCAAGATCGTGGAGACGCCGGTGTTCGACCGCCCGGTGATTCCCTATGCGGCGTACCAGCAGCCCGGACCGTTCGAGACCGTGCAGGAAGGGCACTTCTACGTCACGCCGGTCGATGCGCAGGCGTCCGCGGACGACCAGCGCGATCAGTTGCAAGGACACTGCCGCGCGAGCCGCATCCTCACCGCAGTGCATGAGGCGTATCCGGGACACCACCTCCAACTGATGCACGCCAACCGGTGCGGTTCGCTCGCGCGATTGATGGGCGATTCGTCCGTGCTCGCCGAGGGATGGGCGCTCTACTGCGAGCAGATGATGTGGGAAGAGGGATTCTACAGCGACCCGCTCTTGCGCTTGTGGCAGTTGAAGGACGCGCTCTGGCGGGCCGGACGCATCATCGTCGATGTCGGGCTCCACACCGGCGAGATGACGTTCGACGAGGCGGTCGCGTTCATGGTCGACGAGGTGCGGCTGGAGCCGGCGAACGCGCGCTCCGAAGTCACGCGCTACTGCATGACGCCGACGCAGCCGTCGTCGTACATGCTGGGCAAGCTGGCGCTTCTCGATTTGCGCGACGAGGTCAAGGCGCGCGAGGGCGCGGCGTTTTCGCTGCACGACTTCCACGCGCGCGTGTTGTCGGCTGGGACGATTCCGGTGCCACTGGTCCGCGCCCATGTGCTGGAATTGGAGCCGGCGATTCCGGCGTAACGACATCGGACACGAATACACGGGGGCGCGGCCATCGCCAGGCCGCGCCCCCGCTGCGTTACGTTCGTGAGGATGGGACGCTAGCCGCGCGCCTCCACTGCGCCGGCGGCCTCGACGACACGGCCGCGCGGGCCGTCCTTCTCGAGCGCGTCCTTCGCCGCCTTGCCGAAGATGTTGGCGAGTTCGGCGCGCAGCTGGCCGCTGTTCAAGTTCGTCAGCAGGCGGCCACGGTAGGCGAGGCTGACGGCGCCGCGCTGCTCGCTCACTACCAAGACGAGGCCGTCGGTCTCCTCCGACAATCCGAGCGCGGCGCGGTGGCGCGTGCCGAGCGGCGACGGCACGGGCGAGGGTGATAGCGGCAGCAGACAGCCGGCGGCCACCGCGGTCTCGCCGCGGATGATGATCGCGCCGTCGTGCAGCGGCGTGCCGTTGGTGAAGACGGTCTCGATCAACTCGGCCGACACGCGGGCATCGATGCGGCGGCCGGTCTCCATGTAGTTGCGCAGTCCCATGTCGCGTTCGAACACGATGAGTGCGCCGACGCGCCGCTGTGCCATCGATTCGACGGCGCGCAACACTTCGCCGAGCACGCCGTACGGTTCGACGCGCACCAGCGATCCGACCCACCGGCTCTGGCCGATCATCGCGAGGGCACGCCGAAGTTCGGGCTGGAACAGGATGACGAACGCGACCATCCAGACCGGCGTGAAGTTGCGTACGATCCAGTTCACGGTTTCGAGCTTCACCCAGCTGGCGACGATCGACGCCAGCACGATGCCCAGCAAGCCGACGAACATCTGCGCCGCGCGCGTGCCGCGGATGATGATGAAGATGCGGTACAGCGCGAGCGCGACCACCAAGATGTCGAACACCGCGAGGACGATCTCGCGCACGGTGGGGTCGAGCGTGTAGGCGGTCCAGTCGAAGGACGGGATCACGGCGTCTCCTCGCGCGCGGTGCGCACGGCGTCGGCGACGCGCAGGGCGCGCACGGTGGCGCGCACATCATGGACGCGCAGCACCCGCGCGCCTGCGGCTGCGGCAAGCACGGCGGCTGCCGCGCTGCCCTCGAGTCGATCGTCGACGGGCGCGGGCGTGCCGTCTGGGGCAGCGGCGAGGGCGCCGAGGAACGACTTCCGCGAGGCGCCCACCAACACCGGCGTGCCAAGCGTCGCCAGTTCGGCCAGGCGGCGGAGGATCACCAGATTCTGCGCCGCGGTCTTGGCGAAGCCGAGTCCGGGATCGACGAGAAGGCTCTCGGAGGCCACTCCGGCGCCGCACGCACGCCGCAGTGCGGCGCCGAGCGTTTCGAGGATCTCGCCCATCAGGTCATCGTAGTGCGTGTGCTGGGCCATGTCGCGCGGGGTGCCGCGCATGTGCATGACGCAGAGCGCGGCGTCGTGCGCGGCGGCAATGCGTGCGAGGTCGTCGCCGGCGGCGAGGCCGGTGACGTCGTTGACCAGCGAGGCGCCGGCAGCACACGCGCGCGCGGCGACCTCCGGCGTCGAGGTGTCGATCGACACGCACGCGCCGAGCGGACGCAGCGCATCGAGTACCGGCGCGACGCGCGCCCACTCCTCGTCGGCGTCGACCGGTACCGCGCCGGGCCGCGTGCTGACGCCGCCGACGTCGATCATGTCGGCGCCGTCACGCAGCATCGCCTCGGCGTGGCGCGCCGCATCGGAGGGCGCCAGCCACGCGCCACCGTCGGAGAATGAATCGGGCGTAACGTTGAGGATGCCCATGACCAGCGTGCGGCCGCGCGGGAACTGGTGTGTGCCGCAGCGCAGCGTCGCCGGCTCCGCAGGCGTTTCGAGTAACTCGCGCAGCGCGCGGCCGGCCGCCGCGAGACCGAATGGTTGCGCGCCGAGTTTGTGCGCGACGGTGAGCAAGGCGCGCCGTGTCCCGAACACGATCGCCCCGCCGCGCGGCGACCGCGCGGTGATGACATCGCGATGCACGGCGGCGTCGCCGCCGCACGCGAGCATCTCCTGCTTCAGGATGTTGCAGGCGGGGGCGGAGAGATTCTCGAGCCGCACGATCACCGTGGCGGCGAGCGGCGCCATGATCGCCACGCCTTCTGGGTCCACGCCGACGCGGAACATCTCGCGCCGGAGATCGTCGAGCGAACCGGGGACGAGGAGGCGAGCGGGAACGGCGGCTGACGCGGAAGCGGCGGGTGCGACGGCGGGCGGTGCGTCGCGCTCGGCCGCCGCGGGGTGCGCGACGGCCGAGCGGTCGCCCGGCCCGGAGGTCATGACGCGGTCGGCGGGACGCGCGGCGTGGAGCGGCCGGGCGCCGGAGCGTCGAGGTCGGTCATGACGGAGGCCGACGCTTCGGCGGGTGGTGCGTCGGTGCCGCTCGCGCTCTCGGGCAGAGCAGCGTCGCCGGTGGCGTCCGCCGCCGGCTCCTCCGGATTGATGCGGCGCAGCGGCGGCAATGTCCCGCCGGTGAGCAACGTGGTGATCTCCTCGCCGTCCAGCACTTCGCGTTCGAGCAGCGTGTTGGCGAGCAGGTGCAACTTGTCGAGGTTCTCGCTCAGCAAACGCGTCGCGGTGGTGTGCCCGGCCTCCATCAACCGGCGCACTTCCTGGTCGATGAGGATCGCCGTGGACTCGCTGAAGTCGCGCTGCTGCGAGATCTCGCGGCCGAGGAACACCATTTCCTCGTGCTTGCCGTAGCGCACCGGCCCGAGGCGGTCGCTCATGCCCCACTCGCACACCATGCGGCGCGCGATCTCGGTAGCCTTCTCGATGTCGTCGCTGGCGCCGGTCGTGAAGCGCTTCATGACGACTTCCTCGGCGACGCGGCCGCCGAGCGCGATGGCGATCTTCGATTCGAGGTATTCGCGCGTGCCGCTGTAGCGGTCGTCGGTCGGCAAGTAGTGCGTGAGGCCGAGCGCGCGGCCGCGCGGGATGATCGTCACCTTGTGCACGGGATCTGTGTCGGGCGTGAGCCAGGCGACCAGCGCGTGACCGCTCTCGTGGAACGCGGTGTTGCGCTTCTCTTCGTCGCTGAGCACGAGCGAGCGGCGCTCGGTGCCCATCATCACCTTGTCCTTCGCCTCCTCGAAGTCGGTCATCGCGACCTTCTTCTTGTTCTTGCGGGCGGCGAGCAGCGCGGCCTCGTTCACCAAGTTCGCGAGGTCGGCGCCCGCGAGGCCCGGAGTGCCGCGCGCCAAGATGTCGAGCGCGACATCGGCATCGAGCGGGATGTTGCGCACGTGCACGCGCAGGATGCCTTCGCGGCCGCGCACGTCGGGCCGGTCGACCACGATCTGACGGTCGAAGCGGCCGGGGCGCAAGAGCGCCGGGTCGAGCACATCGGGCCGGTTGGTGGCGGCGACCAGGATCACGCCGTCGTTCGAAGTGAAGCCGTCCATCTCGACGAGCAGCTGGTTGAGCGTCTGCTCGCGCTCGTCGTGACCGCCGCCCAGGCCGGCGCCACGGTGACGGCCGACCGCGTCGATCTCGTCGATGAAGATGATGCACGGCGCGTTCTTCTTGCCCTGCTCGAACAGGTCGCGGACGCGGCTCGCGCCGACGCCGACGAACATCTCGACGAAGTCGGAGCCCGAGATCGAGAAGAACGGCACGCCCGCCTCGCCGGCGATCGCGCGCGCGAGCAGCGTCTTGCCGGTGCCCGGCGGGCCCATCATCAGGACGCCCTTCGGGATGCGGCCGCCGAGGCGCGTGAACTTCTTGGGGTCCTTGAGGAACGCGATGATCTCCTCGACCTCGTCCTTCGCTTCCTCGACACCGGCCACGTCCTTGAACGTCACGCGGTTCTGGTGATCCGAGAGCAGCTTCGCCTTGGACTTGCCAAAGCTCATCGCCTTGCCGCCGCCGCTCTGCAGCTGGCGCATGAACAGGAAGAAGATGCCGACCAGGAGGAGCATCGGCAGCCACCACACGAGGACCTGCGGCCAGATGCTCGACTCGTCCTTGGACTTGACGGTGTACGAGATACCCGCCTCGTAGATGTCCTTGGTGATCGTGCCGGGGAACTCCGCGTAGACGACCCGCTTCACCTGGTCGTTCTTCATGGTGACGACGTACCGAGCGTCGTCATGCCCCCGGGGCTCGACCTTGATGCTCTCGATCTTGCTGGCTTCTTCCTTGTTCGTGAGCTGGGTCCGGAACGCCGTGACGTCCAGCTCCTTCTCCTTGGACGAGGAGTCCGTGAACATCGAATAGATGCTCACGAACATGAGGATCAGGATCGCCCAGATCAGGATGGTCTTGTGAGATTGGCGCAACGAAAACCCGCTCGTCAGGAGGACTTGCCCACTAGCATGGGCCACTTGCCCCTGGTTGCAAAGTCGAAATCTCTCGAAAAGACCCCGACCATTCAGGCTGGTTTCGGTTCGACTTCGGCACCTTCGCCGAATGCAGTTCCGAGATGCTCGGCCCACACGATCTCGCCATCGGTCGTGCGTACGACAACGCGCGCGCCGTCGCGTTCCGCGCGCGGCACCTTCGCATCGATGTAGAGGTCCGACAGCTTCCGCGATCGGCCCTTCAGGCGCGCGGGTCGCATGCGGTCCCCCGGCTGCCAGGGCCGCAGCTCGTACGGACCGTCCGGTGCGCGCAGCGCGGCGACGGGATCCGCCCCAATGTCCGGAGACAGCTGATCGTAGGTCCGCGTGATCCGGCGCGCCGGCAGGTCGACCGACACCTGCCCGGCGGCCGGGCGCAGCACGAGCGCGTCGAGCTCGTCGAGATGGACGGCGTCGTGATCGATGCCGGCGGCCTCGAGCGCCCGCGCGAGCGCGCGCTTTCGCACCGCGGCCGGCTGGCCGGACAGCGCGCGGCAGTCGATCGGGAACGCCGCGTGCGGGCCGGACAGCTCGTCGAGCACGGCCGTCCACTCGGCCGCGCTGGCGGCGAGCCGGACGAGCGCGGCGTCGAGCTGCGGGTTCTCGCCGCGGAGCGCGGGGAGGATCGTCGAGCGGATCCGGACCCGGGCGAGCTTGAAATCGTCGTTCATCGGATCCGCGGCGATCGGCAGCGCGTGCCGGGTGACGAAGTCGTCGATCGCCGTGCGCGGCAGCGCGAGCAGCGGGCGATGAAACCGGCCACGCCGCGCCGGGATACCGCCCAGTCCGGCCGGACCGGTACCCCGCAGGATCCGCATGAGGACGGTCTCCGCCTGATCGCGCGCGGTGTGTCCGAGGAACACCGCGGAGAGGCCGAGCTCGTCGGCGATCGCGTCGAGCGCGGCGTAGCGGGCATCGCGGGCGGCGGCCTCGACCGACGCGCGCGCGGGCACCTCGACGGCCCGGACCACCGCGGCGGCCCCCTGCTCCACCGCCCACGCGGCGACGCCGGCGGCGACCCGCCCGGAGCCGGGCTGGAGCTGGTGGTCGATCGTGATCACGACGACGTTGGTGGCGCCGGCGGCGGCGATCGTCGCGTGGGCGAGCGCCATCGAGTCGGCGCCGCCCGAGCACGCGACGCCGTAGAGGCCGGGTCCGACCCGCCCGATCGCGGCGTTGACCGCGGCATGCACGGGATCTACTGCGCCTGTGCTAGTCATGTCGCCCGACACCGACCTTACTCCGATGACCGACCGAGACATTCCTCCCAGCGGCCCCCTCGCGCGACTTCGCGCGCAGCTGGCGGGCCCGCGCGGGTACCGGCGGATCGATGCGCTCCTGTCGGCCGAGAATGCGCCGGCCGCGATCGCGGCGCTGTCGCCGAACGAGGTGTTCGAGCTGGTGCACGAGGTCGGGTTCGAGGACGCGCAGCCGCTGCTCGAGCTCGCGACGCCCGCGCAGATCCAGGGCTGCTTCGATCTCGAGGCGTGGCAGAAGGACCAGATCGAGGTCGCGCCGCTGAAGCCGTGGATCGCATCGCTGATCGAGACCGGCTTCGAGAAGGTCGGTGAGGTGTGGGGCGGCCTCGATGCCGAGCTGCGCGCGCTGATCCTCCAGCGCCAGGTGCGGATCTGGGACGTCTCCCTCGGCGAGGAGCCCGAGGAGGACAACGACAACCCGATCATGGCGACGCCGGATCGGTTCTTCATGCTGGAGCTCAAGGGCGACGACGACACGCAGCGCCTGATCCAGCAGCTCGTCGAGGACCTCTACCGCGCTGACGCCGACCTGGCGCGGCACACGATCATGGCCGCACGCTCCGAGCCGCCGGCCGAGCTCGAGGAGCAGAGCTATCGCTGGCGCTCGTCGCGGCTGGCGGACCTCGGCTACG
>JBGATO010000075.1:0-18101 GCA_044229145.1 Candidatus Eiseniibacteriota bacterium | reverse complement strand
CGACGATCGCCGGCGAGCGGCTCACCAGCCGCCTGCTGATCGTCCGCTAGCGGGCACGACAGACCTCAGCCAAGGCTGAGTCGACAGGAGGGGCGGGGAGAGATCCCCGCCCCTCCGTTTCACCGTGCATCCCACACTCGTTTCCGGTGCTGCCAGGCCGAGCCCTCCGCATCGAGGTGGAGAAGAAGCGCGGCGCCGTGCCGTTCGACCAATGCGGCAACGGCGCGCCCGTCATCGAGATGCTGCTGTCGCTCGCGTACTCCGAAGGCGTCGCGCAGGGACGCATCTCGTTGACGCGGCTCGCCGAACTCGTGTGGAGCGGGCGCTGGGTCTCTAGCGACCCTTCGCCACCTTCCACTCCGCCAACAACGCCTCGAGCGACTCGCCGCCCACCGTCGCCCCGCGCGCCTCGAGCTGCCCCACCATCCGCGCATACCTTTCGCGATACCGCCGCACCGCACTGTGCAACACCTGCTCCGGATCGTGTCCCGCGTGTCGCGCGAACGTCGCCAGAGCGAACAGCGCGTCGCCGATCTCATCGCCGAGCGCCGCGTGATCGCCGGCGTCCAGCGCCTCGGCCACCTCGCCAACTTCCTCGCGCACCTTGGCGAACGCATCGCCCGCCGTCGCCCAGTCGAACCCCGCCGCCGCCGCCTTCTGCTGCGTGCGATACGCGGCGATCAACGCCGGCAGACCCTTCGGAAACTTGCCGAGCGGATGTTCCGGCTTGGCGCCCGCGACACCGCCGCGCTCCGCCGCCTTCAACTCCTCCCACGCGCGCAGCGCCATCGTCGCGTCGGCCGCATCGCGGTCGCCGAACACGTGCGGATGCCGGCGTGTCAGCTTCGTGACGTTGTCGGCGGCGACATCGGCGAGATCGAATCCGTACGCGCGCTCGGCCAACTCGGCGAAGAAGGCGACGAGGTACAGCACGTCGCCCAACTCTTCGCGCAGATGCGGTCCGTCGTCGTGTGCGATGGTCTCCACCACCTCGTGGGCCTCCTCGATGAGGTAGGGCGTCATCGACGCGAGCGTCTGCTCGCGATCCCACGCACAGCCGTCCTCGGCGAGCAGGCGGCGGGCGATGCGGATCTCCTCGGCGACGGCGGCGCCGATCTCTTCGGGCGTGCGGCGGGACATGGTCGGCGGCTCCGGGCCAGCGCGAGGCCGGGCGCCCCGCGAGCCGGCGACCCTAGTGAGCGATCCGCCCCGCCGTCAAGCCGCCCGGACCGCCTCGCGTTGACACCCCGGCCCGGCTCCTGGTATCACCAGCGGCTGCGACGGGGCCGACCCCGCCGCCGGCGGCCCGCCCGGACATCGCGCGGCCGTTTGGCCTCTGAACCCTCTTAGGAGACTCCGGGTGACGCGATCCGCGGCCGGCCCTGCCGGCGATGCAGCGTGCGCCGATCTGCACCTGCACACCCGCTATTCGTCTCCCGTCGCCGCCTCTGACGCGCCTGGTACCCCGCGCCTGGTCTCCGTCGTCGACCCGGAAGAAGCCTACGAGGCGGCCCGCCGCCGCGGGATGAGCTTCGTCGCCATCACCGACCGCGGCACGCTCGACGGCGCGCTGTCGCTGCGCCACTACGGCGACGTCATCCTGGGCGAAGAGGTCGTGGTGCGCGATCCAACCGGCGGCGTCGAGTGGACCGTCCTCGTCCTCGGCCTCCACGACGACGCCGACCACCGCGCCCTCACCGCCGCCGGCGATGATGCCGCCGCGCTGCGCGCCCGCGCCGGAACGCGCCGCTGGGTCACCGTCCTCGCCGATCCGCTCGAGGCGCTGCTTGCCGCGCCGCTCGCGCGCCGGCGATCGCGCGCCGTCAAGCCGCGCTGTTCCCGCTGTGGCAGACGCGCAGCGGCTGGCGCTCCGCCGCTGCCAACGATGCGGCCGCGGCGCTCGCGCTCGCCAGCCTGCCGGACGCCGCGCAGGGCGAGCGTCCGACGCCGGTGAGCGTGCCCGGCATCGGCGTCTCCGGCGCGTACACGCTCGCGGAGGTCGCGCGAGTTTACACGCTGACGCCACCCGCTTCCAGCGTCGACGAATTCCTCGCGCACCTGCGCGCCGGACGCGTCCGCGCCGCCGGAGCGCACGCGCGCGCCAAATCTCCGCGCGCATCGGCCTACGCCGCGTGGCTGCACGAGCTGCGGCTCCTCGCCGCCACGTGCTGCCCGCGAACGTCTCGGCGAGCGTCTCGAAAGTGAGCCGGTGGCCGGGCGTCGCCGCATGCGGGGGCGAGGAGCTGGCGCGCTACGCCGAGGACGTCGTCGCCGCGCAGTTCGACAGCCGCCTCATCGCGCGCACCGCCATCGACCTGCTGAAGGCGACGTGCACGGCGTCCGCTTTATCGACGCGGTGGGCGCGGTCAACGAACTGGCGGCGCACACCAGCAGCGCGTCGACGCGGACCAGTGGCTCGGCGCGCACGCGCATGCCGACCGCCTGCGCGCCCGCGTCAGCGCGGCGCTGCGCGGCGGACGCCTGGGCGCCACGCGCCGCGCGGTCGGCAGCGCGCTGGCGCACGTCGCGCTCGAGGCGCCCATGGTGCTCGCGGCACGCGAACTCGCGCAGGAAGGCGAGGCGTGCGCGCAGCTGCGAGGCGTGCGCACCGCCCACCACGCCGGCGCACGCGCACGGCACGCCGCCGCGCCGCCCGCGCGTCGCCGTCATCCTCGACGCCGCCGATCACCAGGACGGCGTCAGCATCACCTACGTGAACCTCTCGCGCGCCTTCGCCGTGACCGGCCTCGACGTGCTCGAGGTCACCGCGCTCGCGCACGACTCGCGGCATCGCAAGGACACGGCGGCCAGCGCTCACCGAAACGCTGGCGCTGCATGGAGAGTACGTCCTGCGCGTCCTCAGCGCCTGGCGTCTTCGAACTGCTGCGCCGCCGCCGCATCGACCTCGTGCACCTGGCGACGCCGGGCCCGCTCGGCACCATCGCCTTCACGCGCAGCGGCCTGCTGCGGTTTTCGGTGCTCGGTCAGCACCGAGCGCCGCATGGCGCGGCTGGCCGGGAACGGCGTGCTCACCGGCGAGTTCATCGAAGATGCGCCGTACGGCGGAGGAGGCGAGCGCGGGCATGCTGTAACAGCGTGCGATTACGCTATCAGTGCCTGACGCGCGGCTCGGGTTGTTCCTGAAGGCGTCAATACTGCGGTAGTCGCCACGCCTTCGCCGCCGCCGCGTTCTGGCGCTCGCGCGGCCTGCACCGCGACCGCGGTGATCGTCTACGTCGGCCGCGTCGGTTGATAGAAGGCCTGACGCGTTGTTCGGCGCGGCGCGAGCTGCGTGGCCGATCTCATCACCTGCAGGGTCGGCGACGGCTCTTCGTCCTTGCGCTCATCAACGCTACGCCGGCGACGACGTGCTGTTCACCAGGGTTTCGGTGGCGACGAACTCGCCGCTTCGCTCATTCCAGCGAGCTGTTCCTTGTCCTCGAGCACCACCGACACCTTCGGCCTCGTCGTCCTCGAAGTGCTCGCCAGCGGCCGCCGGTGGAGCACGGGGCGGCCCGCCGGAAACCGTCGCCCACGGCGACACCGGCCTCGTTTGTCCCGCCGGCGACGCGCACGCTTTCGCCCAAGCCGCCTGGTCTCTGTTGTCGAACCGCGAACGCCACGACGCGATGCGCGCCAGCGCGCGCCGCGCTGCCGAGGCCGCGAGTTGGACCACCGCCGCACTCACCCTCGAGCAGGAGTACGGGGCGATGTTGGGCGCGCAGTTGTCGCCCGCCCCGTGGCCGGCCGCCGGCGCGTGGGCGCCCGAGCCGGCGCTCGCCGCGCGCCGCTAGCGCGGCATCGGTCGTAGCCGCCCCCGCGCGGCTTTGCTAAGGTCGCCGCGCGGCGCCGGCACGGCGCTGCACGCCACCTGGAGCCTTGCGTGCAATTCCCGACCTGGGTCGAAGTCGACCTCGACGCTCTCGACAACAACATCGCCGAAGTCCGCCGCCGCATCGGCGCGGACCGCCGCATCTGTCTCGTCGTGAAGGCGGACGGCTATGGGCACGGCGCACCGCAAGTCGCGCGTGTCGCCGCGGCCGCTGGCGTCGAGTTCCTCGGTGTCGCCACCGTGCACGAGGGCATCGAGCTGCGCCGCGCCGGCCTCGACGCGCCGATCCTGATCTTGAGCCCGACGCTGCCCGCCGAAATCGACGACATCCTCGCGCACACGCTGCGGCCGACGGTGTCGTCGCTCGACTACGCGCAGGCCTTGTCGGCGCGCGCCGCGTCGCGCGGCGTCACCGCGATCGTCCACGTCGAAGTCGACACCGGCATGGGCCGCAGCGGCGTGAACGAAGCCGACGCCGCGGCGCTGGTGCGCGCTGCCGCCGCTTTGCCCGCGGTCGAGATCGAAGGCATCTTCACGCACTTTCCCGACGCCGCGCCCGGCCACACGGCGTTCGCCGAACAGCAGACCGCGCACTTCCTCGCCCTCGTTCGGACGCTGCGCGCCGACGGCATCGCGCTGCCGATCGCGCACGCCGCCAACACCGCCGGCATGCTCAGCGTCCCCGACGCGCGATTCGACATGGTGCGCCCCGGCCTCATGATGTATGGCCACACGCACACCGGCATCGGCATCGCCGAACACTTGCGGCCGGTGATGGCGCTCAAATCGCGCATCGTCCTGCTCAAGGACATGGAGCCTGGTCGCACCGTCTCCTACGACCGCACGTTTACCGTCGAACGTCCGTCGCGCATCGCCGTGATTCCCGCCGGCTACGGCCACGGCTTGAGCGTGAAGTTGTCGAACCGCGGCCACGTGCTGGTGCGCGGCGTCAAGGCGCCGATCGTCGGGCGCGTGACGATGGACATGAGCATGCTCGACGTCACCGATGTCGATGGCGTCGAAGTCGGCGACGAAGTCGTGCTGTTCGGCTCACAAGGCGACGCGCGCCTCAGCCTCGAGGACGTCGCGCGCGACTCGGAGACGCTCAGCTACGACGTGATGATCTCGATCGGCAAGCGTGTGCCGCGCGTCTATCTGCGCAATCATGTGCCGATGCGGATCACCACGCTGGTGGGGGATCTATGATCGGCGCACTCGCCTTCGCCGCCGTCGCGGCGGCCGCCACGCCACGTGTCGACGTCGGCGCTCCGGTGCCGCCGTCGTTCGCCACCGCGCAACTCGTGGATCCCGACGGCGCGACGCGCGTCCTCGGCGACGCCTGGCGCGATCGTCCCGCGGTGTTGTTGTTCCTGCGCCACTACGGCTGAATCGCCTGCCGTGAGGCCGTGGCCGGGTACCGGCCGCACATCGCCGAGTGGACGCAGACCGGCGCGCGCGTCGTGGTGATCGGCAATGGCGCGCCGCACTTCGCCCGCGCGTTCGACGACGAGTTCCAGCTCCGCACCGCTGGCGCATGGGTGCTGAGTGACACCACGCGCGCCACCTACACCGCCGCCGGCCTCAAGCGCCAATGGTGGCGCACCCTCGGCCCGCGCAGCATCTGGCAGGCCGTCCAGATGAAGCGCCGCGGCTTCACGCAGATCGGCGTCCAGGGCGATGGGCTGCAACTCGGCGGCGCCGTCGTGGTGGCGCGCGGCGGACGCGTCGTACGTCCACGCCGAGCAGAGTCTCGGCGACCATGCGCCAGCCGCCGCGCTGACCCGCGCCCTCGCCACGGCGCGCTAGCGTCGCGCCGCTGCGGTTTGCTAAGGTCCGGGCGACCACGTTGGCTCGACACGCGGCGCCCGCCGCATCCACGGTAGAGGTTTTCACACTCCATGCGCATCGTTCTCATCGTCTGTGACGGCGTCGGCGTCGGCGAACTGCCGGACGCCGCAGCCTACGGCGACGTCGGCTCCGACACCCTTGGCAACCTCGCGCGGCAGTACGGCCCGATGGCGCTGCCGCACCTCGCCAACCTGGGCCTCGGCGAACTCACCCGCATGCCCGGCGTCACCGGCGCCCACACGCGGCTCGACGGCGTCTACGGCCGCCTCGGCGAGCGTTCGCCCGGCAAGGACAGCGTCACCGGCCACTGGGAGCTCGCCGGCGTCGTCCTCGACACGCCGTTCCCGACCTACCCGAACGGCTTCCCGCCGGACGTCCTGCAGCGCTTCCACGATGCCATCGGCCGCGGCTCGCTCGGCAACGTCGCCGCCAGCGGCACCGAGATCATCCAAACGCTCGGCGACGAGCACGTGCGCACCGGCTCGCCGATCGTCTACACCAGCGCCGACAGCGTCTTCCAGATCGCCATGCACCAGGACGTCATCCCGCTCGCCGAGCAGTACCGCATCTGCGAGATCGCCCGCGAGCAACTGCAGGGCGAACACCGCGTCGGCCGCGTCATCGCGCGACCCTTCGCCGGCACCAGCGGCGCCTACAAGCGCGACGTCGACGCGCGCCGCGACTACAGCGTGCTGCCCATCGCCCCGACGATCCTCGACATCCTGAAGGGCCACGGCATCGAGGTGTGGGCGGTCGGCAAGATCGACGACCTATTCGCGCATCAAGGCCTCACCAAGTCGTTCCACTGCGAGTCGAACGCCGAGGCGATGAAGAACGCGCTCGAACATCTGCCCGCGCTCGACAACGGCCTGATGTTCATCAACCTCGTCGACTTCGACACGCTGTGGGGCCACCGCAACGACTCGCACGGCTTCGTCCAGGCGATGGCCGACTTCGACGAGGCACTGCCGTCCCTCACCGCGCAGCTGCGGCCGGGCGACCTGCTGCTCATCACCGGCGACCACGGCAACGACCCGACGGACGTCTCGACCGACCACACGCGCGAGTACGTCCCGCTGGTCGCCTGGACGCCGGGCGGCAGCGGCGCGCCGATCGGCGACCGCGCCAGCTTCGCCGACGTCGGCGCCACCATCGCCGAGGCGTTCGGCGTCACCGGCACCGGGAACGGGACGAGCTTCCTCTCCGCGCTGCGCGGCTGAGCACGTCGCACCGACAACGAACGGGGCGGAGGCCAGGTGCCTCCGCCCCGTCGCCGTCTCACGAACGCCGAACCATCCGCGAGACCGCTACCGCACGACCGTCAGCTTGCGAGCCGTGACGACCTCGCCGGCCGCAGCGCGCAGCATGTAGGTGCCCGCTGCCACCGGATGCCCCGCGGTGTCGCGGCCATCCCACGACACGCTGGCGATCCCGCCGCGCGCGCCACTGGCGTCGAACGTGCGCACCACGCGTCCCGCCGCGTCGACGAGGCGCAACGTGACCGGCGCCTCCACGCCGCGCGATCCCACGGTGAACTGCACGCCGGCGGTTCCGCGCATGGTGCTCGGCGCGTCGAGCGTCAAGCCGCGCGCCGCGGCCCACTCCGGAGAGGCGACGCCGGTCACCGCGTTCAAACGGAGGCTGTAGAGCGCGTAGCCGATGTCGCCGAGCGCGTCCTTGACCTGCAACCGCACCGTCACGGTGCTGTCGACGTCGTCGCCCGAGTTGTGGAAGTCGCACACGCCGGCGTACGTCGGGCCGTTGCCGACCACGCTGCTCTCGCGGAACCACGTGAAGGTGTACGGCGGCACGCCGTGATCGGCGCTTCCGGTGAAGCTGACGGTCGAACCGGCCGGCACCGACGGCATCATGCTCGCCGGACCGCCCGCCGGCTGCCCGGCCGAGGACTGGATGTGCGCGCGGACCGGCATCGCGTCGGCCCACAGGAGCAAGTCGGCGGGGTCGCTGTCGCCGCCCGGGCCGAACAGCGTGCAGTGCAGGCACCACACCGGGCGCAGATTCGCCGGCGAGTCGTAGCAGCTCGGCTCGTAGTAGCCGAGTTCGCTCGAGTTGATCTGGATGCCGGTGACCTTGCGCGCGATGTTGTCCACCAGCGACGCGTTGCCCATCGAGGTGAGCGCGACGATCATGGAGTCGAGCGGCAGCACGGTGACGTTCTGCCCCGGCTGCACCTGGCGCCAGCCGCCGTGCCAGATGCGCTCGAGTCCGCCGCCCGCGCCCAGCGACACGGTGAGGCTCGCGCCGGCACCGAACACCGGCGTGGTCCCGAGGCGCCGCGTGTAGCGCACCTGCGAGGCAATCGCGAACGTCGACTCCGGCAGGTCGGCGGTCGTCTGCCCGCCCGCGCCCTTGAGCGAGGCGTGCTGCTTCAGGTAGTGCACGCCCTCGACGACGGCGTCAGTCGGCCGGCGGCCCATCTGCGACAGGAATTGCTCGGCCTGCGAAATCGCCGCCTCGCCAGTCAGCAACTGCGGCGGCGTGTTCCGCCACGCCATCCACTTGGCGACGTCCTCGTAGTGCCACGCGCCGGACTGCGTGCGCACGCGCAGCTCCTTGGTGCCTTGAATCAGGTTGAGGTCGCCGGGATTGCCGGGGCCGATGTCGCCGCCGCACACCGGCATGCCGATGCCGCACAGCGAATTGGCCAGCATCCGCACGTAGACCGAGTCCACCAGCCGCGGCACCACGTTGTACACCGGCATCTGCGACGGCGTGGCCGTCCCGAGGAGCGCGCGATCATACGTCACCGTCCAGCCACGACCCGGCTCGGCCCGGCGGGTAACCGGGTCGGTGAGCGCCGGCACCGGCGCCGACTGGTGGTGCGGACCGAGCAAGCCGACGTCGTACTCCCAGCACGAGTAGGTGCCGTCGACGGTCGGGTCGGAGGCGGTCGATCCCTGGCCCCAGAGGTAGTCGTTGCCCATGGTCGAGTTCTCGCCGATCACCACGGCGATGTCGTGCCCGCCGTTGTGCGCGTCGATGGCGTCGAACCACGCCTGCTTGATCGACTTCGCGCTGTCGAAGGCGCCGTTGTCGATGTAGTAGTCGCCGAGCTTCGTCCCGTAGTTCTTGGCGTTGATGTCATCCTCGCTGCCGCAGATCAAGTGCTGGCCGGCGAGCGCGTCGGCCCAGTAGTCCTGGCCGACTTCGCGCAGGGTCTGGCACGAGATGGCGTCGAACCACTCCATGTCGGAGTCGCCCCAGGCGTCGGCGGCGTCGCTCGGCACGCAGTTGTCGTCGTCGGCGGTGGTGTTGCCGAAGATCATCGAGCCGAGGTCGGTGCCGGTCGCCGGATCGTCCCAGCCGACGCCGCCGTGACCGCACCACAGCGAGAGGTCGGCATTGTCGATGTGGTCGTTGTTGACGCCGCCGAGCGAAGAGTTCTTGAGGTGCTCCTCGTGCGCGTTGCTGTCGCCGTGGCCGTAGGTGGTCCAGTCGGAGGGCAGCTTGTCGCGCAGGTCGTGCGCGTTGTCGTCGGTGTTGGTGAGGTCGTCGGCGGAGCCGGGATAGTCGTTGCAGTAGTCGTAGTGGTATTCGCGCGTGCCTTCGTCGCCGGTGCCGAGCCGCGCGTCGTCGGGGTCGCGTGACACGAAGCGCGCCGACAGGTCGGCGAGCCGGACGGCGCCGCCGTCGGCGGTGAACGTCAGCTCGGTCAGGTAGCTCGCCGGACACTCGACGTCGCGCGCGGCGTCGTTCGCCGCGGCGGCGATCCGCGCCACCTCGACACGCGCCCCCTGGGCGTCGAGACCGTGCACGAGGACGCCGGCACCGCCGGCCGCGATGCGCAGGTGGCTGACCCAGCGCGGCGCGCCGATGAAGCGGAACGTGATGCTCTCACCGGCGGCCAACGTGATGCCGGTGCCGGCATTGCCGTCGAGCAAGGCAGTGGCGGCAGACTCGACGTCGCCGGGCGCCGTCGCGGTGGAGGCGATCCGTGAGTAGCTCAAGCGGTTAGCCGGATCGCCGGTCTCCGTGGCGGCCCGTACGGCCGCCCCGGGAAGGATCGCCAGTGCGGCCGCCAGCAAGGCGGCTCGCGGCACTCGTCGTGTACGCATGGCAAGTCTCCGTGAACGAGGTGGGGTCGAGGGCCGAGGCCCGGAACACCGCCTCTGTCGCGGGACCGGCTCCCGCGTTGGCGGGAATCGCCCGATTCGCCACCCACGACGCAAACTCCCGCCCGCCGCCCGGACGAATTCTGATAGAGTCGGGGCGAAGACCCCGGCGCCGGAGGCCCCTGCTCCCGGCCCTGCACACCGCCGAGAGGTGGACGTTTCATGCCCCGTCTTGACCTGACAACGCGCCTGCGACAGGGCGCCCTCCGCGACGCGTGCGCCGCGCTGGTCTGCCTCGCGCTGGCCATCGCCGGGTCCGCGCACGCCGGCTCGAACGCCGGCACCGCCGCCTATTTGTCCTGGAGCGCCACCAGCCAGGTCACCGACACCAGCCCGGCCTCGGTCAACAACGCCTACGTCCGGCTCTACCGCAGCGGCGGCTTGACCTTCGCCGGAGCCGAGATCTTCGTCAGCTGGGACCCGGCCACCAACTTTGCCGGCACGTGCTTCGCCCACATCGGCACCGTGTACAAGACGAGCAGCGGCTCGACGTGCACCTACCTCAACCGCGGCAGCGCGGCGCCGATCGTCGTGGACGACAACATCAGCCAATTCCACGTCGCCTGGACCAACAGCGCCACCAGCACCGGCTGCACGTCGGGCGCCATCTTGCAGATCCAGTTCGAGACCGACGGTTGCACGCAAGGCCAGGGCTGCGTCTCTCTCAACTACTGCGCGACTCTCGATGCCAGCGGCCGCGTCGACCAGGCCACCATCGTCGCGCCGATCATCACGGTCGGCGGCGGCGGCAGCCACACCTGCGACGGCTACACGCCGGTCGAAGCCACCTCCTGGGGCGCGGTCAAGGCTCTCTGGCATCCGTAGCACCGCGCGTGCTACTCTCCTCCGCTCGCCCCGCGCCTCCCAGCGCGCGGTGACCGACGTCCCCCGACGACCGGAAGGAAGAGGCGCATTTCGATGCCGAAGTCGAACGCCCCGGCACAGTCCGGGTCGCGCCACCTCACCCACGGTGAGTGCATGGCGCTGGTGCGTGCCGCACGCAAAGCCACGAAGGATTCCTACGCGCCGTACTCGCGCTATCGCGTCGGCGCCGCGGTGTTCAGCCGCACCGGCCAGATGTGGACCGGCGGCAACATCGAGAACGCCTCCTACCCGCTGAGCCTGTGCGCCGAGCGCACCGCGCTCGCCCGCGCGGTGGCGGCCGGCGGCGCGGCGCATCTGATCGGCGTCGCGGTCACCGCGGACGGCAAGGCGACGCCGTGGCCGTGCGGCGCGTGCCGCCAAGTCATCGCCGAACTCGCCCCGAACGCCGACGTCATCGTCGACCTCGGCGGTTCGTCCTACCAGGCGTTCACCGTGCAGGAACTGCTGCCGCACGCCTTCACCTTTGCCACCAAGCCGTACCGCGCGCAAGAAGACCGGACAGTCCCGATGAGCGCCTCCGACGACACCCTGGTCGAACGCATCGCCGCCGAAGTCCTTCGCCGCTTGGGCGACGCGCCCAGCGGTCCGGCGCCGCTTCCGACGATGTCCGGCGGCGGCCGCGTGCCGCTGTCGCTCTACGAGCCGAACACCATCAAGGCGGCGCCCGGCGCGCGGACGCCCGGCCCGGTGGTGGACTTCGGCACGCTGGACGCCTGCACGCCGTGCCACAACTGCGTCGGCTGCGGCGTGCGCCGCCCGAAGACGGTGCGCGCGATGATCGCCAGCGGCGCCTGCCGCATCGGCGGATCGCCCGGCTGGTGTCCGACCGAACCCGACATCGCCAGCATGATCGACCACACGGTGCTCAAGCCGGACGCCTGCGCGCAGGACATCGACACGCTGTGCAAGGAGGCGGTGCAGCACAGCTTCGCCACCGTGTGCGTGAACGGCACGTGGGTGAAGCGCGCCGCGGCGAACTTGCGCGGCTCGCGGGTCGGCGTGTGCACGGTGGTCGGCTTCCCGCTCGGCGCGTCGCTGCCGGAGGTCAAGGCGTACGAGGCGCAGCGTGCCATCCGCGACGGCGCCACCGAAGTCGACATGGTCATCAACGTCGGCGCGCTCAAGTCGGGCGACCTCAAGGCGGTGGAGCGCGACATCCGCACCGTCGTCGAGGCGTGCGGCTCGCGCATACTCGTGAAGGTCATCATCGAAACCGCGCTGCTCACGCGTGAGGAGAAGATCACCGCGTGCCGCCTGTCGAAGGCGGCCGGCGCGCACTACGTCAAGACATCGACCGGCTTCGCGAAGTCCGGCGCCACGGTGGAAGACGTCGCGCTCATGCGCGAGGTGGTGGGCGAGGAACTCGGCGTCAAGGCGAGCGGCGGCATCCGCGATTACGAAGCCGCACAGGCGATGGTCGATGCCGGCGCGACGCGTCTCGGCACCAGCGCCAGCGTCAAGATCGCGGCCGCGGCGCGCAAGGGCGCGCGCGGCGCGGCGTAGCGCATGGCGGACTTCCTCGCGGTCGATCTCCTGCGCGCCAAGCGCGACGGTGCCGAATGGACCGACGCGCACATCCAGTGGTTCATCCGCGGCATCGCGTCGCGCGAGATCCCCGACTATCAGGCGGCGGCATTCCTCGCCAACGTGTTCCACCGCGGGCTCTCGCCGCGCGAGTTGGCGACGCTCACCGCGGCGATCGCCGGCAGCGGCCGCATGTTCGACCTCTCCGCGCTCGGCGTGCCGACGGCGGACAAGCACTCGACCGGTGGCGTCGGCGACAAGATCTCGCTGCCGCTCGCGCCGCTGGTGGCCTCCAACGGCGTCACCGTGCCGATGTGCAGCGGCCGCGGTCTCGGCCACACCGGCGGCACGCTCGACAAGCTCGAGGCGATTCGCGGCTACCGCACGCGCCTGACCTACGACGAGTTCGTCGACATCCTGCGGCGCGTCGGCTGTTCGATCGCCGGGCAGTCCGCCGACCTCGCGCCCGCCGACAGCGTGCTGTACGAGCTGCGCGACGTCACCGGCTTCGTCGAATCGCTGCCGCTGATCGTGTCGTCCATCGCCTCGAAGAAGCTCGCCGCCGGGCCGCGCGCGCTGGTCTACGACGTCAAGTGCGGGCGCGGCGCGTTCCTCAAGACGCGCGCCGAGGCGGAGGCGCTGGCCGAGCGCTTGGTCGCGACGACAGTGGCCGCCGGCCGCCGCGCGGTGGCGATCCTCACCGACATGAACGCGCCGCTCGGCGCCGCCATCGGCAATGCGAACGAGGCCGCGGAGTCGGTCGCCGTGTTGCGCGGCGACGGGCCAGCCGACGTCGTCGAGGAAACCGTGGTGCTCGGTGCCGCGATGCTCATGCTCGCCGGCGCGCAGCCGGGCTTCGAGGAAGCGGCGGCCGCGATGCACGCGCGCATCGCCGACGGCAGCGGCCTGGCGAAGTTCCGCGCGATGGTCGACGCACACGGCGGCGACCTCGGGGTGGTGGACGATCCTGCGTGGCTGCGGATGTCCGCGCATCAGGCCACCGTCCGCGCGTCGCGCGACGGCGTAGTGCGCGACATCGACTCGCTGCGGCTCGGCCTCGCCGGCGTGGCGATGGGTGCCGGACGCGCGCGCCGCGAGGACGTCATCGATCCGGGCGCCGGCTTCGACCTCCGCATGCGCGTGGGCGATGCGGTGCGCGAGGGCGACGTCTTGGCGCACGTCTTCGCCAACTCGGCGGAGCGTCAAATGATCGGTGAGGAGGCGGT
Source organism: Candidatus Eiseniibacteriota bacterium (assembly GCA_044229145.1). Taxonomy (GTDB): domain Bacteria; phylum Eisenbacteria; class RBG-16-71-46; order CAZEPH01; family CAZEPH01; genus JBKJUD01. The sequence goes on along the minus strand of JBGATO010000075.1, from coordinate 4,653 downwards.
GAGCGCCGCGGTCGATCTCGCGCCTGTGGGGACAGCGGTGACACCGCTCGCGTCGCGCATCCTCGCGGTCGTGGCGACCGGCGGCATGGCCGCGTGGGGGAGCGCCGAGGCGGACGCCCTGCTGTGCCGCGCGGCGACGGAGTAGCGACCTAGCGCTTTTTCGCGGGCGCGGTGACCGGTGCCCGAGTCGCCGGTGGTGTGGGTGTGGCCCGTGTTGCAGGCGCCCCCGCGGGAACGATGCCCGGCGCCCCAGGCGCGGCCGCTTCCGCGTCCGGCACCGGCGCCTCATGTTCGTCATCGCCCACGGGCGGCACCACCGGCTCGCTCGTCGACGGCTGCGCGACAGGTTCGCCGCCGTGTGCGCTACACACTTCCGACGGCTCCTCGCCCGCGTTGAAGGTCTGTGAGATCGGGGGAGGGCACCCGGTGCGCGCCAGCGCGCCGCTCACCGGACACACCAGCCGCGTCACCACCTCGGTCACCTGCGGGAAGGCGCCCGACGGCTGCAGCGCCTGCACGCCGAGCATGAATTGCGTCCACGCCGGCAGCGCCGCGCGCCCGCCCGTCATGCCTTCTCCCAACTGCATCTTGCGGTCGAAGCCGACCCACACGCCGGCCACCAGCGTCGGGGTGTAGCCGACGAACCACGCGTCGGTGTAGTCGCTCGTGGTGCCGGTCTTGCCGGCGGCGGGTGCGGTGAAGCCCGCCGCGCGCGCCGGGTAGCCGGTGCCGCCATCGATCACGCTTTGCAACATCGACGTGAGCGTGCTCGCGGTGCCTTCGCTCAGGGCCTCGCGCAGTTGCGGGCGCGTGGTTTCGAGCGGCTTGCCGTTGCGGTCGACGACGCGCTGGACGTAGTAGGGCGCCGCCGCCACGCCACCGTTGTCGAACGCGGCGTACGCGCCAACCATTTCGATCAGTGTGGCCTCGGTGGTGCCGAGCGCCATCGACAGATCGCGCACGATGGGCGACTTCACGCCGAGTTTCTGCGCGTAGGCTGCGACCTTGTCGGTGCCTTCCTTCTGGGCGAGCCGTACCGCCGGGATGTTGACCGAGTGCTGGAGTGCGTAGCGCAGCGTGATGGTGCCGCGGAACTTGTGATCGTAGTTCTGCGGCGCCCAGGTCTGTCCGGCGTCGGCGCCCGGGAACTCGATCGGCGTGTCGGCGATGGTGTCGTTCGGCCGCATGCCCTCGTCGATCGCGGCGACGTACACGAACGGCTTCCACAGCGAGCCGGTCTGGCGGCGCGATTGCAATGCGCGGTTGAATTGGCTGTCGGTGTAGTCGCGGCCCCCGATCATCACACGCACGGCACCCGAGCGCGGGTCCATCGCCAGCATCGAGCCTTGGAGGTAGCGCGGGAGCTCGCCCGGCGCGGCGCGGCGCCCGGCCGGTGCGCTGTAGCGCATGCGGTAGCCGTTCGCCACCTCGAGCGCGGAGAGTTGTCGCTCGAGCGCATCCTCGGCGAGATGCTGCAGCTGCAGGTCGAGCGTCGTGTACACCTTGAGGCCGCCTTCGTAGAGCAGGTTCGACCCATAGCGCTCGTCGAGATACTGACGCACCGCCTCGAGGAAGTACGGCGCCTGGCGCGGGCGGCGCTCCGGCGTGACGCCGAGCGGGGACGCCTGCGCCTGCGCGTACTGCGTGCGCGTGATCGCGCCGGTGTCGAGCATCGCGCGCAACACGATGCTGCGCCGCCGCAACGCCGCGTCCGGCCGCCGCCGCGGATCGTATCCCACCGGATTGCGCGGCAGCCCGGCGAGCAACGCGCACTCCGGCAACGTCAGCTGTTGCACGTCCTTGTCGAAGAACACACGCGCTGCCGCCTGCACGCCGTACGCCCCAGATCCGAAGTAGATCTGGTTCTCGTACATCTGCAGGATCTCGTCCTTCGTGTAGCGCCGCTCGATCTCCATCGCGAGCAGCGTCTCCTTCATCTTGCGCGTGAAGGTCTTTTCGTGCGTCAGAAAGAGATTGCGCGCCAGCTGCTGTGTGATGGTGCCGCCGCCTTCGGCCGCCGAGCGCGACATGATGTCCTTGATCGCCGCCTTGCCGATGCGGAAGACGTCGACGCCCCAGTGCTGATAGAAGCGCCGGTCCTCGACCGAGATGAACGCGGCCGTGAGGTTGCGCGGCACCTGCTTCAGCGGCACCAGACTGCGGTTCTCTTTGTAGAACTCGCCGATGATCTGGTTGCGGACGTCGAAGACCTGCGTCTTGACGGGCGGCGTAATGCGCTCGAGGGCATCGGTGGAAGGCAGGTCTTGCCCGAGCCAACTCGCCGCGCCCAGCACGGCGCCGCCCGACATGCAGACGAGCAAGACCACGAGGATGAGGACAACGCGCCAGAATTTCATCACGCGCGAGACTCTACGGAGGTGCGCCACGCGCGGTCAAGCGAGCGCCTCCACTCTTGCCGCCCCGGCCGTGTCTCGATAGGGTAGGCGGATTCCATCGCCGCTCGCCGTCTTCCGTGAGGATCGCCGTGTCCCGTCTGTCCGTCGACGAACAACTCGCCCTGCTGACCGCCGGCACCGTGGACGTGCTGCCCGCCGGCGAACTGCGCGCCAAGCTCGAGCGCGCCGCCGCCACCGGCACGCCCTTGCGCGTCAAGCAAGGCTTCGACCCGACCGCGCCCGACATCCACCTCGGCCACGCCGTCGGCCTGCGCAAGTTGCGGCAGTTCCAAGAGCTGGGGCACAAGGTCGTGCTCATCGTCGGCGACTTCACCGGCCGCATCGGCGACCCCAGCGGCGTCTCCAAGACACGCCCGATGCTCACGCAGGAGCAGCTCGAAGCCAACGCCCGCACCTATCTCGAGCAGTTCGGCCGTGTGGTCGACGTCGAACAGGCCGAGATCCACTGGAATGGCGAATGGTTCGACAGCATGACCTTCGCCGACGTGATCCGGTTGTCGGCGAAGATCACCGTGGCGCGGATCACGGAGCGCGACGACTTCGAGCAGCGCCTGAACGCCGGCCAGCCGGTCGGCCTCCACGAACTCTTCTACCCGTTGGCCCAGGGCTACGACTCGGTCGCCATCGAGGCCGACGTCGAACTCGGCGCCACCGAGCAGAAATTCAATCTGCTCATCGGCCGCGCCCTCCAGACCGAGTACGGGCAGGTGCCGCAGGTGGTGATGACGCTGCCGATTCTGCCCGGCGTCGACGGCGTCCGACGCATGAGCAAGAGCCTCGGCAACTACATCGGGCTCACCGAATCGCCCCGCGAGATGTTCGGCAAGGTGATGTCGATCCCGGACTCCGCGATCGTGACGTACTTGGCGCTTGCGACCCGAGTGTCGCCGGACGAGGTCGCGCGTGCCGAGCGGGAAATCGCCGCGCGCAGCGTAAACCCGGTCGAGTGGAAGCGCCGGGTCGCCGCGGAGATCGTGGGGATGTACCACTCGCCGGAGGCCGCGGCCGCCGCAGCCGAGGAGTTCCAGCGGCAGTTCGCGCGCCGTGAGATCCCACAGGACGCGCCCGAGGTGACCGTGCCGCGCGGCGAGGGCACCATGTCCCTCCGCGATCTGGTCGTGGCCTGCGGCGGCGCTCCCTCGAACGCGCAGGCGTCCCGCCTGATTCGCGACGGTGCGGTGAGCGTCGACGGCGAACGCGTCACGGATCCGATGATTCAACAGTCTTTGTCGCCTGCATTTCATCTGCGCGTCGGCCGCAAGTACTGGAAGGTAACTGCTTCATAACAACAGATGACAATACAAGCTCATCGCGGCTGCGCGTTTCGTGGGCGAAACGCGCCGGCGCCGACGCCACTCGACGCCCGAAACATGCGCCGCTAACCCCTTGCGATCGAATCGAATTCAGAAATTTCGGCCGATCGCCGAAAAAAGTCCTTGCGCGGCCCCCTGTCAGCGCGTATAACTCCCGTCCGCGCCGCTCACCGAGCGACGCGGTTGAGGGGACGGCACGGACGAGCCGCTCCGCCTGAAGCAGCGCCTCGGATAGGCGCGGCCGGTTCAGGCCTCAAGAAAAGTTCACGCAAGTGAGAATTTCTTGTTGACCCGGAAGCACTCGAAAGAGTACTTTCCCCTCTCGCCCTTGACGGGGCTTCGGCGCTTGCCTGGGTACACGGCGCGCCCAACTGCTCTTTGACAACCTGTGTGTGGGAGGTGAGGTGGGGGGAGAGCCTTGCGGATTCAATGACGCAAGCCATCTCCTGCCGGCCTGACTCTTCGGAGTCGTGGTCTGGTGAGAGTGGTAAGCGTTTCTAGTTTTTTATACGGAGAGTTTGATCCTGGCTCAGAACGAACGTTGGCGGCGTGGATTAGGCATGCAAGTCGAACGCGTGAGAGGGGCTTGCTCCTCAAGCGAGTGGCGAACGGGTGAGTAACGCGTGGGAAACCTGCCCCGAAGCGTGGAATAACACTCCCAACGGGGTGCTAATACCGCATGGTATCGCCGGGTGGCATCATTTGGCGATTAAAGGTGGGGACCGTAAGGCCTGCCACTTTGGGATGGTCCCGCGTCTGATTAGCTTGTTGGTGAGGTAACGGCTCACCAAGGCGACGATCAGTAGCTGGTCTGAGAGGATGGTCAGCCACACTGGGACTGAGATACGGCCCAGACTCCTACGGGAGGCAGCAGTCGAGAGGCTTCGGCAATGGGGGAAACCCTGACCGAGCGACGCCGCGTG
>JBGATO010000074.1:0-17843 GCA_044229145.1 Candidatus Eiseniibacteriota bacterium | reverse complement strand
GCGCGAGGTCGTCGATCAACTGCGTGTTGAGCGCGTTGCGCGCGTCGGTCCGCGCCAGCCAGACGTGCGTCACCACGCCGCGGCGTTCGAGGTCGAGCATCGGTTCTCCTGAGATGGGCGGCGCGTGGCGCCGCGGTCTACATGCGGAAGACGCCGTTGCGGGTGGGCTCGAACGGCGCGTTGTAGCACGCCGACAACGACAGCCCGAGCACGTCGCGGGTCTGCGCCGGATCGATGATGCCGTCGTCCCAGAGACGCGCCGTCGAATAGTAGGGATTGCCCTCGGTCTCGTATTTCTCGAGCGTTGGCTGCTTGAACGCGGCCTGCTCGGCGTCGGTCATCGTCGCACCCTTGGCGCGCAATTGATCGAGCTTCACGGTGAGCAGCACGTTCGCCGCTTGATCGCCGCCCATCACGCTGATGCGCGCATTCGGCCACATGTAGAGGAACCGCGGCTGGTAGGCGCGGCCGCACATGCCGTAGTTTCCGGCACCGAAGCTGCCGCCGATGATCACCGTGAGCTTCGGCACGTTCGCGTTCGCCACCGCGTGCACCATCTTGGCGCCGTCCTTGGCGATGCCGCCGCGCTCGTATTCGCGCCCCACCATGAAGCCCGTGATGTTCTGCAGGAACACCAGCGGGATGTTGCGCGAGGTCGCGAGCTCGATGAAGTGCGCGGCCTTCAGGGCGGATTCGCTGAACAGCACGCCGTTGTTGGCCAGGATCGCCACCGGATAGCCGTGGATGTGCGCGAAGCCGGTGACCAGCGTGGTGCCGTAGCGCGCCTTGAACTCGTGGAAGCGTGAGCCATCGACGATGCGCGCGATGACCTCGTGGACGTCGTACTGGCGGCGCGGATCGGCGGGCAGCACGCCGTACAGTTCGGCTGGGTCGAACAGCGGCGCCTCAGGCTCCCGCAGATCGCCGTTCAGAGACTTAACAGTGTTCAGATTCTCCACGGCGTTTCGCGCCAGGTCGAGCGCGTGCCGGTCGTCGAGGGCGAAGTGGTCGGCGACGCCGCTGAGGCGGGTGTGGACGTCGGCGCCGCCGAGTTCCTCGGCGGTGACTTCCTCGCCGGTGGCCGCCTTCACCAACGGCGGGCCGCCGAGGAAGATCGTGCCCTGCTCCTTGACGATGATCGCCTCGTCGCTCATCGCCGGCACGTAGGCGCCGCCAGCGGTGCACGAGCCCATGACCACCGCGATCTGCGCAATGCCGGCCGACGACATGCGCGCCTGGTTGTAGAAGATGCGCCCGAAGTGATCGCGGTCCGGGAACACATCGGCCTGGAGCGGCAGGAAGGCGCCGCCCGAATCCACCAAGTATACGCACGGCAGCCGGTTCTCGAGTGCGATCTCCTGCGCCCGGATGTGCTTCTTGACCGTCATCGGCAGGTAGGTCCCGCCCTTCACCGTGGCGTCGTTCGCCACGATCATGCACTGCCGCCCGTGGATCGACCCGACGCCGGTCACCACGCCGGCGCACGGCGCCGCGCCGTCGTACAGCCCGTTGGCAGCTAACGGCGATAACTCCAAGAACGGTGTTCCGGGATCGAGCAAGAGGTCGATGCGATCGCGGACGAAGAGTTTGCCGCGCGCCTCGTGCTTCTCGCGGAGCGCGGGATCGCCGCCCCGGCGGATCTCGCGCAGCCGGGTCGACAGATCCTCGGCGAGGGCGCGGTGATGCGCGGCGTTGGCGGCGAACTCCGCAGACTGCGGATCGGCGTGGGACTCGAGGACGTCCATGCGCGTGTGGCTCCCGGGCGGGTCGAGGTGAGCGAGGGCACAAATCCGGCAAGTGACCGTGGCACGGCATCCTAGCGATCCGCCTCGGTCGCGGCAAGCGGCCCGCCGCCGGGCGCGGTCCCGTGGCCGCCGGGATTTCCCTCGCCGCGACGCAGCGTGGCGATCTACGCTGATCTGCGACCAAAGGCGTACTGGCGCGTCTCGAACGCGGGAGGTTCCATGCCGTCCATTCGCGAATCCGACATCTTCGACGTGATCCGTGCGATCGAGAGCGGGGCCATCATCGCCCGCCGCGGCGATGTCCTGCACCAGGACGAGGGCGAAGAGGATATCGAGTTCCGCACCGAGGCCGGATGGCGCTTCGTCGTGGCGATGGAAGCGGGCGAGTGGGGCGGCATCGTCGACATCGACACGCCCGCCGGCGAGCGCCTGAGTCTCGGCGACGCGCCATTCACCCACGACCTCATGCCCGCACTCTGCGAATACCGGCCCGACGGCGATGCGCTCGTGCGCTGGCTGACCGGCGCCGCGCCGCCCGAGCCGCGCCGATAGGGACGCGCTCGCGGATTCCAGTTCCGCCGGCCCGCCGCATTCGGTACCCTCGGCGCCCGCCTGCCGCGCCCCCGCCGCGGCCGGATCCCCGCACATGGAGCGCATCATGAGCGACACGCTGACCGAATCCGAGGTCTTCGACCTCCTCAACGCCATCGAACGCGGCGAGGTGCTCTTGGCCACCGAAGGCCCGGTGTGGGCCGAGGACGACGCCGCCGAGGTCGCGTTCGTCAGCGACGAAGGCTGGCGGCTCGTCGTGTTGTTCGAGGACGACGAGTGGGGCGGCATCACCGCCATCATCGCCCCCGACGGCCGCGAGCTCCGCCAAGGCGACGGACAGTTCACGCCGGACCGGATGCCGGATCTCTGCGACTACGATCCCGATCCCGACACGGTCGAACGCTGTTACCTGCAGGCCCCGCCGGCCGACTAGCGGAACGCAGAAGCGAGAGGCCCGCCGGGCGGAGAACCCAGCGGGCCTTCGAGTATCGCGTTGGCCGCGTTCGGCCTGGAGGAGGAGAGGGCTAGATTAGCGGTAGATCGCCTTGATGGAACCCCACGCGGTTGACTGGACCGGGGTTACGCAGAGGATTTCCTGCGGGTTCGAACACGAGGCGCCGAAGGTCGCGGCGCGCATGTGGACTACCGCAGAACCCGTCGGAGCGAGGGCGGCGAAACCGCTGTTCGCCACGCCGTCGACGGTGCAGTAGCGCACCGGGAACGTCTCGCAGCCGGCGTTCGGCAGGGTGAACACGCCCGAGTACACGCCAGGCGCGCCCAAGTTGGCCGCCCAGAACGTGTTACCGCCGACCGAGTTCTTCAGTTCGAAGCCGATCACCGGGTCGGTGCCGCCGTGGCCGCAGTCCGTGACACCCGAGAAGGTGATCATGTACTGCTTCCCAGCCCGCTCGATGTCCCAGGTCTGGATGTTGGTGTTCCCAGACGGACCGACGACACAGCCACCGTCCACGGGCACAACGCTGGTCACGCGAGCGGCCGCCATGGCCGACGCGGGTAACAAAGCCGCGATCGCCGCGGCAAGCAACAGTCGGGTGCAATGCATGATGTCTCAGCCTCCATTTGTGCGAACCGGGGCGGCGTGAACTAGGGATCGCCCGGAGGGCTCGCGATGCGCGGCACTCACCGCTCTCTGGTGGGGGAGCTACGGCGCCAAGTGTAACACACTGCGAGAGTGATTCAGGCCGACCAACCTACATGGGGGGACCATGGGGGCAAACCGCGCACCGGGGGCGGGTTGACTTCCCCCTGGACCACTCCTACTCTCAAGCCACGCTGCGAGATAGCTCGACCATGAGCGTTTCGCGGCGCCCAGATCTGCCGGCTGGCTCCGCAATCGCTTGCGAGAGCTACGTTTCCGCATGCCTTCGCATCTCACCCTCGCGCGCCCACTGGGACGCTCATCGGTGGTATCCCGCGCCACGCGGCGCCGGGCCCGCTGGGAATGCAGCGCCGTGCCGGCCTTCGGTCCCGATGTTAACTCTCCGCGTCCACTCGCGAGGTACCTACGCGTGGCAGTTTCCGACTCCACTCTCGCCGCCCTGCGCACACGGCTTTGGATCGATGGTGCGTGGACCGACGCCGCCGACGGCGGCGTGCTGACCGTGATGAACCCGGCGCGCGATGAGGTGCTGGCCGAGGTGGCCGAGGCGCGCGCGTCGGATGTCGACGCCGCGGTGCGCGCCGCACGCGCCGCGTTCGATGGCGGCAAGTGGCCGCGCATGGCGGCGGCGGATCGCGGCAAATTGCTGTGGAAGATCGCCGATCTGCTCGAGGCGCACGTCGCCGAATTCGCCGAGCTCGAAACGCTCAACACCGGCAAGCCGCTCGCCGAGACCACGCGCATCGACGTGCCGACCGCCGTCGAGTGCTTCCGCTACTACGCGGGCTGGGCCTCCAAGATCCACGGCGAGACGATTCCGGTGCGCGGGCCGTTCTTCAACTACACGCTGCGCGGGCCGGTGGGTGTGGTCGGACAGATCATCCCGTGGAACTTCCCGCTGGTGATGGCGGCGTGGAAGCTGGCGCCGGCACTCGCGGCGGGCAACACGTGCGTGCTGAAGCCCGCCGAGCTGACGCCGCTCACCGCGCTGCGTCTCGGCGAGTTGATCGCCGAAGCTGGCGTGCCGAACGGCGTCGTCAACGTGGTGCCGGGCTACGGCGCCACCGCCGGGGTCGCGCTGGTCGAACACGCGGGCGTCGACAAGATCGCCTTCACCGGCTCGACGCCGGTCGGCCAGGACATCATGCGGCGCGCGGCTGGCACGGTGAAGCGTCTCAGTCTCGAACTCGGGGGCAAGTCGCCGAACGTCGTGTTCGCCGACGCGGATCTCGACGCGGCGGTGAAGGGTTCGACCAACGCGATCTTCTACAACAAGGGCGAGGTGTGCTCGGCCGGCTCGCGATTGCTGGTGCAGGCCGATGTCGCCGATGCGTTCGTCGAGAAGCTGGCGGCGCGCGCCGCCGCGCTGACGCAGGGCGATCCCTTCGATGGCAAGACGCGGCTCGGGCCGCAGATCAGCCGCGGACAGCAGGAGCGCGTGCTGCGCTACATCGAAGCGGGCAAGGCGGCGGGCGCGCGGCTCGTGACCGGAGGCGAAGCGGCCACCTTCGGCGACTGCCGCGGCTACTACGTGCAGCCGACCGTCTTCGATGGCGTGGACAACGACATGACGATCGCGCGCGAGGAAATCTTCGGCCCGGTGCTGAGTGTGATCCGCTTCGACACGATCGAGGACGCGATCCGCATCGCCAACGACTCGCTGTACGGACTCGCGGCGGGCGTGTGGACGCGCGACATCGGCAAGGCGCACCGCATGGCGCGCGAGCTGCGCGCCGGCACCGTGTGGATCAACACCTACGGCCCGATGGACAGCGCGTCGCCGTTCGGTGGCTTCAAGGCGAGCGGGTTCGGGCGCGAGCTCGGGCAGCACGCGATGGAGCTGTACACCGAGGTGAAGAGCGTCTGGGTCGACATCAGTTCGTAACATCGGCGCGGCTCGCGCCGGTTTACCACCAATGTATGAGGTCAGGTCGCGTGCAATCAGGCACGCGAAAATGCGAAGATGACTGCTTACCGGCAGTCCTCGGACGACAAGGAGGATCAAGGATGGCGTTGGTCGAATACAGCGTTCGCGACGGCATTGCGTACCTCGTGCTCAATGACCCGCCGGCGAACACCTACACCCACGAAATGATGCGGGAACTGGACGACGCCATCCTCCAGGCGCGCTTCGACAACGACGTGCATGTCATCGTGCTGCGCGGCAACGGCGACAAGTTCTTCAGCGCCGGCGCCAACATCAACATGCTCAACGAGGTCGACCCGACCTTCAAATACTACTTCTGTCTCCACGCCAACGAAACGCTCACGCGTCTCGAGCAGACGCCGAAACTGGTCGTGGCCGCGCTCAACGGGCACACCGTCGGCGGTGGTCTCGAGATCGCGATGGCGGCGGACCTCCGCATCGCCAAGCGCAACGCCGGCAAGATCGGCCTCCCCGAGGTCACTCTCGGCGTGCTGCCGGGCACCGGCGGCACCCAGCGCATCGCGCGTCTCGTGGGCAAGGCCAAGGCCATCGAACTGATGGTGATCGGCACCAACCTGACCTTTGACGAGGCCAAGGAAATGGGGCTGATCAATGACGTCTACGCGGCCGAAAACTTCGACGAGCAGATCCATGACTTCTGCCGCCAGTTCGTGCCGCCGGCCAAGGCCAGCAAGGCGGTCGGGCGCATCAAGCGCTCGGTGCAGTCCGGTCTCGAGGTGCCGTTCTCGGAAGCCCTGGCGATCGAGCGCGAACTGCAGCAGCAGTTGTTCCAGTCCAACGATGCGAAGGAAGGTATCGGCGCGTACGTCGGCAAGCGCACGCCGAGCTTCTCCGGATCCTAAGTCTCCCCGATTCACCGCGGACGGCGTCCTCTCGCAATGCCGTCCGCGCGATGTGCCGACACCACACACGAAACAGGAGCATGCGATGGCACAGCAGTCCGCAACGAGCCCCTGGCAGGACACCGGACTCAAGTGGCAGTCCGGCATCAAGCGGTTGGAAACCCGCTCGGAGATGGACGAGGTCTATCTCTCGGACATCGTCAAGGTCCTCGAGATTCAGGCCGACACCGAGCTCGCCGCCGTGCAGCAGCTTGCACTGTGGTTGGACCGCTGTCCGACGCCGGACGACCGCTGGCTGCTCTCGCGCATCCTGATGGAGGAGGCGCGGCACGCGTGGCAGATGTGCGGGTTGCTCGAGAGCCTCGGCCAGCAGGAACTCGCGCACAAGCTGATGTGGAAGGAGCGCAGCCACCACAAGCTCGAGGCGTTCAATCTCGAGTTCGAGACGTTCGGTGATGTGGCGGCGTTCACCTTCCTGATCGACCGCGTCGGCTGCTATCACCTGCGCGACTTCCAGCGCTCGTCGTTCGCGCCGCTGGCGCGCGCCACCGACATGATGCTCGATGAGGAGAAGCTGCACCTCGGCTTCGGCACCTCGCGCATGGGCCGGTTGGCCAGCGACCGCAAGACGAAGGACGAAGCGCAGCGCGGTCTGATGAAGTTCTACCCGCGGGCGCTCGACATGTTCGGTCCAGGCGGCACGACACGCGCCAGTCGCTTCGTCACCGAGGGCATCAAGCTCACGGAGAACGAAGACCTGCGTCAGGGCTACATCAAGGAAGTGGCCGACGAAGTGGGCAAGATCGGTCTCGACCTGCCCGACGAGAAGTGGGACCGCAAGGTCATCTGACCGCCGCCGAAAGCGAGGACCGACCGTGGAAAGTCCAGCCTCCATCAAGAAATACGAAATGCCCGAGGAGATGACGGCGGAGTATCTCGATGTGCTCTGTCACTTCCTCGCCGTGCAAGCCGACAGCGGCTACGCCGCGATCCAGCAGTTGCGCCCGTGGCTCGACCACGCGCCGACGGCGGAAGACCGCTGGGTGGTGGCCCGCATCATCAACGAGGAAATGCGCCGTGCCTGGCAGATGTCGAAGCTGCTGAGCGAACTCGGACGCGACAACCTCGTGCAGGAAATGCTCTGGCGCAAGACCGGCGAGCACAAGCTCGAGTCGCTCAACGTGCCGGTCGACACGTGGCCGGACGCCATCACGTATCTGTTCTTCGTGACCGGCGTGGTCGCCTACTACTTGGATGACTTCCAGGACTCGACCTACGCGCCGCTCGACCGCGCGGTCGGCCAGATGATCAAGGAAGAGCGGCTGCACCGCTCGTTCGCGGTCAACAAGATCTCCGAGTTCATCCGCGATCCGCAGAACAAGACGCAGTTCGCCGAGCTCGCCGCGAAGTGGTTCCCGCGCGGCCTCGACAACTTCGGCCGCTCGAACTCGCGCGCCGACGCCAAGGCCGTCGAGTTCGGCATCAAGCGCACCAACGGCGTGGCGATGCGCGAGCAGTACGTCGCCGACCTCAAGGTGCACATGGACAAGTGGGGCGTGCCACTGCCGGACCAGAACGCCAACCGGCGGTTCCAGTAGACCGCGTGCCGCACGACATGTCCCAGGCAACATCTTCGGCTCCGCCGGCGGGGTACACGCTGGCGGAGTTGATGATTTCCGCCACCGCGCGCGAGTTGCAGGACGGCGAGACCGTCTTCGTCGGCGCGCGCCTGCCGCTCATGGCGATGATCGTCGCCCAGAAGCAAGGCCGCCGGTTGCGCGCGATCTACGAGAACGGGTTGATCCGCACCACCGCCGCGCGTGACGTCCTGCGCACCATGGGCGATCCGCCGAACATCACCGGCGCGCTCTATTGCGGTGACACGCTCTCGGTGTTGGCGATGCTGCAGCAGCGCCGCATCGACGTCGGCATCTTGGGCGCGGGCGAGATCGATCGCTTCGGCAACTTGAATTCGACCGAGGTGTTGGTGCACGGTCGCACCGTGCGGTTGCCCGGCTCCGGCGGCGCCGCCGACATCGCGTGTCTGGCCAAGCGGCTCGTGGTCTTGATGAAGCACGAACGCCGCCGCTTCGTGGAGCGCGTGCACTACCGCACCTCGCCGGGCCACGGCGATGGCCACGGTTGGCGGCAGCGTCAGGGTCTGGGCCCGGGCGGGCCGTCCGTCGTGGTGACCACGCTCGGTGTGCTGCGCTTCGATGAGGAGACCGGCGAAGCGATCTTGGCGTCGACGCATCCCGGCGTGAGCGTCGAGGATGTGGTGGCGCACACCGGCTGGGAGTTGCGCGTCGCCCCCGACGTCGGCATCACGCCACAACCGAGCCCGGAAGAGTTGGCGATCATCCGCGACGCCGATCCCGGCGGCTTCTGGACGCAGCCCGCGGCGTAGCCCGGCGCGCCCGTCAATCACGGAGACCATCATGCCCACGATCGACTGGAGTTACCACCGGCCCGGCTGAGTGACTTGCGGCAAAACGCAGGGGTTCCTTGCGGACAAGAAGATCGCCGTCACCGAGCAGATCAACGCGACGAAGCAGAAGCTCGGCCCCAAGGACGCGGTGCGGCTGGCACGCGAGGCCGACACCGTGCATGTGGCGAAGGGCAAGAAGGTCGTCACCTTCGACATGAAACGCGCGGCGCCGTCGGACGACGAGTTGCTGGCGGTGATGCTCGGGCCCACCGGCAATCTGCGCGCGCCGACGTGGCGGAAGGGCAAGACGCTCGTCGTCGGCTTCGACGAAGCGACCTACGCGAAGGTGTTGAAGTTGTAAGCGCGCGGCGCGGCGTCGTCTCAGAACGACGCCGCGCGCACGATCGCGTCGGCGAAGACGGCGGCGGCGCCGTCGGCATCGTGGGCGTAGTGCAGGTGAATCGCCCGGCGGCCATGTCGGCGAAGCGTGATGAGGTCGGCGAGAGCCTGCGCGTCACGCAGCGTTCCGAACGAATGGTGTTCGCCCGGAATGTCGATATCGCCCCGCATGGCGGTGTCGTGACAGGTGAGGAACAGGAAGACGCCGCTGTTCGGTCCGCCCTTGTGCAGTTGCCCGGCAGAGTGTTGGTAGCCCGGACCGTAGGCCGCGGTGGTCGCGCGGTGCCACCGCGCGCGCAGTGCGAGCCGGGCACGCTGGAGTTGCGCGGTCCGTGCCGGCGTCTTCGCCATGTACGCGAACAGTGCGGCGTAGTCACCCGCCGCGCCGGTCTCGAGCAGTGCCCACACCCACGACGCCGGATCCTCGCGGTCGAGGCCGCGCTCGGCGATCGCCGCCGCGTGGTGCGCAGCGGTTTCGCGGTCTTCGTGCAACTCCAATCCGTCGCGCTCGCAGACTTCCGCGAGTGACGGCAGTTTGCCCTCGAGTGCGAAGTCGCGCAGGAGCAGCGTCGTCAGCTCCTTGGTGTCCTGCACGAGCGGCGCATCGAACGGATTCACGCGCAGCACCGCGCACGCCGCAGCCACCGCGACCTCCCAGCGGTGGAACTCGCCGCCGAGATCGTACGGACCGTCGATGGTGCGCCGCAGTACGGGATGCCCAGCCTCGGCGAGCGCGTCGCACGCGAGGTCCTGCGCGGCGTCCGGCTCGTCGGCGATCCGCAGCTGCACGAACACGCGATCGTCATGGTAGGCGTCCGGCGAGGCCAGTGGTTCGTCGCAAATCGGGATGAGGCCGTGGTGTTCCTTGCCCGTGCTCTCGGCCACCAACTGCTCGATCCAGCCGCCGAACGCCGCCAGCGGACGCGGCAACACCAATGTGAGCTTGTCGTGGCCGTCGCGTGCCAGAACGGCGAGCGTGACGCCCATCTGCCATCCCGGCAGGCCTTCACGATCCGGCTGCGACTGCGCGATCGCGTTGGTGAGGAAACGCGCCAGATCGACGCCGGCGAACGCCGCCGACACCAAGCCGACGTAGGAGAGTGCCGCGTAGCGTCCGCTCATGTCCGGCGGATACTCGAACACGTGGCGGAATCCATCGCGATCGGCCAGCGCGTCGAGCGCCGAGCCCGTATCGGTGAGGGCGATGCAGTGCGCGCCGGGATCGTCGATGCCTGCCTCGTGCAGCCACTGCGACGCGTAGCGGTACATCGCCAGCGTCTCCAGCGTCGTCCCCGACTTGGTCGCGACGAGCAGCAGCGTGCGGCGCGGATCGCAGGCGTCGAAGGTCGCGCGCATGGCCTCCGGCGCCGGGTTGTCGAGCACGTGCAAGGTCAGCGCGGGCTCCCGGCGCGGGAAGCAGCCGGCAAACACGTCGGCGGCGAGCACCGACCCGCCCATCCCGATCAGGATCGCGTCGGTGTAGCCGTCCGCGAACACCTCGCGCACCACCGCGCCGATGTCGCTCACGGCTTCGCGCATCGGCACGGCGAGGTCGAGCCAGCCGAGATGCGCGGCGATGACGTTGCGCGCCGCCTCGTCCTCGGTCCACACGCGCGGGTCCCGCGCCGCGATGCGCTGCGACAGCTTCGCCTTGATCTGGGCGAGGATTTCTTTGTGCACCGCGGGCTGCGCGGTGCCCAGCACGCTCGGTCGCTCGGTCACGATGCGTCCTCCGTTCGGGGATGGGCCGCCGGGGCGGAACCCGGGCAGTGTAGCGCGTCGGGCGCGGCGTGTCGGCGGGACGTTCGGGGCGGCCCTGGACGTCCGGCGCGCCGGGCCCGTACCGTCGGGGCATGCGATTCCCGCCTCCCGCGCCGCCGCGAGCCGGCCGATGACCCTCGATCTCGTCGCCTTCGACCTCGACGGCGTGCTGGTCGACTTCGTGCCGGCAGCCCGCATGCGCCTGATGGCCGCCTTCACCGGGTTATCGGCCGAACGCATCCAGGCCGCGACCTGGGGCGCGCCGTTCGAGCCGGCCGCGGAAGCCGGCGCGTACGCCACCGGCGACGAATACCTCGCCGCCTTCAACCAGGCGACCGGTGTGCCGGTGACGCGGGAGCAGTGGGTGGAGGCGCGGCGGGCGGCGATGATCGAGCGGCCGGCCGTCTTGGCGTACGTCGCCGGCCTGGCGCGCTACGTGCCGGTGGCGGCGCTCACCAACAACGGCGCCCTACTGCGTGAGACGCTCCCCGAGCTGGCGCCCGGCGTGGCAGCGTGCTTCGGCGAGCGCTTCCATGCCACCTGCGAATTCGGTGCGCGCAAGCCGGAGCCGGTGGTGTACGAGCGGCTCCTCGCGCGGTACGGCGCGCGGCCGGCGCACAGCGTCTTCATCGACGATTCCGCGGCCAACGTCGAGGGCGCCCAACGCGCCGGAATGCACGGCGTGCTCTACCACGATCTCGACACGCTGCGCGCGGAGATCACCCGCATCGCCGCGGAGCTGCGATGTTCCGGCTGACGCCCAAGATCTACGCCTGGCTCGACCCCGCGACGATCGAGCCGCAGGCGCATCAACAGTTGCGCAACATCGCGGAGCTGCCGTTCATCGTCGATCACGTCGCGGTGATGCCCGACTGCCACGTCGGGAAAGGGGCGACGATCGGCACCGTCATCGCAACCGACGGCGCGATCGTGCCGGCGGCGGTCGGCGTCGACATCGGGTGCGGGATGATCGCGGTGCGCACGCGATTCGCGTCGGACGACCTCCCAGATTCGCTCGACGCCTTGCGTCGCGATATCGAGCGGCGCATTCCGCTGGGAGCCGGCGGCGCGAACGTCCAGCACACGGCGAGCGCCCGCGCGCGGCTGCGCGAGCTGGATGCCCACGCGCCACGCGATTACTCGAAAGTCGTCGCCGCGTGGCCGAAGCAACTCGGCACCCTGGGGTCCGGCAACCACTTCATCGAAATCTGCCTCGACGAGGCCGATCGCGTGTGGGCGGTGCTGCACAGTGGGTCGCGCGGCATCGGCAATCGTGTCGCCGACGCGCACATCAAGACCGCGCAGCGTCTCATGCGCGAGGCGGGCGTCGTCCTGCGCGACCGCGATCTCGCGTACCTCACGGAGCATACGCGTGAGTTCGACGACTACATGCGCGATCTCCACTGGTTGCAGGAGTACGCGCGACTCAATCGCGAAGAGATGATGGACCGCGTGCTGGCCGCCGTGGCCGGCGCGCTCGGGGGCGATCCGCGTATCGAACGCGAGCGCATCAATTGTCACCACAACTTCACCCAACGTGAGCGGCATCACGGGCGCGAGGTGTGGGTGACGCGCAAGGGTGCGATTCAGATGCGACGCGAACAGCGCGGGGTGATTCCGGGCTCGATGGGCTCGCGGAGCTATGTCGTCAGCGGCTTGCAGAACGACGCCGCGTTCCACTCCGCGCCGCACGGCGCCGGCCGCCGCTTCTCGCGCACCGAAGCGCGCCGCCGGTTCACGCTCGACGATTTCGATGCGGCGATGCGTGGCATCGCGTGTCGCCGCAGCAGCGCGCTGCTCGACGAATTGCCGGGCGCCTACAAGGACATCGACGACGTCATCGCGCAGAGCGGCGATCTCGTGACCGTCGAACACACGCTGCGACAAGTCCTCAACGTGAAGGGAGACTGATGGACGCGCGTCCACTCGATGTCACTCGCCGCTTCCGCGCGCTGCATGCGTCCGGTTGCTTCGTCCTGCCGAATGCGTGGGATGCGGGGTCGGCGGCCCTGCTCGCCGAGGCAGGGTTCGCGGCAATCGCGTCGACGTCCGCCGGGTATGCATTCTCGCGGGCGATGACGGACGGCACGGCGATCGGATTGGAGGCGACGCTGTCGCACCTCCGCGAATTGGTGGCCGCCGTCGACGTTCCGGTCAACGCGGATTTCCAAAACGGCTTCGCCGACGCGCCGGCCGATGTCGCTTCCCATGTCGAGCGGTGCGTGGCCACCGGCATCGCCGGCCTGTCGATCGAGGACGCAACGGGCGATACCACGGCACCACTGTACGACGCGCCGCTCGCGGTGGAACGCGTGCGGGCCGCGCGCGCCGCGCTCGACGCAGGCGCCTCCGGCGTCCTGCTCACCGCGCGTTGTGAGGCGTGGCTGTGCGGCGTGCCGGACGCCGCGCGTGTCGCGCTCGACCGCGCCGTGGCGTTCGCGACCGCCGGCGCCGACTGCATCTTCGTGCCCAACATCGACGACCCGCGTGCCATCGCCGACCTCGTCCGCGCGGTGGCGCCGGTGCCGGTGAATGTTCTGGTGACCTCCGCCGATCCGGCGCTTGCGGTGCCGCGCCTCGCGGATCTCGGCGTACGCCGGGTGAGTACCGGCTCTGCCTTGGCGCGCGTCGCCTACGGCGCACTGCGCCGCGCCGCGCGTGACCTGCGGGAGACCGGCGCCGTGCCCGCGTTCGCCGAGGCCGCGCCGTTCGCCGACCTGCAGGCCATCTTCGCCGCGCGGACGCCGCGCGCTTGACGCTCCACGCTGCCCATGGGACGCTTCGCCACATGACCTCCTACACGCGCATTACCGCCGTGCACGACGCCGGCGTCCTCCGCCTCACACTCGCGGCACCGCCGCTGCACATCCTCGACATCGCGATGATGCGCGAATTGCGCGACGCCATCGCCACCGCGCCCGCCGACACGTGGTGCGTCGTGTTCGCCGCGCAAGGCGAGAAGGCATTCTCCGCCGGCGCCGACATCCGCGAGCACACCGCCGATAACGTCCGCGAGATGCTGACGACGTTCCACGGCCTGTTCGAGGATCTCGCCGAACGCGATTGGATCAGCGTTGCGTTGGTGCGCGGCGCCGCGCTCGGCGGCGGCTGCGAACTCGCGATGGCGTGCGACATCGTGCTCGCGGCCGACACCGCGCGATTCGCGCAGCCGGAGATCGCGGTCGGGTGCTTCCCGCCGGTCGCCGCGCTGCTCTTGCCGTCGATCGTCGGACCGAAGCGCGCCGCCGAGATGACGCTGACCGGCCGCGCGCTCAGCGCCGCGGAAGCGGTGGCGTGCGGGCTTGCCTCGCGTTGCGTGCCCGCGACTTCGTTCGACGCCGAAGCCGACGCGTTGATCGCCACGCTCCGCTCGATGTCGCCCGTCGTGCTGCGTCTGACGCGCCGCGCGTTGCTCGTCGCGCAAGGCGGCGCCGACCGCTTCCGCGCGCAGTTGCGCAGCGTCGAGGATCTCTACTTCCGCGAACTCGTGCCCACCGCCGACATGAACGAAGGCGTCGCGGCGTTCATGGAAAAGCGCACACCGCAGTGGAGCGGGCGATGAGCGACGTCGCATCGCCGCGTCCGCCGGTCGAGATCGTGCCCGGCCACCTCGACAAGCGCATGACGCTGCGCGAGGCCGTCGACACGCTGATCTTCGACGGCGCGCAAATCGCGTTGTGCGCGGCGCTCGAGCAGATGATCCCGGTGGCCGTCGGTCACGAAATCATTCGGCAGGGAAAGAAGAACCTCACGCTCATCGGTCCGGTGAGCGACATCGTGTTCGACCAGTTGATCGGCGCCGGGTGCGCGGAGCGCGTGATTGCGGCGTGGGTCGGCAACATGATGATGGGATCGGCGCACAACTTCCGCCGCGCGGTGGAGGACGGCGTGCCGCATCCGATCGAGGTCATCGACCACTCGAATCTGACGCTGGCGTCGGCGTTGCACGCGGCCAGGCTCGGCCTGCCGTTCCTGCCGACGCGCACCGTGCTCGGCTCCGATCTCGCGCGACAGGCGCACCTCAAGGAAGTGCGCTGCCCGTTCACGCACGAGCGCTTGCACGCGGTGGAGGCGATTCAGCCCGACGTCGCCATCGTGCACGTGCAGCGCGCCGAACCGGGCGGCGCCTGCCATGCGTGGGGGACACTCGGCCTCACCATCGACATGGCGCTCGGCGCCAAGAAGATCCTGGTGGTCGCGGAGGAAGTCGTGAGCGAACGCGAGATCCGCCGCGATCCCAACCGCACGTTGTTCCCCGGCGATTTCGTTGGTGCCGTAGTCGAGGAGCCGTTCGGCGCGCATCCGTCGCCGGTGCAGGGGTTCTACGCTCGCGACCACGACGCGCACGCCGACTACCACACCTCGACGCGTTCGCGCGAAGGCTTGCTGGCCTGGCTCGACGAGTGGGTCTACGGCGTGCCGGACCGCGCCGCGTATTGCGCGAAGTTGGGCGAGGAACGGTTGCGCAAGTTGCGGGTGCGCGAACATGCATACGCGCCGGAGATCGATTACGGGTTCTAGCGGGACACTGCAACCCTCGTCCTGCACCCGTCGTTCTCGGAGCACCCTCCGGAGGACGTCCCCGTGAAATCGCTCTTCCTCGGACCCCGCGGCCTGCGCGCGGGGTGGCGCATTGTGCTGTTCGTCGTGGTCGCGCAACTCGTCGTGCAATCGCTGTTCGCCGTGCTGCATTTCCGCTCGGCGCCCACCTGGCAACTTCGCCCGTTCCTCACCGAGGAACTCGTCTCGCTCGCTGGACTCGTGGTCAGCGCGGTGGTGCTCGGCGTCGCGTTGCGGCAGCGGCCGGCGCGGTTCGGCGTCGGCGAGGCGCGTCGCGCGCTCCCGCATTTCGCGGAAGGTGCGCTGTGGGGCGCCGGCGCGATCATCGTGCTCGTCGGCATCCTCGCCGCCACCGGCGCTGCCCATTTCGCGCCGAACGGCGGCTGGGCGCGCGCGATCTCGCCAACCGGCCTCGGCTGGCTCGCCGCGTTCCTGCTCGTCGGCGTCGTCGAGGAGTTCCTGTTTCGCGGCTACGTCCTCGGCGCCGCGACCCAAGGTCTCGGCTTCTGGCCGGGCGCGATCGTGCTGTCGCTGTTCTTCGGCGCGGCGCACTTCTTCGGCAAGCCGCACGAGAGCGTGCTCGATGGCATCAACGTCACGCTGATCGGCCTGTGGTTCTGCTTCGCGGTGCGCGCGACCGGCAGCCTGTGGTTCGCGATGGGGTTCCACGCGGCGTTCGACTACGTGGTGTTGTACATGCTCGGCGCGCCGAACACTGGAAACGGCGGCATGGGTCTCGCCGACGCGCTGCTCCGGAGTGCATACTCGGGTCCTGGGTGGTGGACCGGCGGTGTCTGCGGGCCCGAGGCGAGCGTGCTGGTGCCGCCGCTGTTCGCGCTGCTCGCCGTGGCGCTCGCCGCGCGCTTTCCGCGCCGACGTCACGCGTTCCCCTGAGCGAGGAGATCCGATGTCCGAGACGATGCGCGCCGTCATCGTGCGCGAGCACGGCGGCTACGACAAGTTGCGGTTCGAAGACCTGCCGAAACCGCAACCCGGGCCCACCGAGGTGCGGGTGCGGGTGCGCGCCGTCGCGCTCAATCACATGGATCTCTGGGTGCGCAAGGGCATCGACGGTGGTGGCTTCCCCCTGCCGCTGATTCCCGGCTGCGATGTCGCCGGCGATGTCGAGAGCGTCGGCGCTGCGGTGACACGCGTGAAGCCGGGCGACCGCGTGGTGATCGCGCCGGGCTACTCGTGCGGCGTCTGCCAACACTGCCGCGCCGGCGATCACAACCTGTGCAAGGACTACGGCATCTTCGGCGAGTCGAAGCACGGCGGCTGCGCCGAGTTCATCGTCGTGCCCGAGGTCAACGCGCTGCCGATTCCGCGCGACATGCCGTACGAAACCATCGCCGCGGTGCCGCTGGTGTTCCTCACCGCCTGGCACATGATGGTGGCGCGCGTGCAGGTCAAGCCCACCGACACCGTGCTCGTGCTCGCCGCCGGCAGCGGCGTGAGCAGCGGAGCGATCCAAATCGCCAAGTTGTACGGCGCGCGGGTGATCGCCACCGCGTCGAGCGACGGTAAGCTCGCGAAGGCACGCGACCTCGGCGCCGACGAGACGATCAACCACGCCACCACCGACATCGGCAAAGCCGTGCGCGAACTCACCGCCAAGCGCGGCGTCGACGTCGTCGTCGATCACGTCGGCAGCGCGACGCTGCCCACCAGCATCCGCGCGATGGCGAAGGGCGGGCGCCTGGTCACCTGCGGCGCCACCAGCGGCTACGACGCACGCATCGACATGCGCTTCGTGTTCTTCAAGTCGCTCAGCGTGCTCGGCTCGACGATGGGCGGGCTGGCGGAACTCGGCACCGTGTTGCAACTCGTCGAGCGCGGACTCTTGCGTCCGGTCATCGACAGCGTGCTGCCGTTCGAGCAAGTCGCGGAAGCGCACCGCCGCATGGAGGAACGCGAGCAGTTTGGCAAGGTCGTGCTGACGCTGTGAAGTCGTCGGCCGCGCTGGTGCCTAAGGAGGTGTGCGCCAGCCATTACGCAATTGATGCAAGTTGGTGATATGTGCGATTCTCGACGCGGCCCTATTGCCGGCGCCGATTGGGAGGTGCGTTCGCACCCGGAGGAAGGCGAGCTATCCACAGGTTGTGCCGCATCATGTGAGTGTGCGCGAACTCACACCCGAGGTGCCGCCCGATCTGTGGGCTGCGGGCTGGTCGCCGTGCAAATCACAAATGCCGCGAGCGAGGTGGCACATGTGTGTGTGGGTCAGGCGCAGTTTCGACCTTGAACAGTTGATCGTCGGTATGTCGTGCTTGATGATGCTCGTCTGCGCTTCTGCGGCCAGCGCGACACCTTCTGCGACACTTCCCACGCTCGGTATCCGCCCCTACCACTCGGAAACTTCATCCGGCGTTCGCATGGGCTCGCCCGACCAACCGACCGTTCGAGATGTGACTGGGGCCACTGCCTCCACCGGTTGGTCGCGCCGGTTCCTCA
Organism: Candidatus Eiseniibacteriota bacterium; assembly: GCA_044229145.1. GTDB lineage: Bacteria > Eisenbacteria > RBG-16-71-46 > CAZEPH01 > CAZEPH01 > JBKJUD01. The sequence continues at coordinate 34 of JBGATO010000074.1, read as the reverse complement.
GCCCAGGCGCCGACTCCACGGTGTACGCACTGCT
>JBGATO010000073.1:0-17922 GCA_044229145.1 Candidatus Eiseniibacteriota bacterium | reverse complement strand
CCCGCTGTCTGCGACGCCGCGCGCGCCACAGCCAGGGTCTCGCGCGTATCGGCGGCGATTTGCTGGATCGCGCCGTGCATTTGTTTCACCGCATCGGCCAGCGACCCGACGAGATCGGTCACGCGATCGCCGGACTCCGCCACTTCGTGCGCGCGTTCGTCGCTGGTGTGAGCCGCGTCGGCGATCGAGCGATTCGCCTGCACCAGCGCCTCGGACGCGGCGCTCAGCTTTTCGGCGGTGGCGGCGAGCGCGGTGATCGAGCTGCGCTGCGAGCGAATCAGTTGGTTCAAGCCCGCCGAGATCTGCGCGAACGCATCGCCGTCGATCCACTCGGTGGCTTCCACTGTGAGATCGCCGCGTCCTGCCTTGTCGATCACCGCCATGAGGTGCGCGACCTTGCCGTGCGGTCGGCTGGCATGCACCATCCCCGCGAGACCGCCGGCGATGAGCAACACGACGGCGATCGAGAACCAGAAGAACCCGCGGGCCGCGCGCACGTCGGCTCGTTGGGCGAAGGTCGCGTTCGGCAGTCCCGCCCAGATCTTCCAGGTGCCGGCCGCGTCGGCGATGTGGAGCGGAACCACTTCGGAGTAGATGAGCGACTTGTCGGCCTTCCAATCGCGTGCCGACGCCTCGGACGCCTTCCAGGCGTCGCCGCCACGCGAGGCGAGGAACGCCGCGTTGCCATGGTTGCCCATCACGTAGGTGCCGTTTGGCAGGTAATCGCGCAGCGCGTGCGCCAAGATGACGCCCGACACCATGCCGGCAAATCGCCCATTGCCGCCGTACACCGGCACCGAGTACACGAAGCCGGAACGGTCCTCGTCGTTCGGCGCACCGGGGTCGAAACGTGAGTTGTCGCAGGTCACGAGTTCGGCGCTGATCACCGCCGGCGTGGCGAGGCCCTGCACCGCCGATTCTTGACCCGCGTGCGCGGCGAACCACTCGGCTTGCGCGTGCATCGCGCGGTACTCGTAGACCTCGACTTCGGGGATGGTCGATTCTTCGGCTTCACCTTCGTCGGCCGCGTGTTTGCCGACGATCAGTTCGTCGTACGTGATGAGCGGCTCGCGGTGTCCGCCGGTGGTGCCGTCCGGGTCGATGTCGCGCGGGACCACGTAGATTTCCGACAGCGGCACACGGTTGGCGATCGAGTTATACAACTCCTGGAGCGACACCTTCGATTCGCCGCTGAAGCCGCCGCTCGACACCGCCGCCTTCACACCAGGCAACCGTGACATGGTGCGCAAGCCATCGTAGAGACGCCCGAGGTCGTCCTCGATCCGCGCCGCGATCTGCTGCGTTTGCTGGCGCGACTCCAGCCGGTACGCACGTTCGAGTGCCGCCATCTCCTTGACGTGTCGCAGCGACAATCCAACGAGCGCGACGAGCGCCCCAACGGCGATGGCGATGTAACTGATCGCCTCACGGTGACGGCGCAGGAACGCGGTGCGAGGAAGCGTCATGCTTCTCTTGCGGGCGCGATGACGCCCGCCCTCCATGGATCACGACGGCGTTGGACCGAGAACAGTCGAGGATTGGCGTGGGGTTACATCAACTCTTCGGCCGCCGGAGGCGACTGCGCCAGGCGCGAACGGTCGAGATATCGGCGAACGGGGAACTCACGCGTCTGAGGTCATAGGAGTTTTCGCTAGCGCGCCGGGCGAGATGCGGGCGGGCGGGGAAACTTGCGGGCGCGATGACGCCCGCCCTCCATGGAACACGGCGACGGTGAACCGAGGGGAGTCGGGAAAGAGCGTCTGAGGTCATAGGAGTTTTCGGTCGCCGCGAGAGACCGCGCGAGGCGCGAACGGTCGAGATGCGGGCGGGCGGGGAAACTTGCGCAGCGGCGCGTCAGCGCGCCGGGCGGGCCGCCGGCCGTGGGCGCAGCACCGCGTCCGGCACCGGGCGGATCGCCCGCGCCACCGGCATCACGGCTTCGAGCGGGTCGCTCCACCGCGAGCGTCGGTACAGCCAATCGAGGCGCGCATAGGGATCGCGGGCGAACGTCGAGTCCGCCCGCAGCGCGGCCGCGAACGAATCGGCGAGCGCCGGCCGATCGCGCAGCATCTGCGCGGCGATCGGCTCGAACACGTAGTCTTCGGCGTACTCCTTGTGCTCGAAGATGGTGTCGAAGACGTTCCACTTGAGCAGGCCGTCCGGCGCCTGCGCCTCGAGCAGGTGCATCGCGATGAGTGCCCGCGGCTGGTCGAGCGGCACCCACAAATCGCCGGGGCGATACGTGCGCCACTGCCGCTCGAGGCGAACGCCGCTCACGGCGATGGGGTGATGCCCTTCCGCCAGGCCGCCGGCTGACCAGTGGGTGATGTGCGCGCAGTCGACGCTGTCGCCGAACGGTGCGGCGAGCACGCGGTAGCGCACCCCGTGGAGGTCGAGGCGATCGCGCACCTTCATCCACTCCTGCGGCACGAGATACCCGGCCGGCGCATCCACCGCCAGCGTCGGCTGCAGCGTGCGATAGAGCGGAATCGTGGCGTTCCACGGCGCGTCGTGATAGCGGCGCACCGGTCCGCCGGTCACCACGCTGGTGTCGATGTGCGAGGCCGTGCCGCGATACGCGAAAGAGTCGGCGACATCCGTCGTGGCGGCGGCGAGCACCACCCGGCGCCCGAGCGGTCCGGGCTGGCGCACACGACCGGCAATCTCCTCCTCGGCGAGACGCACCGCCTGCCGCAACTCGACCGGGTGCGCATTGATTTCCTGCAGCAGGGCGAGTAGCAGATCGTAGGTGGCCTGGACGCGGGTCGCGTACGGCTTGCGCATGTGGGTTTCGACCAGGATCGCGGCCCGGCCTTGCATCGGCGCATAGCCGGTGGAGAAACGTGGCGGATAGTCGCCGTAGTCGATGCCGCTCGCAGGATCGTGGCCTTCACGGAAGCTCAGGTACGGCGCCGGCAGGTGCCCCATCGCGGTGAGCCGCGGCACGATGCGGCCGTCGAACGCCTCGCGACCCCAGCGGACGAGTGCTTCGGGCACATCTGGGCCATGCGGCACGCTGTACGTCACGTCGTGCTGATAATCGGCGCCGTCGGTGGTATGGTCGTCCACCAGCAGGTCCGGCCACCACGTGGTGAACACGTTGCCGATGAGCGCGCGCAACTCCGGCGTCTCGAGCTTGGTGTAATCGCGGTTGAGGTTGAGCTTCGATCTCGCCGGAGTGAATGCCGTTCTGGATGAGGACGATGGGCTTGCCGGTGGCGCGTGCCGCCGCCGGCGTGAAAGCGCGATCGCGTGACAGGATCACCACCGGCAGCGGGCGTCCCAGGGCGCTGGTGCCGTAGGTGGTGACATGGATCCACGGCGAGCGCGCGGCAAGGCGGCGCACGTAGGCCAGCGTTTCGTCGTAGTCGGGCGTGGTGCGGTAGGCAGTCGCCTCGGCGGGCGTACGCCAGTCCTCGAGGGCCGGAGCGGCAAGCGACGACATTGCCGGCCGCGCGGCCCACAGCAACACGGTCGCGCACAGCGCGCGGGCCGCACGGCGGCGGCGAATCGCTTCGGGCATGCGCCGCACACTAGCACGGGAGTCCCACTGCGGCGAGTGAGCAGCCTCGCGCGCTGGAGCGGTCCACCAGGTGGAAATCCGCACGGCGCGCCGCGCGGCCGCCGATGACACCCGGAGACACCAGACGTTTGTCAGGAGACGCAGGGAAGCGATGACACCATCCGATCGTCTGCGCGACGCATTGCGCTGGACCGTGGTCAACATGCCGGCCAGCGGTCTCGAGAGCGGCGAAGGCAACGGCGAACGCAGCCGCCTGATCGCGCGGCCGCGCGGCGGCCGCAGCACACCGCTCGGCGACCAGATCCGCGCCGAGCTGCGCTACAACATCGGCCGCCCCGGCACGCCGTCGCGCGACGACCTGTTCCGCGCCCTCGCGCTCAGCGCGCGCCGTCCGATTCTCGACAAGCTCTACGAGACCCTCGACCGCTACGACCGCGCCGATGCCAAGCGCCTCTACTACCTGTCGATGGAGTTCCTGGTCGGGCGCTCGCTCAACAACAACTTGCAGAACCTCGGACTCTACGACGCGGCACGGCGCGCGCTGGCGGAGTTCGGTCACGACCTCGACGACATCGAGGCGGTGGAGCCGGACCCGGCGCTCGGCAACGGCGGCCTCGGACGTCTCGCCGCGTGCTTCCTCGATTCGCTGGCGACGCTCGACATGCCCGGCTTCGGCTACGGCCTGCACTACGAGTTCGGCCTGTTCAAGCAAGAGATTCGCGGCGGCTACCAGCACGAACGCCCGGACCACTGGATGTCGCTCGAATCGCCGTGGGTGATCGAACGCGCCGACGAATCGGTGATCGTGCCGGTCTACGGCCGTATCGAGCACATGCGCGATCGCGAAGGCAACTACTCGCCGATGTGGACCGACTGGCGCGTGTTGGTGGGCGTGCCGTACGACTTCCCGATCGTCGGCTACGGCGCACGCACCGTGAACTTCCTGCGCCTCTACGCCGCGCGCTCGTCCGACGAATTCGACATCAGCATCTTCAACGAGGGCGACTACATCAAGGCGGTCAACGCCAAGATCAACAGCGAGTCGATCTCGAAGATCCTCTATCCGAGCGACGATACCGAAGCCGGCAAGGAACTGCGGCTCCTGCAGGAGTACTTCCTGGTGGCGTGCGCGGTGCGCGACATCGTGCGCCGCTACCGTATGCACCACGAGGGCTTCGACCGCTTCACCGAGTTCGTCGCGCTGCAAATGAACGACACGCATCCGGCGCTCACCATCGCCGAGTTGATGCGCACGCTCATCGATGAACACGAAGTGGACTGGGACACCGCGTGGGTGATCACCCGCAACACCTGCGCGTACACCAACCACACGCTGCTCCCCGAAGCGCTCGAGACGTGGCCGGTGGAACTCGTCGAGCGCGTGCTGCCGCGCCATACGCAGATCCTCTACGAGATCAACCACCGCTTCCTGCGCCAGGTGGCGCGGCGCTGGCCGCAGGACACCGAGCGGCAAGTGCGCATGTCGATCGTCGACGAAGGCGATCCGTTGTCCACCGCGCCGGCCAAGCGCTTCCGCATGGCGAACCTCGCGATCATCGGATCGCACTCGGTGAATGGCGTTGCCGAACTGCATTCGCGGCTGCTCACCGAGCAGCTGGTGCCGGACTTCGCCGAGATGTGGCCGGCGCTGTTCAACAACAAAACGAACGGCGTCACGCATCGCCGCTGGCTGCTGTACGCGAATCCAGCGCTGGCGCGCTGGATCACCGATCAACTCGGCAGCGAGGCGTGGATCACCGATCTCGACTTGGTGCGCGGTCTCGAGTCGCGCGCCGAGGACGTCGAGGCGCAGCACGAGTTCCTGCGCATCAAGAGCGCGAACAAGGAGCGCCTCGCCGATCATCTCGAATCGGCGCTCGGACTGCGCGTGACGCCGGACGCGCTGTTCGACGTGCAGGTCAAGCGCATTCATGAGTACAAGCGGCAGTTGCTGCACGTCATGCTGGTGATGCACGAGTACTTCCGCATCGTCGAGGATGGCGTCGCGCCGCCGTCGCCGCGGTTGCACCTGTTCGCCGGCAAGGCGGCGCCGGGATACGTACGCGCCAAGCAGATCATCAAGCTGATTCACGGCGTCGCCGAGGTGGTGAACAACGACCCGCGCGTCGGCGATCAGCTCAAGGTCGCCTTCCTGCCGAACTACCGCGTGTCGTTGGCCGAGATGATCATGCCGGCCGCCGACCTCAGCGAGCAGATCTCGACCGCCGGCTACGAAGCCAGCGGCACCGGCAACATGAAGCTGTCGATGAATGGCGCGCTCACCGTCGGGACGATGGACGGCGCGAACGTCGAGATCGCCGAGGAAGTCGGCGTCGAGAATCTCTACATCTTTGGCCTGACCGCCGAGCAGGTGACGCGGATGCAGAAGGAACAGTCGTACGAACCGCGCGCCTACTACGAGTCGTCGCCGTACCTGCGCCGCGTGATCGACAATTTGGCCACCGAGCGATTCTGCTACGGCGAGCCGGGCCTGTTCCAGCCGCTGCACGACGCGCTGATGTCGGAAGGCGACCGCTACTTCCATTGCGCCGACTTCGATGCCTACGTCGCAACCCAGGAACGTGTCGCGCACGACTTCACCAACGCCCGCGAATGGGCCCGCAAGGCGATCCTCAACGTCGCGCGCACCTCGAAGTTTTCCAGCGACCGCACCATCGAAGAGTACGCGCGCGACATCTGGAAGTTGATCGCGGTGGAGCCGTAGCGGCGTGCGGACGCTCGACCCTTCGTTCGCTCCGGAGGTGGAGGTCCGCGCCGCGCACGCACTGCCGCTCGGCGCCACGCCGCATGAGGGCGGCGTCGGATTCGCGGTGGCATCGGCGGGCGCGCCGGCGATGACGTTGGTGCTGTTCGCGCCAGGCGCCTCGGCCCCGACGTGGCGCGTGCCGCTCGACCCGCGCATGCATCGCGACGGCGACGTCTGGCGCGTGTGGGTCGGCGGTCTGCCGCGCGGCTGCGAATACCTATGGGAAGTGCGCGACCGCGTACCGCGCCTACTGCTCGATCCCTACGCCACCACGCTCACCGGCCGCGAGGAATGGAATCGTCGCCGGCGCCACGATCCGATGCGCGTCGATGTATGGGGCTATCGGTGCCGTGTGCCGTCGCCCGAACCAGCATTCGCGTGGGGCGACGACGCACCACCGCGCACCCCGCTCGAACAGTCGGTGATCTACGAGCTGCACGTGCGCTCCTTTACGCGGCATGCCTCCTCGGGCGTCGCCGCGCCGGGCACCTACGCGGCGCTGGTCGAGAAGATCCCGTATTTGCGCGCGCTCGGCGTCACCGCCGTCGAGCTGCTGCCGGTACATGAGTTCAACGAGACCGAAAACCTGCGCGCCGACCCGACCACGCATCGCCGTCTGGTGAACCTGTGGGGCTACTCGACCGCCGGCTACTTCGCGCCGAAGGCTTCGTACGCGGCCCAGCCGGACCACGCGCGCGACGAATTCCGCCAGATGGTGCGCGCGTTCCACGCCGCGGGCCTCGAAGTCATCCTCGACGTCGTCTTCAACCACACCGCGGAAGGTCCGGCCGGCGGCCCGCTACTGCACTTCCGCGGTTTCGACGACGCCGTCTACTACATCCACGATCCCGCCACCGGGCGCTATTTCGACAGCACCGGGTGCGGCAACACGGTGAACGCCAATCACCCGCGCGTGGTGGAATTGATCGTCGCGTCGCTGCGCTATTGGGTGCGCGAGATGCACGTCGACGGGTTCCGCTTCGATCTCGCGTCCTCGCTGACGCGCGGTGCCGGCGGCAAACCCTTGCCGTCACCGCCGTTGATGGAGGCGATCGCCGCCGACCCGGATTTGCGCGACGTCAAGCTGATCGCCGAAGCGTGGGATCTCGGGCTGTATCACGTCGGATCGTTCCCCGGCGCCGGCCGTGCGTGGGCGGAATGGAACGGCCGCGCGCGCGACACCGTGCGGCGCTTCGTGCGCGGCGCCGAAGGCCAGGTCGCCGACTTACGATTGCGTCTCGACGGCAGCCCGGACCTGTACGCTGCGCGCGGGCTGTCGCATGGGTGCAGCGTCAACTATGTCGCGTGCCACGACGGCTTCCCGCTCGCAGACCTCGTCGCCTACGACCACAAGCACAACCTGCGCAACGGCGAACACGATCGCGACGGCGAAAACCACAACGAGTCGTGGAACTGCGGCGCCGAAGGAGCCACCGACGATCCGGCGATCCTCGACCTGCGCGCGCGACAGCGCCGCAATCTCCTCGCCCTCGTGTGTCTCATGCCCGGCGCGCTGATGCTGGGGGCAGGCGACGAGATGGGCCGGACACAGGGCGGCAACAACAACGCGTGGTGCCAGGACAACGAGATCGCCTGGCTCGAGTGGAGCGCGGCGGGCGAGCACGCGCCGTGGTGGCGGTTCGTGCGCGATCTACTCGCGTGGCGGCGCGGCGAGCCGCTGCTGACCACCGCCGGTGACGCACGCACCGTGCAGTGGCGCGACGCGGCCGGCGCGCCGCTTGGCGACGACGTGGCCGCGCGTACGCTAGTCGCCCACCTCACGCCGAACGATCCCACCGCCCGCACGCAGCTTCTCGTGGTGGCGCATGCTTCGTGGGAGCCCGCCACCGTCCGCCTCCCGCCGGCCGCGTGGCGGCGGGTCTTGGATACGGCGCTTCCCGACGAGGACGCACTCCAGGCTGACTGTGCCGGCCGGCCGTGCGAGCCGGCCGAGATCGAGGTGGGCCCGCGTTCCATCGTCGTGCTCATGGCCGAGGTTCCGGGCCCGTAGCGCACGATTCCGGTGCGATCCCCCGGCGCACGCGTGGTAGACTCGGCGGCGGAGCACCCCACGGCTCCCCGCGCTCCGCCTCCACGCCTCGACGGCGCGCCGAACGTTCCGGTCCCCTCGACATCGACCCGAGCGATTCCGTCACGCGCCATGCGCCCCGTGTCCGCCTGTGCCTCTCTCCTGCTTGCCGTGCCGTGCCTGCTGGTGGCGCCGCACGGTGCTGGCGCGCATGGATCGAACAGCGATGCGCACGCGCAACTGAGTTGGTCGACTTCGGTCGAGAGTCCGCAGGCAGCATTGGCGCAGCCCGGCGGCAGTGCGACCCTCTACGTCCTGCTCCTCGATCACGTCTCGATGTATGCAGGCGGCGAAATCGAGTTGCGCTGGACGGGATGCGCCGACGCCACGGTGTCGGCCACCAGCTTTCGCAGTGCCGCGTCCGGCTGCACGTATTTGAATCGCGGTTTGGTCTCGCCAGTGGTGCTCGCAGATGAGCCCGGACACTTCCACGCTGCGTGGCTGAATTCGCAACCCGACAGTGTGTGCGCGAGCGGCGCGGTCATCGCGCTCCAATTCGACCTCACGGAATGCGCCGCATCCAATGTGAGCTTCGCGTTGTGCTCGTTGTCCTTGGTCGATGACGCCGGCGTTGCCGTGGCCCTCGACGCCGCGCATCTCGGTTCTCCCGCCACGCTGGGAAATGGCGGCGGGACGGTGACCTGCCCGCAAGCACCAGTCGCCTTGCAGGTGCCGCTGGTGTGGAACGTGGTCGAGGGCGACACCGTGCGGTTCGACCTCCGAGCCGATGGCGGGGTGGCGCCGTATGCGTTCTCTGCCACCAGCCCGCTTCCGGCCGGCGCCACGCTGACGCGCGGCGGCCACTTCGTGTGGCCGGTCGCCGACGATGAAACGCAGGTGGGCAGCGAGCCGCTCCAGTTCACCGTCACCGATGCCACGGGGGCGAGCGCCAGCGCCTGGACCACGGTGACCGTCACCACGTCGCACCTCATCGAGTTCGAACCGATCGCGTCGCAGGATGCGTTCGAGGGTGTGCCGTTCCGGCTTCCGCTCTACGCCTCCACTGCCGGCCGCGCGCCGCTGACCTTTGCGATACCGGCCCCGGCGCCGCCCGGCGCGCACATCACGATGGCGGAGGGCCAGGTGTTCTTCGACTGGACGCCCTCGTACACCGCCGCGGAAACCGGCGGCGGCGTGTGGAGCCCCGTGCGCGTGTCGGCGACCGATGGCGTGGCGCTAGCGACGCAAACCTTCAGCATCACCGTGCACGAGGCGCGGCCACCTCTCGACACCGCGCCCGCCGTCGACCCGATCGCGCCGCAAGGCGTGACCGAGGGCACGACGCTCACCGTCGTCCCGCACGCGTCCGATGCCGAGGGCGATGTCGTCACCTGGACGGGTGAGAACCTGCCGGCCGGCGCCAGCATCGACGCGGTGACCGGCACGCTGCACTGGACGCCAGCCGACGATGCCGCGTGGTTCAATGGCGGCCTCTACGACGACGTCACGGTGATTGCCGACGATGGGTTCGGCGGTGTGACGCGCGTCGCCTTCCCCATCACGGTATTCGACCGCGCGCCTGTCATCGAATCCGGCGGCCTGGCGTGCGACGGCGCGCCGGGCCTGTGCACGCACTTCTGCACCGCGGAGCTGCGCAGCGTTGTGCTGCACGCCACCAACGACGACGACGGCATTCCCGTGGTGTGGAGCGCCGAAGGCTTGCCGGAGTGGTTGACGCTCGACGCCACGGGAGGCGTCGTGCAAGGCATGGCACCAGACGCCTACTACGGCCAGCAACTCTCCGCCACGCTCGCCGCCACCGACGCGGTGAGCGGCGCGACGGCGCAGGTCGGGTTCACCTTCTCCGTGGACTGCACGCCGGTCCGGGGCGCTGCTGGCGCGCCCGACGATGCATCCGCCGCGCGCGTGATCGTGTCGCGCCCGGTTTCGAGCGGTGACATCGTCTTCACGTGCGAACTGCCTCAGGTCGCCCGGCTCGCCCTCGCCGCGTTCGATGGCGCCGGCCGCGCTCTGCGTCATCTCGTTGACGATCCCCGCGCCGCCGGCCGCGTGACCGTGCGCTGGGATGGCCGCGACGACGACGGACGGCGCGCGCCCTGCGGCGTCTATTTCGTGCGCGGTGTGCTCGGCACGCTGCCGGTGGTGGTGCGCTGCGTCGTCGTGCGGTGATCTAGCGCCGAATCACCAATCGATAGATCACCGGCATCACGATCAAACTCAACACCGTCGACGCCAACAATCCCGCGATCACCACGCCGCCGAACGGCGACCACAAGCTGTGCCCGCTGACCGCCAGCGGCAGCAAGCCGCCGATCGCCGTCAACGCCGTCAGCACGACCGGCCGCAGCCGCGAATGCCCCGCCGCCACGATCGCCTCGTCCACCGACATGCCGTGCGCGCGAAACACGTTGATGCGGTCGATCAGATAGATCTTGTGATTCACCACGATGCCGGTGAGGGCGACCAGTCCGAGGAATGCCGAGAACCCGAATGGATTGCGCGTGACGTACAACCCGGCAATCGCACCGACCGCCGCGAGCGGAATCGTGAAGACGAGAACCACCGGCTGCAATAACGAATTGAACTGCAAGATGGTGATCGCGTAAATGAGGAGCAACGCGAGCGTTCCGCTGCGGCCGAGACTGGCGAACGACTTGTCGCGCTCTTCGTTCTCGCCGCCATACGTCAGCGTGTAGCCTTCCGGCACTTCGAGCGACGCGAGCCGGGTTTCGAGTTCGGCGACCACCCGGCTGGGCAGCGTGCCGTGCACGTCGCAACGCACCGTTCCGACCCGGCGGAGGTCGCGGCGTACGATCTCGCTGCGTTCGTGCGTGAGGCGTGGCGTGACGACGCGCCCGAGCGGTGCGAGCTGCGGGTCGCTCTCGGCGGGACCGCGCAAGCGAAGCGCGGTGGCACTCGTGGTGCCGAGTAAAAGGTCTTCGGGTGCGGTCTGTCGCACGTAGCCGGGCAACGGCGCGCCGGTGAGCGTCTCCAGCGTCATGGTGCCGCGACCGCGTGTGGATTCGACGCGCACCGGGATTTCGCGGTCCTCCTCGCGAATCCGCGCCACCGTGACGCCGGCCAGCGTGCTGCGTATCACGGCGGCCACGATGTCCGGTGACAAGCCCGCGCGGGCGATGCGTTCGCGATCGAACTCCACGCTGAGTTGCGGCAATCCTTCGTCGAGGTCGTCCCGCACGTTGACCGCGCCGGGGACGCGCTCCATCTCGTGGCGTACTGTCGCCGCCACGCGCGTGATGGTGGCGAAGTCGTCGCCCTGGATGCGGACCGCTACCGGGGCGCCGACGATCGGCCCCTGCTCGAGCTCCTTGCAGTCGATCTCGACGCCAGGAATCGACGCGAGAGGCACGCGCAAAGAGTCGATCACGGCAGCGGCCGGCACGATCGGCGCCAGATGCGCCTTGGTCTTCAACGTGACGAAGAGCATGGCATACGCTTCGTCCTCGCGATGCTGCGGGACGTTGTAGTAGAGACGCGGCAGTCCTTTGCCGACGCTGGTCAGCACAGCGTCGACCTCGGAGCGCCGGAGCACCGCGCGTTCGACCGCGCGGGTGAGCGAATCGGTGACCGCGTAGCGCGTGCCGGCCGGCGCCTGCACGTAGATCAGGAACTGCGGCTTCTCGGCCTTCGGGAAGAACTGCACGCCGAGCGAACGGAACATCGCGCCGGCGCCGATCGCGCACACCAGCGTGATCGCCAACGTGCGCCACGGATGCGCCAACGCGCCGCGCAGCGCGGCGCGGTACGGCGGGTGCAGCACGCGCATCACGCCGCCCTCGCGGGCCAGCGCTTCGTCGGAGGTGTCGTCGATCGTCGGATCGATCTCGGCCGGCGCGTCGCCGTGCGGATGTGGCCGCAGGAAGCGATACGCGAGCAACGGCGTGACGATCTGCGCGATGAGCAGCGACGCGGCGAGCGCGAAGGTGACGACCGCCGGAATGCCGCGCAGGAACGATCCGGTGACGCCGCCGATCAGGAAGAGCGGCAGGAACGCGGCGATGGCAGTGAGGGTCGTCGCGTTGTTGGCGTGGAAGACGAACGCGGTTCCGAGCACGGTCGCGCGTGCTTTCTCGACACCGCGATCGAGGAAGCGCTGCACGCTGTCGACTACCACCACCGCATCGTCCACCAACATCCCGATCGCGATGACCAGCGCCGCGATCGAGATCTGGTCGAACGCAAAGCCGGTGAGATCCATCAGGCCGAGCGCGATGCACACCGACAGTGGCAGCGCGGTGGTGACGATGAGCGCCGCACGCGTGCCGAGGAAGGCGAACACCGCCAGCGCCACCAGCAGCATGCCTTCGAGCAGGTTGAGCTCGAGCTCGCCGAGATGCGCGGCGATCGAGGCCGGCTGGTCGTGCGGAATCGCGACGGACACGCCGCGCGGGAGCGTCGGCTGGAGCCGGCGCAGTTCGGCGCGCACCTGATCGCCGAGCGCCACGAGATTGGTGTGCTTCGGCGCGTAGACGGCGATGGCGATGGCGCGCTCGCCGTTGAGACGCATCTGGTTCACCGGATCGGCGACACGGCGCTCGACACGCGCGACATCGCCGACGCGAATCACCTCGCCGCCGCGCAGGGCGACCGGCGCGGCGCGCACGGCGTCGGCGTTGGCGAGTTCCGCGTCGACGGTCACCGGGACAGCGGCACGTCCGAGATCGAGGCGGCCGGCCGGCAGGTGCACGTGGGCGCCTCGCAACGCGTCGATCACCTCGGCGATGCTGACGCCGCGCGCCGCGGCCCGCGCCGGATCGACGCTGACGCGGACTTCCTCCGGCTGCTCGCCTTCGACGCTCGCCGACTTGACGGCGGGGAGGAGCGCGAGCGCGTCCTTCACGGCGCGTGCCGTACGCCCCATCTCGCGCTCGCTGAGGTCGCCCCGCAACACCACGAACATGGTGGCGACCAATTGCGGCGTGAACTCCACGACCTCCGGCGCGTGCGTGCCCTCGGGCAGCGCCGGCGCGGCGGCGTTCATCGCACTGCGCAGGTTGTCGACGACTTGATCGACATCGGCATCGTCCTTGATCAGCACGTCGAGCATCGACAGATTCGCGATGCTGTACGAGATGACGTGGTCGACGTCTTCGACGCCTTTCGCGGCTTGCTCGAGCGGCTTGGTCACCAACTGTTCGAGGGTCGCGGGCGTCGCGCCGGGATAGAGCGTGTAGATGCCGACTTCGGTGACGACCGCCTCGGGGTCTTCCTGCCGCGGCAGGTGCGCGAAGCCGAAGATTCCGAACAGCACCGCGCCCACCACGAGCACGACGACGAAACGCCACTGCTTGAGGGAGAGCGCCGAAAGTTCGGTGAGGCGCATGGTGCGACCTCAGCGCGCGGTGACGCGCAGGGCGCCGCCGTCGCGCACGTATTGTTGACCGACCACGACGACGCTGTCGCCAGGTGCCACGCCGGCGAGCAGCGCGACGCGCGCGCCACGCACGTCGCCGACGGTCACCACGCGTTCGACCGCGTGACCGGCACGCGCGAGGTAGACGATGTCGCGACCACCACGCCGCAACACCGCATCCGGCGGCACCAGGGCGACGGTGCGACCATCACCGCGCGGTTCGAGCGTGGCGTCCACCACCATGCCGGGGCGCAGGCCGGCATGCGCGGGCAGCGCGAGGTCGACGCGGTAGAGCCCAGTGGCAGGATCGGGCGCGCCGCCGACGGCATCGACGCGCGCGTCGAGCGCCGCGCCGCTCGCCACGCGGACGGTGGCGGCGTCGCCGGAGTGCACGCGGCCGGCGTCGGCATCGGTGACGGCGGTGCGCGCGAGCAGTCGCGCGTCGTCGACGACCGAGGCAACAGGCGCGCCGGCGGCAAGGAGTTCGCCCTCTTGCGCCCACGTCGTGCCGATCACGCCGGCATACGGCGCGGTGAGCGTGGTGCGCGTGAGCGCATCGTGTGCTTGGTCGCGAACGGCGCGGGCGGCGCGGGCCCCGGCCTGCGCGTCGCTCACCCGCGCGCCGGCGAGCGCGCCGCTCGCCGCCAGGCTCTCGGCGTGCGCGGCGGCACGCGCGGCGTTGTCGTAGGCGGCGTCGGCCTGCGCCGCCGCGGCCCGTGCATCGACCGGGTCGAGATCGGCGAGCGGTTGGCCGGCGCGGACGCGGTCGCCCGGCTTGACACGCATTCGCAGGACGCGCCCGGCGATCTTCCACGCGACCAGTGTTTCCCGCGCCCCGACGACCCGGCCGCCGGTCACGATCGCCGCGTTCGCCCCGCCGGCCTCGGCCGGCGCCACCTGCACCGGCACGGCCGGGTCCGCCGTCCGCGGCGGCGCCGCCTTGCGGCCGCAGCCGGCCGCTACGAGCACGACGGCCACAGCCGCCATCCACCGTGTCATGTCACCGCTCCCGGCGGCACCCGCATGCGAATACCTTCGCGATGGAACGCGCAGACCACGCGCTCCTGCAGCGCGCGCCGCACCGTGCGATAGCCGCGCGGCTGCACCCGCGCCGCCAACCGCAACGTGTAATAGAGGTCGAAGAACCCTTCGACGCCGAGGATCTGCGGCGGCTCGAGTAACAGCGCGCCGATCTCGTCGTCGCGCGCCATATCCGCCATCTCCGCCTCGAGCAACGCGCGCACCTTCGCGAGATCTTCGCCATACGCCACCCCGACGTCGACGATCACGCCGTGCCAATCGCGCGTGAGGTTGGTGATGACCTTGAACTCGCCGTTCGGGATGACGTGCACGCGCCCGTCGAGATCGCGCAGCACCGTGGTGCGCAGGTTCACGCCTTCGACGACGCCGCTGACGCCGGCGCCGCTGATGACATCGCCGACGTCGAACTGGTTCTCGTAGAGGATGAAGGCGCCGGCGATGGCGTCGCGCACCAGCGACTGTGCGCCGAACCCAATCGCCACGCCGACCACGCCGGCACTCGCCAGCAGCGGGCCGACATCGACGCCGAACTCGCGCAGCGTGAGCGCGGCGCCGAGGAACAGGAAAAGGCCGGCCACCAAACTGCGCAACGCTTGGCCGATGGTGCGGGCGCGGCGCACCGCGTCGGCGTCGCCGGCGATGAGACGCTTCTCCGCCGCGCGTTCGATGCGGGCGATGATCGACCACCCGATGCGCGCGCCGATCAGGCAGCCGAGGATGATGAGCGCGACACGCAGTCCGCTCACCGCGACCCAATCGCCGAGATGCCGCACGTCGAATGCGGGATGCGACGGGTCGAACACCGGCGTCGTGCGCGGTGTGCTCATTCCCGCGCCAGCGCCGCCACCACGAGGTGTTCCATGAGGTCGGCGAATTCGATGCCGGCGGCACGCGCCGCCATCGGCACCAAGCTGGTTTCGGTGAGGCCGGGCACCGTGTTGGCCTCGAGGATGTAGCCGATGCCGTCGGTGCCGAGGCGGATGTCGATGCGCGCGATGCCGTGCAAGCCGAGCCCGTGGAAGAGCGCGGCCGCATCGCGCTGCAGGCGTTGCGTCGTCTCCTCGTCGAGCTGCGCCGGGCATTCGTAGCGTGACATGCCCTTGGTGTACTTCGCCTCGTAGTCGTACAGGCCGCTGTTCGGGATGATCTCGACGATCGGCAGCGGTTGACCGTCGAGCACGGTTACCGTGAGTTCGCGACCGTCGATGAATTGTTCGACCAGGATGGCATCTTCGCAGCGCGCGGACTTCTCGAGCGCCGGGATCCACTCGGCCTCGTCGTGCACGATGGTCAGGCCGACGCTCGACCCTTCCGAGTTCGGCTTGACGACCAGCGGCAGCGTCATCGGCGCGCATTCGGCCAGTGTCGGCCATTCGCCATTGCACGCGCGGGCCGACAGCACGAGCCACGGCGCGGTCGGCAGTTCGTGGTAGGCCATGAGACGCTTGCTCATCGCCTTGTCCATGGCGATCGCGCTGGCTTCCACGCCGGCGCTCGAGCACGGCTTGTCGACCATCTGCAGGACGGCGGCGATCGCGCCGTTCTCGCCGACCCCGCCGTGCAGCGCGTTGAAGACGACGTGCGCCTGGGCGAACGCGGGCACGCGCAGGAACGCGAGCGTGTCGAGCGCGGTGGCGGTGGCGCGGGCGCCGCCGGCCAGTGCGCCGAGCGCGGTGTCCCGTTCGGCCTCGGGCGTGCGGCTGGCGGTTGGCGGATCGCCGGTGAAGTCCACGACGCTGCCGTCGGCGGCGTCGAGCGCGGTCACCCTGTGGCCCTTGCTCGCGAGCGCCTTCGCCACCGCGAAGCCGGACTTGAACGAGATGATACGTTCCGCCGACACTCCTCCCATCAACACGACGATGTTCATTGCGTCTCCTGTGCCGTGCGCTGCACCAGCGCGATCGCGTGCGCGGCGATCGCCTCGCCGCGCCCTTCGGGACTCAGACCTTCGCCGGTGGTCGCCTTCACCGAGACGCGGCCGGCATCGACACCGAGCCGCGCCGCGAGGGCGTCGCGCATCGCGGCGACGTGCGGCGCCAGCTTCGGCTGCGCCGCGACGACGGTGACATCGATGTTGCCGACCGTGTAGCCGCGCGCGTGAACGAGCCCGACGACGTGCGCGAGCAGGTCGAGGCTCGACGCATCCTTCCACCGCGCGTCGGTGTCGGGGAAGTGGCGGCCGAGATCGCCGAGCGCGAGCGCGCCGAGCAGCGCATCGCAGATCGCGTGCGTCACGACGTCCGCATCGCTGTGACCGAGCAAGCCGCGTGCGTGCGCGATCTCGACACCGCCGAGCACGAGACGCCGGCCGTCGACGAGCGCGTGGATGTCGTAGCCGATGCCGACACGCATCATCGCACCGCCGCCAACAGCGCTTCCGCCACCACCAGATCCTCCGCGTAGGTCACCTTGAGATTGCGCGCGTCGCCCGGTACGTGGACCACTGGCGCGCCGGCGGCTTCGAGCAGCGCGGCATCGTCGGTGGCTTCGACGTCACTGCCGCGCGCGCGCATGTGCGCGTCGAACAGCGCCGCGTAGCGAAACGCTTGCGGCGTCTGCACGCGCACCAGCGTCGCGCGGTCCGCGGTGCCGACGACGCGCGCGCCGTCGACGCGCTTGAGCGTGTCCACCACCGGGAGCGCAGGCACCGCGCCGGCCACGGCCGGATCGTCGAGCGCGCCGAGGACGCGACGGACGAGCGCCGCATCGGCGAGCGGCCGCGCCGCGTCATGCACCAGCACGCGCTCGGTGCGCGCGTACACCGCGTCGAGCCCGTGCCGCACCGAATCCTGCCGCCGCGCACCGCCCGGCACCACCGCCGTCACCTTGGCGAAGGCATAGTGCTCGGCGATCGCGCTCATGTACTGCGTCACGTCCTCCGCGCGCAGGACGACGACGACTTCATCGACCTCGTCGAGCGCGTGGAGCATCGTGAGCGCGTGCCACAAGAGTGGCTTGCCGGCGAGCGGCACCCACGCCTTCGCGCAGGCCGCGCCGAAGCGCTCGCCACTTCCCGCCGCGACGACGATCGCGCTGATGCGTGGCGTCATCGCCCGTCGGCCTCTCCGCGATCGAGATACAGCGCCGGGAGTTCCTCGTCACCCGCGACGTCCATCGCGCGGCGCACGTCGGGCGCGGCGGGATGCGCGGCGCGGGCGCGGGCGGCG
>JBGATO010000072.1:0-18399 GCA_044229145.1 Candidatus Eiseniibacteriota bacterium | reverse complement strand
GCCGGTGTACGGCACCAACGGGCGATTCGCCGGCATGGTGTCGGGCGTCATCTTGGCGCACGCGCTGCGCGACTACCTCCCGAACGGCACCTACGTGATGGGCAATCACGGCAACGCGGCGTTCCTCGCCTCGCGCGGTGGCGACGCCTGGAAGGCATCCGAAGCATCGGTACGCGGATGGAAGGCCGACAAGTCGCTCATCTACTCCGAAGTCGTGCCGCTCCGCATCGCCGACGCGTCCGGCGCGTGGAAGATGTGGGCCGGTCTGCCGAACGCCACCTTCGCCCAGCGAGCCGACGTGCGCGCGGCGCGCGGGTTCTTCTGGTTCTCGATTGCCGTCGTGCTGCTCATCGCCGGCGGCCTGGCGGGGATGGTGCACGCCAGCCGGCCGCACGGCAAGGTCGCGCACCTCATGGCGGTGATCGACAAGGCGGGACGCGGCGATCTCACCGTGGAAGCCACCGAGTGGATCGATGGCGATGCGTTCGCGCAGATCTCGAGTGGCGTGAACCGTCTGATCGCGTCGCAACGCTCGGCGATTACCGCGCTCGCCGCCACCGCCGAAAAGCTGAGCGCCGCCTCCGAGGCGCTGGTGCAGGCGAATCGCTCGATCGCCGATGCCGCCCACACCAGCGATGAACGTGCGCATGAAGTGGCGGAGTCCGGTGATCGCGTGACCGATCTCGTCGGATCGCTGGCCGACGCGGTGAAGCAGATGCACGGCGCGATCCAGCAGATCGCCGCCGATACGCGCGAGACCCTGGCGGTGGCACGCGCGGCGTCGCAGACAGCGGGCCGCGGCACCGCGCTGGTGCAGAAGCTCGTGAAGTCGAACGACGCGGTGGAGGCCGACGTCCGCGAGATCTCGAGCATCGCACTGCAGACACGCTTGTTGGCGCTCAACGCGACCATCGAGGCAGCGCGCGCCGGGGAATTCGGGCGCGGCTTCGTGGTGGTCGCCGAGCAGGTCAAGTCGCTGTCGTCGCGCGTCGCCAACGTGACGCATGCGATCACCGAACGCCTGGCGGTGATTCGTGACGACAGTGAGGCGGTCTCCGAAGTGATGTCCGAATTCGCCGTGGTGGTCGAACAGATCCACCAGCGGCAGTTGGGCATCGGCGCGGCGATGGAGCAACAAGAGGCGACGACACGACAGATCGCGCGCGTCGCCAACGAAACATCCGGCGGCGTCGCACTGATCAGCAACGCGCTCGTCGACATCACCACCGCGACGCGCACGACGTCACAGCAAGCCTCCGACGTGCAGGACACCTCGGACGACATGCTCGGCGTGGCGCGCGAACTGCGCGGGATCTGCGGGCGCTTCGCCGCCTAGAGTCCGAACATCGCGGCCGCCACCGCGCGGCCCACACGCACCACGATCGCCGGCGTCGCTTCGACGTCGGCGTTCGTCGTGCGGAAATTGGTGAAGCAGGCGCGCAGCAGATAGCGGCCGTCGACCACCGCATTGGAGACGAACAGGTCGCCGCCGGCCTGCAAGCGTGTGCACAGCTCGCGGTTCAGCGCGTCGAGATCCGCGGCGTGTGCCGAAGTGTCGCCACGCCACGCCGCCGGCACGTAGCGGAACGTCGTGATGCTCAGGCCCTGCGTCACCGCCTCGAGTTCGTCGTGCGCCGCGACGGCGTCGAACAGCAGGCGCGCGTGCCGCACATCGTCCCCGATCATCTGCGCGTAGCCCTCGCGGCCGGCCGCATTGAGCGCCAGCCACACCTTGAGCGCGCGGAAGCCGCGCGAGTTCTGCGGGCCGCGCTCGTAGAAGTTGAGCGGCTCGTCGTCGCCGTCGCCGGCGAAGTTGTAATAGGGCGGGACGTGGCTGAAGGCGCGGCGCAAGAGTCCACGCTCGCGCACCACGGCGCAGCCGGCTTCGATCGGTACGTAGAGCCACTTGTGCGGATCGACGGCGATCGAGTCGGCGAGCGCGATGGCGTGGAGATCGGCGGCCGCCGCATCGCCGCGGGCGTCGAGGACCGCAGCCGGCAGCACCGCAGCGAGCCCGCCATAGGCGCCGTCGACGTGCAGCCACAGGCCGTGGTCGTCGCACAGCGTGCGCAGCGCACGCAGCGGATCCACCGCGCCGGTCGACACGGTGCCGGCGGATGCCACCACCAGCCACGGCAGATGTCCCGCCGCACGATCCGCCGCCACCGCCGCCGCGAGCGCGTCGACGCGCATGCGCTGCCGATCGTCACACGCGATCCGCCGCACGCACGATTCGCCGAGTCCGAAGAGGTCCACCGACTTGTCGAGCCACGTGTGGGTCTCGGCGGAGGTGTAGACGCAGAGTGTGCGGGCCGCCGCGGCGTGCAATCCGTCGCGCCGCACGTCCCACGGCGCCTTCGCGGTGCGGGCGGCGAGGAAGCACACCATGTTCGCCATGTTGCCGCCGCTGACCAGGATGCCGTCGCTCTCCGGGGCGAGCCCGAGCAACTCGCCGATCCAACCGACGGCCTGCGCCTCCATCTCCGCCGCCATCGGCGAGAGCGACCAGCCGCCGCAGTTCGGATTGACCGCCGCCGCCAGCAGATCGCCGAGCATGCCGAGCGGCGACGGCGAGCCGATCACGTACCCCCAGAAGCGCGGGTGGCCGTTCCACAACGAGTGCGCCATCAAGAGGTCGCGGGCTTCGCCAAGCACCTCGGCGGGCGCGCGGCCCGCGGCCGGTAGCGGACGCACACCGAGGGCACGGCGCACCACGCTGCGCGGCTCGCCCGGCGTGAGCGGCCGCTCGCGGAACGAGCCGAGCGCCTCGGCGATCCAGTCGACGAGGTCGTGGCCGAGGGCGCGAAACTCCTCGGGGGCGAGATCGAGCGGGGCGCGGTGCGGCGTGTCGGACGGCATGCGACGGTCTCCGGCGGCGGGGGACGAGGGGCGACAGGAGAAGTGTCGCGGCCGGCCTCGCTGCCGCCAAGGGCCGCGTACGTCCGCCGCGACCGCGACGTCCGAATTCCGCCAGCCGCGCCTGGACCACCGCTCGCCCCTCGCCCCGGCGGCGAACGCAGTGGTACAGTCGCGGTGGCCCCGTCCTGGCCCCCCGGAGACGCCACCGTGTCGAAAGCCTTCATCGGAACGTGCACCGGATTGCTCATGGGCGGCGCCCTCGGGCTGATCGATGCGTGGCCGGCGTCACCCGCCGCGGCGTACGGACCCTCCGTGCGTGGGCTCATTCTCGGCGGCATGGTGAAGGGTCTGCTGACCGGCGGGGTCGCCGGCATGGTCGCCCAGCGCACGCGCAACTTCTCGGCGACCTTCGCCACCGGCGTGCTCGCCGCGATCGCCTTCACACTGCTCGCGTGGATCGCCACGCACGACATCACGCGGCCGCCGCTGCTCCCGGCGATCGCACTCGGCGGGACTGCCGCCGTCGCCGCCTATCGCTGGGGACGCTGACCCCGCGCGCTCTGGAGGATCTGCCGTGTCGTCGACTTCGGCTCACACCGCCTTTTCGGGTTACGACCTCGCCGCCGTGCGCGCCAGCGTGGTCGGCATCGACGTGCAGGTGCCGACGCTCTCCGGGGCGATGAAGCCGTACATCAATCTCGATAGCGCCGCCTCCACGCCGACCTTGCGCTGCGTGCTCGACGCGGTGAACGCGGCGATGCCCTACTACTCGAGCATCCACCGTGGCGCCGGCTACAAGTCACAGCTGTCGACCGCGCTCTACGAAGGCGCGCGCTCGGCGGTGCTGCGCTTCGTCGGCGGCGATCCCGCGCAGCACACAGTGATCTTCGGCAAGAACACCACCGAAGTGATCAACGCGCTCGCGTTCCACCTCGGCCAGGACCCCGACGGCATCGTGTTGTCGACGGTGATCGAGCACCACGCCAACCTCTTGCCGTGGCGCCTCCACACGCACCTGCACTACGTCGAGGTCGACGAGCACGGCTTCATGGATCTCGAGGACCTCGAACGTCACCTGCAGAAGTATGGCAAGCGCGTGAAGCTGGTCGCGGTGAGCGGCGGATCGAACGTCACCGGCTGCGTGCCGCCGGTGCACGCGGTGGCGCGCATCGCGCACCGCTACGGCGCGCAAGTGCTCGTCGACGCGGCGCAGCTCGCACCGCACCGCAAGATCGAGATGGGCACGCCAGGCCACGAAGACGCGCTCGACTACATCGTCTTCAGCGCGCACAAGATGTACGCGCCGTTCGGCATCGGTGTGTTGGTGGGGCCGCCGGCGGTGTTCGAGGCCTCGCCGCCGGCCATCGTCGGTGGCGGCACCGTCGACATCGTGATGGAAGACGAGATCATCTGGAGCGAGGCGCCGCATCGCCAGGAAGCCGGCTCGCCGAACGTCGTCGGTGCGGTGGCGCTGACCGCGGCGATCAACGAGATGGAACGCCTCGGCATGGACGCCATCGCCGCGCACGAACGCGACCTCACCACCTACGCGTTCGCGCGGATGGACGAAGTGCCCGGCATGGAGATGTACGGCTGCACCACGCTCGAGCACCACGACCGTCTTGGCGTCATCTCCTTCAACCTGCTCGGGCATCACCACGCGCGCGTCGCCGCGATCTTGACCTACGAACACGCGGTGGCGGTGCGCAACGGCTGCTTCTGCGCCCATCCGTACTTGCTGCACTTGCTCGAGATGACGCACCAAGCCACCGCCGAGTGCCGCGAGCGCATTCGCCAGCACGACTACTCGGCGATCCCCGGCGCGGTGCGCATCTCGTTCGGCATCTACAGCACACGCGAGGATGTCGACGCGGCCGTCGAGGCGCTCAAGATCGTCGCCGCGGGCAAGGAGCAAGGCCGCTACACGCTCGACAAGGAAGCCGGCCAGTACCTTCCCGAGAACTTCCGCTTCGACTTCTCGCAGCTCGCGTGGGCGAAGTCGCTCATCTGAGGGAATCACGCATGATCGCTGTCGTCGCGCGGCGTCTCGCCGCAGTATGGGTCGCACTCGTTCTTGCCGGATGCGCGCGCGGTCCGGATCTCTCGCCGCGAACCGGCTACGTCCAGACCGACGGCGGGCGTCTGTGGTATCGCATCGCAGGTCACGGCCGCGGCACACCGCTTCTCGTGCTGCACGGCGGGCCCGGCGCGTCGAGCTACTACCTCAAGCCGCTCGACGCGCTCGGGGACGACCGGCCGGTGATCTACTACGACCAGCTCGGCTGCGGTCACAGCGATCCGAGTCCCGACACCACGCGCTGGACCATCGAACATTACGTGCGTGAGATCGACGACGTGCGTCAGGCGCTCGGTCTGCGCGATGTGCATCTCTACGGACACTCGTGGGGCACCATCGTCGCCACCGAGTACACGCTGCGGCATCCGCACGGATTGCGCTCGCTCACGCTCTCGAGTCCCGTGCTCAGCGTGCCGCGCTACATCCACGGCGCCGACAGCCTGCGCGCGTTGCTCCCCGACTCGACACAGCAGGCGATCACGCGGCACGAGAAGGACGGTACCACCGATGCGCCGGAGTATCAGCAGGCGATGGCGGTCTTCTACTCGTACTTCCTCGCGCGCAAGCAACCCTGGTCGGCGGACACCGACTCGACCTTCGCGACATTCAACCAAGCGATCTATCAGTACATGCAAGGGCCGAGCGAGTTCACCATCACCGGCACGCTGAAGGACTACGACAGCACGCCGCGCGTGAAGGACATCGACACACCGACGCTCGTGCTCGCCGGCAAGTACGATGAAGTGACGACGGATCTCGCAGCCTGGTACGCACGGCTGATTCCCGGCGCGCGCTGCATCGCGATTCCCGAGGCCGCGCATCTGTCGATGCAGGACAATGCGCAGAGCCACAACGATGCGCTCCGCGCGTTCTTGCGCCAGCAGGACGCGGCGCGTCACTAAACGACAGCGGCGCAGATGCGAAAAGGGAGCGTGCCTTCGCGGCTCGCTCCCTTTCGCGTTCGCGGCGCGACTCTGTGCGTCGCGCGATGACGCGTTAGCTGAGGTGCTTGTTGATCAGCGCGGTCATCTCGAACATGGTGACGGTCTTCTTGCCGTTGAACACCGCCTTGAGCGCATCGTCGGCGTTGATGTTGCGCTTGTTCACGGTGTCCTGCAGCTTGTTCTTCTTGATGTAGTCCCACACCTTCTTGGTGACTTCGGTGCGCGGCATCGGCTTCGAGCCGATGACAGCCGCCAACGCGGCGCTCGGCGTCATCGCCTTCATGAACGCCGGGTTCGGCGCACGCTTCTTCTTCGGCGCGGCCTTCTTCGCGGCCTTCTTGGTCGCCTTCTTCACGGCCTTCTTCGTCGCCTTCTTGGCCGCGGGCTTCTTGGCTGCCGGCTTCTTCGCCGCCTTCTTCGCCGGCTTCTTCGCCGCCGGCTTCTTCGCCGCCGCCTTCTTGGCCGGCTTCTTCGCAGCCTTCTTCGCCGACGCCTTCTTCGCGCTGGCCATGCTTGACGTCCTCCCAAATGACTGCCATCGAGTGGCTGTCTGCATCGTGCGTGATCTGCGCTTCTCCGGCGCAGCGGGGCAGAACAGTGAACGAGGATCCTCCTCGTCGCGAGAGAGAATACTCAAACACGCCCCGCGAGAGAACTATTTCCGAGACGATTTTCCCTCTGGAAATGCGATTTCCGCGATCGTCGCGACGGGTGCGAACGTGGCGAGTTCGGCGGTGGTGCGCGCGCGGATGGCGGCGGCGGGCACGTCGCCGTGCGGATAGGTGGAGTGACCGTCGGCCGCGAGAATCGGCGTCACCCCCATCGCCGCGGCACCGCGCACCGTCTCGCGGATGCAGAACTCGGACTGCAGCCCGGCCACCACCAGCCGGCCGATGTTCCGCGCCGCGCACAGGGCGCCGAGCGGTGTCGAGGCGAACGCGTCGCACGTGGTCTTGCGCAACACCGGCTCGCCGGGCAGCGGCTGGAGCGCCGGCTCCATCTCCCAGCCGGGCGCGCCGGGCTCGTCGGGATCGCCCGGGCCGCCCTCGTTCTGGACGAACACGACCGGTGCGTGGGCGTCGCGCGCCCGGGCAAGCAGCGCCGCCAGGCGTTCGCGCAGCGCCGGCGCGTCGTCCACCGGTGACGCCGGATCGAACATGTTCGCCTGCGCGTCGACGAGCAGCAGCCCGGTGCGGGTGCGCGGCGGATCCGGCACCGGCACCGGCGGCACCGCGGGATAGTGCGACAGGGCCTCGGCCGGCACGCCGGCGCGCAACGCCCACACCGCGTTCTGGACGAAGACGCCCTTGGCGAGCGCGTAGGCGGTGCCATCGGCCGGCGACGCCTCGAGCACCGCCTGCTTGACCGCCATGTAGCAGCCGCGCAGCGGCAGGCTGGCGCGCAGGGCGTCGCGCCAGGTGCGCATCTCGGTGACCTCATCGTCGCTGGCCGCCAGCACGTGCGCGTGGACGGCGTACGCCCGGTCGTCGAGCATCACCGTGCCCTGCAGCAGCGGGCGCCAGTCGGGGAAGCAGAGCCGCGAGGTCTGACGCTGGAATCCGAGGCCGAGCAGCACCCGCCGCGCGTGCTCCAGGTTCCCCGGCGGATAGAGCACCATCAGGTCGATCAGGCCTTTGCCGTCGCAATTCTCGACCGCCGTGCTGCCGACGTGCTCCACGGCGAGATCGGGCGCCTGCGCGATGACCACCGAGCGCAGCATCGCCGCGACCTTCGGAGCGCGCGAATCCCAGGCGCGGAACGCCGGCGGCCCCGGCGCGTACGGACCGACGATCATCGCGCGAAGTACTCCCGCCAGCGCCGCTCCACCAGGCGCTCGGTGTCCGGATCGGTGACCAGGGGCTCCTGATAGCCGGGCTTCCAGCTGGCGTCGATCCCGAGGATGCCGTGCGGGACCGCCACCGCGCCGATCGTCTCGACCGACGAGAACCGCACGTCGAGCGCGGCGTCGAAGCGCGTCGTGATGCCCCAGATCAGTTCGACGTGACTGTCGATGTCGACGTCGTCGCTGACCACCGCCAGGAGCGGCACGCTGTCCGGCGGCAGTGCGGCGAGCAGCGTCTCGAGCACCGGGCGGCCGACCGTGCCCATCGGCACCGTGACCACCAGCAGCGCGTCGTCCACCAGCCGCACCCGGCGGATCCGCGAATCGAGCCCGGCGATGCGCGCCGGATCGCACGCCGCGCGCGCCTCCGCCGACATCGGCGGCCGCGGCGGCGAGTCTCCGCGCGGGATCGCGTCGAGCACGATCTTCGACCCGCGGTGCATGCGGTACGAGGTGAAGTCGAGGGTGTCGAGCGCCGTCTCGTGCAGGATGTGCGCGTCTTCTTCGGGCCGGAAGTGTGTCGCCAGCGCGCGCAGCAGGGCGTGCGGATCGCGCGGATCGTGCTCCGGCCCGGTCAGCACGACGACCTTTGACAGCGACAGCTGGCCCTGGCCGAGCAGCCCAAACGCCGCCTTGAGCCCTTCGCGGCCGTAGCGTTCGCGCACCTGCACGCCGAGCAGATTGTGGAAGCCGGCCTCGTAGTAGGCCCACACGCCACGCACTTCGGGGTGGATGAACGACAGCATCGGGGCGGTGACTTCCTGCACGGCGTCGCCGAGCGGCTGGTCTTCCTGTGGCGGTTTGCCGACGATGACGCCGTGGTAGATGGCGTCGCGGCGTCGCGTCACGCGTTGGATGCGGAACAGCGGGAACGGCGAGGCGGCGCTGTAGTGGCCGAAGTGATCGCCGAATGGCCCCTCGACGCGGCGCTCGAACGGGGCGACTTCGCCTTCCAGCACGAACTCGGCCTGCGCGGGCACCGGGATGCCGGCGGCCGAGCGGGCCACCGCGAGCGGCGCGCCACGCAGGAAGCCGGAGAAGCGCAACTCGTCCATGCCCTCGGGCAGCGGGGCGATTGCCGAGATGAGCGTCGCCGGGTCCGAACCGATCGCCACCGCCACCGGCAGCGGGCGGCCGAGCGCCTCGGCCTCCGCGTAGTGCGCGCCGGAGCCGCGCTCGATCTGCCAGTGCATGCCGGTGAGGGCCGGCTCGAACACCTGCATGCGGTACACGCCCATGTTGAGACCGCCGTTGCCCGGCGATCGCGTGAGCACATTGGGATACGTCAGGAAGCGCCCGCCGTCGCCCGGCCAGCAGGTGAGGATCGGCAGCGCGTCGAGGTTCGGCGTCTCGCTGACCTCCTGTACCGGCGCCGACCACGCGTGTGTGGTGCGCATCGACAACACGCGGGGCGCCAGATCGCGCGCCGCCCACGCGCCGCGCAGCACGGTCGACGGCGACGGCGGCAGCATGCGCTCCGCCGCGCCGTGCAGTCGCGCACCGAGTTCCGCCGGCGGCATGCCGAGCGCCATCGTGATGCGATCCATCGTCCCGAACAGATTGAGCAGGAGCGGATGCCGCGCGCCCTTCACGTTCTCGAACAACAACGCCGGCCCGCCTTCGCGCAGGCAACGGATGGCGATGGCCCCAGCTTCCAAGTGCGCGTCCACCTCGCAGCGCACGCGTGCGAGCTGGCCGTGCGCTTCGAGGTCGCGCAAGAAGGCGCGCAGAGACGAATAGGGTGCGGGCACGTCGGGTCGCTCCGGGACGCAGGCCGATCGGTGAGCGGCGAAACTGTGGGGCGAATCGCGGCGGCGCACAAGGGCCGCGTGCTATCCTGCGCGCCCTGACTCGGAGGAGGGTGCATGCGGCGGTGGCTGGTGGCGGTGATGGCGACGATGGCGGTGAGCGCGGCGTGGGCGGCGGACGCGCCGATGACGCGCCCGCGTCCCGAGGAACTGCGCGGCGCGTCGGCGGGCTCGCGGGTGTGGGCGCTGCGGCTGACGCCCGGACAAGACGTGCGCCGCGAACTCGACCGCTTCGCCCGGGAGAACGGCCTGCAGGCAGGCTACGTCGTGACCTGCGTCGGCAGCCTGCGTACGCTGCGGCTGCGCTACGCCAACCAAGCCGGCGCCGATTCGGTGGCCGGGCACTTCGAGATCGTCTCGCTGACCGGAACGCTCGGCCAGGACGGCGCGCACCTGCACCTGGCCGCCAGCGACAGCACGGGCCGGACGATCGGCGGGCATCTCATGGATGGTTGCGCCGTGTATACCACCGCCGAGATCGTGCTCGGCGACGCGACGGACCTGCGCTTCGCGCGCCGGCCCGACTCACTCACCACCTACCGCGAGTTGCGCATCGACCCGCGTCGGTGACTCGCCACCACGCCCGCCACACAGTCCACGCAGGCGAAGTTGTCGACCCGGCCGCTCCAGCACGTCGTACTGCCAGGCGTGCGCGCCAGCGATCCCGCCCAGGTGGTGGTGTCGGCCACGATGAACGCGCGCGTCGCGCTCGCCGCCGTCCACATGTCGAAGGTGGCGTGGGTGCCGGCGAGCGCATAGCGCAGACTGTCCCCGGCCGCCGTGCCGGCGCGCTGATTGAGGTAGCCGACCGACAGCGTATCGCGCAGCGTCGACCATGCCACCCGCATCGCTGGCGTCTGCGTCGACGGCGTGCGCGCGTCGAGGAACTGCCACCAGCCGGAGGTCGCGGCCAGCGGCATCTCCCCGTCGTACCACGGGAAATCGGTGAGCGTGACCGAGGTCGTCAGGCTGGTCGGGAGTTCGCCCGAGACGCGCAGCTGCCAGTGCACGAGGCCGGCGACGATGTGCGCGGTCAGCGTCGCGCCGTAGGTGCGCGTGAGGCCAGTGGTGTCGGTGACACTCCGCGTGGTCGTCCAGGTGTAGGTTTCGCCATCGCCGCGTGTCCTCGTGTAGGTCGGCGTGGTTTGCAGTGCGGCCGCGGTGAGCGCAACCGGGACAGCGAGCGATGCGCCGGCCGCGATCGACCACGTTCCCACCTGGACTGCCGCGTGCACGAAGCTGCTGCACGGGCGCGCGATGGTTTCGTCCGCGGCCTCGCCGAGGATGCCGCCGGGCGACACCTGCGCGCTCGCCGCGGCGCCGAGCGCAACCAGCGAGCCGCCGCCGGTGAACGCGAGCGTCGCCGGTATCGCCGGAACCGGTGTCGTCGACGCCGGCTCGGTGGTCGGCGAGCAGCCGTTGGTGAGGACGAGCGCCGCCAGCGCCACGCACGGCAGAAGACGCGACCTCATGCCGCCAGGTGCACCGGCTGCGTGCGGCGGATGTACGGCAGGCGCTGCTGCAGCGTCTGCAACGCCTGCAGCACGACCGGTCCCCATTCGCCCGGCGTCTCCTGCGCGCACACCGTGACGTCGTGATACCAGCCGTGCCAGCGCCAGTCGGGATCGGTGCTGGCGAGGATCACCGTCGGCACGCCCATCGCGGCCGACAGGTTCGGCACCGCTGTTTCGGTGGAGAGCACGAGATCGCAGCCCGCGATGACTTCCGCGGTGTCCTGGAAATCGCGCGCGCGCGCCAAAGGCTCCGGCAACTTGTAGCGCAAGGCTTCCATTTCGCGCACACCGCGGTGCAGCGATACCCACTCGACGTCGGGCACGCGCAGCAGCAGGGCGAAGTCGTCCAATGAAGCCGAGCGCACCGTGTCGTACGCGTATGCCGCGTTGCCCGCCCAATTGAGGCCGATGCGCACCGGCGCGTCGGCGCGACGTGGCGCGGCCGGTCGCGCCGCAAGCCACGGAGACGTCGGCACCTTCTCCAAGGCGTCGAGGCCGAGCACGTGCGGCAGACTCATCACCGGCACCCACGCGTCGTACGCGGCATCGCCGATCTCGCTGCGCACGTCGACACCGGGGAACGCGAGCGCGAACAGGCGAACCAACGGCGCCTGCACGACCACGACGAGCTGATCGCAGCGCGCCGCGAGCATCGGGAAGAAGCGGCTCATCAAGATGGTGTCGCCCATGCCCTGTTCGGGAAGGACGAGAAGGCGGCGCGGCATGCGGTCGCCGCGCGTCCAGGCCGGAGCGCGCAATCCGGCGCCCAGCGCGAAGATGTCACGACGCGCTTCCATGAGCGGCAAGCCGCCGGCGAGGTCGCCCTGCAGGAGCGCCAGGTGACCGAGGTTGAAGCGCGCCATGGGCGACGCGCTGGCGTGCTGAAACGCCGCGCGGGCGGCGGCGAAATCGCGCTGACCTTTGCACGCCATCCCGAGGTTGATCCACACGCCGGCATGTCCGGGCCACTGGTGCGTCATCGATTCGCACAGCGTGCGCGCACTGTCGTAGGCGCCGATGCGATTGAGCGCCACGCTGGCGTTCAGTCGCGCATCCACCGACGACGGATCTTCGCGCAGCGCGTTCTGGAAGTGCGGGAGCGCCGCCGCCGCGTCGCCGCGGTGCATGATCAACCAGCCGAGCAGATTGTGCGCGCGGGCATCGTGTGGCGCGAACCGCACGGCGAGGCCGCACTCTGCCTCCGCGAGATCGTGGCGCGCCGCGCTCATGTAGGCTGCGGCCAGCGCGAAGTGGAGGCCGCCATCCGACGGCGCGACAGCCACCGCGCTCTCGAGCAGCGACACCGCGCCCTGCGGGTCACGCTGCCGCAATCGCAGTTCCGCCATTTCGCGGAGCAGCGGCGCGTCCTCCGGGCCGCCGCAGAGCGCGCCGCTCAACAGTGCCCAGGCTTCCGCCGAG
The DNA here is from genome assembly GCA_044229145.1 of Candidatus Eiseniibacteriota bacterium. Classification (GTDB taxonomy): domain Bacteria; phylum Eisenbacteria; class RBG-16-71-46; order CAZEPH01; family CAZEPH01; genus JBKJUD01. Next base: position 5,935 of record JBGATO010000072.1, on the reverse strand, counting down.
CGGCCGGCCGCGCACAAACGCGCCGCGCCGGCAATCGGACCATCCTGCATCGTCGCGGCCGGCGCGGGCGACGCGTGCTGCAACGACCGCGCGGTGCGCGGCATCATCCTACGCGGCTTGGGCATGAGCGCGATCCTGCCATTCGATGACGCGGAGATAACACGCGAGGCGATTCTCCTCGAGCCGTGCGAGCAACGGGTTCTGGTGGTGCGGCAACAGATGCGCGGTCAGCGCTTCCGCCCACGGCGCCTCGGCGTCGAACAGCACGCCAAGCCCGAAGACCGCGGGCACCATCGCCCACAGCAGCCGGTCGCCCTTGTCGGCGACGAAGTCTTCGATCGCCGTGAGGACGCCGTTGCGTGCGCCGCCTTCGTGCAGCGCGACGGCGAACACCCCTTCGCCGCGGAATCCGCCGGCGATCGTGGCGGGATTGCCAGGAATCACACCGCGATCCCACGACAGCGGCTGGCGGAATTCCGCCGGAATGCGCTCTGGCGCGTAATACATGTCGCGCCGCGCGCACGGCCATCCGACGTCGTGATAGAAGACGAGGAAGGGCATGCCGCTCGCCTGCGCGCGTTCCCACACCGCTTGCGATTCGGCCAAAACCGTGAAGTAGTTGTGATCGCCGTCGATCAGCCACGCGTCGGCGCTCAGTTGCGGAATCGCCTCGAGGCTGGTCGCACGCACCAACCGCGCGTGCGGCGAGCCCTCGAACAACGCGCTCGCCGCGTCCGAGGGCGCCGGGTCGATCGACGTCAAGGTGCCGCCGCGCTGCGCGACGTAGTCCAGCAAGCGATCGGTCATCGCGCCGGTCTCGGCGCCGACCTCCACCACGCGTGTCGCGCCGGCAATCTCCAGCGCGGGGAAGATGATGTCGGAGAATTCCGCCATCGAATGCAGCAGCAGGTCTGCCATGTCAGGCCGCCTCGCAGATCGAGAAGAAGATGTCCGCGTGCACGATGCCGCGGAAAGAGGTGAGTTCGGGACACGCGCAGAGAACCGCTGCCGGGTCGCTGTCGCAGAGCCAGAGCGCGCCATGCAAATGACGGAAGCCGGCAAACTCGAGTGCCGCGGCTTCGATGAAGCGGTCGGACGCGTGCCCGCTGTCGTCGATAGCGTGCAGCGCGACGCCGCGCACTCGCACTACCTCGCCTGGAAGTGCGACCGCGAACGCGAATCCGCGCGGGCCGGTGCCGCGATAGGTGTGCGACGCGCGGAACCACACCGCATGCCGGTTGCCGGGTGTGACGGTGTGCACCTCGGCGTCCTCGGCGCGGAAGCCGTGCCCGAGGTCGCGTGACACGATCAACGGCCGCGCGCCGGTGGCAGCGTCGAATGCGTCTGGCGGCGCGCTGCGCAGGAAGATCTGCGCCACCGCTTCGCCCATCGCCGGACTCATCGCCGCCGCGTAGGCGAAAGGCCAATACAAGCGATCGTGCGACAGGCTGGCCAGTTGGTGCGCCGAGAGGTGCTCGGCTTCCCACGGATGGAGATCGAGCGGCGCCGCCAGCGTGCGGACCGAGTCGGTGCCGAAGTTGTCGTCGTGCCGCCACGCGCCAAAGAGCTCCAGCTCCTCGTCGAGCGGACGCGCCACCGCGCGGATGCACATCGCTTGAAATAGTGGCCGCAAGTCGGCGCTGTACGGCACCTCGACCTGCCGGCGATGCGCCGCCCACATCGTGACGAACAGTCGCGCGCCGCGCTGGATCTCGTCGATCTGCGCGCGCTGCGCATCTTCGACCAAGTGGGAGCCGAGAATCGGCGTGCCATCGTCGTGATGTCCGAGCGTCGTCCCGCACGGCGCCATCAGCGACTGCTCGAACACCTCCGGCGCGCGGATGAACGTGTGCGCGACGGCGGTCGGCTGGCCATTTTCGGCGAGCCAGCCTTCGGCGCGCACGCCGCGCGCCTGCGTCTCGTGCACGCTGGCGTTGGTGACCAAGTAGAGACCGTGCGTCCGCAGCGGCAATCCTTCATGATCGAAGATCGCCTGCAGGCAGCCTTGGATCGTGCCTTTGTATCCGAGGTCCACGACGGCTACCGTTTGCGGCTCACGCAATGGGACCGCCTGCGCGATGTGCATGAGCAGCCGTGCGCGGGCGCGCGCGCTTTCGCGCACGATGCGCTCCCGCAGCCGGATGTCGCCCGCCAGCCGCTGTACCAACGCCTTCACCTGTGGCTTCGTGAGGACGTCGTCGGCATGGATGCCTGGCACGTCGGTGCGTTCGAGGCCAAGCTGTCGCAAGACATCGCCCGCCGGCTGCGGAGCCGGGCGCACCACGAACGCGGCGATCTCGTCGACGCTTCCGGTGAAGATCGACGCGCGCAAAGCGGCGTAGCGGGAGAGGTAGGTTTCGTGCGTGGTGAGGCCGGTGTCGAGCGTGTCGAGCACACCCTTGAGCACCGTGCCCTCGCGCATCAAACACAACGCGGTGCGGATCTCGCGCGCCGCACAGCGCTCTGCAATCCACTCGCCGAAGCCGGCGAGCACCGGCCCGAGCACGCCGGCGCCCCATCGTTCGTACGGCGTCGTCGCGCACGCCTGCGCGCGGCCCCGCAACATCGTCACGCCGGCGTCCGGCCCGGGCAGCAATGCAGCGCGTTGCGTCCAGTAGTCGGGCAGCTCCCGCGTCACGACGTCGGCGTACGCCGCCGGGAACTTGCGCAGCCACAGGCGCGCGATGCCGAACACCGCGGGCCCGTCGATGTCGGCATCGTGATTGTCGCCGACGTGCAACACGCGCGCCGCGGCAACGCCACTGTCGCGCAGCAGCACGCGATGCAAGCCTTGATGCTTCGACAATCCGTGCTCGCACGACACGACGCAGAAGTCGACCGGGAAGCCGACCAGCGCGCGCACGAAATCCGCGTCGAAGTAGGTATCCGACACGAGCGCCACGCGCAGGCCGCGCGTGCGCGCGTGCGCCACCACCGCGGCGACATCCGCGTGGACGTGAACCAAGCCACGCTCGACCTCGCGCTCGAGATCGGGCAGGGCGTCCGGCGTGAGGCCGTCGAGATAGCCGGCCGGAAACTGGGCGTAGATCTGCGCGAGCGTGACCTCACGCGAAGCGGTGGCCCGCCGGGCGCGGTCCTCGGCTCGCACGCGTTCGGCGGCGAAGCTGGCGCGCGTCGCCGAGGTCGGCAGGTATCCGCGCTCCTCGAGCGCGCGCGCGACCTCCAAGAAGACGTCGCGCGGTTCCGGCACCGCCCGCCACACCACCGTATCGAACACGTCCAAACTGAGGAGGTCGAAGTCGCCGCTGTCGATCAACGCGCACAACTGCACCAGGCGCGGATCCTCGGACACGGCGGGGGCCAGCGCGGCTCCCGTGGACGGCACAACGGCGGACGGCGAATGCATCGGGCGACACTCCCGCGGACACGACGGCGACGCGCCTCGCCGCCGGCAGGCGCCCGGCGGAGATGCGTCCGCCGGTGGATTCGGCACCGCGGGGCGCCGCCTTGAGGGAAATCGCCCACCGACACGGCGGCCGCGCTCCGCACGCTGCGGAACGCGGCCGGCTCGACCGATATCGCGCGCCGGTGTCGCTTAGCCGGCGTTGCTCTCCGCGAGGCGCTCGGCGCGGTCGGCCAGGATGAGCGCGTCGGTCATCTCGCCGAGGTCGCCTTCGAGCACCGCCGGCAACTTGTGCAGCGTCAGCCCGATGCGGTGGTCGGTGACGCGGCCCTGCGGGAAGTTGTAAGTGCGGATCTTGGCACTGCGGTCGCCGGTGGACACCTGCGACCGGCGCATCGCGCCCATCTTCTCTTCCTGCTCGCGCCGCGCGTGGTCGAGCAACCGCGAGCGCAGCACACGCAACGCCTTCGCCTTGTTCTTGATCTGCGAGCGCTCGTCCTGACAGGTCACCACCAATCCGGACGGCAGGTGCGTGATGCGCACCGCCGAGTCCGTCGTGTTGACGCCCTGCCCGCCCGGCCCGCCAGCGCGGTAGACGTCGATCTCGAGGTCCTTCTCGTTGATCTCGATGTCGACTTCCTCGGCCTCCGGCAGCACGGCGACGGTGACCGCCGACGTGTGGATGCGGCCGCTCGCTTCGGTCTCCGGCACCCGCTGCACGCGATGCACGCCGGACTCGAACTTCAACTTGCCGAACGCGCCTTCGCCCTGCACACCGAAGACGACTTCCTTGAAGCCGCCCTTCTCGCTCTCGGAATCGGAGAGCATTTCGATGCGCCAACCCTGCGCTTCGGCGTAGCGCTGGTACATGCGGAAGATCTCCGCCGCGAACAGCGCCGCCTCCTCGCCGCCGGTGCCGGCGCGGATTTCCACCACCGCGGCCTTGTCGTCGTCGGGGTCCTTGGGGATGAGCAGCACGGTGATCTCGCCTTCGAGCGTTTCGATTTGCTGTTCGAGCGGCTCGATCTCGGCCTCCGCCATCGCGCGCATTTCGGCATCGCTCTCCGCGGCGAGCATCTCGCGCGCGCCGGAGAGTTCGGCCTCGAGGTTCTGGTACTTGTCCCACGCCTCGACGATCGGCGCCAGCGACTTGCGCTCGCGGCTGAGATCGCGGAATTGCTTCGCGTCGGCGTAGATGGCCGGATCGGCCAGCATCGCCGTCAATTCGTCCGCGCGCTTGGTGGCGCGGCCCAACGATTCACGAACGCGGTCTTCCATCGTCCTCTCGTCTCAGTCGGCGGATGCCGGATGGTGTTTGGCGCGCGTCTCGGGGTCGAGGACCGCATCGAGCGCGTGGACCGCCACCTCCATCTGGTCGACGCTGGGGTACTTGGTGGTGATCGCCTGCAGCGCGAGCCCCGGCCACAAGAGCGGCTGCGCCCACGATTTGTCGGCCCACATGCCGGACAGGCGCGTCAGCTCGTAGGCGACACCGGCCACGACCGGCACGAAGCACAGGCGAATCAATCGGTCGGCCACCGTGTGTGGCTTGCCGAGGAACACGAAGACGACGATCGACGAGATCATCGTCAGGAACAGGAAGTTGGTGCCGCAGCGCGGGTGGCGCGGCGAGTACTTGCCGATGAAGCGCGGCTCGAGCGGCTCGCCGGCCTCGAGCGTGTGGATCGCCATGTGCTCGGCGCCGTGGTACTCGAAGACGCGCCGCATCTCCTTCCACTGCCCGATGATCGCGATGTACGCGAAGAAGAAGACGAGGCGGATGACACCGTCCACCAAGTTGAAGGCGAAGCCGTTGTCGCTCTTCACCAGCCAGCCGGTGAGGATGAGCGGCAGCCAGAAGAAGAGCAGCAATCCGGCACCGAACGCGATTACCATCGAGCCGGCCATCGCCAGGCGCTCGCGCGCCTTGGACTGCGGCGTGGCGTTTTGCGGTTCCTCGTCGCCCGCTTGTTCGGCGGCGAACGTCAGCGCCGCCATGCCGATCTGCAGCGTCTCCCACAACACGATCGCGCCGCGCACGATCGGCAGGTTGAGCACCTTCTGCTTCCGGGTCAGGCTGATGAACGGATGGTGGTCGAGGGCGATGGTGCCGTCGGGCCGGCGCACCGCGACCGCGTACTGATCCGGCGCGCGCATCATGATGCCTTCGACCACCGCCTGCCCGCCGATCGGCGAGGGCTTCGCCATGCGGATCTCCTGGGTCACGGCCGCGCGCGGATCGCGCGCACTCCGCCGCTACATGCGACACGGCGCGCCGCACGAGGCCCGCAAACGACCGCGGGCGACGCGCGACGCGCCGTGAACGAGGACGCTACTTGCCGGCGTCGGCTGCTGCCGGCTGACCGTACTTGCGGCGGAAACGCTCGATACGACCGGCGGTGTCGACCAGCTTCTGCTTGCCGGTGAAGAACGGGTGGCACGCCGAGCAAATTTCGACGTGGATCCCCTTCGAGGTCGACCCCGTTTCGATGATGTTGCCGCAGGCGCAGGTGATCTGCGTCGCGAAGTAGCGCGGATGGATTCCGGAACGCATCGAACGACTCTCCTTTT
>JBGATO010000003.1:0-113920 GCA_044229145.1 Candidatus Eiseniibacteriota bacterium | reverse complement strand
CCCATCGTTGTTGCTGTCGCCGCCATGTGTGTCGTCCTTCAGTGAGGTCACCCAGACCGGCGCGACTGCGGTGCCCTGCAGGAAGAGTTTGCCGTCGACGCTGAGTGTGCTGTTGCTGGCCAACGCCTTGATGATGGCCCCGCCCTGCACCGCCAGCGTGTCCCCGGCGTTCACCCACGCGTTGCCGAGCAGATACGGCACCGCCGCGTTCGCCGCCCACACGAACTGCCGGCGCGCGGTGCCGCCACCGAGGTTGCCGCTGATCGAGCAGCCGTTGCGGCCGTTGCCGCTGCCGGCCAACACGCCCACCGATGCACACGCGGTCGGCACCACGAAGGCGGTGCCGGTGTTGCTGGTGGCAGTGAGCGAATCCAAGGTCAACACCCAGGGAGACACCCACAGGCCATCGCCGTCGTTGCGATGCAGTGTGAGGTTCTTGAAGCTCGCGGCGCTTGCGACCACGTGAATGCCGGCGGAGGCGGATGAGTCGACGCCACCGCCATTCCACGTCACCGATCCAATGGTGCCGTACGTCGTGACGACCGCGGCCGTCATGCCATTGCCGGCGAAGCGGACGCGCGTGGAGGTCAGTGCCACCGTGCTGGCGTTGTTGAGCACCAGTCCCTGCCACTGCCCGGGCGCCGGCAGCGGATTCGACGTGGTGAACACGACGTTCTGCGCCGCAGTGCCGTTCGCGATCAGCGTGCCGTCGACGAGAAACTGCCAGTTGCCGGCTGCCTGCACCTGCACGCCAGCATCGAGGGTGAGCGTTTGACCGGAGGCGACGTGGACGCTGCCGGTCATGACGTACGGGCTGCCGGCGACCGTCCAGTGCCCGGACTGCGCGCCCGACACCGAGGTGCTGGCGCGAGCGGTCGATGCACAGAGGACCGCGCCGCACATCGCGGCCACGGTAAACGTCAGCGAGGAGCGGCGCGCGCGGGCGCCGCGAACGACGGCGATCGAGGCAAACATGGCAGGATCCTCGAGAGCGAGATGCGCGATGTCATGCCGATGGGGAGGCGAGAACTGCGGCGGCGCGGGCGATGGCGAATCGTTGGCGTGGCCGGACGCTGATCAGGGAACGCGCCGAAAGGGTGAGTCTGCGCCGTGGGCACGGCAGGTCAAGTTCGCCGAATCGCTCCACGGCCGGGCGACTCCCGAGGCGGGCGCGCCTGCCGCCATCGTCGCCCCGCGGTACCGTGAGGCCGCGTCAGTCGCGGCGATACGTGACGCCGAGCGCGGCGCGGCCGAACGCGACGAAGTCGCCGTCGCCGCCGAGATCGTAGGTCGCGACACCGGGGACCTCGCTCCGCCCGGTGGTCGATTGCCCGCCCACCGCACCGCCCACCCAACCGCTGACGCGCCACGGTCCGTTCACCCGCACATCGACACCGAGGCCCGCCATCACGTAGGTCTCGCGGCGCCGCGTATCGGCGTAGGCCACGAGCGGGTCGCCGGCCTGGTAGTTGTAGCGCCGGTGCAGCCGCCGGGTGCCGAGCCCCGCCTGCACGAACGGCGAGACGGTGTGGCGCGGCGCGAACGTGAGCTGCGCGAGCACGCCAAGATCCCATGCCGACAGCGTGTCGTGACGCGCTTCGGTGTAGTCGGTCGAGCGGCCCCACCCGACGACGCCCGTCGGCACCAGGGCGAACACCGGGCCGATCGGCAGGCGCACAGCACCGAGCAGCCCGATGCAGTCGCCGGCGTCGGAGGCATCGCCTTCGACGACGCTGGCGAACGTGAGCCCCGGATGCGGACTCGCCGCATGTGCAACTCCCGCCGGCCCGACGAGTACGCTCGCCGCGATCCACCACGCATGCACTCTCATCGTGCACCTCCCGGCATGCCGCACACTCCGGATCCCCGGAGCCAAGTTACTTGCACCTCGATCACCTGCCCCGATACACTGATTCGTACGCATCCGCGACTTTCATCCCACTCATAAAGGATTGCACCCATGCGTTTGCACACCTTTCCGGCTGTCGTCACATTCTTGGTAATCGCGGCGGCCGCCACGGCCGCCCCCTCCCCCAACCTGCTGCTCAACCCGGACGCCGAGTCCGGCGGCACCAATGGATGGACCGACGTCCTCGGGCACGGATTCCACGTCTATGATGGCACCTCCAATTTCCCCGTGTACGAAGGAGCCTTCTCGTTCTGGGCCGGCGTCACCGGCCCGACCGGCGCCTACACGAACGAGATCGCGCAGGACGTCGACGTGACTGCGTACGCGGCCGGCATCGACGCAGGCAGCGTCACGGCGCAATTCTCCGGCATCGGCCGCAGCAACTCCGCCACCGGCTCGACGGACTATGCACGCATCATCGTAGAGTACCGTACCGGTAACGGCAGCGTGCTGGCGAGCCACGACTCCGGGAACATTACGCCGACCAACACCTACGTCCCGGTGTCGCATCAGCGGACAGTGCCGACGGGCACTCGGACGATTCGCGTCCGGCTGCTCGGCAGCCGTGCCGGCGGCATCTCGACGGATGCGTTGTTCGACGACCTGCGGGTCACCGTCGAGGACGTCTCGACGCCCGCCCGGCCGTCGACGTGGGGGGCGCTCAAGCGGCTGTGGCGGTAGCGTCGTGCGCGGCGTAGACCGCGGCGTGTCGCGGCGCGTATCCTGCCGCGCATGACCGCGCCGCCGACCGCCGAGTTTCTCGCCTTGTTGGAGCCCCTGTTGCCGGCCGCGCATCGGACGGCCCTGCGCCTGACGCGCAACGCCAGCGATGCCGACGACCTGGTGCAGGAGGCAGCCTATCACGCGTTCCGCGCCTTCCACACGTTTCAGCCGGGAACCCGTTTCGCCGCGTGGTTCTTCACTATCTTGACGCACGCGTTCTACGCCGAACATCGCAAGCGCACGCGGCGCCCGGAGACGGTGGAGATCGACGACGTGGCGCAACTCTACCTGTTCGACCGCGCGGCCGAGACGGGACTGATGGGGAGCGATGCCGATCCGGCCTCGACGATCGTGAGCCGCATCGACGCCTCGCACGTCGAGCGGGCGCTCGACTCGCTCCCCGAGGACTTCCGTGTGGTGGCGACGTTGTTCTTCCTCGACGACCTGAGCTACGAGGACATCGCCGCGGCACTGGCGGTGCCGGTGGGTACCGTGCGCTCGCGTTTGCACCGCGCGCGGCGTCTGCTGCAGAAGCACCTCTGGGATGTCGCGGTGGAGGCCGGCGTCGTCCCAGTCGTCCGCATGTCCGATCCGCAGGAGCCCGCATGACCCCTCTCGATCCGTTCACGTGCCAGGAGACGTTCGCGCGTCTCGACGCATTTCTCGACCGCTCGTTGTCCGCCGAGGAGATGGCAGCGGTGCGAGAGCATCTCGCCGTCTGCGTCGTCTGCGCCCGCGAGTACCGCTTCGAGGAAGGCGTGCTCGATGCGTTGCGCGCCAAACTCGCCCATGTCGATCTCGCGCCCACGGTGGTCGACCACGTGCGCGCGGCGGTCGAGCGCGCGGCGCGCGAGATGCACGACGGCCGGTAGGCGCACGCGGCGGTGCAGCCGCGGGACACGAAGGCCGACAACCTAACGGATGCGCGGGGACGGACCCCCGCGACGGTTTGCCCCGCCCTCCGCAGGAGACGGACATGGCTCCGGAGCACGCGCCGCGCGACGCGGAATCGCAACGTCTCGCCGAAGACACCGCGCGCACTCACAACTGGAAGCGCTGGGGCCCCTACCTCGCCGAGCGGCAGTGGGGCACGGTGCGCGAGGACTACTCGGCCACCGGCGATGCGTGGTCCTACTTTCCGCACGATCACGCGCCGCTACGCGCCTACCGCTGGGGCGAAGACGGCCTGCTCGGGCTGTGCGATCGCGAAGGCCGCCTGTGCTTCGGCCTCGCGTTGTGGAACGGCGCCGACGCGATTCTGAAGGAACGTCTGTTCGGCCTCGCCGGTCCCGAAGGCAATCACGGCGAAGACGTCAAGGAAAGCTACTTCTACCTCGCCTCGACGCCGACGCACTCGTACATGAAGGCGCTCTACAAGTATCCGCAGCAGGCCTTCCCCTACGAACACCTGCGCGCCGAGAACGCGCGCCGCGGCGCCCACGATCCCGAGTTCGAGCTCGAGGACACCGGCATCTTCGACGGCGATCGCTACTTCGACGTCGTGGCGGAGTACGCGAAGAACGGACCCGACGACGTGCTGATCCAGATCACGATCGCCAACCGCGGCGATCACGCGGCACGGTGCGACGTGCTGCCGACGCTGTGGTTTCGCAATACCTGGAGCTGGGGCCGCGAGGGCGAAGGGTATTGGCCGCGTCCATCGCTCGAAGCGGCGCGCGCAGGTCTGATCGCCGCGCATCACGCGTCGCTCGGCGCCTTCGCGCTGGCGGCAGCGCCGGCGTCCGACGGCACCGCGCCGGCGATGTTGTTCACCGGCAACGAGACCAACGCGCAGACGTTGTACGGCACCGCGAATCCATCGCCATACGTGAAGGATGCTTTCCACCGGTACATCGTCCACGGACAGCGGGACGCCGTCGATCCGGCGCAGCGCGGCACCAAAGCGGCGTTCCACTACGCGCTGACGATTCCGGCTCGCGGCGAGGTCACGCTGCGCGTGCGGCTTCACGCCGACGCCGCCGCGCCGGCGAATCTCTTCGGCCCCGGATTCGATCAGATCCTCGCGCAGCGCATCGCCGAACACGAGGCGTTCTACGCGCGTGTGCTGCCCGCCGCGATGACCGAGGACGAACGCCGCGTCGCCGTGCAAGGCTACGCCGGCCTCCTGTGGTCGAAGCAGTTCTACCACTACGACGTCGCCAGCTGGCTCGACGGCGATCCGGTGGTGCCGTCGCCGGACGCGCGGCGGGGCGCGCGCAACAGCGATTGGCGGCACCTCTATAACCGCGACGTTCTCTCGATGCCCGACGCATGGGAATATCCGTGGTACGCGGCGTGGGATCTCGCGTTCCACATGGTGCCGTTCGCGCGCATCGACCTCACCTTCGCCAAGCAGCAGCTCGAACTGGTGCTGCGCGAATGGTACATGCATCCCAATGGGCAGATTCCGGCGTACGAGTGGACGTTCTCCGACGTCAATCCGCCGGTGCATGCGTGGGCGTGTTGGCGCGTCTACAAGATGAGCGGGCCGAAGGGCGCGCGCGACCGCGCCTTCCTCGAGCGCTGCTTCCACAAGCTGCTGCTCAACTTCACGTGGTGGATCAATCGCAAGGACCTCGACGGCAATCACATCTTCGCCGGCGGCTTCCTCGGGCTCGACAACATCGGCGTGTTCGACCGCTCGAAACCGTTGCCCACCGGCGGGCATCTCGAACAGGCCGACGGCACCGCGTGGATGGCGTTCTACTCGGCGACGATGTTGTCGATCGCGCTCGAACTGGCGCGCGAGAATCCCGCGTACGATTCGCTGGCGTCGAAGTTCTTCGAGCACTTCACGGCGATCTCGCGCGCCATGAACACGTTCGGCGGCAGCGGCCTGTGGGATGACGCCGACGGCTTCTACTACGACCGCCTGCACTCGCCGTCCGGCACGCAACCGCTGCGCATCCGTTCGATGGTCGGCTTGATTCCGCTCATCGCGTGCGAGGTGCTCGAGCAGGACGTCATCGACGCGCTGCCGAAGTTCCGCAAGCGCATGGAGTGGTTCCTTGCCAATCGTCCGGCGGAGGCCGCGCAAATCGCCTGCATGGACGGCCGCGGGGGCGAGCGCCGCTTGCTGGCGATTCCCTCACGCGAGCGGCTGCGGCGCTTGCTCGGCTACATGCTCGATGAATCCGAGTTCCTCTCGCCGTTCGGACTGCGTTCGCTGTCGCGCGTGCATCGCGACGCGCCCTTCACGCTGGCGGTCGACGGCACGACGTATCAGGTCGCGTACGATCCCGCCGAATCCACCAGCGGCTTGTTTGGCGGCAACTCGAACTGGCGCGGCCCCGTGTGGTTTCCGCTCAACTACCTGCTCATCGAATCGCTCGAACGCTATCACCACTTCTACGGCGACACGTTTCAAGTCGAATGTCCGAGCGGCAGCGGCGTGTGGATGACACTCGATCAGGTGGCGCGCGAGCTGTCGCGCCGCATGACCCGCTTGTTCCTCTCCGACGACGGCCGCCGCGCGTGTCACGGCGAGGACGCGCGGTTCGCCAGCGATCCGCACTGGCGCGACCTCGTGCTCTTCCACGAATACTTCCACGGCGACACCGGACGCGGCATCGGCGCCTCGCACCAGACCGGCTGGACGGCGCTCGTACTGCGCTTCCTCGAAGACCACGCGCGGCAGCGCACGCCGGAGCCCGCGGGCAAACGAACGGCGCGCGGCGTCTACGGCGGCACTAGCGGCGGAGGCCGGCGCGCGTCATCCTCCGGCGCATGATCGCACTGCGCGACCGCCGCGAATGGTTGGAGCCCGACGGACGCGGCGGCTTCGCGTCCGGCCCGCTGTGGGGACCGCGCACGCGGCGCTATCACGGCTGGCTGCTCGCCGCCGTCACGCCGCCGACCGAGCGGTGGCTGCTCGTCCACGGCTGCGAAGCGTTCGCCGAGACCGCGGCCGGCCGCTTCCGGCTCACGCCGCAACGGTATCTCCCCGACGTCTTGCTCGCCGACGAGGGCGTGCGCCTCGCCGCCTTCCGCGCCGATCCCTGGCCGCGCTGGCTGATCGACCTGCCGGATGGCACGCAGCTCGCGCATTCACTCGTCGTCGAACACGGCGGCGGCCGCGTCGTCGCGATGTGGCGCGCGGTGCGCGCGACGGGCGACGTGTCTCTCGAACTGCGGCCACTGATCTCCGGCCGCGATCCGCACGTCTTACACGTCGAGAACGACGACTGCCGGGTGAGCGAGATCGCGCGCGCGAATGACCGCGTCTCCTGGCAGCCCTACGACACCCTGCCGGCGATCCACTGCGTGCACACCGGCGTCTATCGCGCCGAACCGTACTGGTATCGCGGCTTCCTCTACACCGTCGAACGCGAGCGCGGCCTGCCGGATAGCGAAGACCTGCTCGCCCCAGGCGCGTTGACGTTCGATCTCGCGGCGGGCGCCGCCCTGTGCGTGTTCAGCGCGGGCGACGCGGACGCGGCCAATGCTCGCACCCAAGCTGCCGCGGTCCTGCGGCACGAACGCGCGCGGCGCCGCGCTCCCGACACGCTCGCGCGCGCCGCTGGCGCTTACATCGTCGCGCGGGGCAGCGGCCGCACGTTGCTCGCCGGCTATCCGTGGTTCACCGACTGGGGACGCGACACCTTCATCGCCCTGCGCGGGTTGTGCCTCGCCACCGGGCGGCTCGATGACGCCGGCGCGATCCTGGGCGAATGGGCCGGCGCGGTGAGCGAGGGCATGTTGCCGAACCGATTCCCCGACGGCGGCGGTGCGCCCGAGTACAACGCCGTCGACGCGTCGCTGTGGTTCATCGTCGCGGCACACGAGTATCTCGCGGCGCGCGCGATTGCCGGCGAGCGCGTGCCAAACCGCGAGGCCGACCGCCTGCGCGACGCCTGCGCGGCCATCGTGCACGGCTACGCCACCGGCACGCGCTACGGCATCCACGCCGATGTCGACGGCCTGCTCGCATGCGGCGCGCCCGGCGTGCAATTGACATGGATGGACGCCAAGGTCGGCGAGCACGTCATCACGCCGCGCACTGGCAAGCCGGTCGAGATCCAAGCGCTGTGGATCAACGCACTGCGCATCGTCGCGACGTGGGAACGCTCGCGCGCCGATCTCGCGGCACTGGCCACCGCCGCCTTCACCGACCGCTTCTGGAACCCACACCGCCGCTGTTTATTCGACGTCGTCGATGTCGATCACGTCGCGGGACAGACCGACGCGGCGCTGCGGCCCAATCAGATCTTCGCGGTCGGCGGCTTGCCGTTTCCGCTCCTCGAAGGCACGCGCGCGCTCGCCGTGGTGGACGCGGTGGAGCGCGAGTTGTGGACGCCACTCGGGTTGCGCACGCTGGCGCCTGGCGATCCCGGCTACGTCGGCCGCTACGGCGGCGATGCGGCCGCGCGCGACGCCGCCTATCACCAAGGCACCGCGTGGCCCTGGCTGCTCGGGCCGTTCGTCGAAGCGTGGGTCGGCGTGCGCGGCAACTCCGCCGCCGCACGCGCCGAGGCTCGCCGCCGCTTCCTCGCGCCGCTGTTCGCCCATCTCGACGAGGACGGCCTCGGCCACGTCAGCGAAATCGCCGACGGCGACGAGCCGCAACTCACGCACGGCTGCCCGTTCCAGGCGTGGTCGCTCGGGGAACTGCTGCGCCTCGACCGCGTGGTGTTGGCGGACTAGGCACGCGAGGAGGCCCGGACGTTGCCGCCCGGGCCTCCGATTCGATGCGGGGGGACTCCCCTTCCCTTACCGCATCACGACGGTGCGGGCCGTTGCCAGCGTCGCCCCGCCCCCGCGCGCCAGCACGATGTAGCCACCGCGCGCCAGGCTGTGTGTGTCGAACGACATCGCGTGCGTGCCGGCCTCCAAGTGCTCGGCCGCCCGTTGCGCCGCGACGCGACCCGCCACATCGAGGAGCACGAGATCGACGGTGGCCGCTTCCGGCAGCGCCAGCGACACCTGCAGCTCGTTGTCCATCGCGCGCACCGCCAGGCTCGGAACCGACGGACGCTGCGACCCCACCGACGTGGTCTGCATCGCTGACCCGCCGCGCACCGGCGCCGCGGCATCTGCCACCCACGGCAGACCCCACACGCCCGCCGCCTGCTCGACGAACATCAGGTCGTCCGCCCCACCCGCACGGTAGTAGGTCACGTTGGCGTCACCGCCCCCATCACACGCCAGCGCGGTGAACTGCCCGACGTTCGGACCCGGGTCGATGACGACCGGCGCTCCCCACACCCCCGCCACTTGCGAGATGGCCCGCAGCCGCGTGCCGGTGGCGTCGTAGTAGGCGATCCGGCAGTCGCCGAGCGGCGTCGCGCCGATCGAGGTGAACTGCCCGCAGGCGAACCCGCCGCCATCCAGCATGGCCAGCGTCCACACGCCGGCCGGACTCAGCGACGCGAACTTCAGGTTGGTGTTCGTCGCGTCGTAGTAGGCGATGCGCGGTAGACCCGCGATGTCGACGATGCTGGTGTACTGGCCGACCACGCCCGGCGCGTCGAGGGTGGCAATCACCCACGCGCCGGCCACCCGCGTCGCGTACTTCAGCGCCGAGTTGGTGACGTCGTAGTAGGCGATCTGCGGGTTGCCCGCCGGGTCGAACGCCAGCGAGCAGTACTGGCCGACGTTGCCTGGCGCATCCACCACCGCGAGCGCCCACGCGCCGCCGCCGAATTCGGCGAGCTTCAGGTTGCCGTTGCTGGCGTCGTAGTAGGCGATCGCCGGGTTCCCGGTGACCGGGTTGAGCGCGAGCGACGAGTACAACCCGACGTTGCCTGGGGCGTCGATGACGGCGACCGCCCAGGCCGGCGGCCACGCGCCGACGCCGTGCGCGTACTTCAGATTGCCGTTCGTGGCGTCGTAGTAGCTGATGTGGCGGTCGGTCGGGCTGGCCACCTTGACCGAGGTGTACTGGCCGACGCTGCCCGGCGCATCGACCACCATCACGCCGGCCCAAGCGCCCGGCGCCCCTTCGCGGTAGAGCAGGTTGGCGTTGCCGATGTCGTAGTAGGAGATGAAGTTGGTGCCACCGATCACCGCGATCGACGAGTGCGATCCCACGGCGGCGTGGACGGACGACGCGAGAGCCGCCAGGGAGACTGCGGCGAGGGCGGCGCGGCGCGCGACGGAAGCGATCTGGCTGGCGAACATGACGAGACCTCCGGACTGGGGTTCACAGGGAGCGGGCCTGTGGCGAACGTGACGTTCGCGTCACCCGCCTGCGTGACACTCCCTCTGTCGCGGGTGCCGGCGGCGCGTTGGCGAAAAATTTCGCGGGGCCGGCGTATACTGGCGGAGCGTCCTGCGGGACGCGGAGGCGAGCCGATGCGGAGATTCCTGGCCTGGGGCCGCACCGACGACACGGCGGGCGCCCGGCAGCGGATGGTCGACGAGCAAGTGGCCGCCCGCGGGATCGTGGACGAGCGGGTGCTCGATGCCCTGCGCACCGTGCCACGGCACCTGTTCGTGCCGGAGGCATGGCGGCACGAGGCCTATGCGGATTCTCCGCTGCCGATCGGCCACGAGCAGACGATTTCGCAGCCCTACATCGTGGCGTTCATGAGCGAGGCGCTGGCGCTCGACGCCACGCATCGCGTCCTGGAGATCGGCACCGGATCGGGCTACCAGACGGCGGTGCTCGGCCTGCTGGCGCGCGAAGTGTGGTCGGTGGAGATCAGCGCGCCGTTGGCCCGCGAGGCCGCGACGCGACTCGCCGCGCGCGGCTATCGGAACGTGCACGTGCGCTGCGCCGACGGTCACGCCGGCTGGCCTGAGGAAGCCCCGTTCGATCGCATCATCGTCACGGCCGCGCCGCGCGAGGTGCCGTCCGCACTCGTGGCGCAACTCACCGAGGGCGGCCTCCTGGTGATTCCCGTCGGCGAGGCGCGGCAGACCCTGCAGGTGCTGCGCCGGCGAGGCGACGAACTCGACGTGCTCCAGACGCTCGGCGTCCGCTTCGTCCCGATGACTGGGGGTGTCGCCACACGGACAAGTAGTGAGGGAACGCGCAGCGGAATGGAGCCAACGACAGCACAAGACGGCGAGACGGTCATCGCCACCGCGCATTTCATTCTTTACGTCGCCGATCAGGCGCGCAGTGCGGCGTTCTACGCGGCGGTGTTGCAACGCGCGCCGCGGCTCGACGTGCCGGGCATGACCGAGTTCGTATTGAGCGACGGCGCGGTGTTGGGGCTCATGCCGGCCGCCGGGGCGCGTCGATTACTCGGCGATGCGGCGCTCGATCCTGCCACCGCCTCACGTGCCCCGCGCGCCGAGTTGTATCTGCTGCTCGACGACCCCGCCGCGGCGCTGGTGCGCGCGCTGGCCGCCGGCGCGGCGCCGGTGAGCGACGTCACGCCGCGCGACTGGGGCCACGACGCCGGCTACTGCCTCGATCCCGACGGCCACGTGCTCGCCGTCGCGCGGGTGCGCGCGTGAACGTCCTCTTGCTCGGCGGCACGCGATTCCTCGGCCGCCACATCGTCACCGCGCTCCTGGCGCGCGGGCATCGTGTCACGATCCTGACGCGCGGCGCCACTCCGGATCCGCTGCCGCCCGACGTCGAGCGCCTGCGCGGCGATCGCGACGGCGGCATCGACGGGCTCGCCGCACTCGCCGGCCGCACCTTCGACGCATGCGTCGATACGTGTGGCTACATGCCGCGGCACGTGCGCGCGAGCAGCGCGGTGCTGGACGGCGCCGTCGGCCGCTACCTTTTCGTCAGCGCAGTGGCGGTCTATGGCGATCCCACCGAGCGCCCGGTTACCGAAGCACACCCGCGCCTCGCGCCGCATCGCGACGATCTCGCGCGCCTCGAGGACATCGACGACAGCACCTACGGTCCGCTCAAGGTCGCCTGCGAAGACATCGTGACCGCCGCGTTCGACGAGCGCGCGACAATCGTCCGGCCGCAGATCGTCACCGGACCGCACGACGACAGCGATCGTCACGCGTATTGGATTCGCCGCGCCGCGCTGCCAGGCCCGATGCTCGGCCCCGGCGATGGCGACGATCACGTGCAGGCACTCGATGTGCGTGACCTTGCGGGGTTCGTGATGCTCGCGCTCGAACGCGGACTCGCCGGGCCGTTCGATCTCGCCGGGCCACGGGTGACCTGGCGTGAGTTCCTCGCGACGCTCGGAGCGCACGAGCTGCGGTGGGTGCCGGCGCCGCTCCTCGCCGCGGAAGGCCTGACGTACAACGAGCTGCCGCTCTATCGCCCCGAACACGGGCCGCGCGCCGGGCTCATGGACGTCAGTGCCGCGCGGGCGCTCGATGCGGGCCTCGTGCTGACACCGCTCGCCACCACACTGGCCGACCTGCGCGCATCGCTCGGCAACCGCGAGATTCCCCTCGCGCTCGACCCGGCGCGCGAAGCGGCGCTGCTCGCCCGCGTCTAGAGCCGCACGCGCGCCGTCACCAACGCATCCAGTTCGTCCGGTGTCCGCCGCATGCCGCCGGCATGCCACGCCACCAACACGCCCGTGACCGCGCCGGCGAGCAACGCGCCGGTCAGCGCCGCGTCCGCGGCCTCATGGCCCCATTCGCGGAGCCGCGCGGCGAATTGCGGGCCGAGAAAACTCTCCATGTGCGTCGTCACCGCCGGCCAGCCCGGATCGCGCGCCAGGTTGTCGCACAACTCGCGTTGGTCGCGGATGTGGTCCCAGAAGTCGCGCGTGCGCAGGAGCGGGCGTCCGCTCACCGGGTCCCGTGCGAACCGTTCGACCAACAACCATCCTGTCACCTGATCGAGCATGTCGAAGAACAGCGCGTGCGTGGAGCCGGCGCGGGCGTAGAAGGTCGAGCGCGCCACGCCGGCCTCGCGCGCCACGTCCTCGCCGCGAATCCGCGCGAAGGGTTGCTCGCGCATCCGCGCGGTGAGCGCGTGGGCGAGTGCCTCGCGGCTGCGGCGCACACGCTTGTCCATCGCGGGGGTCCTCCGAACGATCGCGGAAAAATGCGGGGCGCCGTCCGCGATCCTGGCGTCCGGCGCAGAGGGCGCTTGCACGCGGGCGGCGTGCTGCGGCACAAGGAGTGTGATCGAACTCGCCCGCCGCAGTCTAGCCCCCGGAGATTCGCCATGACGCACGCCGCTGCCCGCACGCTCGTCCGCCGCTTGTGCGGCGACGCGATGCTCGCCTTCCCGCTGCTGTTCGCCCTGGTGTTCGTGATGCACTTCCACCACCTGGCGGACTTCACGCACTTCAAGCTCACGTACATCCAAGCGCCGGGAGATCGCTACGTGCCGCGTCTCATCGAACTCGGTGCGCGGCGCATGTGGATGCACGATCCGCACGTGCTCGGCTACCTGTCGATGCCGTGGATGCTGGCGGCGATGGTCGGTCTCGGCTGGCTGGTGTGGCGGCGCGCGCCGGGTACCGCGATCCTCGGCCTGCTGATCGGGCTGCCGGGCTGTCTCTACTTGGCGAGCTTGTTCGCGGTGTGGACATCGCTGTTCGCGATCGGCAAGACGCCGCCGCAATACACCGAGGCGGCGGTCGCGGTGTGGAACGCGCTCACCGCGCCGGAAGGCGTGTTCGCGCTGACGACGGCGCTGTCGCGTCTGCCGCTGATCGGACTCGTGGTGCTTGGCTGGGGTTTGTGGACGTCGCGGGCGGTGCCGCGCTGGGCGGCGGCGGGCGTCATGCTGGGAGCGGTGCTGGTGGTGGTGTTCGCGGACTTGGACAACTGGATGCTGCTCGGGATGGTGGCGATGTGTGCGGGGATGGTGCCGGCGCGGCGGGCGTTGCTGCGGGAAGCCGCATCCGCGTGATGCGGCTTCCCGGCGCGCGGTGCTAGAGGCCTACCGCCACTTGATCGCCTTGCCCGGGCAGTCCGCCATCACCTGGCGCACGGTGTCCTCGAGCGAGTCGTCGATGTCGGTGTTGTACGCTTCGGCGATCTCTTCGTCCTCGACCTTGCGGAATGCCTGGGGCAGGGCCTTGATGCAGTCACCGCATTCGGTGCAATCGTCCTCGACGACGTAGAACTGACGCACGACTTCCTCCTCGGGCTTGGGGGACGCACCCAGCGCGGTCCCGCCTGACGCGCGCAGTGTCGCGACTTGGGGCGCACACGGCAACGGAACCTTTGGCGACCTGGCCCCATCGCCGCCGCGTACCTCCGAGGGCGCATCCGCGTCTGCGCCCTCGGCCCACCTGGCGGCACGGCCAGGTGGGGCGGTACGAATGAGGCATGCGAACTCCTGACGAGCCGCGCGGCACGCTGTCGCGGCGGCGCTTCTTGGTAGGGCTCGGCGGCGGCCTGGCGACGGTGACGATCGCCGGCGGCCTGTGGCGAAGCCTCGGACGCGGCGCGCGGTTCAGCGCGCCGGTGCGTGTCGACCAGACGCGCGCGCAGTTGGGCACCTGGGTCCGCGTGGTGGCCGTGCACGAGTCGCCGGCCGTCGCCGAGGCCGCGGTGCGCGACGCCTTCGCGGCGATCGACGCGGTGGACCGCGAGATGAGCCTGTTCCGCGCCTCGAGCGCGGTGTGCGCGGCGAACGCCGCCGCCGGGCGTCACGCGGTCGCGGCCTCGCCGGCGCTCCGCGAGGTGGTGCGGCTCTCGACGGCGATGGCGGCGCGCACCGGCGGCGTCTACTCGCCCGCCGTGCTGCCGCTGATGCGCGCCTACGGCTTCTACGGTGCCGACGCCGCGCGCTGGCCGAGCGACCGCGAGCTGGCGCGCCTCGAACGCCTCGCCGACTGGCGTGGCGTCGTGCTCGACGATGCGGCCGACAGCCTCGCCCTGACGCAGGCCGGCGCCGGCATCGATCTCGGGTCGATCGGCAAGGGCTGGGCGGTGGATCGCGCGGCGGACGCGTTGCGCGCCCACGGTGTCCGCAATGGGCTCGTTGACGCCGGCGGCAACATCTTCGCGCTCGGCGCGCCGGACGACGATGCGCGCGGCTGGCGGATTGGCGTGCTGGACCCCGCCACCGGCGCGGTTCGCCGCGAACTCGTGCTGCGCGACGCGGCGGTGGCGACGTCGGCCAACACCGAGCAGTTCCACGACGTCGCCGGCGTGCGCGTCGGCCACTTGCTCAACGCCGCGCTCGGCCGTCCATCGCAAGCACACCAGAGCGTGACGATCCACGCGCGCACCGCGGTCGACGCGGACGTCGCCTCCACCGCCGCCTTCCTCACCTCGCTCGACGCCGCGCGGCAGTGGCCGGGCGTGCTCGCGGTGTACGGCGGCTGATGGCGACCGCGGCCTGGACGCGGCTGGTCACCTTTGGGCGCGGCGGGATCCATCCCGGCGCGCACAAGGAGGCCACCGCGCGCAAGCCGATCGAGGATGTCCCCGCGCCGTCCGAAGTGCGCCTGCCGCTCTCGCAGCACATCGGCGCGCCCGCCACGCCCATCGTCAAGAAGGGCGAGTTCGTGCGGCGCGGCCAGCTGATCGCCGAAGGCGACGTGCCGCTCCACGCGACGATCGACGGCAAGGTCAAGCCGTTCGACAAGTTTCCGCATCCGTCGCTGGTGATCGCGCCGGCGGTGGTGATCGCCGCGGCGGCGCTGCCCGAAGGTGACGCGGCGCCGCCGCCGGTCACGTTCGACGAAGATCCCGCGTGGCGCGCGTGTTCCGCCGAGACGGCGCTCGAGCGCATCGCGGCGGCCGGCATCGTCGGCCTCGGCGGCGCGGCGTATCCGACCTCGCGCAAGTTGGCGGCGGCGCGCGACGCCGGCGTCGACACGTTGGTGCTGAACGCGGCCGAATGCGAGCCGTATCTCACGTCCGACTACCGCACCGTGCTCGCCGATCCCCACGGCGTCCTCGAAGGCGCGCTGGCGATGGCACGGCTCACCGGCGCGCGCCAGGTGGCGATCGGCCTCGAGATCGACAAGCGCGATGCGGCGGAGGCGCTGCAAGCCGCGCTCGCCCAGACGCCGTGCGACGGCATCGCGGTGTCGATCGTCGGCTGCCGCGTGCGCTATCCGCAGGGCGCCGAACGCCAGCTCTNCCGTTCGACAAGTTTCCGCATCCGTCGCTGGTGATCGCGCCGGCGGTGGTGATCGCCGCGGCGGCGCTGCCGAAGGTGACGCGGCGCCGCCGCCGGTCACGTTCGACGAAGATCGCGCGTGGCGCGCGTGTTCCGCCGGAAACAGCGCTGCGCGCATCGCGAAGCGGCCGGCATCGTCGGCCTCGGCGGCGCAGCGTATCCGACCTCGCGCAAGTTGGCGGCGGCGCTACGACGCCGGCGTCGACACGCTGGTGCTCAACGTGGCCGAGTGCGAGCCGTATCTCACGTCCGACTACCGCACCGTGCTCGCCGATCCGCACGGCGTCCTTGAAGGCGCGCTGGCGATGGCGCGGCTCACCGGCGCGCGCGCAGGTGGCGATCGGCCTCGAGATCGACAAGCGCGACGCGGCGGAGGCGTTGCGCCGCGCTCGCCCAGACGCCGTGCGACGGCATCGCGGTGTCGATCGTCGGCTGCCGCGCGCGCTACCCGCAGGGCGCCGAACGCCAGCTCGTGCAGGCGCTCACCGGCCGCGTCATGGCGGCGCGCGCGCTGCCGATGTCGGTGGGTGTGGTGGTGCAGAACGTCGCCACGGCGGTGGCGGTCCACGACGCGGTGCGGTTTTCCCGCCCGCTGCTCGATCGCGTCGTGACCGTCACCGGGCCGGGGGTGCGCGAACCGCGCAACGTGCGCGTGCCGCTCGGGACGTTGTTGGAACACGTCGTCGCGTTCTGCGGCGGCCTCACCGACGACGCGCGCCGGGTGATCGCCGGCGGGCCGATGATGGGCCGCGCGCTGCCGCGCCTCGACGTACCGGTGGTGAAGGGCCTCGGCGGCCTGGTCATCCTCACCGGCGACGCCGCGGTGGCCGACGGCTACCAGCCGTGCGTCGCCTGCGGCCGTTGTCTCGACGCCTGCCCGCTCGGCCTCGAGCCCGACCAAGTCTCCATTCGCGTCGAAGCCGGACGCGCGCTCGAGACGCCGGCGTTCGGCGTCGAGCAATGCTACGAGTGCGGTTGCTGCTCGTACGTCTGTCCATCGGCGCGGCCGCTCGTGCAGTTCATCCAACTGGCGAAGGGCGCGCTGCGCCGCCAGCGCGAGGTCGTCGCCTGAGCGAGCGTCTGTTCGTCGTCTCGCCCGGTCCGCACCTCCACACCGCGGAGAGCACGGCGCGCATCATGTGGCAGGTCAACGCCGCGCTCGCGCCGGCGATCCTGTGGGGCATCTTCGTGTTCGGGCCGCGCGCGGTGCTGTGCGTGCTCGCCAGCGTCGCCGGCGCGGCGTTCGGCGAGTGGCTCGGCTGCCGCCTGCGCCGCCAGCACTCGACGCTCGGCGACGGCAGCGCGGTGTGCACCGGCTTGCTGCTCGCGATGACGCTGCCGCCGGCGTTTCCGCCGCTCGCCGCGTTCCTCGGCGGCGCGTTCGCCATCCTCGTCACCAAGACGCTCTTCGGTGGCCTCGGTGCGAATCTGTTCAACCCGGCGCTCATCGGCCGCGCGTTTCTCATGGCGACCTTCCCGCTCGCCATGACCGCCGGCTGGATCGCGCCGCGCCGCTGGTTCACCATCGCGCCGGACGCGATCACCACGGCGACGCCACTCGCCACGCTCAAGGAGCACGGCCTCGGCGCCGCGCGCGCTGCTGCTCGACACGCCGCACGGCGCGTGGAGCGGGTTGCTGCTCGAGTTCCGGCCCGGCTCGCTCGGCGAAGTCTCGGCGCTGTTGGTCGCGTTCGGCGCCGCGTATTTGCTCGCGCGCCGCATCATCGGCTTGGCGATTCCGCTCAGCGTGTTCGCGGGCGTCGCGCTGGTCACCGCGTTTACCGGACACCCGGCGCTGCACCTATTGACCGGCGGCCTGTGGCTCGGCGCGTTCTTCATGGCGACCGACTACGTGACCTCGCCGCTCACCGTGCGCGGGCAGATCGTGTTCGGCGTGACGATCGGCGTGCTCACCGCGGTGATCCGCGTCTACGGCGGCTATCCCGAAGGCATCTGCTACGCGATCTTGCTCGCCAACGCACTCGTGCCGGCGCTCAACACGTGGTTCCGGCCGCGCCGCGTCGCGCCGGAGGGCACGCCGTCATGAGCGGCTCGCCGCTGGCGCCGGGCGAAATGCGGCGCATCGTGGTGACGCTGACCATCGTCTGCGCGCTGAGCGCCGGCGTGCTCGGCGCCACGTACGTCGGCACCGACCGCTACGCCGCCGCCGCGCGTCTGGCGCGCGAGGAGAGCGCGGTGCGCGAGATGTTGCACGCCTCGCCGGACGCGGAATTGCTCGAGGTCCGCCAGTTCGTGGAGACGGACCGCATCGTGTATAGCATGCAGCGCCTCGGCGCCGACTCGGCGTCGCCGCGCACCACCGCATTCACCTTCGGGGGCTCCCCGTCAGCCGAGCCGATCGCGCTACACGCCGGTGTCTCACCCACCGGACGCGTGTTCGTCGCGCTGCGCGGCGGCGCCGCCGAAGGCTTCGTGGTCGAGAGCGCCGTGCGCGGGTACAAAAACCGCGTGCGCTTCCTAGTCGCTCTCGACAGTTCGTTCACCGTGCGCGGCGTACGCGTCGTCGAGCACGAGGAGGATCCAGGGCTCGGCGCCGAAATCGCGGCGCCGCGCTTCGTCGCGCAGTTCGCCGGACGGTCCGCCGCGCGGACCGCCGCGCTCGACGTCACGCGCGATCCGATGCCGGAGGATTGGAGCGCCGCGCTGGTGGCGATGCGCCGGCTCGATCCTGCCACGTGGCAGTCGCGGTACGGCACGCTGGCAGCGCGCGAATCGGCGCGGCCGATCTACGCGGTGACAGGCGCGACGATCTCGAGCCGCGCGCTCACCGGCGGCGTCCGCGAGGCGACGCTGCGCTTCCAACGCCGCTGGTCGCTCTTGCGGCCGTGGGTGACCGGAGGTGCGTCATGAGTCATGGCGGGTCGAGCAGCACGCCAGCCAACGCGACGCCGCTGCAGTTGGTGCTCAACGGCATCCTGAACGAGAACCCCGTGTTCCGCCTCGCGTTGTCGCTGTGTCCGGCGGTCGCGGTCACCAACACGGTGCTGAATGGGCTGATCCTCGGCATCGCGGTGCTCGTCGTGCAGGTGCTGTCGAGCGTCACCGTGGCCCTAACGCGGCAATGGATCCACGCCAAGGTGCGCATTCCCGTCTACACGCTCATCATCGCCGTGTGGGTGAGCGTGATGGACATGGTGCTCGCCGCCTTCACGCCGTCGCTCTACGCGCAGGTCGGGCTGTACGTGAAGTTGATCGTGGCGTTCGCCATCATCATCTCGCGGCTCGAGCTGTTCGCGTCGCGGCATCCGGTGACGCCGTCATTCTTCGACGGGCTCGGCATGGGGCTCGGCTTCCTGTTCGCGCTGGTGATGATCGGCTCGGTGCGCGAGCTGCTCGGCAACGGCTCGTTCGCCGGCGTGCAGCTGGCGCCGTTCAAGCCGCTGTTGTTCTTCGCGCTGCCGGCCGGCGGGTTCTTCACGATCGCGTTCTTGATGGCGGCGTTCAATGCGCTCGAACAGCGGGCCGAAGACAAGCGCGCCGCCAAGCGGCGGGAGGCGGCGTTCGATGTGTAGGCGCGTGCTCGCAGTCTTGGCGACGTTGCTCACGCTGGCCACCGCCGCGCGCGCCGACGGCGTCGTGCGCAGCGCACACGTCCTCTCGCCCACCGCATTGCAGCTGACGCTCGCCGGGCCGCTCGACACTGCCTCGGTGCGTGTCGCCGAGGCGAGCGCGCCCGACGTCCCGCTCACCGTACTCGGGGTCACCGTTACGGACGCGCGCCACGCGCTGGTCACCGTGCGCGAACCGTTGTCGAAGCGCGAGAGTTACATCGTTGACGCCCGCTCCACCGCGGGTGCGCCCGGACACGGCACCGCACGGCCGTCGCGGTGGGCGCTGGTGTTCTCCACCGTGCTCGCCGCCGCGCTCATCAACAACTTCGTGTTCACGCGCTATCTCGGACTCTGCATCTTCTTCGGCGTGTCGAAGAAGCGCGACACCGCGCTCGGCATGGGCGCGACGTTCACGCTCGTCATGCTGACGACCGGTATGCTGTCGTGGGCCGTCGAGTCGATGGTGTTGCGGCCGCTCCACCTCGGCTTCCTGCAGGTCGTGGTGTTCATCGGGCTGGTCGCGTTCTTGGTGCAGATGCTCGATACGATACTGAAGAAGGTACAGCCGTCGTTGCACCGGCGCTTCGGGATCTACCTCGTGTTGATCACCACCAACTGCATCATCCTCGCGGTGCCGCTCCTCAACGCGCAGTTGAATGCCGGGCCGCTCGACGCGCTGGCGCTCGCGCTCGGCTCCGGCGCCGGCTTCGCCGCCGCGCTGTTCCTGATGTCGTGCGCGCGCGAGAAGGCGGAGTTCGCCCGCGTGCCGAAGCCGTTCCAGGGCCTGCCGGTGGCGTTCGCGCTCGCCGGCCTGTTCGCGCTGGCGTTCATGGGCTTCGCCGGCCTCGATCTGTTCCGCTAGGGAGACGGGCGACGATGCTGACCGACGGTGGCGTGTGGGGCGTGGCGCTCTGGGGCGTGGCCGTGTTCTCCGTGCTCGGCCTCGTCTTCGGCGTCGCGCTCGCCGCCACCGCGGCGCGCTTCCACGTCGCGACCAATCCGCTCGTCGACCAAGTGCGCGACGCGTTGCCGTCGGCGAACTGCGGCGCGTGCGGGTTCGCCGGCTGTACCGCCTATGCGGAGGCCGTCGTGGAGAAGAGTGACGTCGCGCCGTCGTTATGTGTGCCCGGCAGGCAGACCGTTGCGGACACCGTCGCGCGTCTCACCGACAAGGTCGTGGGCGCGGTGCGCGATTCCATCGTCGTGTTGCGCTGCCACGGCACGTCGGCGTTCGCGCGACAGGAGGCCGAGTACGAAGGCATCGCCACCTGCGCCGCCGCCTCGCTCGCATTCGGCGGACCGAAGGCGTGCAAGAACGGTTGCCTCGGCCTGGCCGATTGCGTCCGGGCGTGCCCGTTCGGCGCGCTGCGCATGACCGACGAGAACATCCCCGCCGTCGACATTGCCCTCTGCACCGGCTGCGCGATCTGCGTGACAACCTGCCCAAAGGCGCTGTTCGAACTCTACCCGCGCTCGCACCGCGTGATGCTGTCGTGCGTCTCGCGCGACAAGTCGAGCGTCGTGCGGTCGACGTGCTCGGTGGGCTGCACGCTCTGCCGCAAGTGCGTGGCGAAGTGCCCGGCGGAGGCGATCGCGTGGACGGGGACGACGATCGTCATCGATCATGAGAAATGCGCGGCGTACGGGCCGTCGTGCGGCGAAGCCTGCGTGGATATTTGCCCCAGCACGATCCTGCATCGACGGGGGCAGGCGCCGGTGCCGGAAGCCGAGCCTGCCGTGGGCGTCTCCTGAGGCGGTCCACCTCGCCCTTGGTCGCACACGTCGCCCAAAGGATGATGCTCCACCACCCCCTCCGCCCACCTTCCCTATCGACCCTGAGCGCACGTAGCGTTTGGGCAGTTCCCGAGGCTCCCGAGCCTCCGACGACGACTCGTTTCGCTCCCAGCAAAGGCGAGATCGATGGCATCTGACAGCATCACCCCGACGACCGGAGCGGCGGAGGCGCCCGAGGCGCAGAAGCCCTTCGTCATCCCCGAGTATTGCAAGGGTTGCGGGCGCTGCATCGACGCATGCGACAAGCACTGCATCACCTTCGGCAGCGAGATCAACCCGCTCACCGGCCTCATCCCGATCCACCTCGACCTCGACGCCTGCACGGCGTGTGGCATGTGCATCGACGCGTGTCCGGAGCCGTATGGACTGCGCGAGCTGCCGCCAGGCGAAGAGCAGTACGAACTGATGGACCCGGCGAAGCTGTTCGGGCCGAAGCACCACGCGGCGCCACACGCGATCGACGTGCCGGATCAGCTCATCCCGCTGCCGCCGGTCGAGCCGGTGATGATCAAGGGCACCTACGCCGCCGCGGTGGGCGCGTTGCTCGCGGGCTGCCGGCACTTCTACGGCTACCCGATCACGCCGTCCACCGAGGGCGCGGAGTTGATGGCGAAGCTGCTGCCGAAGCTGCGCGGCGTGTTCGTGCAGGCGGTGAGCGAGGTGGCGACGGTCAACTACATGTATGGCACCGGCGGCGCGGGCATGCGCTGCATGACGTTCACGTCGTCGCCGGGCTTCAGCCTCATGCTCGAGGGCATCAGCTACATGATCGGCGCCGAGGTGCCGGGCGTGTTCGTCAACGTGATGCGCGGCGGGCCGGGGCTGGGCAACATCGGGCCGGAGCAGGCGGACATCAAGCTCGCGTGCCGCGGGCTGGGACACGGCAACACACAGGCGATCGTGCTCACGCCGTCGACGCCGCAGGAGATGCTCGACTTCACGATGTTGGCGTTCGACCTCGCGTTCAAGTACCGCAATCCGGTCGTCGTGCTGGGCGACGGATACCTCGGCCAGATGACCGGCCGCGTCAGCTTGCCGCCGGCGATGGTGAAGCCGGGGCTGCCGTCGTGGGCGGTGTACGGCGACGCGTCGCATCGCAACAACTTGATCAACTCGATCTACCTCACCGAGGTCGATCTCGAGCAGCACAACATCGCGCTGAACGCGAAGTACGCGCGGATGATCGCCGCCGAACAGCGCGCCGACGCGTATCTCTGCGACGACGCCGACACCATCATCCTCGCCTGCAACACGCCGGCGCGGATGGCCAAGGGCGCGGTGGCGCAGCTGCGCGCGCGCGGCATCAAGGCGGGGCTGTTCCGCCCGCAGACGTTGTGGCCGTTCCCGATCAACGCGCTGTTGCCGATTCTGCAGCACGCCAAGCGCATCGTCGTCGTCGAGGCATCGAACGGACAGCTCGAGGATGAGTTGCGCTTGGCGCTCAGCCACGCCCAGGTCACGCAGCCGCCGGCGATTCACTCCGTGCGGCACTACGGCGGCGTCTTGCCGCAGGAGCGCGAGATCGTGGAGACGGTGGCGGCGGTGAGCGCGCGAGAGGAGGTGGCGGTATGAGCGTCTTCTACCAGACCTTCGAGCGCCACGCGCACGGCGAAGGCCTCAAGGGCCACAGCACGCACTACTGCCCGGGATGCGGTCACGGTTTGGTGCAGAAGTACATGGCCGAGGCGATCGAAAAGTTCGACTTGCAGGACAACACGGTGGCGATCTCGCCGGTCGGCTGCTCGGTGTTCATGTACTACTACATGGACGTCGGCAACTCGCAGGCGGCGCACGGCCGTGCGCCGGTGGTCGCGCTCGGACACAAGCTCGCCAACCCGAACACCACGGTGCTGTGCTACCAGGGCGACGGCGACCTCGCCTCCATCGGCCTCGCCGAAATCATGTCGGCGCTGCAGATGGGCATTCCGATCACCTACATCTTCGTCAACAACGCGATCTACGGCATGACCGGCGGCCAGATGGCGCCGACCACGCTGATGGGCCAGAAGACGTCGACCAGCCCGGAAGGCCGCGTGCAGGTGATGGGCGAGCCGATGAAGATGGCGGAACTGGTCGCGCAACTCGACGGGCCGATGTACGTGGCGCGCGTCGCGCTGTTCGACGTCAATGAGCGGGCCCGCGCCCGCCGTGCCATCCGCAAGGCGGTCAAGCTGCAGAAGGAAGGCCGCGGCTGTTCGTTCATCGAAGTCATCGCCGAGTGTCCGACCCACCTCAAGATGTCGCCGAACGAGGCGGAGGAGTGGACGAAGACGCAGATGACCAAGATCTTCCCGCTCGGCACCAAGAAGGATGTCAAGCGCGACCCATGGTTCACGGCGAGCGAGCCGTCGTTCCAGCCGATCGAATTGACGACGCTGATCGGCGGCACCGCCGAGAAGGCGCCGCGCTACATGAACGGCGCGTTCCCGACGCACGTCGCGCAACACGACATCGCGCTCAAGCTCGCGGGCGCCGGCGGGGACGGTGCGCAGACGGCGGCGATGCTGCTCGCCTACGCGGGCACCAACGAGGGCTTCGACGCGACGCACATTCCGAGCTACGGGCCGGAATCGCGTGGCGGCACGTCGTACGCCGACGTGCACATCGCCGACACCGAGGTGCTCTCGCCGGCCTCGCCGCACCCGCACATCTTGGTGGCGTTCAACGCGCCGAGCCTCACCAAGTTCGCGCCCGAGGTCGTCGACGGCGGCACGATCGTCTACGACAGCTCGGTGATCGCCGACCCGCATCACCCTGGCCGCGGCATCAAGATGGTCGGGGCGCCGTTCACCGAAATCGGCGTGTCACTCGGCAAGCCGATGGTGAAGAACATCGCCGCGCTGGGCGCGCTTCAAGCGGCGACCAACTTGTTCCCGCACGACACCCTGCTGACCGCGATCCGCAGCGCCTTGCACGACAAGGTGGCGATGATCCCGATCAACGAAACCGCTTACCAGCGCGGCCGCGAGGCGGCGCGCGAACTCGGGGGGATCACGGTATGAGCATGGACGTGCTGATCACGGAAGATGAGCGGAACCTCCTAGCCGCTCTTCGGGCGCTGCCAGAGGGCGAGTTGAAGCGCCGGGTGTGGAGCATGCTCACAGGGCTGTGCGGCATGCTGCACGATCCTCACTGCACGCAGTCACAGGCGGATGGTGTGCCGTGTGCCAGGCCGGATGGCAACTGTGCGCAGTGCGCGCGCGTCTTGCGCGAGCTGGAGGAACTTCCGGCAACTGCACTACCGTCGTAAGCGAGTTGCGATACCTCCGCGGGCGTCCGGTTCGGCAGCCGGGCGCCCGTGTCGCTTACTTCCCCGCCGGCGCCGGATCGTGATCGTTCTGCGCGACGATCTTCCACAGGTCGCGCGGGAACAGCCGTTCGAGCTGCTCGTGGAACATGGTGCGGCAGCCGTGCGTGCTGAAGCGGAACACCACGCGATGGCCACCGTCGTCCCAATCCGACTGCTTGGCGCCGGCCGTACCGGCGGCCTTGTGGCTGCTCGCCTCGCAGTAGTGGCAGAGCGCGCGCAGGCAGTGCACGAGAGCGAGATCGTCCGTGCGGACGGTGAGGCTGAAGCGGAATTCCTCGGGGGCGTGGTGCGCCATGGCGATCGTCCTCCGGCGGCGGATGACGCGCGGCGCGCTCGACGACGCGGGCGCCGCGATGCCTCAAGCCTACGCGCCGGACACCGCGCGGTCAAAGCCCGTGGGCTACGCCGGTGGGAGCAGCGGCCCCGCGAGACGCCTAGACGAACGGCCGCCGCCCGGCTACCTTTGGCCGTTCGTGAATCCGCCGATCAGGAGTGACCGATGTCCGCTCAGTCGACTGCCCCGCACTTGCAATACGCGCCCTTCGATCCCAACGGTCCGCTGCCGCCGGGCGTCACCGCCGACCACGTGACGGTAGCGTACCGCAGCATGGATCTGCG
Source organism: Candidatus Eiseniibacteriota bacterium (assembly GCA_044229145.1). GTDB lineage: Bacteria > Eisenbacteria > RBG-16-71-46 > CAZEPH01 > CAZEPH01 > JBKJUD01. The sequence goes on along the minus strand of JBGATO010000003.1, from coordinate 89,024 downwards.
TCCGAAGCTGGTGCTCTACTCGCTCGATATCAAATCGTTCACCGGATTGCCGGCGACGCGGCTGCGGCGCGCGCTCGACAACCCGGCGGCGCGGCGCGAGCGCACCGGCACGCACATCGAGCGGCAGCGTCCGTCATTCCATGACGCGTTGTACAACGCGATGCGCGAACGTTCGGTGGAGAGCGACGGCGTCTACGCGACGATCGTCCAGCCGTCGGAGAAGACGGTGGACGATCGCACGTTCCTCGACGCGACGGCATTCGCGGCGGCCGTGAAGGCGGCGCCGGCGCTCGACGCCCCGCAGGTCGAATCGGAGAGCCGCGAGGAGACGCTGGCGCTCTTCGCGCTGGCGTTCGCCTTGTTGCAGCCAGGCGACGCGGCGGCGATCGTCGAACCGGTGATGGCGCGGAGCGCGGCATTGCGCGCGTTCTTCGGCGGCGCCTAGCCTAGCGCACCACGGTGACGGGCCGCGCCACCGTGCGCTGCCCGTCCCGCAGACGCAGCAGGTAGCGTCCCGGCGCGAGCGCGCGGCCTTGCGCGTCGCGCAGCGCCACCGACACGGTGGTGATCCCGGCCGGCAGATCGCGTGAGGCGAGTTGACGCACCACCCGGCCCCGCGCATCGACGATATCGCCCTGCACACGCATCGCGCGCGGCGCCGCCACGCGACACGCGATCGTGCCGCGCGCCGGGTTCGGGGCGATGCCCTCGAGCGCGAACGCCTCCGGCACGAGCGGCACGATGTCGTCCACGCTCGTCTGACCGACCACCGTGAGGCCGAAGCTTGCCGATGCGCTGGCGCCCGCCGGATCTGTCGCGGTCAGGGTGATGCCGGGATGCGGACCGAACTGCGCGGCGTCGGGCGTCCACGTGAGAACGCCGGTCGCGGCGTCGAGCGCGGCGCCGTCCGGCAGGTGGGCGCCGGTCCACGTGAGCACGTCGCCATCCGCGTCGCTCCCCTGCGGTTCGATGGTGAGTTGCGCGCCGGGCAAGGCGAGATGATCGGGAATCGCGCTTACCGCGGGCGGACGATTCACGTTGGCGACGGTGATGGTGAACGACGCGGACGCGCTGCCGCCGTACGCATCGGTCGCGGTGAGGGTGACGCCGGGATAGGTGCCCGCGTCGGCGTAGGCGGTCTCCCAGGTGAGCACGCCGGTGGCTGGGTCGACCCACGCGCCCACCGGCAGTGACGCGCCGCTCCACGTCAGCGCATCGCCGTCGCCGTCGCTCGCGGACGGCGTGACGACGAGGGTGGAGGCTTCGTCGAGCGACACGTCGGCGAGCGACTGCACGGCCGGCGCGAGGTTGCCGGCGCCGATGTCCGAGACCACGCGCGGGATCAGCACGTAGTCCGCGGTGAGCGGCACACTGATATCGCCTTGCGTGACGAGGGCGGTAACGCTGAACGGGTCCGGCGGCTGCGGCGAGCCGTTGAGCGGCGAATCGCGGTCGATGAGCAGATGCACCGCGCCGGTGTCGTCGCCGATCAGCAGCGTGTCGGGAAGCGCGAGGCGCGCCGTCGGCCACGTGCCCGCGAGAAGGTGGAGGTGCGCGAGCCGCACGAGCCGCGACTCATCGGGTTCCGTGCGCGTCGTCGCGTCCCAGGCGTTGACGATCTGGGCCACTGTGCGCGTCGCCGGTTGCGGCGTGTGCGCGACGCCGTGCGTGACGGTGAGCGCGGTGACGATGCTGTCGAGCACTGTGGTGCCGGTCGCCTGGCCTACACGCCCCATGATGGTGACACTGTCGCCGGCAGCGAAGTGGAAACGCCGCATGCCGTCGCGGCACAACACGCCGATTCCCGCCGTCGCGTCCTGCACGAAGATGTGCGTCAAGCCGCTCGTGCTCAGCACGGAGTCGGGGCACGTCACCGTGCCGGAGATCGTCACGAACGAGTGGTCGATGACGGCGATGCCATTCGCGTCGTTGACCTTGATCGACGCGATGGGCAGCACGGCTGCGTGCGCGGTGGCGCCGAGGACTCCCGCGAGTCCGAGGGCGACGACGGGAAACAGGGGGCGCATGGGGGAGCCTCCGAAGTCGGGCGTGGAACGACGGCAACGATCGAAGGACGAGCATAGCGCTCGAACGTGGCGACGATGGTGGCAGGCGCGTGCGGCCCGGTCAGATCTGGGGCATTTCGCGCAACGCAGCTAGCGCGTGGTCTCGACGAGAAAGCCGAACCGGCGGAAAACGGCAGACGCCTCGGTGCCCGCGAGGTACTGCACGAAGGCACGGGCCGCAGCGGTGTGGGCGCCACCCACGAGCACCGCGACCGAGTAGGTGATGCGCGGGCCATCGGCGCGCGGCACTTCGAAGGCGACCGCGACCTTCTTGGAGATCAACGCATCTGTCTTGTAGACGATCCCCGCGTCGACATTCCCCCACTCCACGGCGCTCAGCGTCGCCCGCACGTTGTCGGTGGGAATCAGCCGGCCGACGACGCGGCTCCACACACGCGCCGACCGCAGGTATTGCTTCGCGTAAATCCCCGCCGGCACCGTGAGCGGATCGGCGATCGCGATGGCGCGATACGACGGCGCGGCAAGATCGGCGATCGACCGGAAGGTGCGCGGGGCATCCGCCGGCACCACCACGACGAGCGTGTTGGCGAGCAGACTGCGGCGCGTGTCGGCCAGGATGAGGCGACGCGCGGCGAGTTGATTCATCTTCGCCTCGTCGGCGGAGAAGAAGATGTCGGCCGGCGCGCCTTCTTGAATCTGCCGCGCGAGCAAACTCGACGCGCCGAAGTTGCACGCCACGCGCACGCCCGTCTGCTTCTCGTACGCGGCGCCGATCGCCTTCATCGCGTCGGTCAGGCTGGCGGCGGCGAAAACCGTCAGCTCGGTCGCGCGTGCTGGCGCAACGCCGATCAGCACGGCGAGCAATACGACGACTAGGCGACACATCGCCGACGCCCGCATCACAGCGCGGTCTGCAACCGGGCGAGCACCTTGTGCTGCCACCCGCTCGCCACCGGCGAGGACACGGCGACGTAGTTCGCCAACACCTTGACGTCGTGGCCCTTGAACAGCCACGCGGCACCCGCGGTCCACGTCCGCGTGCGATCGCGCGACGCCGCGGTGTCGGGGTCGAACGATTCGTAGCGCGCGACCGTCTGCAGGCGGTCCGCCGCCCACGTGTAGCAGCCTTGCGCGTACCAGCCCTCGGACACCACGCGGGCGCGCGGCACCGCGTCGCGCACCGCGAACCGCGTCCGCAGGTACTCCGCCCACACCTCGAGGTGCCCCGCCGCGAGTTGCGTGTCGCCGCCGAACGCCTGGCGGCTGCCGGCGAACACATCGTCCTTGGCAGCGGTGCCCGGCGTCGCATCGAACCCGAAATCGGAGGCGAGCGACACCGCGGCATCGTGCGACGACGCGGCGTTCGCGCCAAGCGTCCAGCTGCGCGCGCCCGACTCGCGCCGCCACGGCGTGACGCTCACGCGGCCGACGCCGGCGAAGTCGTCGCCATCGTTGGCCGACGTGTTGGCGCCGGTGCCGTTGAAGGCGCCGACGGCGTACGACACGCGCTTCTCCGCCACGTCGCCACTCACCTGGACGCCAGGCTGCCGGCCGAGCGCGAGACGATCCGAGACCATCGTGCGCTCGATCAACGGCAGGCGCGCGTCGGGATACAGCTGCTCGAATCCGAACGGCGTCTTGAACTGCCCGGCGCGCACGACGCACGCGGGAAACCGCGTCCACTGCGCGTAGCCATCGGTCATCTGCGCGCGCAGGCCGCTGGCCGCGGCGAGGCTGCCGGCGAGATCGAGTTCGAGGCGGACGTCGAACTCCTCCATGTAGCGTGCGCCCACGGTGACCCGCGCGCGCCGCACCAACACGCGATCGTTGCCGGTGCTCCAGCGCGTGTCGCCGCGGTCGCCCCACTCGGCTTGCGATTGCAGCAAGCCGCCGAGCGTCATCACCGGCTCGCGGCCTGCCGGCCGCACCACGACTTGGCCGGCGCGGCCGTCCCCCGCCAGCGCGCGGTGCAATGCCGCGTTGTCGCGCGCCAGCGAATCGACGCGCGCCTCGAGCGCGGCGAGCCGCGACGCGTCATCAGCACATGCCGTGCGTGCCACCAGGCACACGATGCCCGCCATCGCCAGGGTCCGCTTCATGCTCTTCCTCCGCCCGTGTCCGCCACGTGGACGCGACACGCGGAAATGCGAAAGCGCGGCACCGCTCGGGGTGCCGCGCACGTCGCCGCCACAACCGCCTCGCCGCCGCGGATCATGGCGTCTTCTTCGTCTCCTCGGCCGGCTTCGTCATCTCGTCGAGGTACTGCGGCAACATCTCACGCCAGGTCGGCCAGTCGTGATGCCAGTCGGCGCCCCACGACACCACGCGGTTCGGCACGCCCATCGAGCCGAGCGTGTGCGCGACCAGGAACGACTCGCCGATCGCTTCCGCGCGGCCCTCGCCGCTGGGCAGCAACACGAAACGCGTGCGCAACTTCTCGAGTTGTTCGCCACGCAGATGCGGCACGAAATGCAACGGCGACGACTCGTAGAACTCCTGCGGTGGCTGGCGCTCGTAGAAGCGCTCCATCTTGTAGGTGCCGCTCATGCAGATCGCCCCCTTGAACGCCTCAGGGTAGCGGCACACCACGGCGAGCGCGTTGAAGGCGCCGATCGAAGCGCCGGCCGCGATCACGTCGATGTCGGCGGAGTCGCAGTCGGCGCGAATTGCCGGCACCAACTCGTGATAGACGAATTCCTGGAACATGTTGGTCATGTGGGCGCGGTAGGCGTCCGAGGAATCCGAGTCGATGAGCGCCTGGCCGCCCGCGCTGTCGCACGAGTACACCTTGATGCGTCCGGCCTGCACCAGTTCGTCGAGCACCTTCAGCATGTGGAAGCGCTCGATCTCTTCGCAGTCGCCGCCGGCGGTGGGAAACACCAGCACCGGCTGGCCGAAGGTGCCCCAGCGCACCACGTTGATGTCCTGTCCCAGGCGATGGGAAAACCAGGAGGTGTTCGTCTTCACGCGGACTCCTTTTCGCTCTCCGTGAGGGGGTGGGCTACGCGCCGGCGGCACGCGACGCGGCATCCGCCGCGCGCCACGCTTGAATGCGGTTCCAGAACAGCTCGGTGAACTCTTCGACTTCGTGCGCCGGGAACAGCGCCGCGACCTTCTTCTCCACCGCCTCGTGACAACGCGGCGAGCCGAAGAACTCGTGCGCCACTTCGTCGAGGTGCGGCAGGTGCTTCTCGCAGAAGGTCTCGAACTTGTCGACGCTGAAGCGCTCGCGGGCGATCGCCGCGTACTCCGGCAGTGCCTCCTCGAACGGCAAGCCCTTCTTGGCGATCTTGTAGAACGGCGTCCAGTCCGGATTGAGGCGGAACGGCCGCTTGGTGGCGGCGCAGAACAGCGACCAGCGGAGCTTTGCCTTCACCAGCCACGGCCAGTGCGCGTGCAGCGACGTCACTTGCGAGTCCGGACACGGATTCGCGAAGTCGATCGGATGGAACACGCCGTCCTTGCGCAGCGCCTCGCACGAGTTGAAGTCCCAACCGAAGAACGCGTTGATGACCAGCGTCATGTCGGCGAGCGTCTTCTCGTCGGCTGCCGACATGAAGCCGCTGTCGAGCGTGTAGCGGTTGTGCAGCGCGGCGGACGGATCGTAGCGCACCACGTGCGTCTGCGGCCCGACACCGATGCAGCGCACGAACAAGTCGAACGGCGACACACCGGCCTGCAAGTGCATCACCATCTTGCCCGACTCGTCGTATGCCGCCTTGAGCTTTTCCACCGTGTCGATCTGCGACACGCCCTTCCAGCCGCCGCCATCGTACGGCTTCATGAACATCGGATAGCCGATGTGATCGGCGATCGCCGGCAGGTCGAAGAGGCGCGCGTACTGCTGCAGCGTGACGTCGAGGTCCGGCAGCTCTTCGTACGTCTTCGGCGGAATCAGCCACGTCTCGGGAATCGGAAATCCGAGGTGCATCATCGCGCAATAGGAGGTGTGCTTCTCCATCGACTGCACGGCCCACGGATTGTTGAAGACGTAGAGGCCGTCCATGATCACGGCCTTCTTGATCCACTCGCGCGACAGCGAATACCAGTGCGTGAGCCGGTCGATCACGAGATCGTAGTTGCACGGCTGCTGCAAGCCGAACGGCTCGATGGTGACGCGATCCACCGAGAAGCGGACGACGTCGCGCCCCATCGGCAGGTTCAGGTCGAGCCGCTTGACGATCTCCTCGTACGCGATCGGCCAGCAGATGTCGGCGCCCAGCGACAATCCGATGCGACGGGTGACGACGGCCATGCACGGACCTCCTTATTCGTAGACGAACCAGAGCGGACCGGGGAACAGCCACGAGAGCCCCTCGCGCAAACGATCGCGCCAGTTCTCCCAGTTGTGGCCGTCGCGCGCTTCCACGTAGCGCACATCCATTCCGGTCTTCTGCAAGATGGGCACGAACGAGCGATTCTCGTAGATGAGCGACTCGTAGGTGCCGCACGACACGAACACGCGGTCGGCCACCTTGGCCGGCGCACGGCGGAACTCGTTGATGAACTGCACCACCGGCTCGAACACCGGCCCGCGCTGACTGATGCCGATGTCGGTGAAGGCGAACGAACCGGATTGCAACAGCAGACGGCCGAAGGTCTCGGGATAGAGCACCGCCGTGGACAGCGAGGCCACGGCGCCGAAGCTGGCGCCCATGATGCCGCGCGACTCAGGCGCGTCCTGCAACGGATAGCGCGCCGCCAGCTTTGGCAGCATCTCCTCGACTACGTAGCGGCCGTACGCCGGATTGTTGGCGTATTCACGCAGCCGATCTTCCGGATGCGTGAGCGCGACGATCATCTCGGGAATTTCGAGACGATGAATCAGATTGTCGAGCACCGTCTTCATGCCGCTGTATTGCATGTAGTCGCCGCCGTCCTGCACCACGAGCAGCGGATACTGCCGCGTGCGCCGGAAGCGTGCCGGCAGATACACGGTGACGTGCGACTCGCGGCCGAGCGAACGCGAGAACCAGTCGACCTCTTCGAGTGTCCCGATGCGCGCGTCGAGATCGAGCATCGTCCACTCCGGCACTTCGTATCCGTCGCCGTGCACCACGGAATTGGCGCCGAACGGATCGCGCGCCTTGAACGGATTGAGCGGATCTTCGATCCACCGCGACAGACCGTGCTGGATGATTTCGATCTTGTACTCGATGCGCGACTTCGGCGGGATGTCGAGCGTCGCGTACCACAGATCGGTGCGCGGCAGCCGGTGAAACGGCTGCGTGCTGGGCAGCCCGAAGATGAAGTGGCGCAGTTGCACGACGTCCGCGTCGCCGCGGAAGATGAACGTGCAGGCGTTGCCGTCGACGATCGGAATCGCGCGGCTCGCCAGGAAGTTGTCGATCTCCTCCGGCCCGAGGCGACCGCCGCCGAGCAACTCCTGCAGCGCGGCCGGCACGTCGGCGAGATTTACGATGGTACGGTTCATGCCGCGACCTCCGCGGCCACCCGCACCGGCGTGCCGTCCGCGACGACGACGCGGCCTTCGACGTGGAGGCGTGGCGCGCTCGCCGGGCCCACCATCGCGCCGTCGCGCACGTCGACGCGGCCATTGGCGTCGAGCGGCACGCAAACGTCCGGCGCGAACCGGCGCGCGAACATCCACACACGATGCGGATCGCCGAGCCGCAGCCGCTTCGCCGCGTGCGGCAGCGCGATGACGCCGCGCGTCAAGCCGAGACCGAGATCCAGAACCTCCGCGTTGCCCGGGCCCCAGGGCGGCGTGTCGTGGAACAGCACGATGCGTTCGCCAATCGCCATCGCGCCGGCGCTCCACGCCAGCACGGGCTTGCCGGCGATCAACTCGCCGAGACCGAACAACAGCATGCGATTGAGGAGCACGGCAACGTGACCGCCGGCGATCGCAATCACACTGCAGCCGTCGAGGATCTCGCGCAACTCGGCGCGCGCCTCCACCACCGCCGGCCGCTGCGTCGGCCCCCACTCGGCGTCGAACGCGGCGCGCAGCTCGCGGATGCGCAACAGGTGATGCGCGTCGAGCCGGCGCACCGCCTCCACCGCGTCGAGACGCTCCGCCTCCAGCGCCGCGCTGGTGCCGGGCCGCTTGAGGAGCGCGTACGCCGCGGCCTTGGCGTGCGCCAACCGCACGTTGTACAGCTCGCGCATGTCGCGCATCGTTTCTTGCCGCTTGCGGTGCGCCACGGTGAAGTCCGCATCGCCGCCGAAGATCGTCTCGCTGCGCGTCCACAGTTGGAGATTCACGGTATCGCCGGCGAGATGCTCGTGCAGTTCCTGGTCTTCGAGTTCGCGTTCTTGCCACCCGGCGGTAATGGTGGCGACGCGTCCGCTCAGCCCGAGATCCTTCAACGTCGCGGCGACGGTGGGATCATGCCGCTGCGGGCCGAGCAGCGTGACGAGACGTGGACTCACTCGGCGAACGCCTTCACGGTGCGGCCGACGGTGTCGAGGATCTCGCGCAGTTCGTCGTAGTCGGGGTGCCGCATGCGGATCCACACGTTCGCCATGTAGCCGGCTTCCACCGGCTGCGTCGCGTGCCCGACCGGCGGGAAATGCTCGTCGATCAGCCACTCGCCGAACGCGTGGTGCAAGAACTCGCGGCCTTCGAAGTGCGTGAAGTGACCGTCCTGATTCGGGCGAATGGCGATCATGCCGGCCGAGAAGTGCCGCGACGGCTGCGCCGACGGACGTCCATGCACGACGCCCATCGCCCACTCCTTGTACAAGTCGATCTCGTTGCCGGCGCAGTGCACGTCCCACATCGCCACGCCCGGCGGGCGGCAGCCGATCTCGGAGAACTTGAGACCCTTCGACCCGAAGAACCACTCCATGTGCGTGGCGGTCGTGCCGTGCGTGAGGCCGAGGATCTCGATCACCTTGCGGCCCATTTCGCGCACTTCGGCGTAGGCCGGCGCGTCGTCGATGCGGTTGGTCGAGATGATCTGCGGGGAGATCCAGCGCGTGCGCATCGCCTCGAGCACGCCGGGATAGTAGTGCGACATGAAGTCATGCGTGATGGTGCCGTTCATGACGATGGTGTCGTAGAAGCCTTCGTGTCCGTCGATGAACTCCTCGAGCGCCGCCGATCCGCCGTGGTCGATGCCGCACTCGGCCATCGCGGCGCGCAACTCCTGCTCGGTGTCGCAGCGGTAGGTGCCGGCGGCGCCCGCCGACGCGCGCGGCTTGAGGATCACCGGATAGCCGACTTTCTCGGCGAACTCGATCAACTCGCGCGACGACTCGCTGCCCATCGACTGCGCGCACGGGATGCCGGCCTCGCGCAGCGCCTCCTTCATCGCCGGCTTGTCGCGGCACAGGAACGCCGAGCGCACGCTGGTGCCGGTGATGCCGCACTTCTCGCGGACGTGGGCGATCGGCAGGATGTGCGCTTCGATGGTCGCTTCGAGGGCGTGGATCGGCAGGCGGTCTTGCAGCCAGCGCACGACGCGCAACATCGCGTCCTCGTCGCACACCGACGGCACCTGCTCGTAGTGGGACATCCAGCGCTTGAGATCGTTGTCGAGGAAGTCGGCCGGCCGCTCACCGATCCCGATCACCGTGGCGCCGGCTTCGGCGAGTCCGCGGACGAATTGCCGCTGGTACGTGGGGAACGCGGGTTCGACGAAGATGACGTTCATGGCAGGGTCCTTCCTCGCGACTTCGGGCCGGTGTCACGCCGGGTAAGGCGGGCGGGAGCGGTACTCTAGCGCATCGACGGAACCTCGGCCAGCCCGCCAAAGGTGGCCGCTGGCACCGCAGGAGGCCACGGCGCGCCGCCAACTCTGCTATGCTTTCGCGACTCAGGATTTCCCGTTCTCCGCCCCTCGCCTCCTTCGTTGGAGACTCTCCCGTGTCCCGTCCCTGCCTGCGTGCGCCCTGGTGGATGTCCGGCGCGCTTCTCACCCTCGCCCTCGCCTTTCCGGCGACACCGGCGCTCGCGCTGTCCCACACCTTCACCTCCACCACCACGCTCGGCGCCTCCGACTTCCAATACGACGGCTACGACATCACGGTGCTGAACTGCACACTGTTCCTCCAAGGGGGGCACACGTTCCATTCGGTGACGCTCACCGGCGGAACGATGAGCCCGAGTGTTGCGGCGGATTCGACGGGCCTCTCTCTGGGCGTGCAGGCCGACATGACGGTGGACGCCTCCTCGCACGTGTTCGCCGACGGGTTGGGATTCGCGTCCGACACCGGCCCGTCCGCGGGCGTCGGGAGCAGTTTGTCGGGCGGCGGTGGCGGTCACGCGGGACACGGCGGCGACGCGCTCGGCGCCGCGCTGACCGGCGGTGTGTGCGGTGACGCCGTGACGTTCCCGCTTCTCATGGGAAGCGGCGGCGGGCACGGGTTCCTGGGCGCCGGCGGGGCCGGCGGCGGATACATCAAACTCGTCGTGACCGGCACCCTGCGCATCGACGGCGAACTTTCGGCGCGTGGCGCGACAGCCCCGACGACCACATCGGGCGGCGGCGCCGGCGGCACGGTGTTCGTCAGCGTCGGAACCCTCGCGGGCTCCGGCACCGTGAGCGTTCGCGGTGGCGACGCGAGCGGCAGCGGCGGCGCGGGTGGCGGTGGCTGCATCGCCGCGGTGTACAACACGATCACCTACACCGGCAGCTCGGAGGCGTGCGGGGGCGTGTCGTCGAACGCCGGCTCGCACGGTGGCGCCGGCACCATCTACACGTTCCGGGCGACGACCAGCGCCGGCCTGCTGCGCATCGCCAACTGCGACGTCGACGGCGGCATCACGACGCTGCCGTCTGGCACGGCGATCAACGGAGATCTCATCGTCGAGCGCGGCGCGCATCTCACCAGCCCCGCAGGCGCGCAGACTCTGGCGCTGACGACCGGCGCGCTGACCATCGGCGCGACCGGCAGCGTGACCATGTCGGGACGCGGCGCCGCCGGTGGCACCGGGCCTGGCGCCGGCGATGTGGACATCTTTGGCGGTGGTGGCGGCGGCGCGTTCGGCGGGAACGGCGGCGACAACGCGAGCCTGCCCGGATCGGGCGGCAGCACCTACGGCTCGCCGCTGAGCGTGGTCGACGCGGGCAGCGGCGGCGGTGCCAGCTTCTACGGTGCCGGTGGCGCGGGCGGCGGTGTCCTCGACCTGACCGTGCTCGGTGCGCTCACGGTAAACGGCACGCTGACCGCCGACGGCGCCAGCGGCGCGACCGACGCGGGCGGCGGATCAGGCGGCAGCATTCGCGTGACCTGTAGTTCCCTCGCGGGCACCGGCGTCATCAGCGCCAGCGGCGGCAGCGCGACGAACTTCGGCGGCAGCGGCGGCGGCGGCCGCATCTCGCTGACCGGCTCGAGCAGCACGTTCAGCGGCGCCGCGCGCGCCTGGGGTGGCGGCGGTCCGCGTCCGGGCGGCGCAGGCTCGATCACCTCGCGCTTGTTCGCCGCGCCGCGTCCGACGGTGAGCTTCTCGAATGGCGGGCTCGCCGGCGCGACCTCGGACCTCCCCGCAGCGTCGAACTGGGACGCCAATCTCGTCATCGACAGTATGGCGGTGGTCAGCTCGCCGCCGGCGCAGATTCTCTCGCTCGCGCTGGCCGGGTTCTTGACCATCCAGCCGTTGGGCGCGCTGGCGGTCGACGGCCGCGGCTATCAGCCGTGGACGGGGCCGGGTCAAGGCCAAGCCTACCCCGGCTTCGCGAGTGGCGGCGGTCACGGCGGCGCCGGCGGCAGCGGCATGCAGAACGGCTACCTCATGGCGGGCGGCGTGACGTACGACAGCCCGTTCGCGCCGGTGGACTTCGGCAGCCCGGGCGGGTACGGAGGCACCGGCGGCCACGACGGCGGCGCGGGAGGCGGAGCGATCGCCCTCACGGTCAACGGCGTGTGCACGGTGCTCGGACGGCTCTCGGCCGACGGCGCGCCGGGAGCCGGCTCGGTGAGTTCGTCATCTGGCGGCGGAGCGGGCGGCAGCGTGATGGCCACCGTCGGCAGCCTCACCGGGACGGGCGCGATCTCGGCGGCCGGCGGTGCCACGGCAGGAACCGGCGGCAGCGGCGGTGGCGGACGGATCGCGCTCTTCGTCAACACGAGCACCTACAGCGGCACCGCCACCGCGTGCAGTCCTGCGAGCACGCAGACGTGGTTCGGCGGCGGAGCCGGCACGATCTACACCAAGGTCGCGTCGCAGCCGCGCGGCGAACTGCTCGTGGACGCCTGCAACTCCACCAACGATGGTCGCACAGAGTTGCCCGCCGGCACGCACACCTGGACCGCCAACGTGCGGCTGCGCAACCGCGGCTCGCTCGCGGCGACGGCGGGATCGCCCCTCCACCTCGAGGTCACGGGCAATGTCACCGTCGACTCGCTGTCGTCGATCATGGCGGATGCGCGCGGCTCTGCCTCAGGGCAAGGACTCGGCGCTGGCGGAGCGAACGGGACATTCGGCGGCGGGGGCGGCTATGGGGGCGCCGGCGCGGCGGCGGGTGGCGCGCCGGGCGGCAGCACCTATGGCACTGCCGCGATCCCCGTCGATCTCGGTAGCGGCGGTGGCGCGAGCTTCTACGGCATTGGCGGTGCGGGTGGCGGCGCCGTCTACCTCGTCGTGTCGGACACGTTGCGCTTGAACGGGTCGATCAACGCGAACGGCCAGGGATCGGCGTCTCCGTTCGCGGGCGCGGGATCGGGCGGCAGCGTCTACGTGAACAGCGCCGCACTCGCAGGCGTTGGAACCGTCACCGCGACGGGCGGCGACGGCGGGGGGCTGGGAGGCAGCGGTGGTGGTGGCCGCATCCACGTCACCGCCTGCACGAATGCAGGCGCCCTGTACACGTTCTCGGCGCTCGGCGGCAGCCTCTCATTTCCCGCGGGCACCGGCACCATCTACCCGAGCGGCGGGATCGACTGGACGTGTCCACAACCGACAGCAGTGGACGATCCGGCCGCTGCCGCGCCGCGCGTCGCCCGCCTCGCGGTGTTCGCCAGTCGGGCAGGCACGCACGACGGCGCCCTCGTAACGCTGGCACTCCCGTCGCCTACGCACGCCCGCGTCGACGTGCTGGACATGCGTGGACGCTGGCTCGCCACGCTCGCCGACGGCGTGTTCACCGCGGGCGAACACCGCATGTCGTGGGATGGCGTCACGGCAGGTGGAGATCGCATCGCGTCCGGGATTCACGTGGTGCGCGTCACGACGCCGCAGGGCACCGCTGCGGGACGTCTCTTGATGCTGCGGTAACCGTGGCGGCGGTTCCCGGTCCGCCTCACGTGCCTGGCACGGGGCGGGCCGGGCGCATCGCCGCGACGCGACACCGACGATGGCGACCACCGCCGCATCGTGGCACCTGCGGCGATGACTTCCCTGCGGCTTCCATCGTGGCTTTCAAAGCTGTACAGTGAACTCAACCTTCCTGCACGACCCGGCCAGATCGACGCGACTCCCCGGCGTCTGCAGTGGCCGGACCAGGCTCTTCTCGACACCGCCGATCGACGCACCCATCTTCCGCCCCGCTGGAGGCCCCTCATGCCTACTCCCCTCCCTGCACGCGCAGCGTTCGCGGCATTCGTTCTCTGGATTGCCGCCGTCACCTGCACGGCGTCTCCCACGCACGCCGCATCGCACACCTTCACCTCGAACACCACCCTCGGCGCGGCCGACTTCACCTACGAGAGCTACGACATCGTCGTGCAGAATTGCATCCTCACGGTCGAAGGCCAGCACGCGTTCCATTCGCTGCGGCTCGAAGGCCTCGGACGGCTGACGCACCTGCCAGGCGACTCACTCGGGATCAGTTTGTCGATCGCCGACACGCTGCTGGTGCCGAGCGGGACGATCGTGGAGGCGAGCGGACTCGGCTACGCGCCGGGCACCGGGCCGGGTGCCGGAACCGGCAGCGCGACGACGGCCGGCGGCGGCGGCGGCGGCGCGGGCGGACGCGGCGGGGACGCCGCGAGTGGTGCGCTGACCGGTGGCAATAGCACGGGCTCGCTGGTCACGCCGAGCACGATGGGAAGTGGCGGCGGCAGCAGTCTGTACGGCAGCGGCGGGACAGGAGGCGGCCGCATCCGCCTCATCGTCGGCACGTGCGTCGTCGACGGCTTCATCCTCGCCGGCGGTTCGCCCGGCAGCTTTCTCAGCACGGGGGGCGGGGCGGGCGGTTCCATCTGGATCGACGCGACGCGGTTTGCGGGAGCCGGCTCCGTGTCGGCCGGCGGCGGCCCCGCCACCGGCAACGGCGGCGGCGGCGGCGGCGGGCGGATCGCCGTGTCGTACGCGCAGACCACCTTCAGCGGAAGCATGACGGCCTGCGGCGGGACGGGAACGTCGGCGTCGTTCACCGGAGGCGCCGGCACCATCTACACCTTCGACACGACGACGGCGAGCGGCCTGGTGCACGTGAGCAACTGCGATTCGACCGGCGCGACGACGGATCTCGTCGGCGGCGATCTCGCGGTGCCGGGCCGGCTGATCGTGGATCACAAGGCGCAGCTCGCCGCTCCGCCCCAGGATACGCTATCGCTGCAGGTGCTCGGCTCTCTCACGATCGCCGCGGGGTCGTCGATCACGATGAACGGGCGCGGCCATCTCCCCGCGTCGGGTCCGGGCGCCGGTGGCAGCGGCGCGACGGCGGCCGGCGGAGGCGGCGGTGGCCACGCCGGGAATGGCGGGGACAACAACGCCCTCGGCGGACTCGCGGGAGCGACCTACGGGGACCCGGTCAGCGGACTCCAGATGGGCTCGGGCGGCGGCGCAAGCCTCTACGGCAACGGCGGTAACGGCGGCGGATTCATCCTACTGGCGGTACAGGATTCGCTCGTGCTGGACGGCAGCATCACCGCGACCGGAGCGCTCGCGCCGAACCTTGCCAGCGGAGGCGGCGCGGGCGGAGCGGTGTGGCTGTCGGCGGGAGTGGTCAGTGGCGCCGGACTCGTGGATGCCAGCGGCGGCGCGGGGAGCGGTAACGGCGGGGGCGGCGGCGGCGGCCGGATCTCCGCGATCTACGGATCCGCGAGCGGATTCACCGGCACGCTGACGGTGTGCGGCGGCGGCGCGACGGCGGCTACACGCGGCGGCGGCGGCGGCACCATCGCGACGCGCGCGCTGAGCGACCCGCGCGCGACGATCCGGTTCGCCAACTGCGGCATCGCGCAGTCGGTCTCCGAACTCCCGGCCGCGGCGACGTGGGATGCCAACCTCGTCGTGGAGAAGCAGGCGAATCTGAGCACGCGGGCCCAGCAACCGCTGTCGGTCACGCTCACCGGCTCGTTGACCGTCGCCGCCGATGGCGTCGTGAGCGCCGACGGCCGCGGCTACCCCGGCGGACAAGGCGTAGGCGCCGGCGGATCGAGCCTTGCCGCCGACGGCGGTGCGGGCGGCGGCTACGGCGGCAACGGCGGCGCCAACAGCAGCGGCGCCGCACCCGGCGGCGCAACCTATGGCGATGCGACGGCCGCCGGCGGGCTGGGCAGTGGCGGCGGCACCAGCCTCTACGGCGCGGGCGGCGCGGGTGGCGGGGCCATCGCCTTCTCGGTGACCGGATCGGCGACCGTGGCCGGCGTGATCCGCGCACTCGGCTCGCCTTCGACGGCGTTGTCGTCCGGCGCGGGCTCCGGTGGCAGCATCGTCTTGACGGCTGCGTCATTGGCAGGCAATGGCAGCTTCTCCGCGAACGGCGGCGCTGGTGCGAACAACGGCGGCGGCGGCGGCGGCGGGCGCATCGTCGTCACCGCACCGGTGTCGACCTTTACCGGCAGTCTGACGGCCTGTGGCGGTGCGGCTGTGGTGGCCACGCGCGGAGGCGGCGCCGGTTCGACGTGCACGACGCTCGGCACCGGCGTCCGCGGCCGCGTCACGTACTCCAACTGCGGCGCGCTCCAGTCGCGCAGCGACATCCCGGCAGGCGCCTGGGTGTGGGACAAGGACCTGACGGTGTCGGGCAACGCCCAGGTGTCGACGCCGGCGCTGGTGCCGATGACGATCACCCTGACGGGCGGCCTGACCGTGGCGTCCGACGGCATCGTCACCGCCACGGGACGCGGCTACGCGGGCGGCACCGGACCGGGCGCCGGCGGCGGGACGGTCACGACAGCCGGCGGCGCCGGCGGCAGTCACGGCGGCACGGGTGGCACCAACTCCAACGCCACTGCCGTTGCGGGCACCACCTACGACGACATCTTCGCGCCGGCCGACTTCGGCAGCGGCGGCGGGTCGAGCTTGTACGGGCCCGGTGCGGCGGGCGGTGGCCGCATCGCCCTCTCGGTGGGCGGCACCGTGCGCATCGACGGCTCGCTGGAGTGCAACGGGAACGGGACGACGGCTCTCAGCGAGGGCGCGGGCAGCGGAGGCACGATTGCGGTGTCCGCCGACAGCCTCGTCGGCGGCGGCTCGGTGTCGGCCGCGGGCGGCACCGCGTCGGGCAATGGTGGCGCCGGCGGCGGCGGCCGCGTCGCGCTCACGCTGGCGCGCGGCAACGCCTTCTCCGGCACCGTGCGCGCGTGCCCGGGCGGCGGCGGGTCGACCAGCATCCGCGGCGGCGCCGGCACCGGCTACATCCGCGTGCTCGCACCGGCCGTGCAACCGCGCGGCGAAGTCACCGTCGACGGCTGCGGCACGATCACCCTTGCGCGCACCGATCTGCCCAGCGGCGGTCCGCTGGTGTGGGCCAGCAATCTGCGGGTGCGGAACAACGGTGTGCTGAGCGCGCGCGCCGGTTCGCCTCTGGCGCTCGACGTTCAGGGCAACGTGGTGGTGGAGAGCACCGGCGCGATCGACGTCGGCGGGCGCGGCTTCGTCGGCGGATCGGGACCGGGGGTGGGCGCCACCGAACTCTCGGCGGGCGGCGGCGGCGGCGCGGGCTACGGCGGTTCGGGCGGCGCGTCGAACGGCGGGCTGCTGGGGGGACACATCTACGGCTCGCCGAGCGCGCCCAAGGACCTCGGCAGCGGCGGCGCGCTGAGTCTGTACGGCCTCGGCGGCTCGGGCGGCGGGGCGATCGACCTCGTCGTCACCGACACCCTGCGTCTCGACGGACGGCTCGCCGCGGACGGCAATCCGACCTTCGCGCTGTCCTCGGGTGCGGGATCCGGCGGCAGCATCTACGCGCGCGGCGGCGTGCTGCTCGGCAGCGGCACCGTGACGGCGCGCGGCGGTCTCGGCTCGGGGAACGGCGGATCGGGCGGCGGCGGGCGCGTCCATCTGGTGGCGTGCCTCTCGAGCGCCACTCTCACCTTCGACGTAAGCGGAGGCGGAGGAACGCGGCCCGGCTACGGCGGCACGTTGTACCCGGCAGGCAGCGGCATCGAGACGTACTGCGTCCCGCTCACCGGCGTCGACGAGCCGGAGGATGGCGGCGCACCGCCGGTCGTCGTGGATCGCCTGGCGCTCAGCGCGCGGCCAGCGCGCGGCGGCCGCGGCGGCGCGGAGTTCACGCTGGCGCTGCCACACGGCGGCCCGGTCCGTCTGGAGGTCCTCGACATCGCGGGCCGCCGGATCGCAACGCCGCTCGATGGCGCGCTCGGGCGCGGCGTCCATCGCCTGGCCTGGGATGGTCGCGATGGCGCGGGCCGGC
This sequence comes from Candidatus Eiseniibacteriota bacterium, assembly GCA_044229145.1. Lineage (GTDB taxonomy): Bacteria > Eisenbacteria > RBG-16-71-46 > CAZEPH01 > CAZEPH01 > JBKJUD01. Next base: position 71,482 of record JBGATO010000003.1, on the reverse strand, counting down.
AGCTGGCGGCCGGTGTGCGCCTCGCGCGTGTGACGACGCCGGAGGGCGTGGTCACCAGTCGCCTGCTGTTGCTGCGGTAAACGCGCCGCGCCGCCTGGTCCGCGCCGTGCCCCGCCACCGCGCGGACCGGGCTGCGCGGAGGTGCGCTGACTGGCAGATCACCCGTGCAGGGCGGCGACGGGCTGCTGTATGCTTGACCTTCGGCGACGGAGCCGCCAGGCGCCCGGCGCCGAGCGCTGTGTCGTCTCGACCTGATTGCCGCTCTCCGCCGCGGCCGACGCCTCCCCGCGTTCCTCGACACCCCACAGCCGATTCGCACCATACCGCACGGCCCTGAGCCCCATCCGCACCCCGCGAGGATCCGACATGTCCCGCCATCGCATCGCCACCACAGCCGCGTGTCTGGTCGCCGCATCCGCGTGCGCGCCCGAGGCCGCACATGCGCTGACCTCCGATCTCCTGGCCACCACCATCGGGTCCACTGCAGGCTCGAACTTGGGCAGCAGCATGGCGAACGCGGGCGACGTCAATGGCGACGGCTTCGACGACATCATCGTGGGCGCCAGCGGCATCAACAAAGCCTACGTGTACTTCGGAGGCCCGGCGGCGGATACGACGGCAGATTGGGTCCTCACGGGTGTCGCAGGCGAATCCTTCGGGTGGTCCGTCGCCTCCGCGGGGGACGTCAACGCCGACGGCTACGACGACGTCATCGTCGGAGCATTGCACGGCACTGGCCTGCAGGCGGACGCAGGGCGTGCGCTGGTCTTCTTTGGGGGAGCCTCGCCCAACACGGTCGCCGACTGGATCGTCCTCGGCAAGGTGAGCGTCGACTGGTTCGGCGCGGCAGTCTGTGGCGGTGTCGATATCAACGAGGACGGCTTTGCGGACATCGTGGTCGGCGCACCCGGCAGCGACGATTTCGCCGCCAACTGCGGCGCGATCTACATCTACTACGGCGGCGTGGCGCCGAACACCGCCATCGATGTGACGCTCGGCGACGGCTACTACTTCAGTTTCGGCAGGGACCTGGCCAACGCGGGAGACTTCGACGGCGATGACCGTCCCGACATTCTCATCGGAGGCGACAACATCGCGATCGTCGTGCCGGCACGTCGTCTCAACCTTCTGTTCGGCAGCTACCGGCTGAACCGCCCCGATGGCACGGCGATCGGGGGCTGGTCAGTCGCGGCAGCCGGCGATGTCAATGCGGATGGCTTCGCCGACGTCGTCGTGGGCGAGCCCTCTGGTCAGGGCGGACACGCGTACGTCTACTACGGCGGACCGTTCGCCCGCGACTTCGGCGTCCCGCAACTCACCCTCGCGGGAACGGCCAACGATCGCGGGGTCGGTTGGTGCCGTCGCGGGTCTCGGCGACGTCGACGGAGATGGATACGACGACGTGGCGGTGGGGGTCGGGGAAGACGCCTTCGGCCAAAGCGCTGGCCGGGCCCTCGTCTTCCTGGGAGGACCAGTCGCCGATTCGATTCCGGACATTTCCATGGCAGAACTGGGCCGCTACGAATCCTACGGCACCACGATCGCCGGTGTCGGCGACCAGAACGGGGACGGCCGCGCCGATCTGCTCGTCGGCGCGCAGGAGGCGAACCTCGGCCACACCGTGGCGGGCGCGGTGTTTCTCTACTCGTTCTTCGAGTTCCGGCTGGTGTCGCCGCGTGGCGGAGAGAATTGGGTCGCCGGCCGCACGGCCACCGTGCGCTGGCAAGGCCGCGCCCCGGCCGACATCGCGCTGTCGGTGGACGGCGGCGCGACGTACACGACGCTGGCGTCCCGCATCGGCGGCCACTACGACAACACGGTGACCATTGCCGTGCCGTCGACGCCGACGACGTCTGCCCGCGTGCGGGTGAGCGAGTGGGGCCAGGAGCCGGCGCACAGCCACAGCGCGATCAGCCAGTCGGTGTTCCGCATCGCCACGCCCACGCTGCCGACGCCGGTCACCACGCGCAGCCTGCGCACGCTCAATGGCGTGGCGGCCGGCGACAACTTCGGCCGCGCCGCCGCCGCGGTGGGCGACGTCAACGGCGACGGCGCGCCCGACTACGCGATCGGCGCGCAAGGCAACGACGCCGGCGGGCTGGACGCCGGACGCGTCTACGTGTTCTTCGGCGGCGCCGCCGCCGACGGCATTGCGGACTGGACGCTCACCGGCGCGGCGGTCGGCGACGGCTTCGGGACCGCGCTCGCGGGCGCCGGCGATGTCAACGCCGACGGCTACGCCGATCTCATCGTCGGCGCGATGGCGAACGACGCCGGGGGCGCGAGCGCCGGCCGCGCGTACGTCTTCTTCGGCGGGGCCGCGCCCGACGCGGTCGCCGACTGGACGCTCACCGGTCTCGCCGCGGGCGATCTCTTCGGAGTCAGTGTCGCGGGCGCGGGCGACGTGAACGGCGACGGCTTCGGCGACGTGATCGTCGGCGCCTCGGACAACGACAGCGGCGGATCCAACGCGGGACGCGCCACGGTGTTCTTCGGCGGCCTGGCGCCCAACACCGTCGCCGACATCTCGATCGTGGGCACGGCGGCCGGCGAGCAACTCGGCTACGCGGTCGGCGCGGCGGGCGACGTGAATGGCGATGGCTTCGGCGACGTCGTCGCTGGCGCGCCGATGGCGGCGGGCGGCGCGGGACGCGCGCAGGTGTACTTCGGCGGCCAGGCGCCCGACGCGGTCGCCGACCTCGTGGTGCACGGCGACTACGGCGCCGCCAACCTCGGCACCGCGTGCGGCAGCGCCGGCGATGTCAACGGCGACGGCGTGAGCGATCTGTTCGTCGGCGCGAGCGGCAACTTCAACGAGGACGGCACCGAGTTCGGCCGCGCGCTCGTGTTCTTCGGCGGCGCCTCGGTCGACACCCTTGCCGACTGGACGCTCACCGCCGCGGTGACCGGCGACGAGTTCGGGCGGCAGATCGCGGCCGGTGACATCAACGGCGACGGATTCGCGGATCTCGCCTGCGGCGCGACAGCGAGTTCGATGCACAGTTCGCTCGGCGGCCGCGTCGAGGTGTACTTCGGCGGCGTGGCGCCCGACACGCTCGCCGACCTCGTGCTCGGCGGCGCGGCGGCCGGCGACCAGTTCGGCGTCGTGGCCGTGCTGGGCGACGTCACCGGGAACGGCTGCGCCGATCTCCTCGTCGGCGCGGGCTTCGTCGACACCCCGAGCCTGGACGCCGGACGCGCGTACCTCTACGACGCGGCGCGCTATGTCGTGCTGTCGCCGGCCGGCGGCGAAACCTGGAACGTCGGCGCGATGAAGACGGTGAGCTGGCGCGGCGCCGCGCTCGCCGACGTCTGGCTCAGCGTCGACGGCGGCGTGTCGTACGAGCGCATCGCGGCGAGCGCCGGCGGCGCCGCCACCAACAGCATCGCCGTGCGCGTGCCGCACACGCCGAGCCGCTTCGCGCGTGTCCGCATCGCACCGCACGACGCGTCGCTCGCCGGCTTCGGCCAGAGCGATTCGACGTTCACGATCCAGACGTCGATCGCGCTGCTCGGTCTCAGCGTGGCCAGCGCGCCGCAGGGCGTGATCGTCTCGTGGCGCACCGACCCCGGCCCGGCCGATCTCGCCAGCTACACGCTCGAGCGCGAAGCCGACGCGGCGCACTGGATCACCGTCGCCACGACGCGCGACACCAGCGTCGCCGATCCGTCCGGCTCCGCGTCCGCGCACTACCGACTGCTCGCCACCAACGGCCTCGGCGAGACGATCCAGGTGGGCGAAACCGCTGGCGGGCCGGGCCTCGCGCTCGCCGCGTATCCGCAACCGCTGCGGACCGGTGGCGCGCTCACGGTGCGCTTCACCGCAGCCGGCGCCGCGGGCGACACCGATGTCAGCGTCTTCGACATCCGCGGCCGCCGCGCTGGCGACGCTGGCGCACGGCCGCTTCGCCGCCGGCGATCGCACCGTCACCTGGGACGGCCGCGACGCCCACGGCCGCGCGCTCTCGAGCGGCGTGTACGAGCTGCGGCTCACCGGCACGGCCACCACGCAGCGCGCCCGGGTGCTGATCGCCCGCTGACGGGCGGCGGCGAACCAGTCGCCGGGCAACAGATCACCGCTGCCCGGCGACCGCCAGCTGAGGTATCCTGTTCATAGCGCGGCAACGGGATCCCGCACGGGCCGCTGCTCTCCATTCGTGCCACCTCCCCACTTGCATCACTCGTCGCCAGGCGCCTGCACCCGAGACGCCTCACCCTTCCGGCTGGCGCGCACGCCTCTCGCGGCGCGTGCATTTCGTGAGGATTCGACATGTTCCACCGCCCCTCCGCCTCCGTGCTGCTTGCGGCACTGCTCTGCGCGCCCGCGGCCGCCCAGGCGCTGACCGCCGACTTGCTCGCCACACTGTCCGGCTCCTCGTCCGCCGCGTACTTCGGCTACGCGATGGCAAACGCAGGCGACGTCAACGGCGACGGCTACGACGACATCATCGTCGGCGCGTCTTTCATCAGCAAAGCCTTCGTCTACTTCGGCGGGCCGCTGCTCGACACCACGCCGGACCTCACGCTGACCGGCGTGGCGCCGGAGGGTTTCGGCACGTCGGTGGCCTCGGCCGGCGACGTCAACGGGGACGGCTACGACGATGTGATCGTCGGCGCGCCCGACGGCACCGGCCTGCAAGCAGTCGCCGGCCGGGCACTCGTGTACTTCGGCGGCGCCTCCCCGAATGCGGTGGCGGACTTGACCGTCCTCGGCAAAGTGACCGGCGACAACTTTGGCGCCAGCGTCGCAGGACCGGGCGACTTCAACGGCGACGGCTTCGACGACATCGTGGTCGGCGCGCCGGACAGCGACGAGTACTTTGGGAGCGCCGGCGCGGTGTACGTCTACTACGGCGCCGCGGTCCCCAACGCGACGATCGACGTCACCATCGGCAGCAACGGCTTCACGAACTTCGGTGGGAGCATGGCGAGCGCCGGCGACTTCGACGGCGATGGCAAGCCCGACTTCGTGGTGGGCTGCGGCAGCGCCGGTAACGACGCGATGGTGGTGGTCGGCCGGACACTCAACGCCAATCGCGGTTTCGTCCTGAATCCCCCGTTCTCGATTCCGTTGACCTTCGGCATCTCGGTGGCGGGATTGGGCGACGTCAACGCGGATGGCTACGACGACGTCGTGGTGGGCGCGTCGGCTGGCACCTCTGGCCACGCCTTCGTCTACTACGGCGGACCGCTGGCGAACACCCTCGGCGAACCACAACTCACGCTGGCCGGCACGCCCAACGATGCCGGCGTCGGCTGGGCGGTCGCGGGACCGGGCGACGTCAACGGCGACGGCTATGCGGACATCGCCGTGGGCGCGGGCGCCGACTACGCCAACTTCACCATCGGCCGCGCGCACGTCTACCTCGGCGGGCCCGACGCCGACTCGATTCCCGACGTGTCGTTCTCCGGCGGCGGCTACCAGGAGTACTTCGGGTCCGCGGTGGCCGGCGTCGGCGACCAGAACGGCGACGGTCTCGGCGACCTGCTGATCGGCGCGCACGGCACCACCGTCTCGCAGCCGGAAGACGGCGCGGCGTACCTCTACTCGATGTTCGACTATCGCCTGCTCTCGCCGGCCGGCGGCGAGAGTTGGATCGCCGGGCGCAGCGCCACCGTGCGCTGGCAGGGCCGCACACTTGCCGATATCGCGCTGTCGCTCGACGGCGGCGTGACGTACACGACGCTGGCGACGCGGGTCGGCGGACACTACGACAACAGCTACGCGATCGAAGTGCCGAACGCGCCATCGGCGTACGCGCGGGTGCGGGTGAGCGAATCGGGAGAGCTGCCGGTGCGCGGACGCATGGCGGCGAGCGGCGCGGTGTTCCGCATCGTCGCACCGTCGCTGCCGACGCCGGTCGCCTCGCGCGCGCTGCGTTCGTTCTCCGGCGCGGCGGCCAACGACTTCTTCGGACGCGCGGTGGCCGCGGTCGGCGACGTCAACGGCGACGGCGCGCCCGACTTCGCGGTGGCCGCGCCGAGCAACGACGCCGGCGGCGTGGACGCCGGACGCGTCTACGTCTACTTCGGCGGCGCCGGCTCCGACGCGGTGGTCGACTGGACGCTCACCGGCGCGGCGGCCAGCGATGGCTTCGGCACCGCGGTGGCCGGCGCGGGCGACGTCAATGCCGACGGCTTCGCCGACGTGATCGTCGGCGCGCCGGGCACCGCGGCGGGACGCGCGTACGTGTTCTTCGGCGGCGCCGCGCCGGACGCGGTGGCCGACTGGACGCTCACCGGACTCGTCGCGGCGACTTGTTTGGCACCAGTGTTGCCGGGGCCGGCGACGTGAACGGCGATGGCTTCGCCGACGTCATCGTCGGCGCGCCGAACAACAGCAGCGGCGGCGCGAGCGCCGGACGCGCCTCGGTGTATCTCGGCGGCCTCGCACCGAACACCATCGCCGACATGACCTTCCTCGGTGGCGCCGCGAACGAGTGGCTCGGCTGGACGGTGGGCTCGGCCGGCGACTTCAATGGCGACGGCTACGCCGACGTGGTCGTCGGCGCGCCGACCGCCGCCGGCGGCGCGGGACGCGTCGCGATCTACTTCGGCGGCGAGGCGCTCAATTCGATCGCCGACGTCGTGCTGCACGGCGACTACGTGGTCGCGAATCTCGGCACCGCGTGCGGAAACGCCGGTGACGTGAATGGCGACGGCGCGAGCGACCTGTTCGTCGGCGCCACCGCGAATCTGAGCGAGGACGGCACCGAGTACGGCCGCGTCTTCGTGTACTTCGGCGGCGCCGCGCGCGACACGCTGGCGGACTGGACGCTCACCGCGTCCGCGCCGGGCGACGAGTTCGGCGCCGAGGTCGCGGCCGGCGATCTCAATGGCGACGGCTTCGCCGATCTGGTGTGCGGCGCGACGTCGAGTTCGTCGCACGCGGCAGCGGCCGGGCGCGTCGAGGCGTACTTCGGCGGCGCCGCGCCCGACACCCTCGCCGACCTCGTCCTCGGCGGCGTGGCAGCGGGCGATCAGTTCGGCGCGGTCGCGGTGGTCGGCGATGTCGTCGGCAGCGGCTTCGCCGACCTCGTGGTCGGCGCCGGGTTCGTCGACACACCCAGCGCGAACGCCGGCCGCGCGTACCTCTACGACGTCGCGCGTTACGTCGTCCTCGCGCCGGTGGGCGGCGAAACCTGGAACGTCGGCGCGATGAAGAACGTGAGCTGGCGCGGCGCGGCGCTCGCCGACGTCTGGCTCAGCGTCGACGGCGGCGTGTCGTACGAGCGCATCGCGGCGAGCGCCGGCGGCGCCGCCACCAACAGCATCGCCGCGCGTGCCGCACACGCCGAGCCGTTTCGCGCGTGTCCGCATCGCGCCGCACGACGCGTCGCTCGCCGGCTTCGGCCAGCGCCGCCAGCGATTCGACGCGCCGCACGACGCGTTCACGATCCACGACGTCGATCGCGCTGCTCGGTCTCAGCGTGGCCAGCGCGCCGCAGGGCGTGATCGTCTCGTGGCGCACCGACCCCGGCCCGGCCGATCTCGCCAGCTACACGCTCGAGCGCGAAGCCGACGCGGCGCACTGGATCACCGTCGCCACGACGCGCGACACCAGCGTCGCCGATCCGAACGGCTCCGCGCGTCCGCGCACTACCGACTGCTCGCCACCAACGGTCTCGGCGAGACGATCCAGGTGGGCGAAACCGCCGGCGGGCCGGGCCTCGCGCTCGCGGCGTATCCGCAACCGCTGCGGACCGGCGGCGCGCTCACCGTGCGCTTCACCGCAGCGGGCGCCGCGGGCGACACCGATGTCAGCGTCTTCGACATCCGCGGCCGCCGCGTGGCGACGCTGGCGCACGGCCGCTTCGCCGCCGGCGATCGCACCGTCACCTGGGACGGCCGCGACGCCCACGGCCGCGCGCTCGAGCGGCGTGTACGAGCTGCGGCTCACCGGCACGGCCCCCACGCAGCGCGCCCGGGTGCTGATCGCCCGCTGACGGATTCGCGCTCCGGGCCCGCCTGAGGCGGCCCGGAGCGCGGCACACCCCGCATGGCCCCGTCCTCCCCTTCCGTTGCGGTTGCCTTGCCCGCTCCACGTCGCTACTTTCCCGGGGACCTCTGAAGTCGCTCCACCACTGTTTGCCCCGGGAGACCCCGATGTCGAAGATTCGCGTCGCCACCCCGCTCGTCGAACTCGACGGCGATGAAATGACCCGCATCATCTGGCAGATGATTCGCGAGACGTTGATCCTGCCGTTCCTCGACGTGGAGTTGAAGTACTTCGACCTCGGCATCGAATCGCGCGACGCCACCGACGACAAGATCACCATCGACTCGGCGAACGCGATCAAGCAGTACGGCGTCGGCGTCAAGTGCGCCACCATCACGCCGGACGAAGCACGCGTGAAGGAGTTCGGCCTCAAGCAGATGTGGAAGTCGCCGAACGGGACGATCCGCAACATCCTCAACGGGACGGTGTTTCGGCAGCCGATCATCTGCCGGAACGTGCCGCGCCTGGTGCCGGGCTGGACGAAGCCGATCGTCATCGGCCGTCACGCCTTCGGCGATCAATACCGCGCCACCGACATGGTGGTGCCGGGCGCCGGCGCGCTGACCTTGACGTTCACGCCGGCCGACGGCTCGGCGCCGGTCATGCACACGGTGTTCGATTTCCCTGGCGGCGGCGTCGCGCTGGCGATGTACAACCTCGACGAGTCGATCGCCGGCTTCGCCCGCTCGTGTCTCAACTACGGCCTGTCGCTCGGCTGGCCGGTGTACTTGTCGACCAAGAACACGATCCTCAAGAAGTACGATGGCCGCTTCAAGGACATCTTCGCCGAGATCTACGATGCCGAGTTCCGCGCGAAGTTCGAAGCCGCCGGCATCGTGTACGAGCACCGCTTGATCGACGACATGGTGGCGACCTCGCTCAAGTCCGACGGCGGCTTCGTGTGGGCGTGCAAGAACTACGACGGCGACGTGCAGAGCGACTCGGTGGCGCAGGGCTTCGGCTCGCTCGGACTCATGACCTCGGTGCTGCTTTCGCCGGACGGCAAGACGGTCGAAGCCGAAGCCGCGCACGGCACGGTGACGCGCCACTACCGCCAGCACCAGGCCGGCAAGGAGACGTCCACCAACCCGATCGCGTCGATCTTCGCGTGGACGCAGGGCCTGCGCTACCGCGGCCAGTTCGACGGCACGCCGGACGTCGTCGCGTTCGCCGAGAAGTTGGAGCGCGTCTGCATCGAGACCGTCGAAGGCGGCGAGATGACGAAGGACCTGGCGCTGCTCATCGGGCCGGATGCGCCGTACCTGACGACGCAGAAGTTCCTGGCGGCGATCGAGCGGAATTTGCGCGCGGCGGGGTAGGCAAACCGCACCATTCGGTGTCGGAATGAGGCGTCCCGGAAATCCCCGGGACGCCTTGTCGTTTTGCCTACTTGGCCCGCGGGCGCTGTTTCGAAACGGGATGGGTGATCGTCGCGCGCTCCCACATGTCATTGGGGATGTCGACGAGTTCCGGCGGCGATGTCCGGTGAATCTCCACCTCGGTCAGCCGCCGCAGTTTGGCCAAGTTCGCGCGACCGCGCGTCGGCTGCACGTTACGAAGTGAGCGTTTTCCTTCTGGCGTCGCACTCACAGTTCCCGCTCCACGCGAGGCGCCGCAGCGCCATCGCTCAATCTGTCCACGTACGCCGTGTACGCGAACAGCCGATTCCGCCGTCGCCCCGTCATCTCGCGTGCGATCCCCGCGTCCACGAGAAGTTGCATCGCAACAGAGACAGTCGGAAACGCCAAGCCGGTCGCGCGACTCACAGCCGCGACCGACGTGATCGGTCGTGCCTTCAACGCATCGTGGACGCGGAGCGCGGACCCGGTGCGGCGCCCGAGGGACTCCAGCTTCGCGCGGTCCTCCACGAACAGCGCCGCGAGATCATGCGCCGTCGCGACTGCACTCTCCGACGTCGCGCGCACACCTTCGAGAAAGAACACCATCCACTCCTCCCACTCGCCGTGCGTGCGCACGCGATCGAGGAGCGTGTAGTAGGTGTCGCGATTCTCCTTCAGGTAGAGACTCAGGTACAGAATCGGCTCGTGCAGCACGCGGGTGTGATGCAACAGGACCGCGATCAATAGGCGACCGAGCCGGCCATTGCCGTCGAGGAACGGATGCACCGTCTCGAATTGCACGTGCGCCAGCCCGGCCCGCACGAGAGTCGGAATGCCATCTCCCTCCGTGTGAAGGAACGTTTCAAGAGCACTCATGCACTCCTCGACCAGGTGCGGAGGTGGTGGCACAAAGTGCGCGGTGCCGGGACGGCTTCCACCAATCCAGTTCTGCGACCGGCGAAACTCGCCAGGCTCCTTTCCGCTGCCGCGCCCACGGGAGAGCAGCACGCCATGCATTTCGCGCAGGAGCCGGTTCGACAACGGGAAGCCAGCGCGCAACCGCTGCACGCCGTGCGTCAACGCGGCGACGTAGTTCGAGACCTCGACGACGTCGTCGAGCGGCACACCGGGCGCCTCATCGAGTTCGAACAGCAGGAGGTCCGACAGTGTGGACTGCGTGCCTTCGATCTGCGAGGAAAGAACCGCTTCCTTGCGGACATAGCCGTAGAGGAACAGCGCTTTGTCCGGGAGCAAGGACGAAACGGCGTCCAACCGGCCAACAGCCAGCGTCGCGTTTTCGAGGAGGCGGTGGAGTTGGCCGTCGAGCAAGAGTGGCGGTACAGGAGGAAGCGGCGCCGGGACGAAAGCCCTGACGACCTCGCCTCCAGCAGCGGTTGATTCGTACCTGCCGGTCGAGCCTCGCTCCATTCTGCGCCCCCTTGTTCACGAACCTTGAATAGGGATCTTCGTTATTTAAAGTTGAGCGATAACTTTAAATAACGGCGGGAACTCTGGCAAGCTGAACCTCCCTCTGAGCCCTGGCGCGAGCCGAAATCGCGCAGATACCCTTCCAAACCCCAGCGTTGCACCCCCGCTCCCCCTCCGGTACCCTGCGCGCCATGCTTACCGTGACCTTTGTCGCGCCGTTCTTCCTCGAGACGACGCTGCGGTTCGTGAATGCCGTCGCGGACCTGCCCGGCATCCAGTTCTGCCTCCTGAGCCAGGATCCGCTCGACAAACTGCCGGCGGCCACGCGGGCCAAGCTCTCGGCGCACCGGCAGTTAGCCAATGCGCTCGACGCCGGCCAGATCGCCGACGGCGTCCGCGCGCTGGCCGCCGAGCTCGGCGTCGCGCAGATGGACCGGCTGCTCGGCACGCTCGAGGAACTGCAGGTGCCGCTCGGCGAGGTCCGCGAGCAGCTCGGCATCCGCGGCATGGACGCCGAGGAAGGCGACAACTTCCGCGACAAAGCGCGCATGAAGTCGATCCTGGCGGCGGCTGGATTGCCGTGCGCGCGGCATCAGTTGGTCGCCAACCAGGCCGAAGCAGCGGCGTTCGCGCAGCGCATCGGCTTCCCGCTCGTGGTCAAGCCGCCGGCCGGCAGCGGCGCGCGCAGCACCTACCGCGTCAACACCGACACCGAACTCGCCGAGGCGATCGACGTCACGCGGCCGAGCGCCGACAATCCGGTGCTGCTCGAGGAGTTCATCACCGGCCAGGAGCACAGCTTCGACAGCGTGTGCATCGGCGGGCAGATGGTGTGGCACTCGATCTCGCGCTACTTCCCGACGCCGCTCGAAGTGCTGCAAAACCCGTGGATCCAGTGGGTCGTCATGCTGCCGCGCGAGATCGACGTGCCGGAGTTCGCGGAGATTCGCCGCGTCGCGCCGCAGGTCCTGAAGACGCTCGGCATGGTGACCGGCATGAGCCACATGGAATGGTTCCGCCGCAAGGACGGCACCGTCGCGGTGAGCGAAGTCGGCGCGCGGCCGCCGGGCGCGCAGTTCACCACGCTGATTTCCTACGCGCACGACTTCGACATGTACAAGGCATGGGCGCGGCTTCTCGTGTTCGAGGAGTTCACGCCGCCACGCCGCGACTACGCGTGCGGCATCGTGTTCCTGCGCGGCCAAGGCACCGGCCGCGTGGCGAAGCTGCACGGTCTCGAAGACGCGCAGCGCGAACTGGCGCCGCTCGTCGTCGAAGCGAAACTGCCAAAGGCGGGCCAGCGCCCGAGCGGCACGTATGAAGGCGAAGGCTACGTCATCGTCCGTCACCCCGAGACCGCGGTGGTGGAGAAGGCTCTCGCGCGGCTGGTCAGCACGCTGCGCGTCGAATTGCGCGACGACGACTGATCGCGTCGCTCCCCCTTTGAGGCACGCATGAACGTTCTGATGATCGCACCGGCGTATCCGGTGGAGATGACGCTGTTCACCCGCGGCTTGGCGCGCGTCGGCGCGAAAGTCATCGGCTGCGGCGACCAGCCTGAAGGCGCGCTCGATCCCAAGGCGCGCGAGGCCCTCAGCGGCTACATCCAGATTCGTTCGTACCAGGACGAAGAGGACGCGGTGCAGACGGTGCTGCGCAGCGGCTACCACATCGACCGCGTCGAATCGCAGTGGGAGCCGGTGATGATCCTCGCGGCGAAGATCCGCGAGGCACTCGGCGTGCCCGGCATGTCGGTGGCGCAGACGGTGCCGTTCCGCGACAAGGAAGAAATGAAGCGCGTGCTCGACCGCCACGGCATCCGCACGCCGCACCACTACTCGTGCACCACGGCGAAGGACGTGCGCGCGGCGGCCGAGCGCATCGGCTTCCCGATCATCGTCAAGCCGATCGCCGGCGCCGGCAGCGCGGACACCTATCGCGTCGACGACACACGCGAACTCGAACGCGTGCTCGGCCTCATCGAACACGTCGAGGAGGTCAGTGTCGAGGAATTCGTCGAGGCTGACGAGTTCACCTTCGACACCGTGTGCGCGAACGGCGAAGTGCTGTTCTACAACATCTGCTCGTACCGCCCGCGTCCGCTGACCTCGCGGCAGCACCAGTGGATTTCGCCGGTGACGATGGCGCTGCGCAATCCCGACGCGGCGGAACTCGCCGGCGGCAAGCAGATGGGCTTCGACGTGCTGCGCGCAATGGGCTTCCAGAGCGGCTTCACGCACATGGAATGGTATCGCAAGGCCGACGGCGAAGTGGTGTTCGGCGAGATCGGCGCGCGGCCGCCCGGCGCGCGCACCGTCGACATCATGAACTACGCCAGCGACCTCGACCTGTTCACCGGCTGGGCCGAGGCGGTGACGCGCGGCACCTTCTCGCAGGAAATCACCCGCAAATACAACTGCGCGTCGATCTTCAAGCGCGCGCAGGGCGAAGGCCGCATCACGCGCATCGAAGGCCTCGAACACTTGATGGGCGAACTCGGCGAGTGGATCTGCGTCGTGGACCTGCTGCCGGTGGGCGCGCCGCGCCGCAACTGGAAGCAGGTGCTGATCAGCGACGGCATGGTGATCGTTCGCCACCCGGACCGCGACATCGCCTTCGAGATCGCCGGCCGCGTCGGCGCCGAACTGCAGATGTACGCGGAGTAGTCGATGCAGGATCCCGCCGCGCTCGCTGCTGCACTGCAGGAGATCGTGGCGGGACGCAGCCGCGATCCGTTCGCGGTGCTGGGGCCCCACTACGAGGAAGACGCCACCTCGCGCGGGCTGGTGATTCGCGCCTTCTTGCCGGAGGCGGCGGAGGCGTGGGTGGTGCGCGGAGACGCACGCACGGCGATGCGCCGCGTGTTGCCGGCCGGCGTGTTCACCGCGGTCTTCGATGACGAGACGCGCGCGTTTCCCTATCGCCTGGCGCTGCGCACGCGCGACGGCGCCGAGCGCGAGTTGGACGATCCCTACCGCTGCGGCCCATCGCTCCCGGACGACGACGTCCACCTGTTCGCCGAGAACACGCATCACGGTCTCTATCACATGCTCGGCGCGCACATCGTCTCGCTCGCGCCGGCCAAGCGCGAACGCAAACTGCGGGGCGTGCGCTTCGCCGTATGGGCGCCGAACGCGACGAACGTCAGCGTCATCGGCTCGTTCAACGACTGGAACCCGGCGCGGCATCCGATGCGTCCGCGCGAGGGCACCGGCCTGTGGGAGTTGTTCGTGCCGGGTCTCGCGGCCGGCGTCGCCTACAAGTTCCACCTGCGCAGCCGCTACAAAGACGCCACCGGCGCGAAGGCCGATCCGTTCGCCTTTCACGCCGAAGTACGACCGGAAACCGCGAGCATCGTCTACGACATCGGCAAGCCGCGCTGGCGCGACGATGAATGGATGGCAACCCGCGCCGCGCGCCAGAGACCCGACCAGCCGATGGCGATCTACGAAGTGCATCTCGGCTCGTGGCGCCGCGACGCGGACGGCGGCTGGTTGTCGTATCGCGAGATCGCGCGACGCCTGGTGCCGTACGCGGTGCGTCACGGCTTCACACACCTCGAGTTGCTGCCGGTGAGCGAGCATCCGTTCGACGGATCGTGGGGCTACCAAACCACCGGCTACTTCGCGCCGACTTCGCGCTTCGGCACGCCGGACGATTTCCGTTTCCTCGTCGACACCGCGCACCGCGCCGGCCTCGGCGTGCTGCTCGACTGGGTGCCGGCGCACTTCCCGCGCGACGGTCACGGTCTCGCGTTCTTCGACGGCACGCACCTCTACGAACACGCCGATCCGCGCAAGGGCTTCCATCACGACTGGAACACCTTCATCTACAACTATGGCCGCAAGGAAGTCTGCGCGTTCCTGCTCGCCTCGGCGCTCTACTGGCTCGACCAGTATCACATCGACGGCCTGCGCGTGGACGCAGTGGCGTCGATGTTGTACTTGAACTACTCACGCCGCGACGGCGAGTGGGAGCCGAACGAAAAGGGTGGCAACGAGAACCTCGAAGCGGTGGCGTTCCTGCGCGAGTTCAATCGCGTCGTGCACCACTACTTTCCCGGCGTGCTGACGTTCGCCGAGGAATCGACGTCATGGCCCAAGGTGACCGGAGCGCTCGGCGACGACGGGCTTGGCTTCGACTACAAGTGGAACATGGGCTGGATGCACGACACGCTGCGTTTCTTCCGCCTCGCGCCGGAGCACCGCTACGCGCACATGGATCTCGTCACGTTCGGCCTGATGTACGCGATGAGCGAGCGCTACCTGCTGCCGTTCAGTCACGACGAAGTCGTGCATCTCAAGCACTCGCTGTTCGACAAGATGGCGGGCGACGAAACGCAGCAGGCGGCTTCGCTGCGCGCGGTGCTCGGCTACCTGATGACGTATCCCGGCAAGAAGCTGCTGTTCATGGGCGGCGAATTCGGGCAGCGGCGCGAGTGGAATCACGACGCCGAACTGCAATGGGATCTGACGCGTGAGCCGCGGCACGCCGGCCTCGATCGCTGGTGGCGCGACCTCGCGACGTTGTACCGCGACGAGCCGGCGCTGCACGCGCTCGACCACTCGTACGACGGCTTCGCCTGGTGCGACTTCGCGGCGACGCGCGGGCCGGTGTTCTCCTACCGGCGGCGGGATGGCGGCGGTCGCGACGTCGTGGTGGTGGTCAATGCGGGCGCCGAGGCGGTGGACGGCTACCTCTGCCCTGTCGCGGCGCGCGGCAAGTACCGCGTCGCCCTCAATTCCGACGCCCCGCGCTACGGAGGTGCCGGCCACGCCCGGCAGCGCAGCATCACGGCGCGCAAGAAGCGCGGCGCCGCCGGGCCCGTGCTCCAGCTCGACCTCGCCCCGCTCAGCGTCGTGTTACTTGTGCCCGCGGACCAATCGGCGGCTCCCGCGGCCCGCAACCAGGCCTCGCCACCCTCCGTCTAAGGGCGGTATCATGCCCCGCCGGGACTGCCGTCCCGATCCACGCTCAGCCGGTCGCCGCGCCAGAGGGGTGCGCGCGCCAGGAGCGTCACCGTGCTCAAGGAGAAGCTGATGTCCCGCACGTTCGTTCGCGCGTTGGGCGTGGCCTGTGCGCTCGCCACGCTGTCGTCGATGGCCCACGCCCAGGACCTCAACACCGTCCTCACCAACTACTACAAGGCGCGCGGCGGTCTGGACAAGATCAAGGCCGTGAACTCCGTCAAGATGACCGGCACGTTCTCCATGGGCGAGATGCAGGCGCCCTTCACGTTCATCGGGGCGCGCCCGAACAAGCTGCACATCGAGTTCACCGCGATGGGCATGACCGGCATGCAGGGCTACGACGGCACCACCGCGTGGATGCTGATGCCGTTCATGGGCCAGAAGAACGCCGAACCGATGCCGCCGGACCAGTCCAAGGAAATCCAGAATCAGGCCGACATCGATGGCCCGCTGGTGGATTGGGAGGCCAAGGGCAACAAGCTCGAATTGCTCGGCAAGGAGTCGGTGGACGGCACCGATGCGTACAAGATCAAGGTCACGCTCAAGAGCGGCGACGTGCGCACCATCTACCTCGACGCCGAAGCCTTCCTCGAGATCAAGGAAGTCGCGACGATGAACATGCGCGGCAAGGACGTCACCGCGAGCACGTCGTTCAGCGACTACAAGGAAGTCAACGGCGTGCTCTACCCGTTCACCACCGAGAACTCGGCGGAAGGCGCGCCGGGCTCGCAGAAGATGATCGCCGAGAAGATCGAGACGAACATCGACGTGAGCACCGTGCAGTTCTCGATGCCGGCGAAGGCCGAAGGCGACGGCGGAGGGACGCCGAGCACCGGCGGCCCGGCCGGCGATGTCGTGAAGGATGCCGGCAAGGCGCCGGACGCCGCCGCCGACAAGGCGAAGGCCGACGCCAAGGCGCCCGCCAAGAAGAAGTAGCGCAGGTGTACGCGCGCCGGGGTCGTCCGCGACTCCGGCGCGTCGTCTTCTCCCCCCGCATGTCTCCCGGAGGTGCCATGGACGCGCATCGCGCCCTGACTCTCGCCGCGGCCGCCTGTGCCGCTCTGTCCTTCGCTGCGGCTCCGCTGCGCGCCGACGACATCGTGATCGACTCCGATGCACTCGGTGGCGTCGCGCCGCGCTGCATCGGCCCCGCCACCATGGGTGGCCGGATCGCCGCGCTCGATGCGCACCAAGGCGACAAACTCACGATCTGGGCCGGCGCGGCCGGCGGCGGGGTGTGGAAGTCGGCCGACGGCGGCGTCACGTTCAAGCCGGTGTTCGACAAGTACACGCAGTCGATCGGCGCGATCGCCATCGACCACGCCCATCCGCAGACGGTGTGGGTGGGCACCGGCGAGTCGTGGACGCGCAACAGCGTCAGCGCCGGCGACGGCGTCTACAAGACCACCGACGGCGGCCAGTCGTGGACGAAGATGGGCCTCGCCACCAGCGAGCGCATCGCGACCATCGCCATCGACCCGACGAACTCGGACGTCGTATACGTCGCCGCCACCGGACGCCTGTGGAGCGACGGCGGCGAGCGCGGGCTCTACAAGACCACCGACGGCGGCAAGACCTGGACGTGCGTGCTGCCCGGCGACGCACGCACCGGGTGCAGCGACGTCAGTCTGGACCCGAAGAATCCGCGCGTGGTGTTCGCCGGAATGTGGTCGTTCCGGCGCACCGGCTGGTCGTTCGCGAGCGGCGGCACCGGGAGCGGCCTGTTCCGCAGCACCGACGGCGGCGCGACGTGGACGCGTCTCTCGCGCGGCCTGCCGAGTGGTGACCTCGGGCGCGTCGCGGTCGCGGTGGCGCCGTCCAAGCCATCCACCGTCTACGCGGCGGTCGAGGCGAAGGAGAGCGGCTTCTTCCGCAGCGACGACGGCGGCGACACCTGGCAGCGCACCAACTCCGGCAGCGCCGCGACGCTGCGCCCGTTCTACTTCCAGCGCGTCGTCGTCGATCCCACCAACGATCAGCGCGTCTTCAAGTGCTCGCTGAGCACCGGCATGAGCGATGACGGCGGCAAGACGTTCTCCGGCGTCGGTGGCGGCGTGCACAGCGACCACCACGCGCTCTGGATCAATCCGTCGAACCCGTACCAGATGATCACCGGCACCGACGGCGGCGTGTACATGTCGGAGGACCGCGGCAATGACTGGCGGTTCCTGCAAGCGCTGCCGGTCGCGCAGTTCTATCACGTGACCTACGACATGGATCGTCCGTACAACGTCTACGGCGGCCTGCAGGACAACGGCACGTGGATGGGCCCGTCGACGGCAGCGGGCGGCGTGTCGCCGTGGAATTGGCGCAATCTGAATGGCGGAGATGGCTTCTGGTCCTTCGTCGATCCGGTCGATCGCGACATCGTGTACACGGAATACCAGGGCGGCAAGCTGTCGCGCGTGCGGCGCTCCACCGGCGAGTCGAAGGAGATCGCGCCCTACCCCGCGGCCGGCGAGCCGGACTTGCGCTTCAACTGGAACACCCCGCTGCACGTGTCGGCGGCGCGTGGCGGCACGCTCTACATGGGCGCGCAAGCGCTCTACCGCTCCACCGATCATGGTGATTCGTGGACGAAGATCTCGCCCGACCTCACCACCAACAATCCGCTCAAGCTGCGCCAGATGGACAGTGGCGGCCTGAGCCGCGACAACACGAGCGCCGAGAATCACTGCACGATCTACGCGATCGGCGAATCGCCGCGCGACTCGAACGTCGTGTGGGTGGGCACCGACGACGGCAATCTCCAGGTGACGCGCGACGGCGGGCGCTCATGGGCCAACGTGACGAAGAATCTGCGCGGCGTGCCGCCGTGTACCTGGGTGTCGTACGTCGCGCCGAGCAGCTTCGAGGCTGGGACGTGCTACGTGACGCTCGACGGCCATACCTTCGGCGACATGACGCCACGCGCGTTCGTCACCACCGACTTCGGCGCCACCTGGCGCGCGCTCGCCACCGACGGCGTCAGTGGCTACGCGCACTGCATTCGCCAGGACACCGTGAATCCGCGCCTGCTGTTCTGGGGCACCGAGAACGGCCTGCACGTGTCGTTCGACGATGGCGCGCACTGGGCGCGCATCGGCGGCGACTTCCCGCCGGTCGCGGTACGCGACCTGGCGATCCACCCGCGCGAAGGCGACCTCGTGATCGCCACGCACGGTCGCGGCATCTGGATCTTCGACGATCTCACACCGCTGCGTGCGATGACCGCCGACGCCGCACAGCAGGATGTCGCCTTCCTGCCCTCGCGTCCGTCGACGATGCTGATTCCGACCGGCGAGCAGCGCTTCGACGGCGGACAGTTCTGGATCGGCGATGCATTGCCCGAGGTGGCGACCATCACCTACTACCTCAAGAAGCGCCACCTGCTCGGCGACCTCAAGCTCGAGATCACCGCGGCGGACGGCACCGTGATGGCGAGTTTCCCCGGCGGCAAGCGCCGCGGCCTCAACCGCGTGCAGTGGCCGATGCGCCGCAAGCCGCCGCGTACGCCGGCGGGCGATGGCGCCGTGACCAATCAGTACGCGTTCCTCGGGCCGCGCGTCGCCGAGGGCACCTACTCGGTGAAGCTCACCAAGGGCGACAAGACCTACACGTCGCAGGTGACGATCGTCGGAGATCCGCGCGCCACGTACAGCGCCGCGGATCGCGCCGCGCAGCAGCAGTTGGTGACCTCGCTCTACGACCTCATGGGGCACTTCGCCTACACCGTCGGCGCGCTCGCCGAGGTGCGCGATCAGCTCAAGGCGCGGGCAGCGGCGCTCCCAGCCACCAGCAAGACGGCGAAGCGCGCGCTGCGCTTGGCGACCACGCTCGAGGAATTGCGCGGCACGCTGGTGGCCACCCGCGGCGGCGGCATCTTGGGCGGCGAAGTGCAGCTGCGCGAGAAGCTCGCCTCGCTGTACGGCGCGGTGAACGGCTACGACGGCCGCCCCACCGACTCGCAAGTCGCCTACGCGGCCGTGCTCGCGAAGCAGATCGACGGCGCGCGCACGCGCTGGCTCACACTGAGCGGCACCGAACTTCGCGACGTCAACGCGCTCTTGGTGACCGACCACGCCGAACCGGTGACGCCGCTCACCGAGGAGGAATGGCAGCGTAAGCAGGACGGGAAGTAGCGGAGGATGCCGGACGGCGGCGCGCTGCAGGCGCGCGCCGCCGCCGGGATTGCAGTCGTCACGCAGCGGCGCTTGCCGTCCACTTCGCCAGCACGGTTTCGATCCCCTCGGTCTTGACCGGCTTGCTCAGGTAGTCATTCATTCCGGCGGCCAGACACAGCTCGCGGTCGCCGACGAGCGCATTGGCGGTGAGCGCGACGACCGGCACCTGGGGATTGCGCACGCCGGACGTCGGATTGCGGATGCTCCGCGTGGTTTCGAAGCCGTCCATTTCCGGCATCTGACAGTCCATGAAGACCAAGTCGATGTCGTCCTCGGCGAGGATCTCGAGGGCGGCGGCACCCGAAGTCGCTTCGCGCGTTTCATAGCCGAGCCGCTGGAGGATGCGCGTCGCCACCAGGACGTTGAGCGGCGTGTCATCGACCACCAAGAGGCGGCCGCGACCGCGTGGCGCGGGACTCTCCGCCGGGCGCGCCGCCGGCTCCCAGCCACAGGTGGCGAACTGCATCTCGCGGTCGGTGGCCGGTTGCACATTGACCGTCCACGCGAACGTGGCGCCCCACCCCACCGCCGACTCGACTCCGATGCTACCGCCCATCGCCTCCACGAGCTGCCGCGCCACGCTGAGGCCCATGCCGACGCCGCCGTAGCGACGGGCCATCGAGCTCTCGACCTGCGAGAAGGGTTCGAAGATCGACTCGTGCGCGGACGGCGCGATGCCGATGCCGGAGTCCGCGACGCGGAAGTGCAGGCGCACCTGATCGCCCTCGGGCGCGTCGGCGCTGATCTGGATGCGCACCCAACCTCGTGGCGTGAACTTCACGGCGTTCCCCACGACGTTGAGCAGAATCGCCTGCAGGCGCGTGCGATCGCCCAGCACACACGGCGGGACCGACTCGTGGATTTCCCACGAGAGGTCGAGGCACTTATCGTGCGCCGCCGGTTCGCACAGCCGTACGACATCGTGCACGACCTCGTGAATCCACACAGGCGTAGCTTCGAGATCGAGCCGGCCGGCTTCGATGCGCGCGAAGTCGAGAATGTCCCCCAACAATCGCGAGAGGGCGTCCGCCGAGGTCGCCAGCGTCCGCACCGACTCGCGCTGCTCGGGCAGCAGTGGCGACTCCATCAGATGCTCGCTCATCCCCAACACGCCATTGAGCGGCGTCCGGAGTTCGTGCGAGAGCGTGGCGAGGAAGCGGCTCTTTGCGCGGCTGGCCGCTTCGGCGTCGGCGCGTGCGGCCTCCGCTGCGTCGTGCTCACGCTCGAGCGCGTGCTGGATGCGTTCGCGGTCGCGACGGGCACGTGTTTCGCGCCTGAGCGCGCGACGCAATCCCACGGTGCGTGCGCGCACTTCGCGCGCCAGGGTGGCCGCGCGGGTTCCGTGCAGCAGCAGGATCGTCCCGAGCATCGAGCAGAACAGCAAGCCGAGCACCAGCACCGTCCACGGCAAAAGTGAGCGATGTGCCGCGATGAATGCCGGCGTCCCAAACAGGCGCAGTTCGTAGTGCCGCCCCGCGAAGGCAATCGGCTCATTCCAGATCAGCGTGCCGTGGGCCACGGCGTCGGACGGAGAGGCGGCACCGTCGCGCGACGCGTACAGTTCGCGCCGTGAGGGCGGGGCATCGATGTCGACCAACTGCGCGCCCAAGCCTTCTTCGTGCTCGGCGTGCAAGTGGCTGTCGAAAAGCGTGGTCAGATCGACCACCGAGACGGTGAATCCGATCGCCTTGCCGCGCCGGCTCGCAGCCCCGGGGCGCGCACCATCGGCGGCTCCGTACACTGGTACCACGACCAGGATCCCCGGCGTCTTGCCGCGACCTTGCACGAGATCGATGCGTTCGGTGATCGCGGGCTCGCCCGTCGCTTCGGCATGCTCGAGAGCCGCGCGGCGGATCGCGTTCGACCCGAGATCGTAGCCAAGGGCGAGGCGATTTCCGGCGAGCGGCTCGGCCGCGCTCACTGGGTAGTAGACCGCGCGCGCTCCGGCACGAACGAGGCGCCCTGCGGCGTCACGCTCGGTGATCCATGGGAAGGGGTAGTCGTGCGGTGCGCGTTCGTAACGGGGCCGCTGCGCGGCCGGCACCAGATCGACCCACTCGACGGCGCGAACTTCCGGATGCCGCGCGGCGAACCCCGTGCCGATGACGTGCACCGCATCGAGCGGCGTGGCGTCGCGCTGCTCCACCATGTCGCGCATCGCGAGCGGCGCCTCGAGCGCGGCGTCAAACGACTCGCGCACGATGTTCTCGTGCGACACCGCGCGCCGTGCGATCTCGTCGCGGAGATGGCTCGCATCCAACCGCACCGCGAAGTAGAAGCACGCGAAGATAAAGCACGCGAAGATCGTGACGTAGGCCGCGCCGAGCGGCACGATGATGAGGGGGCCCTTGCGGCCGAGTTGTTCCGCGCGCGGCACCAAGAGGACGAGGAAGAGCGGCGCAAAGGCCACGACGCCGAGGGTGTCGCCCACCCACCACGCGAACCAATTCGCCGCGACTGCGTCGTCGGGCAGCACGCCGGCGATTCGCAGCGAGGCGACACCGCAGGTGGCGCTGACCAACGCCGCCACCGGCCCACCGAGCGACAGAAAGCCAACGACCGCGCCCGGCTGCGCGAGGACTTCCCGCTGGCCAAGCGCCCGGCGAATCAAGAACCGCGCGGCGGCGGCATGCAACACGGCGCTCGCCGCGACGCCCCACACGCCAGGATCGCGCACACCTGCGGCGATCCCATGAATCCACAACTGGAGGGCCAACGCGCCCATCGCCACCGGAATCACGGTGGCCCATCCGCCGAAGCAGACGCACACGACGGCAAGCCCGGCGGCGGGCCATGCCAGCGAGGTCGTACTCGGCGGCACGGCAAACAGCAGGCTCGCCCGCCCAATCAAGGCATAGCTGATGGCCAGCGCGCATGCGCTAACCCATCTGGACCCTGTCACCCGGCACGTGTGACGTGGCACAGCGGTTGTCTCCTACTTCCATGTTCACGGCGGATGTGCGCAGTATCACAATGACGCGTCGTCTCAGCGGAGCTGTGGTGGCTCGATGGGGCGAGACGCGAGCGGCCGCGGATTCTGGGAGATGGACGAGCGCCATCACTGGCGCTGGGTGATATATCGGGCTCCCGCCGGAAAACCCGCGGGGAATGTGCACGCCCATTCGTACGATCCCGCAGATTTACGCGGGGATACGACTGAGGGAGTAAGGGCGCTAGTCCGCTACCAGCGCCCCGCCGTACCGCCGCGCGATGTAGGCATCGAGGAGCGCGGCGAATTCGCGCGCGATGGCGTCGCCCTGCAATGTGGTGTGCAACGTGCCGTCGATGTAGACCGGAGCGCGCGGGTTCTCGCCCGTGCCGGGCAACGAGATGCCGATGTCGGCGTGCTTGCTCTCGCCAGGGCCGTTGACCACGCAGCCCATCACGGCCACGCGCAACTCTTCGACGCCGGGGTACTGCACCCGCCACGCGGCAATGCGTTGCTGGATATGCGAGGTGACGTCGGCGGCAAGCGATTGGAAGAACGTGCTCGTGGTCCGGCCGCAGCCCGGGCAGGAGGTCACCTGCGGAGCGAAGTGGCGGAGCCCGAGAGCTTGCAACACCTGCTGGCACAGCCGGACTTCCTCGGCGCGATCGCCCCCGGGCGTCGGCGTGAGGCTGGCGCGAATGGTATCGCCGATGCCGTCGGCGAGCAGGATGCCGAGCGCGGCGGTGGTCGACACCACGCCGGTCGCGCCGAGCCCTGCTTCGGTGAGCCCGAGGTGCAACGGATAGTCGCAGGTGGCGGCCAGCGCGCGGTACACCGTGACGAGATCGCGCACGCTGCTCACCTTTGCCGAGAGGATGATGCGGTCGTGCGGCAACCCGGCGTCCTCGGCGAGCGCGGCGCTGCGCACCGCGCTCTCGCGCATCGCCTCGAGCACGACTTCGCGATCCTCGAGCGGCTGCGGGCGGCCCGCGTTGGCGTCCATCAACGCGGTGAGCAGCGTCTTGTCGAGCGAGCCCCAATTGACGCCGATGCGTACCGGCTTGCCGTGCGTCAGCGCGATGGCGATCAAGGCGCGGAAGTTGTCGTCGTGCGACGCCTGGGTGCCGACGTTTCCGGGATTGATGCGGTACTTGTCGAGCGCCGCGGCGCACGCCGGCACATCGCGCAGCAGCACGTGGCCGTTGTAGTGGAAGTCGCCGATGAGCGGGATGTCGGCGCCGAGGTCGCGCATGCGCTGCTTGATCTCGGGCACGGCGTGGGCGGCCGCCGGAGTGTTGACGGTGACGCGCACCATCTCCGACCCGGCGGCGGCGAGGGCGGCGATCTGCGCCGCGGTGGCGACGGCATCGCCAGTGTCGGTGTTGGTCATCGACTGCACGACGATGGGGTGGCCGCCGCCGACCGGCACGCCACCGACCACGCACGTCACACTGGAGCGGCGGGCGGCGAAGCGCCCGGCAACCACGGAGCGAGCATCCATGACGCGGAGCGTATCGGCGGCTCGGGCGCGCGTCAAATTCCACGCCCCCACTTTTCGTCCGCTGCCCGTGACGCACGTGACCCGCCACCCGGCACGTGGCTAGCCAGATCCCTGGCGAACTTTTATACTGCAGGGCTTCAGGTTCATACCGTATGCGGTCTGGCGCATCAGCCGGACGCCCACTTCTCTCTCGTTGGAGTCCCATGCGCGGCGGCACGGTGACGGTCAGTTGGGTATGGATGGTCGCGCGCGCCGCCGAGGCGCATGGGGTGCCGACGCCCGCGCTGCTCGATGAGGTCTCCTTCGCCCGGGAGCAGTTGCAGGATCCGGAGGGACGCGTCCCGTTCCAGCAGTACCTCGCGCTGTTCGACCTCGCCGCGCGGCGGACGGGCGTGACCGACTTCGGCTTGCAGGCGGGCACGTACGTGCGGCCCAACCTGCATCTCACCACATTGCTGGTGCTCAACGGTCCGACGCTGCGCGCGGTCTACGAACGCATGTGCCTGCTCTCGCGCTTCCACTGGGATCGCTCCAACATTCGCCTCGAAGAAGACGGCAACCTCGCGCGCATCGTGGCGGTGCCGCCACGTGGTCGTCCGGCACTCGGCTTCCGGCACTTCCTCGACAGCCGATTGTCGATCTGGGTGAATTTCGGACGCATCGCAGTGGACGACGCATGGCGCCCGCGCGCCGTGTTCAGCATGCTCGACCCAGCGGCGCCAGCGGACAAGTGCGTCGAGTTCTTCGGCTGTCCGGTGCGCGCAGGCGCTCCCCACTTGGCGCTGGAATTCGACCGTGCGCTGCTCGATCGTCCGACCGCGACGCGGTACGCGCCGCTCGATCAGGCCATGCGCGATCTCAGCCGCGACATGCTGGCCTCCCTCGGGCGGCAGCACGGACTCGCGGAGCAGACGCGACGGGCCATCATCCAGCGGCTCGGCGAGGAACGCCCACGGCTCGGTGCCGCCGACCTCGCGCGCGAGGCCGGCCTGAGTCTGCGCACCTTCGAGCGCCATCTGCGCGCCGAGAAGACCTCCTACACGCGCCTGTTGGAGGAAACGCGCATTCGCCTCGCCTGCCAGTACTTCACGGTGCGCGAGCTTCCGCTGTCGTCGATCGCCGCGCTGGTTGGCTATACGAGTCAGGCAGCGTTCGATCACGCGTTCAAGCGGGTGACCGAGACCACGCCGCGCACCATGCGCCGGGCGATGCTGGATGCGCGTGAAACCTACTTGCCCTCTCCGGCACGACCGCATCCAGACGAGGCGCCGCCGGCCCGTTGACAGGCCGGACAGAAGTAGGTGCGGCGCGCCTCGGCGCCTTGCGAAACGGCGGCGATCGGCGTGGCGCATCGCAGACACGCCTCGCCGGCGCGGCGATACACGCCGTGCGATGGCGCGGCCGCGCCGCCGGGCACGGTGCGGCGGCGGCCGGGACGTCCGCGGTTGGCGTGGAGAATCCGCACTGCCTCCCCGAGCACGCGGCGCAGGTCCGCGGCCCCGAGATCCGACACCCGCGCAAACGGCGACACGCCGGCCGCGAACAACGCCTCCGACTTCACGACGTTGCCGATCCCGGCCAATGCGCGTTGCCGCAACAACGCGACGGCGATCTCGTCGTCACCGCACGCCGCCAACGCACGCGCCGCGGCCTCCAGATCGACACCGTCGCGCGTGAGATCGGGACCGAGCGCGGCGACCGGGCCGGCGAGGAGTTCGCGCGGCGACAGCACGCGCAGCGTCTGCGGGGCCACGCACCGCGCGGAGCCGCGTGGCGTGTCGAGCGCCCACGTCCGCGGTGCGAGTGCCCGCGGCGGCGTCTGCGGCGGGTCGATCCACCACGCGCCGCGCATCCCGAGATGGGAGTGCACGATCCAGTCGTGCGCGTGGAGCGCGAGGTCGAGCCGCGCCTGTGCGGCGGGCAGCAGCGGACCTGCATCCTCGGCGCGGCAGACGAGCAGCAGGTGCTTCCCGCGCGCTTCGATGGCGGCGAGACGCCGTCCGCTCACCGGGCGCGCCGTGTCCATCGCCTGCCACGCCGGGTCGCGCGTCCGCACCGAGGTGATGCACGCGTCGCCGAAAGCCTCGCGGAGCGCGGCGGCAATCCGATAGAGGGTATCGCCCTCAGGCATGGCGCGGGGTCACGCGGAGGCCTCTCATGACGCGTGCG
Source organism: Candidatus Eiseniibacteriota bacterium (assembly GCA_044229145.1). Lineage (GTDB taxonomy): Bacteria > Eisenbacteria > RBG-16-71-46 > CAZEPH01 > CAZEPH01 > JBKJUD01. Next base: position 44,983 of record JBGATO010000003.1, on the reverse strand, counting down.
AATCCGGCGGCGCGGAACTGCTCGAGGTACCGAGTTTCCTCGGCCGGCGCGCCGTCGATCTCGTCGAGCACGACGCCGCGCCGGCGGCGCGGCGCCAAGTGCGTCGCCAAGACCTCCGCAATGGCGCGCACGCGCTGGACCGACCCCCGCTCGTCGCCAGCATCCTCGTAGAGCCAGAGCGCGCGTTCGCCGCGGGCGAGGTAGGCGGCGCAGGCCCCATCGACGAGCACCACGTGCGCCCCTACCGCGCGCGGGGGACGCACGCCACGCGGATGCTCGGGCCAGCGCAGTGTCGTGCCGTACGGGTTCGCCGGATCGCACGCGGCGAGCAGCACGGCGCGGCTGGCCTCCGGCGCGTCCCGGTGCGCACGGAGTTGATCGACGGCGCGCGGCCAGGCGAATTGACTCGCACCCAGGCTCGCCACGAAGTATCCACGGCGGATGGTTCCCGCCTCTTCCAGCGCGCGGAACACCGGATAGAGCGCTGTGAAGCCGCCGGGCACGTCCTCGGCACGGACGACGTCACGGGTGACCACGCCGGCGCGCGCCAACAGCTGCAGCGCGCGACGGTGCGCCAGTTGCGTCGCGGTGGCCGGCGCGCTGAGATGGCGCAGCAGCGACCAGCGGCCCGCGGCGGCCGGCGCGACGCCGGTCGCCAGTGAGCGCCCCACGGCGCGTCGCCAGACTCGGCGGCGGATCGGCGCGCGCCAGCGTGCGGTGGCGGACGCGGCGGTGGCGCGCCGCGCCGCCATCAACGCACGCAGCGGCTGCAAGCTGTCGTTGGTGACCTCGCCCGCCCAGACGAGATCCCACAACGCGTCGAGCGTCTCGAGCGCACTCCGCCCCGTGGCGGCTTGGAGCACGGGGAAGAAGACGGCACCGCGCGCGTCCAGCGCCGCGCGAATCGCCGCGTGCAGCGCGCCGTCGGGCACCGTGCCGCCGGGCGGCGGCACCGCATCGGCGCGATGGAAAGCAATCCAGCCATCGCGCGAACCGAGCGCACCGGCACCGCGCCACACCCACGCGCCCGAGAGCAGCGCCGCATCGAGCCACTCGGGCCGGTAGTCGGCGACGCGCGCACGCAGCACCGCGCTCTCGCACTCCGAGGCGGCCAGCGGCATGCCTTCGAGTTGCTCGAGCGCATCGGCAAGCGCGGCATCGCCGGCTCGCGGCTCGTCGACACCATGCCACGCCAGCGCGAAGCGCGCGAACGCCTCGCCGTCCACCGGTTCGACCGCGTGCCGCAAGCGCGCGAGCGACCGCTGGCGCAGGGTGGCCAGGACCTGCACGTCGCACCACTCGCGGCCGCTGCCGCCAGGCCGAAAGGCGCCGTGCACGAGGCGATTCATCGACTCGAGTGCTTCGAGTTCGCACGTCACCGCGCCTTCGCCGATGCCCCAGCGCGTGGCAATGTCCGCTGCCGTGAACGGCGCGTGCGTGCGGGCGAAGCGGGCGACCAGATCGCGCAGCGGGGGCGTCGCCTCGCGCGTCAGGAATGCCGCGGGCACGCCGGGCGGCGGAGGCACCCCGAGCGCGTCGCGGTAGCGCGCCACATCCTCCACCGCGATGCAGCGCGATTCGCCGCCGAGCGCGATTTCCACCACCCGTCCCGCCGCACGCAAGGCGTCGAGCCACGGCGCGGCGGCTTCGGCGCACCGCGCGGCGAGTTCGCCGTGGGTGAGATCGCCGAGATGCAAGAGCAGATCGTGCAGGTGATCGACGTGCCGCGCGGCGCGCTCCGGCGTGAGATGCTGCAACGCGAGTTCGCAGGTCTCCACCACCGCCGGGTCGAGCAGCTCGCGCAGCTCTGCTTCCCCGAGCAACTCGCGCAACTGCGCCGGATCCACGGTGAGCGCCTGCGCGCGGCGCTCCGCCACCGGCGCGTCGCCCTCGTACATGAAATTGACGACGTACGAATACAACACGCTCGCCGCGAACGGCGACGGCGACGCGGTGTCCACCGTCACCACGCGGATCTCGCGCCGCGCCACCGCGCCGAGGATCTCGTGCAGGCCCGGCATGTCGAACACGTCCTGCAAGCACTCGCGGTACGTCTCGAGGACGATCGGAAAATCGCCGTGACCGGAGATCGCTTGCAGGAGGTCCGCGGCGCGGCGGCGCTGCCGCCACAGCGCGTTGCGCTTTCCGGGCCCTCGCCGCGGCAACAGCAGCGCACGCGCCGCGTTCTCGCGGAAGCGCGCGGCGAACAGCGCGCCGCGATCGCCGCTCGCCTTGGCGTACGGCGTCGTCGCGCCGAGTTGCGCCACCACCAACTGCTCCGCCTCCTCGGGCGTCGGGAACAGCGGCGTGACATCCGGCGGCTCATCGGATTCGGGAAAGCGCACGACGATGCCGTCGTCGGTCCACAGCACTTCGACCGCAGCCTGCGAGCAGCGGCGCAAGGTCTCGGCAATCGCCAAGCCCCACGGCGCATGCACGCGGCCGCCGAACGGCGACAGGATCACCACGCGCCAGTCGCCGAGATCGTCCACCGACCGCTCGACGACGAGGGTACGGTCGTCGGGCACCGCGCCGGTGACCGCGGCCTGGTCGGCGAGATATTGCACGACGTTGCGCGCGGCGAACGCGTCGAGGAAGTGGCGCTCGCGCAACGTCCGCTCGGCGTCCGCCGGGGCCGCACCGCGCACCGCGCGCGTCAACGCGCCGATGGCGCGGCCGAAATCGAGCGGCCGCCCCACCGTGTCGCCGATCCAGAACGGCATCTTGCCGGGCTCGCCGGGCGCCGGCGTGACCAGCACGCGGTCCGGCGTGATCTCTTCGATGCGCCACGTCGAGGCGCCGAGCGTGAACGTCTCGCCCTCGCGCGATTCGAACACCATCTCCTCGTCGAGTTCGCCGACGCGCCCCTGCCCCGCCGCCGCGCCGACGAGATAGACGCCGTACAAGCCGCGATCGGGAATCGTGCCGCCACTGGTCACCGCGACGTGTCGCGCGCCGTCGCGCGCCGTGAGCTGGCCGGTCGCGCGGTCCCACGTGATGCGCGGCCGCAGCTCCGCGAAGTCCGACGACGGATAGCGTCCCGCCAACATGTCGAGCACCTGCTCGAACACGCCGCGCGTCAGCGTCGCGAATGGCGCAGCGCGCCGCAGCACGGCGAACGCCGCATCGACGTGCCACGGCTCCACCGCCACCATCGCCACGATCTGTTGGGCCAGCACGTCGAGCGGTGTGCGCAGCACGCGCGTGTGTTCCACCGCGCCGTCGAGCATGCGTTCGGTGAGCGCCGCGCAGGCCAGCAGATCGCCGCGGAACTTCGGCACCAGCACACCGCTGCTCGCCGCGCCCACCTGATGTCCGGCGCGGCCGATGCGCTGCAGCGCGCTCGCCACGCCGGGCGGCGCCTCGACCTGGATGACGAGATCGATGGCCCCCATGTCGATGCCGAGTTCGAGCGACGACGTGGCGACCAGCGCCGGCAGCGTGCCGGCCTTGAGCCGTTCCTCGAGCACCGCACGCTGTTCGCGGCTCACCGAGCCGTGGTGCGCGAACACGATCTCCTCGCCCGCAAGCTCGTTGAGCGCTGCGGCCAGCCGCTCGGCGAGACGCCGCGAGTTGACGAACAGCAGCGTCGACCGGTGCGCGCGAATCATCTCGAGCAGCCGCGGATGCACCGCGGGCCAAATCGAGCGCCGCGGCGCCGCGCCCGCCGCATTGCGCGGCGCGTCGTCGAGCGTGTCGCCGAGTTTCGCCATGTCCTCGACCGGCACCATGACGTGGAGGTCCAGGCGCCGCCGCGCGCCGGCGTCGAGCACGGAGACCGCGCGCGGCGCGGCGTCGTCGCCGTGCCCGCCGAGGAAGCGGGCGATCTCCTCCGGCGGCCGCGCGGTGGCGGAGAGCCCGATGCGCTGCAGTGGCCGGCCGCACAACTCGGCCAGCCGTTCCACACTCACCGCGAGATGCGCGCCGCGCTTGGTGCCGGCGAGCGCGTGGATCTCGTCGAGGATCAGCCATTCGGCATGCGCCACCGCCTCGCGCGCTTGCGAGGTGAGGATGAGATACAGCGACTCGGGCGTCGTGATGAGGATGTCGCTCGGTTGGCGCGCGAAGCGTTGCCGCTCGCGGGGTGGCGTATCGCCGGTGCGCACCGCGATCTCCGGCGTGTGGAACGGCACGCCGAGTCGCTCCGCCTGCCGCGCCAAGCCGATGAGCGGCGCGCGCAGGTTGCGCTCGATGTCCACCGCCAGTGCCTTGAGCGGCGACACGTACACCACCCGGCAGCGCTGGCGCGGCGGCGGCACCGGGTCGAACATCACGCGATCCAGCGCCGCCAGGAACGCCGCCAGCGTCTTGCCCGACCCCGTGGGCGCCAAGAGCAACGCGCTCTCGCCGCGGGCCACCGCCGGCCACGCCAGCGCCTGCGCCGCCGTCGGCGCCGCGAAGGACGCGTCGAACCACGCCCGCGTCGGCGGACGGAAGGCGGCGAGCGGCGAGATGTCGGGCGTCGATGAGGTCACGGAGGTGTCTCGGGGCGTGGGAACGCCGGCGCGCGCCGGCAAGGGCACGAGTGTACACTGCCCGTCCGACAGGCGGCCGCACCGAGCCCGCAGTGGGATTGACGGGCCCGCACGCCTCTCCTAGGCTCGTCGAGTCATACTCCGTGCCAACCACCGGCATCGAGTGTGCGGGCGCACCGTTCGCCGGTGTCACTCGCCGGCTCCCGACCCCACAGCCTTCACGGCGCGTGCCCCCTGCGGCGGAAGGCGGGAGGCTCCCATGCTCCACGCACTGGTCCAGGCGCTCGCCCGGCGAGTGTTCCTCGCTCTCGCCGCTCTCGCCGTGATACCCCTCTCGCAGGCCCACGCCGGCGCCAACGTCGGCGCCACCGCGCAGCTCTGTTGGAGCGCCACCGACACGACGCAGAAGGACCTCGCCACCCCCGGCGCGTCGAACAATCTCTACGTCGTCGTGCGACGCGGGGGCGCACTCCAATTCAAGGGCGCCGAACTCGATCTGACGTGGACGCCGGCCGGAGATCCGGACGCCGGATGCTTCGCGCACATCGGAAGCGTCTTCAAGACTTCGAGCGGGACGACATGCACGTACCTGAATCGCGGGAGCGCCGTCCCGGTCACCGTCAACGACGATCCTGGGCACTATCACGTCGCGTGGGCCAACACGTCGTCGCTCACCAGTTGCACCGCCGGCGCAGTCATCCAGATGCAGTTCGAGTTCGATGGCTGCGCCGATGCGCGCGGCTGCTTCACGCTCAACTCGCTGACGCTGCTCGATGCGTCGAGCCTGCAGGACAAGGCGATCGTCAGCGGCCCGTTCGCCTCCGTGCTGAACGGTGCGTGCGTCGGCGGCGGCGCCCCACCGGTGGTCGATCCGATCGCCGATCAAAACGTCGTCGTCGGATCGCGGCTCACCGTGGACCCGCACGCCGTCGATCCGGACGGCGATCCGTTCACCTGGAGCGGGCGCAATCTCCCGCCGGGCGCGGCGGTCGATGCAGCGACCGGCACACTCTCGTGGATGCCGGACTCGACCCAAGTCGGCACCTACACCGGCGTCACGCTGACCGCCACCGACACGCACGGATTGAGTGGATCAGCCTCCTTCGCCATCACCGCGACGGCCGGGTATGTCAACCACCCGCCCGTACTCTCGCCCGCCGGGCCGTTCACCATCGTGGAAACGAGCACGCTGTCGTTCTTCCTGGCCGCCACCGACCCGGACGGCGACCGCCTCACCTTCGACCTGACGCCGCTGCCGACGGGCGCGACCTTCGCGAACGCGCAGCTCTCCTGGACGCCGGCGATCGGACAGGCAGGCGCGTACCTGCTCCACGCCACGGTGACCGATCCCTTCGGCGCCAGCGACACCGAAGACATCCAGATCACCGTCACGCCGTTGCAAGGCGCGAGCTTCCGCGCCTCGCTGACCTGGTCCACCTCCGGCGTGGTGAGCAACCTCGCGGCGCCCGGCGCAAGCGCCGGCCTCTACATCCGGCTCGTCGGCGCGGCGTCGTACAAGGGCGCCGAAGCCGATCTGGTGTGGACGCCGATCGACCCTGGCTGCTTCGAGTTGAACGCGTATCAGTTCCGTACCGGCACCACCTGCACGTGGATGAATCGTGGCAGCGCGGTCCCGATCGTCACCGCCGATGAGCCGGGACACCTGCACGTCGCGTGGGCGAACACGCTGACGAACAGCGCATGTGCCGACGGCGGCAACATCATCGACCTGCAGATCTCGTTCGCCGGCTGCGACACCGCGCAGGGCTGCTTCACGTTGCGCAGCCTCTCCGTCCTCGACGGCAACAATCAGCTCTCGTATCCGGTGCTGGCCGATCCGGTGGCCACCGTGCTCGGCGGGTCCGCGGCGTGCAACGGCACCAACGTCGCGCCGGTGGTGCAGCCCATCGCCGACCAGATTGCCTCGGCCGGACAGCAACTCGTGGTGACGCCGAGCGGAAGCGATCCCAACGGCGATGTCATCACGTGGAGCGGCAGCCAGCTGCCCGCCGGCGCCACGGTCGACGACGCGAGCGGCACCCTGCGCTGGACACCCGACGCCGCGCAAGTCGGCAGTTATCCCGGGGTCACCTTGACCGCGACCGACCCTGCGGGGCTGAGCGGCGCCGCGAGCTTCGCGATCACCGTGGTGGCGGGGAACCATCCGCCGGTTCTGGCGCCCGCGGGCCCGTTCAGCGTGCAGGAGACGTCGTCGCTGACGTTCGTCCTCTCCGCGACGGACGCCGATGGAGACTCGCTGACCTTCGAGCTCACCCCGCTTCCCGACGGCGCGACGTTCGCGGGAGCGCAATTCGCATGGACACCGGCTGTCGGACAAGCCGGGAACTACGTGCTGCATGCGACGGTGCGCGACCCGTTCGGCGGCACCGATACCGAAACCATTTCGATCGCGGTCAGCTACCTCCCCGGCGGCACCGACAGCCTGCGCGCGTCGCTGACCTGGGCGACGAGCGGCGTGGTCACGGACCTCGCAACGCCGGGCGAGACCGACGACCTCTACATCCGCGTCACCGGCGCCACCTCGTTCAAGGGCGCGGAGATCGACCTGACGTGGACGCCATACGACACCGGCTGCTTCGAACTGGCGTCGACGATCTATCGCACCAGCACGAGCTGCACGTGGATGAACCGCGGGACCGCCCTGCCAATCGTCACGACCGACGAACCCGGCCACTATCACGTCGCGTGGGCGAACTCGCTCGTCAACACGATGTGCGCCGGCGGCGGCAACATCATCGACCTCATGTTCGACTTCACCGGCTGCACGCTGCCGCGCGGCTGCTTCACGCTGCACTCGCTGACGGTGCTCGACGGCAATAATCAACTCGCGACGCCGGTGCTCAGCGATCCGGTGGCCACGGTACTCGGCGGGTCGCCGTCGTGCGGCGCGGTCAACAGTCCACCCGTCGTGCTGCCGATCCCCGACCAACAGGTGGTGGCCGGCCATCTGCTGCTGGTGACGGCGAGCGGCAGCGATCCTGACGGCGATCCGCTCACCTGGAGCGGCGCGAACCTGCCGCCCAACGCGGCCGTCGACCAGGCGACCGGCGTGCTGTCGTGGACGCCGACCAGCGCACAGGTCGGGACCTACGCCAACGTGACGCTCGAAGCGCGCGATCCGCTGTTCGCCAGCGGGAGTGCGGCGTTCGCGATCACGGTGGCCGGCAACCAACCACCGACCGTGGACCCCATCGCCACCGTCATCGTGCTCACCGGCGAGCCAGTGAGCGTCACGCCGGTCGCGCACGACCCCGAGGGCGACGCGCTCACCTGGGGCATGACCGACAACCCGCCAGGGGCCACGCTCGACCCGCTGACCGGCGTGTTTTCCTGGACGGGCTCGGCCCAGCCGGACTCGTTCATGTCGGTGGTCCTCACCGCGTACGACACCGCCGGCGGTCACGGCAGCGCGACCTTCGCCATCATCGTCCTGCCGGATCTGCCGCCGGTGGTGACGCCGATTCCGGCGCAACAGCTGCCGCCGGGCACTGCGCTGTCCTTGCAGGCGGCCGGGTACGATCCTGAGGGCCAGCCGCTGACGTGGTGGATGACCGGCAATCCGTCCGACGCCACGCTCGATCCGGCGACCGGCGCGTTTTTCTGGCCGGGCAGCGCGGTCGAGGACACCTTCCCGGCGGTGACGATCGGGGCGCGCGATCCGGGCGGCCACGACGGCTCGACGACGTTCGGGATCACGGTGATCGCCGGACGCGTGTACTACCTCGACAGCGCGAGCCCCTGCAGCGTGTGCGATGGCCTGTCGTGGGCGGGCGCCGTGAAGACGTTCGACGCGGCACTCCCGCTCCTGCGGCGAGGCACCGGCGACACCTTGCGCGTCGCCGAAGGCCAATACGTCGCCGCGAGCGTGCCGAATGTGGTGGCCGGCGCGAAGGTCTACGGCGGCTATCCGCACGGCGGCGGCCCGCGCGACCTGCCGCGGCGACGCACCCTCGTGCGTCCGGCGGGGCCTTACGGTTCGGCGTTCGTCCTCGCGGAGGCGGGCAGTGTGATCGACGGCGTGGTGGTGACCGGCTCGTCGTACGCCACGCTGGTGAGCCTCGCCGCGGATCGCGACACGCTGCGGTCCGTGGTGTTCGCCAACACGCGGACGGTCGGCGTCCCGCTGCTGGTCTACGGCACGCACGCGCTGGTGGATCGCTGCATCTTCACGAACTGCGTGTCGAGCGGATTGGGATCCATCGAAACCGGCGCCGCGTCTGCCGCAACGATCCGCGACTGCACGCTGTACGGTGATTCGTCGCGTGTCGCGACCGGCACCGCGGGGATCTACGCGCTCGGCCGTGTGACCGTGATCAACACCGTGCTGTGGCGCCTGGGACCGGCGCAATTGCCGGCCATCTATGCGCTGGGCGATTCGGCCGACGTGCGCTACTGCGACGTGCAAGGCGGCTATCCCGGCACCGGCAATCTCGCGGTCGACCCCGCGTTCTGCAATCCGAACGCCAAGGTGTTCACGCTGCAATCGGCGTCGCCGTTGATCGGCGCCGGCGAAAACGGCACGACGATCGGGGCGATCGACATCGTCGGTTGCGCGGGCGCCGCGGCAGTGGCCGGGGCCGAGGGTGACACTCCCGAGCGCAGCGGCCTGGTCACGAAGACGCCGCTGCTCGCTTCGCAGGGCGCCGAGGTCGCGTTCACGCTCGCCGACGCGGCGGAGGTCGCGCTCGAGGTGTTCACGGTGCGTGGGACGCGCGTCGCCACGTTGGCGCACGGCCCGATGGAAGCCGGGCGCTACAACTTCGCGTGGGCGCGTCGCGGCGACGATGGACGGCGGGTGCCGGCAGGCGTGTACGTGGTGCGCTTCCGCGCCGACAGCCTCAGCGAGACGCGTCGGATCTGCGTGGTCGAATAGGAGGCGCCAGAGCGGTGCGTGCGCAGCGGCCGGCGAGTCCCGCGTTGCTCGCCGGCCGTCTGCGTCGGGGCGAATGCGTCAGCGCCAGTCCCCGGCCGCCACGAACGCCGCCCACGCCGCGGGATGCGTCGACAGGCCATGCGCGCGGCGATCGCGCAGCACCGCGCGGCACGCCGCCTGCATCGCCGCGGCGGTGTCGCGGCCCTCGAGGACGCGCGCCCCGTACGCGGCCCGCATCCAGCGCGCCGTCGCGTCGTCGCGCACCGGCCACAGGCTGGTGATCGTGGTGCGCGCGCCGGCGGCCGCGAACGCGCGGCGCACCCCGAGCACGCCTTCGCCGAGTTGCACCGCGCCGCTGCCGGATTCGCACGCAGAGATCACGGCCCACTGCACGCCACGCAGATCGAGCGCGGCGATTTCCTGCGCGGTGAGCACGCCGTCTTCGCCGTCGGCGGCGTGACGATTGGCGCCGGCGCACGCGAGTCCGGCGAGTGCCAGCGGGTTGTCGCCACTAGCCGCGATCGCGACGTCGTGCGGGCGCATCCCGCCGATGCCGCGCAGCGCCGGGGTTGCCTCGCGCGCGCAACCGTCGTCGAGGAAGAAGCCGTGCGTGGCGAGGTGCAACACCGCGCGGCCAGGCGCCGCGGACTTGATGGCGGATTCGGTGGCGTCCCGTCGTGCCAGCAGCCTCGCGTCGCCGCGTGCGGCACGGCGCCAGAGCGTCGCGATCTCGCGCGCCTCCGCGCCGGTGCCAGGCAGCGGGGCGAAACGCAGCGCGTCGCGCGCCTCGCACGCCCCGCCGCGCACCGTCGCCGCGGCAGCCCCGGCGGGTGCGTCGAAATCGATATCGCCTACCGCGAGCAGGCCACGGCCGTCGGTGGGGGCCTCCGTCGCACGCACGAGATCGCGTTCGGCGGAGAGCAGGTGCAGCAATGGACCGGTCTCGACGAGATACGACGCTGTGCCGGTCGGCAGTGCGTCGAAGGCCAGGCGGTGGAGCGCGCCATCCGGTACCACGAAGACGCGCGACGTGCCGCGCAGCAGCGGCGCCAGCGGATCCCACACGCGCCGCCGCAGCGCCGCACCGGTGCGGCGCGACGCCCGCTCGGCCGCCCGCGATAGATCACCGGCCGCGGCATCCGCCATCTGCGCCTGCCAGCGCGTGGCGAGCGAGTCGATCGGCCCCGCCTCGCCGAGCGGCACGATGCGCGGTTGCGCGTCGCCGGCACGCAACACGAACGCCGCATACGCGGGCGTCAACCGCGGCACGCAGGCCTGCACTTCCTGGAACAGCGTCGGCGTGACGCCCGATGCGGGCGTGAATGTCGCGCGTAGATACCGCACGTATCCGATCACCGCACCCTGCGCCGGCAGCGCGCGCGCCACTTCGGCAAGTCCGACATCCTCGTGGGCGGCGTGCGCACGGCGCGACGCGATCGCCGCCTCGGCCGCCTCGAAGGCGAGACGCGCCGCCTCGACGCGCGCGCGATAGGCGTCGGCATCGTCGCTGCCTGGCCCGCGCACGAGTAGCCGCGAGTAGTCGCGGGCCGCGTCTTCCCACCGGTGCGTCGCCGCCGTGTCGGCGTTCGCGTGCGCGAGCCCGGCGCGGGCCGCGAGTTCGTCGAGCACCAGGGCGCGGGTGCGCACCACCGCGTCGAAGGCGCGCGCCGCATCCGCGCCGTGCGTCGCCAGATCGATCGTCAGGTCGTAGCCGGGGATCGCCTGTCCGGCGGCGAGCAAGGCTTGGCGTTCCGGCAGCATGCGCACCAGCGCGCGTGTTTGCGCGGCGGAGGTCGTCATCGCCTGCCAGGCATCGGCGGCCGCGCCCGCGAGATCGCCGTCGGCCCACCGAGCTGCGGCGAACGACGCCCGCGTCCGACACGCGGTTTGCGAGGTGGCGCCGTGGACGCGCTGATTGATCGTCGCGCAAGTGTCGAGTGCCGCGCGCGCGGCCGCGACGTGCCCTGCCCGCATGTCGAGGTACGCGCCGAGATAGAGCGCCATCATCACGTCGGCATCCTCGGTCCGCCCGAGGGAAAGCCGCAGCGCGCGCGCTTCGTCGACGATGCCGCGCGCCGCGACGAAATCGCCCGACTTCACCAGCGCCTCGCCGAGGAAGCACAAGGTCAGCGCGGTGAACGGCCCGCCGCCGTTGCCCTCGGCGGCGCGGAACATGGCGAGCGCACGCTGGTGTCCCTCGCGCGCGCCGGTGGTGTCGGCGAGTCCGAGCCGCACCGTCGACAAATTGAACAGCACGCGGGCGACGGCGGGCGACGACGGTGCCGCGCTCGCCTCGCGAATCGCCAGGGCGCGCTGCAGGTAGTCGCGGGCGGTGAGCAGATCGCCGGTGTCCTTGAGGAAGGCGCCGTAGCCGCCGAGGATGACGGCGAGATCCGGATGCGTCGGCGGCAGCGCGCGCTCGAAGATCGCCAGCGCCTTGGCGTACGCCTCGCGCGCCGCGGCATCGTCGCCGCTCGAGTGCAGCGAGAACGCGAGGTTGGTGGCGACGCGCGCCGGCCGCGTGTCGCCTTCGCCGTACGCCGCCAGAAGGATGTCGAGCGCGCGGCGGTAGTGCGCTTGCGCGGCTGCCGGCTCACCGAGCCGCTGATAGGCGTTGCCGAGCGTGGACTGGCACCAGCCGCGCCGCGGATCGCGCGCCGCGACTGTGGTGTCGAGGATCGCGTCGGCGCGCAGCAGGACGTCGCGGGCGTCGGCGTAGCGTGCGCGGCCGAGCAGGATCGCCCCCTGCACTTGCAACAACTGCGCGTGCAACGGCGTGCCGGGCGTCACCCGTTCGGCAAGCGCGACGATGCGCGCCGCGCTCGCCGTGGTGGTGTCGCGCATCGTCTTGCCATTGCGCGTCCAGGTGTCGAGCAACGTCGTCCACACGCGCACCAGCAGCGTCGAATCCGTCGGCGGGGCCGCGATGTCGGCGAGCAATTGCGTGGCGCGCGTCTCGACCGTGGCGTACTGCCCATCCTCGAGTGCGTCGACCAGCGTATCGGACACCGCGCGTTGTGCCGTCCACCGCGCCACCGGTGAGGCGGCGTGCGCAACGACGGGCAGCGCGGCGAGCACGAGCGACAGCAGTACACGCCGCATCACGATGGATTCCTCAGACGCAGTTCCCACAGCCAAATGCCGGCCGAGTCGCGCTCGGCGGCGCTCAATCCGCGCAGCAGCGTGGTGATGCGCGAGCCGTCGGCGCGCGCGCGCAGCGTGCGATGCGAGGCCAGCCCCCCGAGCCCGCGCAAGGTGGCAATCGACGACGGACTGGCGCGCGCGTACTCCACCGGCGCGCCGGGCGCTGCCTGCGCGAGCTGCGCCACGTCGCGTTCGAGCGTCGGCAACGGACGGCGCGCGGCGATCACCACGATCGACTCGTCCTCGCCGGCGCTCGTCACCTCCCAATCTTGCGGGGCGCCACGCAGCGCCCCGGGCAAGCGATGCGCGCTGCCCGGCGCCAGCGGATTCGCCGTGTCGAGGCCGCGAACCGGATACAGCACGTAGAGCGCGCCGGTGGCGTCTTCATTCAGCACGTAGGCGTAGAGCGAGTCGTCGCCGCGTAGCGTGAGATAGACACCGTCGCCGGGCGCCACCGACGCGCCCGGCGCGAGCGGCCAGTTCTGTCCGTGGGCGACGCGGAACGCTTTCGCCTCGGCACGCACCGGGACCGGCGCAGTCGCGGCGGCCGGTGGCACGACGATCGGCGTCTCGATCGCCGGGTGTCCTGCCGGCAGCGGAGGTGCGATGTCGTGGGTGCGCAATCGCCACACGCCCGCCGCCGCGAGCAACACGCAGACGCCGGCGACCCATGGCATTCCGCGGCGGCGCGGCACCGCCGGCGCGCCCGCCAGCGCCGCCTCGAACTCGCCGGCATTCGCGTAGCGCTCTGCCGGATCCGCCGCCAGCGCGCGCTCCACCGCTTGCGCGAAGGCCGCCGGCACCTGCGGACAGCGGTCGCGCAACGGCACCCGTTCGCCGCGTGCGTGCTTGTCGAACAACTCGACCGCGTTCGCCGCCTCCACCGGATACGCGCCGCTCACCATGCGATACAGCAAGACCCCGAGCGCGTAGATGTCGGCCGCACGCGACGGCGGCGCGCCGCGCAGCACCTCCGGCGCGAGGGCGGCCGGTGTGCCGGTCACCGCCTGCGCACCGCGCTGCGCCGCGGCGCGTTCGTGCCCGCTGCCGAAGTCCATCAGGACGATGCGGCCGCCGTCGGCGCGCATCACGTTCGCGGTCTTGAGGTCGAGGTGGAGCAAGCCGGCGCCATGCACCGCGGCGAGGGCCCCGCACAGGTCGACACCAAGGGCCGCCGCCTCGCGCGCCGAGAACGTCGCGCGGCGCACCGCGTCCTCCAGTGTTTCGCCGCGCAGATACTCCATCCAGATCCCGGGCCGTCCTTCGTGGACGTCGGCGCCGTACACCGTGACGACGTGCGGATGCCGCACCCGGGCGAGCCGCCGCGCCTCGGCCAGCATCGCCTCCGCGTCGCCGGACGCCGGCCGCATCAACTTGAGCGCCACCTCGCGCTGCAGCGCCGGATCGAACGCGCGATACACCTCGCCGAAGCTGCCGCCGCCGAGCCGCGCGCGCAGCTGCAGCGGCCCCCAGGTGCGCGGCGCGCCGTCGGGCAGATCGACAGCGTCCTCGAGCGCCGCGACGAGATGCGCCGCGGTCTCCCCCGCCGCGCGATACGCCGCCGCCACCGCGGCGATCGTCTGCAAGTGCGCGAGCGCCCCGCTCTCGTCGGCGTTCGCGCCCTGCGTCGCCGACTGCCAGTCGACGACGTCGCCGTCCGCCACCGCCGCCGCGGCGCGCCAGACGGCGCTGTCCTCACCCTCGGTCATCCATCGCCTCCGCCAGTTCGGCCAGCGCGCGGGTGACGAACATGCGGGCGGCGTTCCACGACGGCTTGCCCATCGCCTCCGCCATTTGTTCGTACGTGAGTCCCATCTCCACGCGCAGCACCACCGCCTCCTGCTGGTCCGGCGTGAGGCGCGCCAGCGCGGCCTCGTAGCGCGCGAGCGTCTCCGCTCCGATCGCCTGCTCCACCGGGGAGGGCTCCGCGTCGGTCACCGTCTCCGGCACCTCGCCGCCGCCCGGCTGGCGCGCCGCGCGTCGGATTTCGTCGCGCATCGCGTTCATCAGGGCCCGGCGGAGGTAGACCAAGAAGGCGCCGTCGTGCTGCGGCTCGAACTCCTCCAAATGCCTCAACGTGCGGATCAAGGTCGACTGCACAAGATCGTCGGTGTCGACCAAACCGCGGGCGCGGACCGGCAGGCGGCCGGAGGCCCAGCGGGTGAGCACCGGCAGGTAGCGGCCGAGCAGGCGGTCGCGCGCCGCTGCCTCGCCGGCGCGGATGCGGGAGAGCAAATGGACGGTGGAATCGATGTCCGACGGCGGCGTGGCGTCCACGGAGTGCTCCGGGTCATGGCGAACCCGCGGGCCGGCGGGCCGCGCGGGCGAGCGACAAAGTCTGTGCAGGTGGGGCTCGGCGCCTCGTTGAGGGAGATGAATCGCGCAGGTCGTGTCTCGTCCCGTCACCGGAGGTCCATCGCATCATGATACCGTGCCGCGTCTGCCTTGCAATCGCCCTCGCCGTCAGCGGCTTCGCCGCCGGCGACGTCGCGGCCCGCTGCCCTTCGCCCCGCCGTTCCTCGCGCACCCGACACACCCAAGGGAGCCATTACGTCGCGTCGCCCGGTGCGGCGCTGATCGACATCGCCACGAAAAAATCGCGCCGCGGCGTGTGCAGTGCGCCGCGGCGCGCTCGTTGAGAGACATGACAGCAGCGGGGACGGCCGCTCCCTCCGCTCCGCCTTCCCGATCGACCGAGTCCCGAAAGGAGTTCGTCCCGCCATGCGCCTTCGCCCAGTCGTGCTCGCAGTTGCGGCCACCGCCTGTCTCGCCGGCACCACCGCCGCGCAGAATCTCCTCACCGACCCCGGCTTCGAAGAGGGCCTGGTGAGCGACTGTGCCCAGGCGCTCATGCCCGACACCTGGCAGACTCTCGCCCTCACCCCGGACACCTACTCGTTCGACTGCGAGACCGCCATGGGGCTCGGGCCGGCGGCCTTCGGCAACTTCCCCAGCTTGCCCGCCGCGCACGGCGGCCTGCGCTTCGCCGCGGGAGCCGAGACCTGGGACATCACACCGGAGTCGTTCGGCCAGCTGGTCAGCGGCGTGGTACCGGGCGATCTCTACCATGTCTCCGGGTTCTTCGCGCGCAGCGATCGTCTGCTCGGGGCCGGCGGGTTCGACGTCTACATGGCGGATGCGGCCGACCCGATGAACCGTGTGCATGTGGCCACCATCGGCGCCCTCGCAGTGCCCGGCGAGTGGTCGCAGGACGACGCCGAGTTCGTGATGCCGAACTTGGGCACCACGCAGTACATCGAGTTTTGGCCGCACGCGATGAGCGACCCCGCGGAGTGCTACATCGCGGCCGACGACCTCGGGCTGGAGTGGGTCGGGTCGGTCGCGGTCGACGGGCCGGGTGAGCGGCTGAGCGGCGCCACGCTCGAGTTGGCGTCGGCGGCTCCGGTGCGTGGCGCGGCGCGCTTCGGGGTGACGCTGCCGCGGGACGGCGCGGCGCGGGTCACCGTGGTCGACGCCGGCGGCCGTTGCGTCGCGACGCTCTGCGACGGCGCCCGCACGGCGGGCCGGTCGGTCCTGACCTGGGATGGCACCGTCCACGGCGTGCGGGCGGCGAACGGCGTGTACACCGCGCAGCTGCGGCTCGATGGGAGGATCGTGGCGGAACGGCGCTGTCTGCTCGTGCACTGAGCGCGGCCGACACGGCGAACCGCCGCTCCGGGCCGGAGGCGTGACCGTCGCCTCCGGCCTTCGCGCGTCTGGGTGACTGCGCCTTCGTGCGGCTTCGCAGGTGAACCGGCGGCGTGGTAGCATCGGCTCTGTTGAACCGGTCCACCTCGCCTGCCGATTCCGGAGTCCCGACGATGCTGCGCCGCCGCCTGCTCGCCTCTGCCCTCGCCACCGCCACAGCCTTCGCCCCGCTCGCCGCGCACGCCGCGCCGATCCACACCACGTACCTCTGGCACATGCACCAGCCGATCTACTGGCCGGAACGCTCGACGTGGAACGGCAAGATGTACGAGACGGCCTACGAGACGATCATGCTGGGCCACAGCCAGAACGATGTCTTCAGCATCTTCAACAGCGACGACCGCGTGCACGACTACCAGGACTATCCGAAGACGGCGCTGTCGTCGGTGCTCGACATCCCGGATGCCGGAGCCCAACTCTCGTTCGCCGGATCACTCATTCAAAACGTGTCGAGCCTGGCGAGCGCGGGCTGGAACGGCGGACGCTATGCAGGCAACTGGTACCAGGCGAACCGGGACGCAATGGGGTGGACGACGAGTGGTGGGCGCCGTCGTCTCGAGCCGGTGGTTGTCAGTTTCTTCCACCCCTCGAATCCATTGATCGACGATCTCGTGTTGAAGCGCATGATCGACACGCAAACATTGATCATGCAATCAACATGGTCAACATCGTCAACCAGTACAGGCTTCTTCCCCGCCGAGACGGCGTTCAGCGAGCGGATGATTCCGGCACTCGTGTCGAAGGGTCTCACCTACGCGATTGTTCCCGACGTCCACATCGCGCGCGCCTGCGCCGACTACCCGTACGCGGCGAACCAGGACAACTGCGATCCGCCGAATCCCGCCGATCAGATCAATCCGGCGCAGGGCGCGGCCAACTACTACACGCAATCGATCTCGCGCGGCGTCACCTGCAAGGTGCCGGCGCCGTACGGCTTCCGGCCGCACAAGGCGCAGTACGTCGATCCGACCACCGGCGCGGTGTCATCGATCGCGGTCGTACCGCTCGCCGATGCGATGTCGTGGAACGAGGGGTACGGCACGTACGGCACTGCGGAGATCGACGCCATCGCGGCGAAGAACGATCCCGCCAAGCCGATGCTGGTGCTCTTCGGCCACGACGGCGACAACTCGTGGGCCGGTGGCTACAGCTACTACACACAGAACGTGAGCGGTTTCGCGCACGCGGCACAGGCGAAAGGCTACGAGCCGACGACCATCGCCGAATACCTCGCCGACCATCCGGTGGATCCCGCCGACATCGTGCATGTCGAGGACGGCGCGTGGGTCAACGCCGACGGCGACTTCGGCTCGCCGCAGTACATCAACTGGAACTGGCCGCTCACCAACAGCAGCGGACAGTTCGACATCGCGGGCGGCTGGCAGCTCGACGAGCGCAATTGGGCGGTGCTCACCGCGGCCACCAATCGCGTGGAGACGGCGGAGCAAATCAGCGGCGCCACCCCGAGCACCGCGCGCATCGTCGACCCGACGCAGGCCGGCACCACGCAGGTCGAACGCGCGTGGAGCTACCTGATGTCCGGGTTCGACTCCGGCAACATGTACTATGGCGCGTCGAACGACTTCGAGATCAAAGCGACGTTGTCGTCGAACCGCGCGGTGGCGCTGGCCGACTCGGTGATTGGCGGTGCGGCGGGCGATCTCACGCCACCAACCATGTGGCTGCCGCAGCGCCTGCCGTGGAATCCCGGCGGCAAGGGCGGTGGCTCGCTGTGGGGCTACCCGGGCGGTAGCGGCGCGACGATGACACAGGACTTCTGGGTGTGGACGTTCGCGCACGATGTGAGCGGCGTCGACACCGTGAAGTTCGTGTACCGCATCGACACCGATGGCGTGAACCCGCTGGCGTCGACGCAAAACGAGACCTTCGCGGGCGGCAGCGAGGTGGGCGCGTGGCAGACGCTCGGCATGACGCGGCGCGCCTTCCCCGCCGGCAACATCTACAACGACCCGTCGATCGTGTTCAGCGTGATGCCGCAGTACATCGCCGACGAGTACTACGTGCACCTGTCCGGATTTAGCAACCAACTCCTCGACTACTACACGGAAGCGCGCGATGCGAAGGGCAACGTGTCGCGCTCGCCGATCCAGCACGTGTGGGTGGGCAACGGCGGCTCCGGCGGCGGCGGCGGTGGCGGCACGACGCCGACGTGGGAGCCGACGGCGCCGACCGCGGGCGGCACACTCACGATCCATTACGACCCAGTGCCCGGCGCGCTCGCCGACAACACGAATCCGCTCTACATCCACATCGGCCACAGCGGCTGGACGCAGGTGGTCACGCCGGACCCGGCGATGACCAAGGACGCCACCGGCACCGGATTCACGTACGTCTATGCGATCCCGGCCACCGCCACGAGCGTCGACTTCGTGTTCACCAACGGCACCGGGACCTGGGACAACAACGGCGGCGCCGACTGGCACGTCAGCGTCACCGGTGGCATCGTCCCGTCGCACGTCATCGACGGCGTGCTCGACGCTGGACTCACGCCGGTGGCCACCTGCGGTGCACAGTCGTTGTACGCCGACTACGATGGGCACTACCTCTACGTCGCCGCGCCGGGCGTGTCGACGACGAGCGGCGCCGACCATTTCGTCGCGGTTGCCAAGCCGTCCACCGCCCAGACGCAAACCGCCGCGTGGTGGGCCAAGGCGGGCACCGTGACGACCTACGACAACTTGCTCGGCAACGAGGACTCGAACAACTGGAACGGCTGGTTCAACGCGGCCGGCACCGTGGTGACCAGCGGCTTCAGCCAGGCGAGTGGCAGCGTGCTCGAAGGGCAGATCGATGTGACGACGGCGTGGGGCACGGCGCCGGACTCGATCCGCGTCGCCTTCGCGCAGTACGGCTCGGCCGACGGTAGCGCGCTGCAGGCGACGCTGCCGTGCGGCAACGGCAACGGCAACCTCGAGGCGACGGAGTGGACGTGGGTGCGCAACCGCAGCATCGTCGCCGCGCCCGAGCCGCGCGAGACGCCGCGCCCCGGCCTCGCCCGCATCGCGCTCGACGGCCCGCACCCGGCGCACGGCCTGCTGCGCCTGCGGGTCGACGCACCGCGCGGCCCGCGCCTCACCGTGGACGTGCTCGACACGCAGGGGCGTCTCGTGGTACGCGTGTTCGATGGCATGAGCCGCGGCACGCACCTGCTCGCCGCCACCCGGCGAGACGGCGGCGCGTTGCCGGCGGGCGTCTACGTCGTGCGGGCCACCACGCCGCAGGGCGTCACCACGCAGAGGATCGTCACGTTGCCATGAGCGATGTCGATGCGCAGGTCGCCCGCGCAGCCCAACTGCGCGCCGACGGCCGCCACGAACAGGCCGCGGCGCTGCTCGGCCGCCTGACGCGCGAGAATCCGTCGCACGCCGTCGCCCACTACCAGATGGCGTGGTTGCTCGACGCGCAAGGCCAGGAGTCGGACGCCGTCCCCTACTACGAGCGAGCCCTCGAACTCGGCCTCGACGGCGACGACAAACGCGGCGCGATGCTCGGACTCGGTTCGACCTATCGCGTGCTGGGCCGCTACACGGAATCGGAGCGTCTGCTCAAGCGCGGCGCCGACGCCTTCCCCGGCGACACATCGTTCAGCGTCTTCCGCGCGATGGCGCTCTACAACCTCGCGCGCCACGAGGAGGCGATGCAGGTGTTGCTGCACGTCGTCGCCGCCACCAGCACCGACCCGCAGGTGCTGCGCTACGCACGCGCCATCCGGCAATACGCGGGCGAACTCGATCGCGTCTCGGAGTGAGGGCCCGGACGGGCACAACGGCCGGACGTTAGCAGCCGTCCGTGCGCAGCCACAACAGCATCGGCGGAGTGCGTGCCACGCAGTCGTCCGGTAGGCCGAGACGCGCGGGCGACACGAGCGCGAAAGTGCCGTCGAGTTGCGATGTCTTCTCCGCCGCGAAACCGAGATCAGCAAAGAGCCGGACGACATGTGCATCGTCCTCGAAGGCCGTCTTGTCGAAGTTGCGCGCGGTCGTCGCGGCAATCGCAGCGTGGGTCGCGTGAAGCGTCGTGTCGAGACGGTATTGCCGTTCCAACGCCTCACGCGTGTGAAAGTCCGGCGAGATCCACACGCCGCCGCCTCCGGCGAAGAGCACCTGTAAGCGGCGTGCGATCGCCGCCTTCTCGTCGAGCGTGCGCGACTCGACGCCAGCACGTTTCCAGGCCGCCCGGAGGGCCGGCACGCGCGCGTGCAGCACGCGCTGCAACGCGACGACCTCCGGCACATCCGTCTCGACGTCCTGAACACCGCCGGCCTCCGTGAGCGCCGCGCCACGGAACGCCAGGCCACTGCCGAGATCGCGCACGTGGGTCGCCCCGCAGACGCGCAACGGGCGGCGATCCCGAAGGACCGCCGCCCGCCGCCTACTGCCTCAGCGCGTCGTGAGGACCGCGCTTAGTCCATCTTCACCACACGCCGCGTCGCCACTGCGTGACCGTCGGTCGCCCGCAGGTAGTAGACGCCGCTCGGGAGCGACGCACCACCCTGGCCACGGCCGTCCCAGCGGAACAACACGTAGCCCGGCGTCGCGGTCTTCGGCGCGAGGTTCGCCACCACGCGGCCGCGCGCGTCGAGCACGCTCACCGCGATGGTGCCGTCCTTCGGCATGCCGACCACGAACTCGGCCGCGTGACGGAACGGGTTCTGGCCGAGCACCGGGATGCCGAACGTGGTCGGCAGACCGAGCTTGCTCGCCGTCATCTCGACACCCGTCGGGACGTTCACGGTGACGTGGAACGTGGCCGAGCCGGTGCCGCCGTTGCCGTCGTCGGCGGTCAGCGTGATGGTGTAGGTGCCGCCCTGCGTGTGCAGCGGCGTCCAGGTGAAGACACCCGTCGTCGGGTTGACGCTCGCGCCGGACGGGACACCCGTGCCGGACCAGCTCAACACGTCGCCATCCGCATCGTTCGCGGTCGGCGTGACGGTCAGGAGGTGCGCGTCGTCACCGATCACCGTCTGGTCGGCGATCGGGTCGACCACCGGCGCGCGGTTGCTGTTGGTGACGGTGATGTCGAACGACGCACTGCCCGACAGGCTGCCGTCGCTGGCGCTGAGCGTGACACCGGTGTAGGTGCCGGCCTGCGCGAACGACGGCGTCCAGGTGAACTCGCCGCTCGCCGGGTTCACGCTCGACCCGGACGGCAGGTTCGAGCCGCTCCAGTTGATCGCGTCGCCATCCGGGTCGCTGCCCGACGGCGTGACGGTGAGAAGCGCGTTCTCCGCCACGGTCTGGTTGGCGATCGGGTCGACGACCGGCGCACGGTTGGTGTTGGTGACGGTGATCTGGAACGAGGCGCTGGCGCTGAGGCTGCCATCGCTCGCGGTCAGAGTGACGTTGGCGTAGACACCGGCCTGCGTGTAGTTCGGCGTCCAGGTGAACACACCCGACGTCGGGTTCACGCTCGAGCCGGACGGCAGGTTGCTGCCGCTCCAGGTCAGCGGGTCGCTGTCCGGATCGCTGCCCGACGGGGTCACCGTCAACAGCGAGCCTTCGGCCACCGTCTGGTCTGCGATCGGGTCCACGGTCGGCGGGTTGTTGGTGTCGGTCACCGTGATGGTGAACGACTGCGACCCGGTGCCGCCGCGCGTGTCCGTCGCGGTGATCGTCTCGTTGTACACGCCGCCGTTGGTGTTGGCGGCGGTGTTGCCCGGCGTCCACGAGAAGGCGCCGGTGAGAGCGTTGATCGTTGCGCCGCTCGCCGGGCCACTGAGGCTCCACGAGGCGATGCTGTCGGTCGAGTCCGGGTCGCTGCCGGTCGCGGTGAAGGCAAGCAGCACGCCTTCCGCCACCGTCTGGTTGGCGATCGGGTCCACCGACGGGTTGCGGTTCGACTCGGTGACGGTCACCGAGAACGACTTGCTGTCACTCGCCGCGAAGTTGTCCTGCACGGTGACGGTGAAGCCGCCGTACACACCACCCGGCACGCGTTCGGCCGCGTTGTAGTCCGGCGTCCACGAGAACGCACCGTTCGACGAGTTGATGCTGGCCCCCGCCGGCGCGCCGGTCAGGCTCCAGGTCAGGAAGTCGTGACCCGCGGTGACGTCGGCATCGCTCGCGCTCGCCGTGAAGGAGAGCAGCGCGCCTTCGGCCACCGTCTGGTCGCTGATGCTCGCCAGCGACGGCAAGCGGTTGACGTTGGTGATGTGGATGACGAAGACGGTGGTGTCCTTCAGCGCACCCACGCCCACACCGTCCGCCGCGAGGACCTTGATCGAGTCCGCGCCCACGCCCGCCGACCCGAGCGAGTCGGCCGACGAGAAGCCCGGCTTGAAGATGACGCCGACGTTGGCGCCCGAGGTCGCGCTCAGCGACGCCCACGGCGGCGCCGGCGAGATGAGCGACCAGCGGATCGTCTGGCCATCCGGCTCGAGCGCGTGCAGCACGACGGTCGACGTCGTCGCCTCGAACACCGTGGTGTCGGCGCGGTCGGTGATGACCGGCGGCCCGTTCACGTTGTTGAGGGTGACGTCGAACTGCGTGCCGTCCTGCGCGTTGAACGGGTCGACCACCTTCACCGTCATCACGTAGGGCGTGACGCTGCCGTCGAAGTGCGTCGGCGTCCACGCGAACGTCGCGTGGTTCGGCAACGAGTCGACGACGGTCGGGACGATGCCACTCGGCGGCGCCGGCGCGATCGAGACGAGCGAGAACACCAGGTTCTCGTTGTCCGGGTCGGTCGCCGACAGGTCGAGGACGAGCGTCTGGCCTTCGTTCATCGTCTGCGCCGCGACGGTGGTGATGACCGGCGGGCGGTTGACGTTGTTGACGGTGATCTGGAACGAGCGGCTCGCCGACAACAGGCCGGGGTCGGTGGCCGTGATGGTGACGTTCGTGTACACGCCCGACTGGGTGAAGTCCGGCGTCCAGGTCAGCACACCGGTCGACGCGTTGACCGTGGCGCCGGTCGGCAGGCTGCTGCCGCTGAACGTCAGGATGTCGCCATCCGGGTCGCCCGCCGTCGGCGTGACGGTGAGCAGGACGCCTTCGTTGACGGTCTGGTTGGCGATCGGCGCGATCACCGGGGCACGGTTGGCGGCGAAGTCACCTTCGTCCGCGCCGATGTCCGGCGTCGTCGCGTTGCGCGCCTGGCCGTCGTAGTCCAGCGTCACCGACACCGGCGTCGCCGCGCTCTCCAGCGTGGTGCCGCTGTGCGCGACCAGGTGCAGGTCGGTGGCCGAGGTGAACGGCGCCAGGACGCTCTGCGACGCCGCTTCCTGCGCCGTCGCCGTCTGCCAGGCGGCGAGCGTGGAGTAGTTGACCAAGTTCAGGCCGCCGAGGTAGCTGACGGCCGAGCCGGTCGCCACGCAGTACTCGTTGTTGTAGTCGAGCGTGCTGCCGGTCAGCGACGTGGCTTCCGCGAAGATCGCGTAGGCCGGCGTCGCCACCGTCGACGTCCCGGTGTTCGAGAAGATGTTGTTGCGGACGTCGGTGTTGGTCGGCGACGTGGTGTTCCACTCGGTGCCGAGCGAGAAGGCGGTGGCCCACGCCGTGGTCGCGCCGGACAGCGAGCCGGTCAGCGAGACGGAGTTGTAGTAGACCTTGTCGCCGTATCCCGCGTCGATGTTGAGACCCGAGATCGCCCAGAAGCCCGACACGTTGTTCGAGCTGACGTCGTACACCATGTTGTTCGCGTACAGGTTCGCCGACTGGTTGCCCGACGACGTGAACGTCGTGGCCTTCTGGTCGATCGCCCACGCCTTGCCGGTCGACGTGCCGTTGTAGGTGATGTTGTGCACCTTGTTGCGGCTGATCGTCGACAGCTTGCACTCGCTGATCTCGATGCCGTAGAAGTCCGCGCCGGACGAACTGCCCGGGTTGACGTTCTGGACATCGTTCTGCGTCACCGTGGCGCCGGTCTGGTACTTCAGCTCGATCCCGGCGATCGCGAAGCCGGCCGCCGGCGAACCGACGTTGTTCCCCGCCACCAGCGTGTTGGCGTCGAGCAGCGTCGCCGATCCACCGATGAGGAAGATGCCGTACTGCGCCTTGGTGAGCAGGTTGTTCTGGTACGTGTTGTCCGAGTTGCTGGCCAACGCCGCGGTGATGCCATCGTTGCGCGGCGCCGTGCGCTGCGCGGCTTCGCTCACCGGCGGACGCGCCGGCGCGGCGGTCGAGATCGAGGTGCCACCGCTGTAGATGCCCATGAGCGTGGTGGTCGCCGCGTTACCCGTGACGATCGTGTTCTTGATCGTGTTGTGGGTCGCGCCGTCCGAGACACTCGGGCTCGACAGCCACACCACCGCGGAGGTGATCGAGGTGTTGATGTTCTCGATCGTCAGGTCGCGCGAGGTGGAACCGTTGTTCGATCCGTCGACCGTCACGTAGTCGGCGCCATTGAGCTTGAGGATCGCGCTCGACGATGACCCGGTGATGGTCGCGGTCACGCCCGAAGCCGGCTTGATGGTCAGCGTGTTCGTGCTGCTCGCGCCGCTCCAGGCGTTGATGGTGATCGGGAACGTCTCGGTGCCGTCGTACAGGGCGTCGGTCAGCGAGAACGTCACCGGGCCGGACGCGCCGACCGCGTTGAGCGCCGCCACCGCCGCGGTCAGCGTGGTGTAGGCACCGCCGCTGCCGACCGTGTACGTGCCGTTCAGCGGCGCGAACGCCGAGAACGAGCCGGTGATCGAGTCGTTGCCCGGCGCCGTGTCGCCCACGAGTTCCGCCTTCGCGATCATCGTGTACGCACCGGCCGCGCCCAGCGTCGCCGACGGGAAGCTGACCGTCGACGAGCCACCGCCACCGCCGATCGACGCGATCGTGGCGGTCTGGTTGTAGACCTCGGTGCTGCCGGCGTCGAGGATGCGGAAGCGCACCGGCACGTTGGTCTGCGCCGCCACACCGATGTTGGTGAAGGTGGCCTGCGGGGTGAACGCGATGCCCTCCGACACCGACCCGCCGTTCGCCGGCGTGACGAACGCGGTCGCGGCCATGTCGAGACTGCTGTACGGCGTCCCGTCGAATTCATCCGCGCCGACGTCGTTCGCGGTGGCTCCACCGTTGACCGAGCCGGACGGACCCGGACGGACGTCCCCGTCGATGTCCGTCGTGATCCCGGTGCCCGCGGTACCGCCGGACTCGAGGATGGACAGCGTCGCCGCCGGGACGTGCAGGTTGGTGGACGACGTGAAGCCCGGCGCCACGTTGTACGCCTGCGTGCTGCTGCTGCCGGTGAACGCCGTGTTGAACGCGCTCAACGTCGTCTGGTCGCCGCCCAAGTAGCCGAGCACCGCCGAAGCCGCGTTGAACGAGTTGCTCACGAAGTAGTCGTTGTAGCTCATCGTCGTGAACGCGGTGTTGGCCGCGGCCGAGTACACGCCGTAGTTCTTCTGCGTCGTGCTGGTCCCGGTCTGCGTGTTCACGAAGATGTTGTTCTGGATGTTCAGCGCGCTCGCGCCCGAGCCCACGTACACCGCGGCGGTGAGCGCCGTGGTCGAGCCGGACCCGATGCTGCCGTCCATGTTCACGCTGTTGTGGTAGAGGTTGATCCCGCCCGCGGTGGTGGTCAGCGTGCTGCTGCTGCCGATGACACCGAGAGCGATACCCATCGCCGACGAGTTGCCGAAGCTGTTCCAGTTGGAGCCGTTCACGCCGGCAATCGCGTTGTTGGCGATCGTGATGTTGCTCGCCGTCAAGCCGGTGCCCACCGTGATGCCACGGCCGCCGTAGCCGCCGGAGTTGGTGGTGGTCACCTGCGTGATGGTGTTCGCCAGCACCGAGGCGTTCGCGACGTTGGTCTCGAGCGAGATCGCGGTCGGCGCGCCGGACGCCGTGGTCGTGAGGCTGAACGAGTTGTTGCGCACGGTGGCGCCCAACGCGTTGATCGCCTCGACCCCGTAGATGGTGCCCAGCGTCGACGTCGACGTGAACGCGTTGCCGGCCACCAGCAGGTTGTCGTCCGCGCCGGCGCTGACACCCGTGGAGCCGTTCGCGTAGACGCCGATGTTGGTGCTCGAGATCGCGTTGTTCTGGATCGTCACGTCGTCATTGTCCGCACCGGCGAGACCCAGCGACGTGCCCGCGAGGGCGATGCCGTACGCAGTGGACGTCGTGCCGCTGGCGGCGTTGATGTTGCAGTTCTTGATCGTATTGTTCGACGCACCCAGACCGACACCGCTGCTGGCGAGCCAGATCACGGCAGGCGCGGTGGTCGACGTGTTGGTCAGCGTCAGGCTGCGGTCGGTGCCGCCGCTGTTGCTGCCGTCGATCGTCACGTAGTCCGCGCCATTCAGCTTGAGCAATGCGCCGCTCGACAGGCTGCCGCTGATGGTGGCGGTCACGCCGCTCGCCGGGCGGATCGTCAGCGTGTTGGTGCTGCTGGCGCCCACGAACGCGTTGACGACGATCGGGAACGTCTCGCTCGGGTACGTCGCGTCGGTCAGCGAGAACACCACCGGCCCGTCCGCGCCCAGCGAGTTGATCGCGGCGGCGGCCGCGGTCAGCGTCGTGTAGCTGCCGCCGACACCCACCGTGTACGTGCCGTTGAGCGGCGCCTGCGCGGTGATCGACCCGCTGATCTCGTCGTTGGCCGGCACGCCGTCGCCGGCGAGTTCGGCCTTGGCGTAGATCGTGTAGCTGCCGGCCGAGGCCACGGTCGCGGACGGGAAGCTCACCGTGGTCGCCGCGCCACCGGCGATCGAGGCGATCGTCGCGGTCTGGTTGTAGACCTCGGTGCTCGAACCGTCGACGATGCGGTAGCGCACCGTGACGCTGGTCTGCGCGATGGTCCCGGTGTTGGTGAACGACGCCTGCGGCGTGAACGCCACCCCCGACGACACCGTGCCGCCGTTGGTCGGCGAGATGAACGCGGTGGCCGCCATGTCGTTCGCGGTCAGCGCGAGGAAGTTGCCTTCGTCGGCCCCGATGTCCGGCGTCGAGGCGTCACGCGTGTCGCCGTCGAGGTCGGTGGTGACGCCGGCGATCGGCAGGTTCGCCGCCTCGAGCGCCGTCGGGATCGACGTGTTCAGGTGCAGGTTCGAGGCCGACAGGAACGGCGCGATCGCGTTGACCGAGTGCGCGTCCTGCGAGGTCCCCGTCTTCCAGCCCGCGAAGGTCGGGTAGTCGACCGCGTTGAAGCGACCGATCTCCGGCACCATCGAACCGGTGGGCGCCGAGTACAGGTCGTTGTAGTCGAGCGTGCTGCCGGTGAGGCTCGTCAGCGAGGTGTAGAAGGCGTAGCCCTTCACCGCGAAGGACGCCGAGCCGGTCACCGACAGAATGTTGCCGCGCACATCGACGACGCTCGACGAGGTCCCGGACCATCCATCCCCGTTCGCCATCGCGATGACGAGCGCGGACGCTCCTCCGCTCAGCGGCGTGCCGGAGAGGCTGACCGAGTTGTCGTAGTACATGTCGCCGTAGCCGCCCTGGTTGTCGATACCGACCATCGCCAGGAAGCCCGAGGTGCTGGTCGACGTCATGTCGCCGACCATGTTGTTCGCGTACTTGTTCGCCGACGGGTTGCCGGAGGTGGTGAACCCGGAACTCTGCTGCATGATGCCGTAGATCTTGCCGCTCGAGGTTCCGGTGTAGTACATGCCGTGGATCTGGTTGCGCTCGATGGTCGACGACTTCGACTCGCTCACGCCGATCCCGAAGTAGTCGCCCGCCAGCGTGCCGCTGATGGCGACGTTCTGCACCTCGTTCTGCGAGACGAGCGCGCCGTTCTGGTACTTGATGTAGATACCGGCGTTCTGCGAACCGTCCCCTGCCGCCGACGTGCCCAGCGCGTTGCCGATGATCTGCAAGCCGGTGTCGAGCGTCGTGGTCGAGGTGCCGATGGCTGCGATGCCGTACGTCGCCTTGGCCACCAGGTTGTTCTGGATCGTGTTGTTGGCGTTGTTGGTGAGCGCCGCGGTCCCGGTCAGTTCCGGCTGGGACGGCGCCGCGCCCGGCTCGCGGCTCTGACGCACCGGCGCGGTCGAGCTGATCGTGGTGCCGCCGATGTAGATGCCCATGAGCGTGGTGTTCGCCGCGTTGCCGCGCACGATCGTGTTCTTGATGACGTTGTTGGTCGCGCCGTCGGACACCGTCGGGCTCGCGAGCCAGATCACCGCCGACGACGTGCTGGTGTTGCTGTTGGTCACCGTCAGGTCGCGCGACGTGCTGCCGTTGTTCGACCCGTCGATCACCACCCAGTCGGCGCCATTCAGCTTGAGGATCGACGAGGTCGACGATCCGCTGATCGTCGCGGTCACGCCGCTCGCCGGCATGATGGTGAGGGTATTGCTCGCGGACGCGCCGGTCAGCGCGTTGAGCGTGATCGGGAAGGTCTCGCTCGGGTAGGTCGCGTCGGTGAGCGAGAACACCACCGCCCCGCCGACACCCTTGGTGTTGGCGTCGGCCACCGCGGCGGTGAGCGTGGTATAGTTGCCGCCCACACCGACGGTGTAGGTGCCGCTCAGCGGCGTGAAGGCGGTGATGCTGCCGACGATCGAGTCGTTGACCGGCGTCGCGTCACCCACCACCTCCGCCTTGGCGATGATCGTGTACGTCCCGGCGAGCGACAACGTGGCCGCCGGGAAGCTCACCGTCGAGGCACTGCCGGCGCCGAGCGACGCGATGGTCGCGGTCTGGTTGTAGACCTCCGCGCTGGTGTTGTCGAGGATCCGGTAGCGCACCGGTGCGTTGGTGAGCGCGCCGGTCCCGTTGTTGGTGAACGAGGCCTGCGGCGTGAACGCCACCGTGGCCGCCACCGCGCCACCGTTCAGCGGCGAGACGAACGCCGTCGCGCCGAGGTCGATGCTGCTGAGCGCCGTGAACGCACCTTCGTCGGCACCGATGTCCGGCGTGGTCGCGTTACGCGCGTCGTTGTCGTAGTCGGTGGTCACGCCGGCGATCGGCGTCCCGGCGGACTCGAGCACCGTCGGCGTCGCCGTGTTGAGGTGCAGGTCGGTCGCGCTGAGGAACGGCGGCTGCGCGCTCACCGAGAGCGAGTCCTGGTGCGGCGTGAACTGCAAGCGCCAGCTCGCGATGGTGGTCACGTCCGTGTACGGCGACGTGGTGCCGATGCCGCCGAGGACCGACTGCGTGGTCGCCGGGTTGGTGTAGAAGTCGTTGTTGTTCGCGCCGCCGGTGCCCCAGTTGTACGAGGTGGCCGGCGCGACCATCGCGACGTGGTGCACGGTCGACGTGTTCGAGGTCGCGTCGACGCTGACGATGTTGTTCTTCAGCGTCAGGTTGGTCGGCGTGGTGCTGGAGATACGGATCCCGCAAGTCTGGTACGTCGCGCTGGTCGACGTGCCCGGGTCCTGGTCGCCGGTGATCGCGACCGAGTTGTAGACGACCTTGTCGTTGTCACCCGCCGCGATCCCGATGCCGACGCCCTGGTCACCGCTGGTGCCGTCGGCGCGCACGCCGTAGATCATGTTGTTGGCGATGACGTTGTTGGTCGGCGCCGTCGTGCCGCCGACGATGATCCCGGCGGCCGAGAAGGTCTTCTCTTCGACGATGTCGTGGATCACGTTGCGCGTCACCGAGCAGTTCTGCGTGGTGGTCGCGGTCGGCGTCCAGTTGTAGTCACCGAGGCCGATACCGACGCGGTCGGTGCCGGAGCCGGTCTGGGTCGCCAGCACACCCACGAAGCGCACCTCGTTCTGAGTGATCGACGCGCCCTGCTGGTACTGCACGACGATTCCACCCTTGGCGATCTGCGTGGTGCCGAAGGCGCTCGGCCCGATGAGGTTGCCGGAGATCACGTTGCCGTCGTTGGTGTTCGCCAGCGCACCGCGCACGTAGATACCCCAGCGCGCTTTGGTGATGGTGTTGTTGGCGAAGGTGTTGTTGTCGTTGTCCGCGCCGTCCGTCGAGATGCTGATCGAGGTACCGCTGGACACAATGCCGAACGCTTCGTTGCTGCTCGCCGTCGGGTCGATCCCGGTCTGCAGCGTCAGGTAGCGGATGGTGTTGTTGGTGGCACCCGCCGCCGTGCCGAGCGACGACAGCCAGATGGCCGCGGTCGCGGTGGCTGACGAGTCGTTCGCTACCGTCCACGCGCTGGTCGAGCCGGTGCCGCCTTCGCGGCCGTCGAGCGTCATGCGGTCGGCGCCGTTCAGCTTGATCACCGCGCCCACCACCTTGCCACGGGTCTGACGCGCGCCGGCGCCGGACTTCACGCGGACGGTCGCGGTCCAGTTGCCGCCGGTGGTGAGGAACTGGTTGAAGACGATCGGCAGCGTCTCGCCGGTGGTGCCGTCGTAGGTCGAGTTGAGCTCGAACACCACGTCGCCGGTCAGCGAGGACGCGTTGAGCGCGCTCGCCACGTCGGTCAGCTTCTTGTAGACCGATTGGTCCGACCCGACCTCGTAGGTGCCGCCGGCGAGGACCGCGGTCTTCTGGAACTGACGCACGTTGGCGTAGGTGGCCGGGTTGGTGCCGTAGTTCGGCGGGTCGGCGGCCGCGAAGCCGGACGAGGTCGGGAACGACGACGTCCAGATCGGGTTCGCCCAGATCCGGGTGCCGGCGCCACCGCCGTCACGGACGGCAACGTAGAAGTTG
Organism: Candidatus Eiseniibacteriota bacterium; assembly: GCA_044229145.1. Classification (GTDB taxonomy): domain Bacteria; phylum Eisenbacteria; class RBG-16-71-46; order CAZEPH01; family CAZEPH01; genus JBKJUD01. The sequence goes on along the minus strand of JBGATO010000003.1, from coordinate 14,240 downwards.
TAGGTGCCGGCCGCGAGCGACGCGATCGACGTGTTCCAGGTGTAGGTGCCGTTCATCGCGCCCGAGGGCTTCACGTCGGCGTCCACACCGGTGTACGCGCCGCTGCTCGAGCTGAGGCGGTACCACAGCTGCACGGTGGCGTTGCTCGCCGCCGCGCTGTTGTCGGTAAGCGTCAGGCTGACGCTCGGCGACGAGCCGCTGGTGATCGACACGCCCGAGAGCGCCGGCGCCGACTGGTCGTTCTGCGCATTGGCGGTTTCGTGCGCACCGATGGTCGGCTGCGAGCCACTGCGCGCCGCGCCGGTGATGTCGGTGGTGATGCCGCTGACCGGCACACCCGACGACGCCGCCGGGGTCGCCCCCGCGAAGGTCAGGTTCGTCGCGCTGGTGAAGCCGGGGTCGGCGTTGGCCGACCCGCCCTCGGCCCCATCGACCGGCGCGGTGGCGCTGATCGCCGCGGCGAAGATCTGCAGCGTGGTGCGGTCGGTGGCGCCCTGCGAGCCGATCACCCCATTGGTGTTCGGCGCCCACAGGATGTTGTTGCTCGACGACGCCACGGTGCCCGCCGAGACGTACGCCGCGTAGTGCTTCGCGGTGGTCTGGGCCGGGGTGACGTTCGAGAAGATGTTGTTCGCCAGGTTCACCGTCCCGCCGGCCATGTAGAACGCGGCGCTGGTGCCGAGGAGGCTCCCGAAGGTGAGGCCCGAGCCGATGTGCACGCTGTTGTAGTAGGCGTTCACCGTACCCGAGTTCGACCCAGCGTTGGCGGCGAGCGCGCGGCACACCTGCGTCGTGGTCGCGGCGGTGAGCAGCGGCGGCGTCATGCCGTAGATGTCGTTGTTGAAGATCTTGACGACATTGCCGGTCGAGACGTCGGCACGGATGCCGTACAGCACCGACGACGTCGACGTCGACGAGCTGAAGATTCCGTTCACCGTGTTGTTCGAGATCTCGCCCTGGGCGTAGGTGCCGGTCGCGCTGTCGTCCAGGTAGATGCCGTACGCGTTGATCGAGCTGGTGATCTTGATGTTGCGCACGATCGCGTTCGACACCTTGACGCCGCTCTGGGTGACGAGGCGGATGCCGTAGCAGGTCGAGCTGCCGACACCCAGCGAGTCACCGGCCACCGCGCCACCGAACTGCGTGGTGCCGCCGCCGGTCACGCCGATTTCGTTCGAGGCGTCCGGGAACGAGCCGCTGCCACCCAGCATCGCCATCCCGTTGTACGAGTTGATGACGACGATGTTCTGGAACTTGTTGTTCGAGTTGGCGCCCGCCGCGCTGGTCGGCGTCGTGCCACCGCCGGCCGTGGTCGAGCTGGTGGCCATGATGCCGTACGACGACGTGTTGGCGCGGTTCAGCGTGATGGTCGCGTTCTTGATGGTGACGTTGGTCGCACCGTCGGTGGCGGTCGCGTTCTTGACCAGGAAGCCATACTCCACCGCCGAGCCCGTGTTCTCGGTGATGTCGATGCCGTCCACGGTCACGTAGTCCGCACCCGTGATGCCGAAACCGAAGTCCGTCGTGCCGGTGCCACCGGTCGGCTTGATGACCGGGTTGGCGCCCGCGCCGCTCTTTTGGAACACCACCGGGTTGGCCGCGCTCGAGCCGATGTTGCTGGCGATCGCAGGCACGTCCTCGGTGAAAGTCGAACCGGCGGTGACGTTAAAGGTCACACCGCCGGCGGCGACGCCATTCTGGTTGAGCGCGTTGATCGCGGCGGTGAAGGTGGTGTAGTCACCGCCCGCGCCGATCGTCTTGGTGCCGCTGAGCGGGTTCACCACATAGATCGACATCTGATCGAGGCCGATGTCGGTGGTGCCGAAGTCGGACCGGCCCTCGAACTTGATCTTCACCGTGCTCGAGGTGGTGGTGCCGAGATCCGCCGTGTACTGCGTCCAGGTGGCCGACTGGTTGAGCACCGTGAGCAGCGAGTAGTTGGTGCCGCCATCGGTGGACAGCCACACGCGCAGGGAGTCGCCTCCCGACGTGTTGATGCTGTAGAAGGCGACCCGCTTGGCTCCCGCGAAGGAGGAGAAGTCGATCGTCGGCGTGATCAGCGACCCGAAGGTGCCGCTCGACGCGTCGAACGAGTGGAAACGCGCGCTATTCGTCGTGCTCTGCGCGCCGGTCGGGGTATACGAACCGCTGGAACTCGACCAGCCGGTCGTGAAGTCGTTGCGCTGCCACTGATTGTTGCCGGTGCCGATTCCCGACCAGGCATTCCCACCGGTGAGGAGCGTGGTGGGAGTCGTCCACGCACTATCGAAGCTCTCCGAGAAAATGGTCTGCGCGTGCGCCGCGGCTGCCGTGAGAACCAGCACCGCAAGCATTACCAACCCGACGAAACGCCGGGCTACACGAGAGGTAACGCGGTTCATAAGGGGAACTCCTGAACGTGTGTGAAACGGGCGGCGACGCAACCGTCACCGAGAACCTGTCGCGAAGTGGCGTGGCACGACGGCAACCCGACGCGCACATCATGGCGGGCGGGGAGCCTGCTGCGGTTGGTAACTGCGGAGATCGTGCGGATAGACGAGGGCCGTCTTGGGAGCGCGCGGTCTCTGCTCCCCGCGCGGCGACACCCCGAGAAAGTCCATGTCGGGTCGCGGTCGCGCGGGACACGTTGTTGGGTCACAGCGTTGGCGGTGCTGGCAGAAACCCGTACGCGGACGGCGATAGCTCCGGCGACAGAGGGTGTCGCGTGAGCGCGGTCCGCACTGGGTAACTGAGGAGTGTAAGGGCTCCATCACGCGCGGTCAACGAAGAATCTCCGTCTTCCGCGCCTCGACCTTGTCGGGAACACGACACGCACGCCAGTCGTCCGGAAGATGTAGCCGCGCCTGCGACCTCGGGCGGCCCGCGCCGTGCGCGCGACCCCGTGCGCCACCAATGGTGCCGATGGACTCGTGACGCACGCGAACGCACGGCGGATCATGCGCGCACGCACACCGCTGACCTGCCGCGCCCTGGAGGAATTCGTCGTGCCGCTGTACACGCTGCTCGCGCTCGGCCTGGTCCTCGGGATGCGACACGCGACCGATGCCGACCACGTCGTGGCCGTGACGGCAATCGCGGCGCGCCATCGCCGCGCGGCACCGGCCGCTCTCATCGGCGCGCTGTGGGGACTCGGGCACACGCTCACCATCTTCGTGGTGGGCGCGGCGATCATCGTGCTCCACCTCACGGTGCCGCCGCGGGTGGGGCTCTCGCTCGAGTTCGCCGTGGGAATCGTGCTGGCGCTCGTCGGACTGTGGAACATCGCGGGACGGAAGGGATTCGTGACCAGCGGCGCCGAGGACGGCATCCCGGCGTGGCGCGCCTTCCTGGTCGGTCTCGTGCACGGGCTGGCGGGTAGTGCCGCGGTGGCGCTGCTCGTGTTGGCCACCGTGCACGACACCTGGCCGGCGGTGGGATATCTTCTCGTGTTCGGGGTGGGCACGATCGCCGGCATGATGATGGTCACGCTGGCGTTTGCGCTCCCCGCGGGCGTGCTGGCGCATCGCCTCGAGCGGCTGTCGCCCCACCTGCGCGTGGCGACCGGCGTGGTCAGCCTGGCGTTCGGCATCTATGTCATGGGCCGCATCGGCATCGTCGACGGCCTGTTCAGCGCGCATCCCACGTGGTCGCCGCACTAGGACGACCCGGCGATGCGCCGCGGGAGGATTCGATGATCGCGTCGCGTGCGCAGTCTTTCGGCCACGGACTCGCTCTCGTGGTGGCGTGCGTGTGTCTCACGCTGGCGGCGGGCTGTACGAAGAAGGCCCCCGCGCCGGCCGCCACGCCGGTGCCGACCGGCTTGCTCGATCACAGCGCGCTCTTGTCGGCGTCGCCCTCTCCCGCACCGCTCCGCGCCGGGGTCCCGACGACCTGGACTCTGTGCCTGCGCGATCAATCGACCGGGGACACGCTGCGCCAGTTCGACGTCGTGCACGAGAAGCTGCTGCATCTGTTGATCGCGGCGCGGGACCTGAGTTGGTTCAACCACATCCACCCGGCGTTACAGCCCGACGGCACCTGGCGCGTCGAGTTCGCGCTGCCGCGGCCCGGCACCTACCGGCTATATGCCGACTACACGCGCGCCGGCGGGCGCCACGAGGTCATCTCGCTCGACGTCACCACGTCCGAACCGCAAGCCAGTGCGATGAGCCCCGCCGTGTTGACGCCCGACGTCCTCGACGCCCAGGGATTCATCTCCCGCGCCGTTTTGGCGACGCCGGAAGGCCATCCCGAAGCCACCGGCGGCGAGGCCTACACCGTCAAGCTCATGCCGATGCCGGCCTACATCGCGGCGAAGCAACCGGTCATGCTGCACGCGATGGTGCTCGACGCGCAGGGCCAGCCGGTGCGCGACCTCGAGCCCTACCTCGGGGCGATGGGCCACGCCGTGCTGTTGTCCGAAGACGGCACCCGCTTCCTGCACACCCACCCGATGGGCGACAGCAGCATGGCGAACATGCCGGGCATGGGCGCGATGCCCGCGATGACCGCGCACGATTCCCTGATGCTCGCCGAGAAGACCGGCCCGAACGTCATGTTCCACACGCAATTCCCCGAGGCCGGCCGGTACAAGTTGTGGCTCCAGTTCCAACACCACGGGGCGATCGTCACGGCCCCGTTCGTCCTCGGCGTGCAGGCGGCGAAGTAACGCACGACGGCGCGGCCGGCGTGAGACGCCGGGCCGCGCCGCGTCGCGCGCGACGTGTCGGAGTGTCGCTAGCGCTTCGCATCCTCCACGAGCGCCTTCTCCACGGCCGCGAGGTCGGCCGCGTCCACCTGCTCCGGCGCATCGGGCGCGATCGCGAGTTCGACATCGCCGAGGCGGACGCGCACGCGTTCGCCGAGCGCGAACCACTGCGCCACCCGTGCGTCCCGCGCGATCAGCGCGAAGTAGGGGTGACGATAGTTGCGCACGCGCAATGTGCGGGTCGGTGGCGGCTGAGTGGCAAGCGTTTCGTCGGTCCACACCGCCCCCACGAGCCGGAACGTGTGGCCGGCGCGCGTCGCGTGATCGCGTGCGCCTGACTGTTTCGTGGCCTCGGCGGCCGAAGTCGAGCGTGCGAGATCCCAGCGCGACGCCGACAAATCGATGGCGTCGGACGGCGGGAGCGCGACGGCAAGCGAGGTGTTCGCATTCAGCGGCACCGCGGGCAACGGCCCGTTCACTTGCGACGCGAGATCGCCGCCGTGTCCCCCGCGCACGTGCTGCCGTCCCGATGAGCCGACGATGCCCGGCTTGATCGCGACCGCCTCCTTGAACGTGTCGGCCGGCAGGGTCTTGAGCGCCTTCGAATCGATGGAGGTGCGCGACGCAGTGGACTTGACGGTGACGGACCCACGCATCGACTGCGGCGCCATCGCCACCGCCTCGTCCTCACGCGCGAGCAGCGCGACTTCGCGGGTGAGGATGCCGTAGCGGCGCGCCAGCTCGCGCAACTCGTCGAGCGTGGCGGGCGAGCGGCCTTCGCGGCGCAAGGTCGCGAGCAGCGACGCCGCCTTGCGCGACGCCCACAACACCGGCACCGAGGTGCTCCGCGCGTCGCGGTCGGCGAAGTCGATCTCCCACGAGGCGCGCAGCGGCGCGCCGTTCGCGGCGGTGCCGGTGAGGCGCACCATCGCGCGGCCGGCGTGCGCGGGCATGCGGCCGGCCACCAGAAGAGGCTCGTCGGCGAAGAGGTCGAGCGCGCCGGCCGGATACACCTCGCGCACCCGCACTCCCTCGACGCGCAGCGACACGTCGCGCACGCAGGGCCGCTCGACGCGGCGGCGCAGCGTCGTCACGGCGTCGTCGGCGTCCTGGCCGGGACGCACGTAGGTCACGCTACCGTGGCCGTCCTGCGCGAGATCGTCGAGCAGATCCGCGTCCACGTCGTCGCCGACGCCGAACGCGTAGAAGCGCGCGCCGCGCGGCGCGTCGGCGGCGCGTTGCAGCAATCCCTCGCGCCGCGTTTCGCCCACCGTCGCGCGGCCGTCGGTGAGGAACAGCACCAGCGACGCGTCCCACTCGCGCGCCAGCACGACGCGCAGTGCGTCACCAATGTTGGTGCCGCCGCCCGCGCTCAAGCCGTCGACCCAGGCGCGCGCGTCACGCCGCGCCGCGGCCGTCGCGAGAACCGGCCCGCGCGACGCGAACGTTTCGACGCCGGACGCAAACGCGACGAGGTTGAAGCGATCGTCCGCGTGCAGATCGTCGAGGAAGCGGTGCAACGCGGCGCGCGCCTGCGCGAACTTCTCGCCCTGCATGCTACCGGACGTGTCGAGCGCGAACACCGCGGTCTGCGGCGCGCGAGCCCGCTGCCGAAGCAATTGCCAGCCCGGCGAGAGCGAGAGCAGGAAGTAGTCGTCTTCGCCCTCGCCACGCGCGGTGCGCACGTCGATGCCGATGTCGCGCGCGTCTCGCACCACGCCGAGGTCGAGCGTCTCGTGCGGATCGGCCTGCGCGGCGTGATAGCGCACGCGCGCCGCCGTCGCCCCGGTCCGTTCGATGTCGACATCGTGACTCGGCGAGGTGATCTGCGCGAGCGGCGTCGTGCCGTCCACCCGCAGCGTGAGGTCGATCGCCCCGGGCCGGTCGAGTCCGCACACGCTCGCGAGCGGGATCTTCACGCGCTGCCGCCCTGCGTGCGGCGCCAGCGACTGATGATAGCGGAACGACACGGTGCGCGAACCGCCGGCGGGAATCGGAAACGCCGAGAGACGAATCAGCCCGCGCCCGGCCATCTCGAGCAGCGCCGGATCGCGCCGCCGCCGCACGATGTCCTCGTAGATCGCGCGCGCTTGTTCGGCCGGCAAGACATCGGCGCGGTACTCGCGGCCGTCGGCGAGCAGCGAGCCATCGCTCACCACCGCATCGGCCGGGATCGGCAGCAGCACTTGGATCTCCTGCTGCTGGTGGCCGTCGTTCGTGTAGGTCTGGCTGCAGTCGACCGTAAGGATGCTGCCGTCGAGCGAAGCGCGCACGGTGGCGGCGCTGCGAATGCCGTGCGCGTCCGGCGGCTGCACCGGCTCGGGCGGCAACAACCGCGGCGGCCCGGGCCGCGGCGGTACGGGATAGACGACGCGGCGATCGCCCGGCCCCACTGGCGGCACGGTGCGTTCGAGGGTGCGGGCGATGGCGGGTGCGGCACCACAGAGCAGCGCGAGGGCGACGGCACACAACGGCGCGATGGGGCGCATGCGGGACCTCCTTCACTCGAGTGTTCCGGCGCCGTGTGGCAACGCACCGGAGAACGCGGGGGTGAAGGGCTTACGCGATCCGCGCGGGACTATTCCGTCGCACGCCTCTCAGATTTGAGGATCCTCGAAGGAGGCGGCGCCGCCGCGGCCACGCCGCCGCGCCAACTCACCTGCGCATTGCGCGTCTCAGGGCATCCAGACGAAGCGGGCACGCGCGACCGTCCGCCCCGCCTCGTCGACGGTTGCGAGATACACCCCGGCCGCCGCCTGTGCCCCCGCCACCAGTCGTCCGTCCCACCGTGCCTCGTGCGGCGCGGTGACAGCCGCCTCCGCGATCGCCCGGCCGCGCGCGTCCCACACGCGCACGCGCCGACGCCCAGCCAACGCGGGCTGGCTCACGAACGTCATGCCCCCGACGCGACGCGCGGCGCGGAGCGGCGCATGCGAGGGCGTGACGTCCGGCGCCGACTCCTCGTTCCCGCGCACGGCGGAAACGGCAAGGTCCGCGTTGTCCCACTGCGCCCAGTAGTCCGATTTCTGTCCGCCAGCGAGGACGATGTCGCCTCCAACGTAAAGGCTGTCCTTCCATGTCGCCAACGCCCACACCGCCCCGTTGTCGGGGTAGAAGAACGATACGCCCGAGCCGAGCGCGCGCCACGTCGTGCCATCCCACCGCGCCACGTTCTGCGCCGCTGCTTGCCCGAAGCGCGTCGCGAATCCCCCCGCCGTGAGGTAACCACCGCGCGCTTCAAGCGCCATGACCGAGGACGGCCGCATCCCGGCGTACGCCTCTACGCCGTTGATCCCAACTTCCTGCCAACGCGTCCCGTTCCACGACGCCAAGCACTGCATATCACCGAACTGGTCGCTGGTGTCGAAGTCCCCACCTGCCACGAGTTCGCCGCGATACTCCGCCACCGTGTACACACGCGGCGTGAAGTAGCCGGCGTAGCTGGTGAGCCCGCCGCCGAGCGTGTCCCACGCGTGACCGTCCCACGTGGCGATGCACTGCGCCGCCTGGCCGCCGATCGTCGTGAAGGCGCCGCCCACGACGAGCTTGCCGCCCCACTCGCCCAGCGCGTTCACCCACTGATCCGCCTGCGTGCCCGGATCTCTCCAGTGGGAGCCGTCCCACGCCGCGAGGTAGCGGATCGGCTGCCCGTCGACGCTGGTGAAGAAGCCGCCGACATAGAGCGTGTCGTGCCACACGTGCAGCGCGACCACCCAACTATTCACGCCCGGCGTTCCGCTGGTGCCCATCGCATGCCACGCAACGCCATCCCAGCGCGCAATGCCGTTCACCACTTGACCGTCAGCGCGGGTGAAGGCGCCTCCGGCGATCACATCGCCGTGATACTCGGCCAGCGTGTAAACATCGCTGCTGAATCCTTGGCCGAGCGGCCACCACGCGTGCCCGTCCCACGCCCCGATGTAGCCCAGCTTGCGCGGCCCGGCGCTGAAGAACGCCCCGCCGACGATCAGCGAATCGGTGCGCGGGAGGAAACACGCCGCGTCGAAGGAGAGCCCGTCGCCGTCGAGCACGGTCGACCAGGCGTCGCCATCCCACCGCGCGAGGAACGGCGACGACAGCGAGTCGGCGAGCGTGAAGTGGCCGCCGACGTACAGGGCGCCACGGTAGACGGTGGCTGCCCAACCGAGGTCGTCAAACCAGTAGCCGTAAAGCTCATGGAGATAGAGACCGCCACGCAGAGTATTCCAGCCCGCACCGTTCCACAGTGCCACGCTGTTGGCGTCGGTGGCATTCCCAGCCTGGGCGAATCCACCCGTCACCGCAAGCGCACTTCCGAAGGAGACGAGTGCCCGCGCGTGAAAGAGGTTTGTTGAATTGAGACCACGCCAGGCGGTCCCGTCCCAGGCAGAGATCGAGCTTGCTTTCACACCGCCTGCCTTGAGAAACGCGCCGCCGGCGTGGATCTCTCCGGCAAATGACGCTAACGCGAAGACGCTCCCAGTGGAGTCGACTCCACTCCCCATTGCACTCCAGGCCCCGCCTCCCCACCTTGCGACATTGTGAGCCAACACATTGCCTGCGTAGTCGAATCGCCCGCCGATATAGAGCGATTCCCCTACAGAGAGCATTGCGTAGATCGCGTGTGCTCCACCACTGATACCGCTGCCGAGAGCCGACCAAGTAGTGCCGTTCCAGAGCGCGATCCCGCCAAACAAACCCTGCCCTGCATGCAGAAAACTCCCACCCGCAGCGAGCTGCCCCTGGTGCACCGCCAACGAGTACACCGGGCCATCGACCAGCACCGGCAGCGCCTGCCAGGAGGTGCCATCCCACTGCGCCAGATAGTCACCAGGCGCGCCGCCGCTCGCGCGGAACTCTCCGCCCGCGATCAGCAGGCCATTCCACCAACACACCGCACGCACGCTGCCCGGAAATCCGCCACCCAAGTCGTGCCACGCCGTCCCGTCGTACAGGGCGATGGAGTGACAAGTCCGCGAGCCAAGCCGGTCGAAGTCGCCGGCGACGACCAGCGTGTCGCCGTGCGCGTCGAGGGCGTAGACAGTGGAATCTGCGCCCGGACTGAGGAAGCGGTTTGACCAAGACGCGTCGGCGGGGACGGAAGCCAGGGACACGGGCATCGACGCTCCATGCCTGGCGTCCGGCGTGCCGAAGCGTGTCGGGCCCATCGCGTCGGAGCCGAGCAGCGGCAGGCGGCCCTCCGTCCCCGAGGGCCGCCGAAGCCAGCATGAGGTGAACGACGCAAAGGATCGCGATGCGCATCGTGCCGCTACCTCGTCACGACGCCACGACTCAGCGCCACCACGATGCTCCCAGACCGCAGAACCGCCAGGTAGACACCTCGCGCGACGTTACGCCCCAGTTCCGCGATCGCGGCCGTTCCCTCACGGGACCGAACGGTTCGCTCCGCGACGATTCGCCCCCGCACATCCACCAGCAGCAGTTGGGTGTGCCCTGCCAGCTCGGGGAGGCTCCACCCAATGTGCTGCCGCCCGCCTGTCGCCAGCCAGGTGACAAAGGTACGTTGACTCGCGTCGAGCGGAACCCCCGTGGGGTCAAGGGCCACCGTATGCGCCAGCGTGAAGGGAACCGAGGCCTGAATCACGAAGGGCAAGGGATTGAACGACGTGCCTTCAAGCCGGATCGTGGCATGATCGTAGGGTGTACCCTCCTCGACCGGCCACGGAGGGCCGCCCCCCGGCAGATTATTGATCGGAGTCGGATACGCGTAGAGGAAGGTGGGAGGATTCGACGGCTGCTCGAGGTCGAGAGTGACCTCGCGGCCCACATTGCTCCTGCCGAACCACATCACCGATTCCTGCTTGCGATCCCCGGTCGTGTGCGGAAACGCCGCGTGGAACAGGGCATCGAGTTCGGCACACGGCGCGGTGGGAGTGAGGCTGATGCGCAGATCGGCGGCCTCGTCCGTCTCGCCGATGATACCCGCCAGTTGCCGAAACGCATAGTATGCGGGCTTCATGTTCACAGTGACGGTATTGTCTACCTCGTTCACGACGCGCTCGAGCAGCGCGACGTTCTTGTACTGCACGGAGTGGTCGTTGTTATTGCGTCCGCCGGGAAAGAGCTCGAAAGCGATGCGCTTGACGCCGTTGGTGAGTGCTTCCGCGGCGATGGCGTACGTGAATTGGCTGTGCGAGGTCTGCGTGTAGGTGAAGCCGAAGTAACTCTCGGGCGGAGTCGGGGTATCGTCCAAGAACGGGCCGCCCGCCTCCATGATCCAGAGATCGCGGGTCGCGTTCTGCGAGTTGACCGCATTGGACGCATTGCGGACCCATTGCGTCAAGCCGCGGAGGTTATACGTTCGCGCGTAGACATGAAAATCGAGAATCTCGTACAACTCAGGGTGGGCGAACAGTGTACTGGTCGCCTGCTGGAACTGTGTGTACTTTGTCTCATCCCATTCCGAAAGCGGAGGACGTTGGCAGGTCGTGCCGGACCCCGTCAGACCGCCACACGCCTGCCACCACACCGGGTCGCTCGTTAGCCCAACGAGAATGATTCGCGCGTCGGGATTCCCCTGGAGGATCGCCGTGCGCGTCATCGAGAGTTCCTCGATGTAGGCGATCGGGTCGGGGATGAAGGACAGTTCCTCTTCCACGTGCCAGTAGATCACGGACTGCTTGAGTCCTGGCATGCGGACCTCCGCATCCTGCTCCCCGATGTTGTAGCGCCGGGCGAGGTAGCTGATCTTGTCCGTCCATTCCTGCTTCGACGCCTCCGTGCCGCGCGGCGGCCAGTAGGCCTGCAAATCCGGATCGGTGGTGTCCCAGTGCGTCGACACGTCCAGTATGATCTCGAGTCCCAATGCCTGCGCATTCGCCACCGTGACGTCGATGAAGTCGTGGACGTAGGTGAGGAAAGCCGTCTCCCAGTCGATCCCCCGTTCGAGGGGGAACACCGTGCGATGGACCCAGCCCGCGCGCAACGCTTGCAGGGCATCGTGGTCTTCCTGGGCCAGCTGCGCCTGGAACACGCCAAACGGAAACGGCGTCGGATCCACCGTGACCGACACGCCCCCGCCGCAGCCGCTCCCGCCCGTGCCCGGCTGCTCCACTCGCAGCTGCGCGGTCCAGGTGATGGGATCCCCGCCGGAGTTCCAGACGATCTGGCCTGTCAGAGAATCGATGGTCGCACCGGCGGGCAGGCCGGTGGCACTCCACACCAGGAAGTCTCCCTCGGGGTCGACGGCGACCGGTTGGAGCACCACCACCTGGTACGCTCCCACCGTCGTGTCGGGCAGGACCGTGAGCACCGGCGGCTGGTTCGGGCTCGCCACCTGAATGTTGAAGCTCGTCGAGGCCGAAGCGCCTTCGGCGTCTCCGACCGAAATCGTGATGCCGTTCCACTCCCCCACGCTGGACGCGGTGGGCGTCCAGGTGAACACCGCCGTGGTGGAGTCGAGAATAGACCCGGGCGGCAGGTTCGTCCCACTCACGAGCAACGTGCTGGCCGGCTCGTCTCCGAGGCGCGCACGCGTCGTCAGTGTGCCTGCGCCGTTCGCCCCCAACGGGTCGTAGAGCAAGGTCTGACCCGGCGTGAGGGTTGTGTCTCCCAACGCCGCCAGCGCGGGCGGAGGCAGGCAGGCGGGCAGCGTCGCGCCCGCGCCGAGCGTCACCGCGGTGCCCAGACTCTCTGGTGCAACGCTTCGCAGGCCGTTGTAGCGGTCAAGGATCGTGACCTGGCACAACGTGAAGGTCGCGCCGCTCAGCGCTGCGCACCCGCTGAGGTCAAACGTCAGTTGGAGGGCATCGCCGGCAGTGCATGAGGTCAGAATGTCGCTGTTCGCCCAGGAGACCGCGAACGCCGTTGAGTCATCGCGCGTGATCACGGGGACTGCGGTCCCGCGATTCAGATACGTGCAAGTCGTGCCGGCCCCGGTGCGGAATGCCGCGCTCTCGCGGACCATGCACGAGGCAGCGACATCGCTCGCGGGCGACCACCGCACGAGGATCTCCGCCCCCTTGAAGCTCGTGAGGCCACGCAGGCGGAGGTGCAGAGTCGCCGATTCACCGGGGGACGGTAGCGAGGAGACATCGCTGGTGGCGGACCAACTCAACTGAGCGGCAGCAACGGAGTTTTCGGAGGCGCGCGCCACTCGGCTGCTAGTTGCTAGGGCAAGTAGTCCGAAGCAGAGCAGAGCAGAGCAGAGCAGGAACAATGCCAGGGCGAGTTTGGATCAACCGCGAGGGGGGCATGAAACCTCCGTGCAGCGTGTGAGGGCGTGCAACCACATCGAGAACTGGACGGGGCGCGACGGGAATCGTAACGGTCGCTATCAGAACCCTACCGCGCGCGGAAGGCGTCCGTCCACTCCCTTTCCACACCTTCGACGAAATCAGATGCAAGTTTTCGTCCCGCATACTACTCGCGTGGTAGCGACGCGCGGATTTGGAGCAGCTTGGCAACCTCCCCCGCGTCCGCCGCACGGTGGCTCGGATCGAGCGCCATCGCCTGCTGGTACGCCGCGAGCGCCGCATCCGCCTCGGCGCGGCTGCGGGTCGAGCGCGCGAGCCAGGCGCGCAGGCCGCCGACGGTGCGCCAGCGGTCGCCGCGGTCGGCGGGCGCGAGTTCGCCGGCCTCGTCGCGGAGGAACGACTCCTCGCGTTCGAGCAGCACGCGCAACGACGCGGCGCCGAGGACTGAATCCCCGATCCCGAACGGCCGCGGCGGCACGGCGACGGCGCGCTCGATGCCGGCGCCGGCGGGCGCCTCGGCGCTCTGCACGACACGCTTGCCGACGGCGCGCGAGCCGCTGCGATCGGCGTGCGATTGCACGCCGGTGCCACGCGTGCCGGCGACGTCGTTGCCGCGTTCGGCGAGCAGCGCCGGCATCGGCTCGGCGGGCGCGTCGGTGGTGGCCGGCGCAGCGGGCGTGAGCGACGGCACGGCATACCGCGCGGCCCGCGGCTCCGGCGCGACCCCACGCACCGCGAAGCGCGGCTCGGGCACGGCGGGCACCGGTTCGGTCTTGGATTTCGGCGCCGGAGCGGGGGCCGGCGGCGCGGGCGCGGCCTCGCGCGTCCGCGGCTCGATCGCCCCCACCTCGGCATGGCCCGCCGGGGCGGCGGCATCGCTGGGGACCGGCGCTGACGCCTGACGTGCGGACGGCAGCACCGACACACCGCCGAGCCGCAGGGCGATGAGCACCGTCGCGGCGGCGGCCACCAGCCCGCTTGTCCAGCGGAACGCCGGGCGGCGCACGAGCGACAAACGCGGCGCCGGCGCAGGAGCCGCCGTCCACGCCGGCGCCGGCTCGGCGTCGAGCGCCGCCATCAGCCGGTCGGTCGCCCCGGCAAAGGCGGCGCTCGTGTCGGCGGTTTCCCAGTGGGCGCGGAGCAGGCGGTCGGCGGCGTGGGTCGCCTCGAGGTCGGCGCGGCAGTCGGCGCAGACGGCGAGATGCTGCTCGACGGCGCGGGCTTCCGCGGCGGCGAGTTCGCCGTCGTCGTAGGCGCCGAGCCGCGGGCGGATGTCGTCGCAGCCGCTCGTCATGGCTCTCTCCCTTCGGGGGCGCGGTCGGCGAGATGCGTCTTGAGCCGCGCCCGCGCGCGGTGCA
>JBGATO010000002.1:0-114485 GCA_044229145.1 Candidatus Eiseniibacteriota bacterium | reverse complement strand
TGTCCGGTTTGATAGCAGGGAGCATGCCATATGTTCGCTGTGCCGCAAGTGACCAATTGCCAACATTTTGATGTATGCCATTCTCACATGGGGAAGGCTGAACCTTCCCATTGTGGGAATAGTCTGGGCGGTTGGCGCGGTGGCGAATGCCCTTCACGCCGCCGAAGTCCCTGCCGGGCTTCACGTTCCCACGCGAGTCGATCATTCTCACAATGGGAATTTCCGAACGGTCACGCATCCCCACTCGGGGAACTCGCGCCGCGCGCCGGAGAAACTGTGCAATCGCCAGGGGACGTCCGCCGTCCAGGGGCGAAAGAACCGCCGCGCGCATGCCGCGCCGCGCCAACGGCGTCACGGTGCGGAGGGGCGAGGCTCGCGCTCGAGCGTGACCGTGCGCCAATGCTCGATGTTCCGGCCCAGGGCGAATCCGACGCCGCCGCCGAGAAGCGCCCCTGCGGCCGCCCCGCCGAGAGGCAGCAGGCCGGAGAAGTCGAGATCGAAGCAGATGAACTCCTCGTTCCCGCAGGACGAGGAATGGTCGGCGCTCTCGTACGCGATCACGCCTGCCAGCAGGCCGACGAACGTTCCGATGAGCATTCCCCTGCCGAGCCCGGCCGACGCGCTGCGGCGCGTGCCCTCTGAGATCTGCATCTGCAAAATGGCGGACGCGGGCACGGCCATCGGCGGCTTGGCGGTGGACCGCGAGAGTCTCAAGGTATCGGGGCTCGCGGCGACCACGAGCCACTCCTGGTCGAGTCGCGTGAAGAACGGCGCGGACACGCGCACGCGGCGGCCGGCGAGATCCGCGAGCCGCACGGTGGCTGAGTCCCGCGGCGCGGCGGCGAGCATGTCCCCGGCCGTGACGTGCACCGGGAAGACCAACAGTGAGGCCAACGTGAGAGTCGCAATGCGTTGCACGCGAGCGGACATGGCACACCTCGAAGGCGACGGGTGTTGCGCGCCACACGGGAGCCGGCCACCCCGTGCAAGGAGGGCGGGGTGGCCCCGGTGATCGCGCTGATCCCGCGCCGATCTGTCAACGGGCGGCAGCCCATCCCGGGAAGAGAGCAGACCCGTCGCCACGCAGGCTCTCTGCGCCAACACCTCGTGCCGCACGCGCGGCCGGGGGCAAGCGCAAGGTACGGTGCCGCGCCCGCCATCCCCGCGATGCTGCCACGTACCGGATCCGATTATACTGCGAGCGTCCGGCCGCCCCCTGCCCTTTGCGCGGATCATCAGGAGGAGAAAATCGTCCATGGCATTCCCGGCCTTCCCACGCCCCATCCGTCTTCGCGCGCGATCGTCACGCCGCGCCTTTCGGAGCACCCTCGCGCTCGCGCTTCTCGTCGCGTTGGCCGGCTGCGCCACCAATCCCGTCACCGGCAAGCGCGAACTCAATCTCGTCTCCGAGTCGCAGGAGATCGCGATGGGTGAGGAGGCCGACAAGTCGGTGCAGGCCGAGTACGGCGTCTACGATGACCCGGCGCTGACCGCCTACGTCGACTCGATCGGCCAGGCGATGGCGAAGCGGAGCGAACGGCCGTCGCTGCCATGGCATTTCCGCGTGCTCGACTCGCCGATCGTCAATGCGTTCGCGTTGCCGGGCGGCTACATCTACGTCACGCGGGGATTGCTGTCGGTGATGAACAGCGAAGCGCAGCTCGCCGGCGTGATCGGCCACGAGATCGGGCACGTCACCGCGCGGCACTCGGCGCGGCAGATGACGCAGCAGCAGATGGCGCAGCTCGGTCTCGGCGTCGGCAGCATCCTGTCGGAGCGCGTGGCGAAGTACAGCGGCGTCGCCTCGCAAGGACTCGGATTGCTGTTCCTCAAGTTCAGCCGCGATCACGAGACCGAGGCCGACATGCTCGGCGTGCGCTACGCGACACGCGCCGGCTACGACCCGCGCGAGATCCCGGCGACGTACGAGACGCTCGCCGCGGTGGCCGCGCGCTCCGGCGCGGGCCAATTGCCGACCATCCTGCAAACGCACCCCGATCCCGGCAATCGCTACCAGCGCACGACGACGCTCGCCGACGACGCGGTGACCGCGCTGGCCGCCGCGGACCAGAAGACGCTCACGGTGCGTGAGGGCCGGCTCAAGAAGGCGGTGGACGGCCTCGTCTATGGCGACGATCCGCGGCAAGGCTACAGCGAGGGCCGTGCGTTCTATCACCCATCGCTCGGTTTTCAGATGCAGTGGCCGGCGTCGTGGACGGTGCAGAATGGCACCGGCGCGGTGGTCGCGGTGGCGCCGTCCTCGGGCGCGGCGAGCGCGGCGCGGATGCAGCTGACGCTCGTGCAGTCGGGCGATCCGGCCGGCTACGTGCGCCAGCTGCGCGCACAGCAAGGTATCGCCGGAGTCGACGGGGCGAACGAGACGATCGGCGGCAAGACGGCGTGGGTCGGCGAGGTGCGCACGGTCGATCAGCAAGGCGCCACCTCCGCGCTCGCCTGCGCGGTAGTGCAGCGCAGCGCCACGTCGTCCCTGCAGTTGCTCGGCGTACCGTCATCGCTCGGCACGACGTTCGTCGAGACGGCCCGCAGTATCCGCGACATCGACGCCGCGAAGCGCACGGTGACGCCGCGCACGATCGCGCTGGCACGCCCGAAGACCGGCGCGCCGTTCTCGTCGTTCCTCACGACACTCAGCAATCTCGGCGCGCCCGCCGACGAAATCGCGATGATCAACAACCTGCAGAAAGACGAACGCGTGACGACCGGCATGCAGGTCAAGATCGTGAAGAAGTGACGGGCGACGCGGTGGCGGGCGCGACGGCGCGCCTGGTGCTCGAGCCGCTCTGCGCGACGCATGCCGCCGCGCTCTTTCCGCTCCTGTCCGACGAACGGATGTACGCGTTCGTGCCCGACGCGCCACCCGCGTCCGTCGACGCGCTGCGTGCGCGCTACGCGCGTCTCGAGTCGCGTCTGTCGGCGGACGGCAGCGAGCGGTGGTGGAATTGGGCGCTGCGGCGGCGGGCGCCGGACGAGTACGTCGGCTACGTGCAAGCCACCATCGAGCGGGACGGCACGGCGTGGATCGCGTACATGATCGGCGTACCGTATTGGGGCCAGGGATTCGCGTCGGAAGCGGTCCGGCGCTTATGCGAAGGTCTATTCGCGGATCCCCGCATCCTGCGGCTGCAGGCGACGGTCGACACGCGGAACGTGGCGTCGATGCGCGTGCTCGACCGGCTCGGATTCACGCGGAGCGCGGCGCCGCGGCCGGCGGCCGAACCGATCGGCGGAGCCGCGTGCGCCGAATGGGAGTACGTCCTCGCGCGGCTCTAGCCGTCCGCGGCGATCAGTGCGAGGAACGCGGCGCCGTAGCGATCGAGCTTGGCAGGCCCGACGCCGTTCAGCGCGAGCAACTGGTCCGGCGTGCGCGGTTTGAGCGCCGCCATTTGCCGCAGCACGGCGTCGTTGAAGACGATGTAGGGCGGGACGCCTTCCTCGGTGGCGAGACGCTTGCGCAGCGCGCGCAACGCCTCGAAGAGCGCCGGGTCTACCGCGGCATCGAGTTCCGCGTCGGTCGCCCGCGTGCGGGCGGCGCGGATACGTGCCGTCGCGCGCTCGGCCTCGTCGGCGCCCGCGAACAGGAGGCCGCGCGCGTCGCCCCGCTGGGCCAACGCCTCGCGGGCGCGCAGGGCGCCGTCGGCCACCAACGCATCGACATCGACGCCGGTGCACAGATCGCAGGACGTGCCGCAGCCCTCGAGCGTCTCGTCGAAATATGCGACCAGCGCTTGATGCCGGCAGCCGCCGCGGTCGAGCAGGTTGAACAGGTCTGTGGTCTTCGCCCGCGTCTCGGCGCGCAGCACCTCGTCTTCCATGTTGGCGAGGAAGGTGTCGTAGCCGATGACGTCGGCCCACGAGTAGAAGATGACGCAGTCGCTCGGCAAGCCGTCGCGGCCGGCGCGGCCGATTTCCTGATACCACGCCTCGATCGACTTCGGCATGTCGCGGTGGACGACCAGCCGCACATTCGACTTGTCGATGCCCATCCCGAAGGCGACGGTGGCGACGATGACGTCGATCTCGTCGCGCGCGAACATGTCTTGATGGGCGGCGCGCACCTCGTCGGGCAGGCCGGCGTGGTACGGCACCGCGCGCACACCTTGCGTGCGCAGCCAGTCGGCGGTCTGTTCGACGCTGCGGCGGCTGAGGCAGTAGACGATGCAGCTTTCGCCGCCGTGGGCCCGCAACAGGCCGATCAGATCGCGGCGCGCGTTGCGGCCGCCACCCTTGCGTTGCGCGACGATGCGCAGGTTCGGCCGGAAGAACGAACCCTTGTAGCCGGCCGGCTTCTTCATCCCGAGTTGGTGCAGGATGTCGCCGACCACGCGCCGCGTTGCCGTGGCGGTGAGCGCGAGCACCGGAATGTCGCCGAGTTCGGTCTTGAGTCCGCGCAGCTTGCGGTACGCCGGACGGAAGTCGTGGCCCCAATGGCTGATGCAATGCGCCTCGTCCACCACCACGAGTTTCACCGGCGAATCCGCGATGAAGCCGCGCAACGATCCTTCGAGTCCTTCCGGCGCGACGTACACCAACTCGTATTCGCCGGCGCGCATCGCCGCGACGCGACGGCGCCGCTCTTCCCACTCGAGCGTCGAGTTCAACGCGGTCGCCTTGAACCCGAACCGCACCAGCGCGTCCACCTGATCCTTCATCAGTGAGATGAGCGGCGAAATCACCAGCACGGTCCCGCCGAGGATCTTTGCGGGCACCTGGAACGTCAGCGACTTCCCCGCGCCGGTCGGCATCACGCCGATGCAGTCGCGCCCCGCGAGCACCGAGTCGATGATCGCCTGCTGTCCCGGCCGGAACTCCGCATAGCCAAACACCTGACGCAACACGTCATCGGGCGATCCAAACTTCGCGGGGGCGGATGAGAACGGAAGCAACGCTGTCTCCTGTGCGGGTGCCGTGGAGCGCGCAGTCTACCCGAGGCGGAGTCACGCGTGGGCACCTGATTGCGGGCGGGGACGGCGGGGGCGGGCTGCGCGGGACGCTCGCGCGACGCGCTAAAAGCCGAGGCGCTGCCTCAGCGCACGGGCGCGTTGACGCGACACCGGCAAACCGACGGACGGCAGCGATCGCAGACGGAGCGTAAACGTGCCGGCGAAGGCCGGTTCGATCGAGGTGACGTCGTCGAGATTGACCAGGACAGAGCGGTGGGTGCGGGCGAAGTGGGCGGGATCGAGGTCGGCTTCGAGTTGGTCGAGCGTCGAGGTCAGCAGGTGACTGCCCGACTTCGTGTACGCGGCGACGTATTTGTCCTCCGCGCGGAAGTAGAGGATCTCGCGCACGGGAATGACGTCGACGCGTTCGCCGACGCGGGCGGTGAGGCGGTCGACGTAGTGGAGGCCGCGAGCGCCGAGGCCAGGCTCGCGTGCGGCGGTGTCGAGCGGTGCGCCGCGCGCCGTCACGCCCTCGCGCGGATCGCCACCGGATTCGAGACGCGCAAGCAATCGTTCGAGTCGCTCTGCCAACGCCGCCTCACCACCCGGCATCCCGCGCCGCGCGAGATCGCCGCGGGCGCGGTCGAGTGCGGCCCCCAGCCGCTCGGGGCGAAACGGCTTCATCAGGTAATCGAGCGCCGACTCCTCGAACGCACGCACCGCGTACGCTTCGAACGCGGTGGTGAAGATGACCAGCGGACGCGGTGCGGGCAGCGTCGCCAGCAACTCGAAACCCGACTCGCCGGGCAGTTGCACGTCGAGGAAGACGACGTCGGGGTGCTCACGCGCAATCAGCAGGCGCGCATCCGCCGCGGTCGCCGATTCGCCAGCGATCTCGACATCGGCATGTGCGGCGAGCAGTCGACGCAGACGCATGCGCGCCGGCCGCTCGTCCTCGACCAGAACGACGCGCATCACCAGCCGATCGAGGCGCCGGCCACGAACGCGCGGCGGCTGAAGTACGACAACACCGCCTGATGCGCGCTGTAGTCGGGCGTGTACTGGTATTCGAGGACGTTCTTGATGTCGAGCACGTTCAGACCTTCCACGTAGATCACCAGCCATGACTGCGGCAGACCGAGGAACTTCGGTGCCTCGACGTATTTCATCAGGCGCACGTCGAGCCGGCCGTACGCGGGGTAGCGTGCCGAAAAGAGTTCGCCTTCGACCGGATGCCACACGTCGCGCGTCGAATCCTTCACCGCGCCGACGATCGGCGTGTACGGCGCGCCGGAGGCGACGCGCGCCCGCGCGCCGATGTCCCAGCCGCCGTTGAGATGATACGTCGCCACCGCGCTGAGGTCATGCGTCGGCGCATAGGGCGAGGTGACGCGGGCGGTCGCCTGGAATTCCCGGCGCTGCGACGCGAGATAGCCGTACGACGCCCAGGCGCGGAGCCGCGGCCAGCGGCCTTCGGCGAACAGGTCGATGCCGCGCGCGTAGCCGTCGCCGTCGGTCGAATAGTGGGTGAGCGGATCGTTGAGCACCAGGTGGCGGTAGTCCTTGTCGTACACCTCGGCGCGCAGCGTGCGGTCTACGGTCGCATATTCGATCGCGCCGACGAAATGCCGCGCGGCGAGCGGTCCGAGCGCCGGATTGCCGAAGCGCGCGTCGGTGTAGCGCAGCGGCGCGTTCTGGTGGAAGTCGCCGGTCGAGGCCCGCAGCGTCCACGCACGGCGCGGCTTCCACGAGAGCGCGACGCGCGGATCGACGGTCCATTCGGTGCTGCCGGTGGTGCGTGTGCCATCGGTGGCGCGCAGCCGCACGCTGCCGTAGCGGTCGACACGCGCGCCGACATTCGCGAACACGGTGCGCCAGACGCGAAGTTTCTCGTCGGCGTAGGCGCCGAACCGCTCGCGCACGCCGTCCTGCGCGATGGCGCGGGTCGGCGCGCCGGGCGCGTAGTCGGTGGAGTCGTGCGGCACGGTGCCGGCATAGGTTTCGCTCTCGCGCTCGCCGTCGAGTCCGGCGTTCACCTCCGACCCGCTGCGCACCTGCCACACCACGTCTGCCCGCGCGGTGTATTGATTCGACGTCGTGGTGTAGCGGAAGTCCGAGAACGCCCAGGTGTCGTCGAAGTGGGTGTCGGCGGCGTTGACGCGCACCGCCAACGCCTTCGAGACCACGTTGGTGTAGCCGGCGTTCCACACCTGCACTGTGGCGCCATTGGTGAATTCGCCGCGATAGCTCGGGAAGCGCAGGTGCACGCCGGTGCGGTCGTGCGACGCGGCGCCGAACAGCGAGATCGATTGCGTCGCGGTCGGATGGACGAGGATCTTCGCGCCGCCATCGTACGAACGCGGATATTGCGTGAAGTCGCTCGAGGCGCCATAGAGGCGATCGAGCAACGTGACATCGGTGTAGTGCGCGGTCAGCAGCAGGCCGGCGCGTTCGCCGGACAGCGGCACGCCGACGGTGCCGCCACCGCCGACCAGGTTGGCGCCGAGGTTGAACGACGTCTGCCGCACGTCGCTCGTGCTCTCGATGTCGAGCACGCCGGACAGCGCGTTGCCGTACTTCGGGGCGAACGCCCCACTCGAGAAGTAGGCCGAGGACACCAGCGACGGGTCGATGACGCCGAACAAGCCGCCGCTCGCCGTCTCGTATTTGTAGGGATGGCCGACATCGCCGCCGTCGAGACGCACGACGGTTTCGAGCGGCGCGCCACCGCGCACGTAGAGTGCGGCGCCTTCGTTCGGCGCGTGCACGCCGGGCAGCGTGTGGAGGCTGTGCATCAGATCGGCGGCGGCACCCGGCGTCGTCATGATGTCCATGCGGCGCAACGTCGCGCCCTGTCGCTTGCCCTCCGCCCCGAACGAGGACGCGCGCACCGACACTTCGGCCACCGGGATGGGCGCTTCCTTCAACACCACGCGCAGCAGCGGCGGCTCGCCGCTCGCCGGCACCGTGGCTTGCATCGTGACGGTCGTGAGGCCGACTTGACTGACGCGCAGGCTGTACGCGCCCGGACCGGGCACGGCGATGCGAAAGGTGCCATCCTTGCGGGTGATCGCTCCGCGCCGCACCTGCGGCACGCTGACCGTGACCGCCTCGAGCGGGTCGCCCTTCTGATCGACGACGATGCCGTGCAGCGCCGGACCGGATGGCGGCGCCGCCGCCGCGTGCGCAGTCGCGACGACGATGCCGGCCGCGATACACACCAGCGCGAGCCGACGGATCACACGCATCACTTCCCTGCCTTCGCCGGAGTGTTGCCGCTGGCCGAATCGGCGGGGGCGGCCGCCCATTGCCGCTGCAAGGCGAGCGCCATGCCGTTGCGCGGATTCGCGGCGAGCGCATCGCGCAACGCGGCGCGCGCGTCGGCCCCCTGACCGCTCTGCATGCATGCCTGGGCGAGCCACACCGCGGCGTCGTCGTGCCCCCACGCGGGGGCGAGCGAATCCGCGGGCGCGTCCGCCGCCGCAGCACGCGCAGCATCGCGCAGGACGGCGATCGCCGGCGCAGCGCCCCCGCCGAACTGCGCCGGCGTGTAGAGCAAACTGAGTCCCTGCAAGAACAGCACGCGCGGGTTCGCCGGCGCCAGTTTCGCCGCCTTCATCATCGCCTGCATCGAGAGCGGCCCGAGCGTCATCACGTCGGCGCCGGCACCCATCATCTTGAGGCCGAGCAGCGACGACTCGAGGGCGAACGCCTCCGCGTTCTTCGGCTCCGCCTTTTGCACGGCGCGCGCAGCGGCGAGTCCCTCCTCGACGTAGCGCAAGGCCGTCTCCTTGTCGCCCTCGTGCTCGCGCAGCCAGAGTGGCACGACGCGCCAGTCGAGATACGCGAGCGTGTATTGCACCGGTGTGCTCGCCTGCTCGGCGTCGCTGAGGGCGAGCAGCGTGGCGCGGACGCCGAGCAGCTCGTCTGCCGAGCCGATGTCGACCGCGGCTTGGATGTCGCGCCGCGCTTGCACGACGGCGCCGGACACGTCGGGGTCGACTGCCGCGGCAATGCTGGGTACCGCTAGGAAGGCGGCAAACACGCCGTGCATGAGAAGTCGTCGCATCGTCAATCTCCTTCTGCGAATGGTGAGTGGCCGCTGAGCGGCGGGCGTGGCCCCTCGGGCGCGAACGGCGCGCGCAGCGGCGCGCCGAGTGGGTTGTCGGGGCGACGGGCCGGAGGAGCCGGCGGGGCCGCCTGCAGCGGCTGCGGATCGCGCGGCAAGCGCAGCGCGATGCGCGTCCCAGCGTGCGGTGCGCTGTCGATGGTGAGCTCCGCGGGCGCCCCCAGCGCCCGGATCCGATCCTCCGCCGAGCGCAAGCCGAACCCGCTGGCCGCGCGCCCGCGACGCCCCACCGGGTCGAAGCCGACCCCATCGTCGTCCACCGTCAGGACGAGGACCTCGCCGTCGAGACGGGAGGCGAGCCGGATGCGGCCGCCCTCGGCGCGCGGCCCGATACCGTGGCGCACCGCGTTCTCGACCAACGGCTGGAGCAGGAGCGTGGGCACCGGCACGGTCAGGGAGGCCGCATCCCACGCTTCCTCGACGCGCACGCGATCGCCGAGTCGCACCATCTCGATGTCGAGATAGGCGCGCACGAACTCGATCTCTTCGGACAGCGTCACCCAATCGCGATCGCCGGCTTGGAGCACGAAGCGGAACACTTCGGCAAGCCGCGTGGTCACCTCTTCGGCCACCGCCGGCTCCTGCGGGATGAGCGCTGCGATCGTGTTCAGCGTGTTGAAGAGGAAGTGCGGGTGTACTTGCGCGCGGAGCGCCGCGAGCCGCGCGGTGGCGAGTTCGGCACGGGCGGCGAGTTCCGCCGCTTCGCGTTCGCGCATGCGGACGTAGAACACGCGCGCATAGGCAATGCCCATGAAGAGCGTCGTGAACACCAGGCTGTAGCCGACGTTGATCCACAGACCGCGCCAGCTGCCGTACATCTCGATGTGGCCGAATGTGGACAGCAGCACCATCGGCACCTGGCTGCCGACCACGCCGGTGACGCCGAACATCGCCATCTGCACCACGAGCTGGCGGCCGCGGGCGTTTTGGCCGTGCGGGAAGAGCCGGCAATACAGCTCCTCGGCCAGCTGCACGAAGATCGACACGCTGAGCCCGATCGCCACCGAGATGCCGTAGCAGATCAGCGCGCCTTGCCAGTACGGCCGATGCTGGAAGAGTCCGAAGAACAGCCCGAACGGGATCCCCATGACGAGCGTCGTGAGCGACACCCGCAGGAGCCACCTGAGCCAGCGCTCGGCCGGCGAAATGACGGAGGACGTTGCCATGGGCGTCAGTATCGGCGATTCGCGCCGGGGCTGCGCGGGGCCATCGACGGACGGCCGGAATCCGGCGACGAACGGTTGCTGCGACGGTCCGGCGGGGGCGGCGGGGCGGGATGTGCGGGACGCGCCGCCCACCCCGCCACGCCCCGCTGCAACCGGCTAGCCAAGAGCAACGTTCTCAGGCAGCATTCCGCGCAAATCCCAACGCGCAAGCGCCGCCGCGTCGGCGCCCCACTTGCACTCGGAGACTGACACACCATGTCGCAAATGCACGAAGTCGATTACCGGATCTATGGCGACGACATGCAGTACGTCGAAATCGAACTCGATCCGGGCGAAGCGGTGATCGCCGAAGCCGGCGGTATGATGTACATGGACGGCGGCATCGTCATGGAGACGATCTTCGGCGACGGCAGCCAGCAGCAGGGCGGCGGCTTCATGAATGCGCTGCTCGGCGCCGGCAAGCGGTTGCTCACCGGCGAGTCGCTGTTCATGACGGTGTTCGGCAATCAGGCCGGCGGCAAACAACGCGTGGCGTTCGGCGCGCCGTACCCGGGCCACATCGTGCCGGTGAAGTTGTCGGAAGTCGGCGGCACCGTCATCGCGCAGAAGGACTCGTTCCTGTGCGCGGCGAAGGGCGTGTCGCTCGGCATCGAGTTCCAGCGCCGCCTCGGCGTCGGCTTGTTCGGCGGCGAAGGATTCATCATGCAGCGCCTCACCGGCGACGGCTGGGCGTTCATGCACGCCGGCGGCTCGGTCCACGAGCGCATGCTGGCGCCGGGCGAGGTGATCCGCGTCGACACCGGCTGCATCGTCGGGTTCCAGCCGACGGTGGACTACGACATCCAGACGGTGAGCGGCATCAAGTCGGCGCTGTTCGGCGGCGAAGGGTTGTTTTTCGCCACGTTGCGCGGCCCGGGCAAGATCTGGCTGCAGTCGCTGCCGCTGTCGCGTCTCGCGGGCCGCATCTACGCGGCGGCGCCGCAGACCCGCGGGCGCGGGCGCGAGGAAGGCTCGATTCTCGGCGGCTTGGGCTCGTTGCTGGACGGCGACAACAGCAGATAGCCGCGCTCCGGCGCGGTCTCGGCACTCTCCGGCGCGGCGGGGCGGTGACGCCCTGCCGCGCTGGTGCTATGGTCGACCCCTCCCGCCCCCCGTCGAAGGAGATGGTCCCATGGCCTCGAGTTCTCGTCCGGCGCGCCCGCGTGCCGCCTCGCCCCGCTTCACCCTGTTGGTTGGCACCCGCAAGGGCGCGTTCTTTCTGTCGTCGGATCGCGCGCGGCGGCGGTGGTCGATCGACGGACCGCATTTCCTCGGGAGTCAGATCAACCACCTGGTGCTCGATCCGCGCGATGGCAAGACGCTGATGATGGCGGCGCGCACCGGGCACCTCGGCCCGACGGTGTTCCGTTCCACGAACTGGGGCCGCGCGTGGAAGGAAGCCGAGCAGCCACCGGCGTTTCCGAAGGCGCGCGGCGGCACCCCGCGCCGCGCCGTCGAGTGTACGTTTTGGCTGACGCCGGGCCACGCCACGCAACCTGGCGTGTGGTGGGCCGGCACCTCGCCGCACGGCCTGTTCCGCAGCGACGATGGCGGCGCGCGCTGGGCGATCGTCCGCGGCTTCGACGAGCACCCGATGCACGACGCATGGACGAAGGACGCCAACACGCCTGTCGGCCCGATCACGCACTCGATCCTGATCGACCCGCGCGATGCGCGGCACATGTACATGGGGCTGTCGAGCGGCGGCATCTTCGAGACGGTGGACGGCGGCGCCGACTGGACGCCGCTCAACCGTGGCGTCGAAGCGTACTTCCTGCCCGATCCGCAGTCCGAGTTCGGCCACGATCCGCACTGCGTGCAGTTCGCGCCCAGCAACCCCGATCGGCTCTACCACCAGAATCACTGTGGCATCTACCGTCTCGACCGGCCGGGTCGCGAGTGGACGCGCATCGGCGCGAAGATGCCGAAGAAGGTCGGCGACATCGGCTTCCCCATCGTCATCCATCCGCGCGATGCCGACACCGCGTGGGTGTTGCCGATGGACGGCACCAGCGTGTGGCCGCGCACCTCGCCCGGCGGCAAGCCGGCGGTGTACCGCACGCAGAATGGTGGCAAGACCTGGCAGCGCCAAGACGCCGGCTTCCCCACCGAGCACGCGTACTGGACGGTGTTGCGCCAAGCGATGACGCGCGATAGCGAGCCGAACGTCGGCCTCTACTTCGGCACGACGACCGGTGAGGTGTGGATGTCGCGCAGCGAAGGCGAATCGTGGACGCGCATCGCCGCGCACCTGCCGCAAATCCTCAGCGTGACGATGGCGGAGCGCGGATGACGGTGCACATCCCGACGCCGCTCCAGAGCTACACGGGCGGCGTGGCGCGGGTGCCGGGCCGCGGCGCGACGCTCGACGCAGTGCTGCGCGATCTCGACGCGCGGTATCCCGGCATTCGCTTTCGCGTCATCGACGAGCAGGATCGCATCCGGCCGCACATCCGGATCTTCCGCAACAGCGACGTCGCGCAGACGATCGACGAGGCGGTGGAGGAACGCGACGAGGTGCATCTGATCGCCGCGTTGAGTGGAGGCTAGATGGCAGCACGCGTGACCTTTGCGCCGGCGACCGCGGATCGCTGGGACGACATCGAGGCGCTGTTCGGAGAACGCGGCGCGTGCGGCGGCTGCTGGTGCATGTGGCCGCGGCTGCGCGCCAAGGAATTCGGCGCCTGCAAGGGCGCCGCGAACAAGAAGGCGTTCCGGGCCCGGGTGCGCCGCGATCCGCCGCCCGGCATCCTCGCCTACGACGGCAACACGCCGATTGCCTGGTGCGCGCTCGGACCGCGCGACGAGATGACGCGGCTCGAGACGTCGCGCGTCTTGAAACCGGTCGATGACACGCCAGTGTGGTCGGTCGTGTGCTTCTTCGTGGCCAAGCCGTACCGGCGGCGCGGCGTGTCGGTGCGCCTGCTGAAGGCCGCTGCACGCCTCGCCCGCGAACACGGCGCCCGCGTGCTCGAGGGCTATCCGGTGGACACCTCCGGCGGCGCCTCGCCCGACGCCTTCGTATGGACGGGACTGCCGGGGACATTTCTCGCGGCAGGTTTCACGGAGGTGTTGCGCCGCTCACCCTCGCGGCCCATCATGCGCCGCACGCTGTAACGTCCTCTCCCCACGCACTCCCAACGGTCCCGGAGATCCACATCATGATGAAGGAATTCAAGGCGTTCATCATGCGGGGCAACGTGCTGGACCTCGCCATCGGTGTCATCATCGGCGGCGCGTTTGGCAAGATCGTGTCCTCGCTCACGGACGACGTGCTGATGCCGCCGATCGGCCTCGTGCTCGGCAAGGTCGACTTCAAGAACCTCTACATCAACTTGTCGGGAACGGCGTACGAGTCGCTCGACGCGGCGCAGAAGGCGGGCGCGCCGCTCATCAAGTACGGCGTCTTCATCAACACCATCATCGACTTCTTGCTGATCGCGCTGGTGATCTTCTTCGTCGTCAAGCAGGTGAATCGGTTGATGCCGGCGCCGGAACCTGCGCCGCCGGCGCCGCCGACGAAGGACTGTCCGCGCTGTTGTTCGGCGATTCCGGTGAAGGCGACGCGCTGCGGGTTCTGCACGTCGGACGTCTAGGCACCCAGGTGCGATGATACGTGCGTGGTGGGCGTTCCGGCGCTCACCACGCCGTCGTTTGGTCCAACTTGCCGTCGCGCTGCGCGGCGCGCAAGAGCGCCGAGTAGAGCGCGACGCCGGCCGCGAGCCACACCGCCGTCGTGCCGGCAAGCGCGAGCGCGAGTTGGCCGTTGCTCCACGCATGCAGCATCCCCGACGGCGAATGGCCGACGAGCGCACGCCGGCACGCCTCCAGCCAATAGGTCAGGGGCAACGACAGGCCGATCGCCCGCAGCGGCAGCGGCAAGAGGTCGATCGGGAAGACGGCGCCGCAGAACAGATACAGCACGCCTGCCGCCCCTTCGTTGATCGTCATCGCCTGGCGCGCGAACACCAGCGACGCACCGGTCAGCATCATGCCGATGCCGACCACCGCGACGATGCCGCACGCGAGACTCGCCACCAGCGCCACGAGATGCGGCAGTGTCCACACGAACTGCATGTGGAGCACCATCGCGCCGAAGCCCAGTACGACGGCGGCCGAGGCCAGTGCCATCGTCGCCTTGGTCACCGCGCGGCCGAGCAGGTAGGTCAGCAATCCAGCGGGTGATGTCACCACATACTTCAGCATCTGATACTGCTCGCGGTCCTCGAACACCGCCCACGAGAGGCCGACCAAGAGCAGCGGCACGAAGATGAAGAACGCGTTGCCGACGTACAGCGCGACGAAACGCGCGTCGGACGCCTGGCCGCCCGATACCACGCGGTACATCACGAGCAGGATGAGCGCGGTGGCGAGCGGCTTGGCGAGCGCGAAGACCAGAAAGATGTCGGGGCGCGTCCAGTTCGCCTCGATCTGGTAGCCGAGCCACGCGGCGGCGCGGAAGGTGCGCCAGCGATGATGGAGCGAGCGGGCCATCGCGTCTCCTATTGGTGCCGCAGCACGAGCGTGCCGTTGCGCTTGGCGATGCGTTCCATCGCCGCCATCAGCCACGTCGCCGCGATCAGGAAGACGACGCACGACACCGCGAGCGCCGCGATTTCGGTGCGGAGCGGGAAGAGACCCTGCGCGATCTCCGGCGCGAAGAGCAGTTGGCGCATGGCGTCGAGCCCGAGCGCCAGCGGCAACGCCGATACGCCGGCGACCGCCCACGGGCCGAGCGCCTTGAGCGGGAAATACATCCCGCTGGCGAGAAACACCGGCTCCTGCAACGCATGCGACAGCTGCCAAATCTCGCGCCCATACAGAAGGAACAGCGAGGCGAGGCACATGCCGAGCGCGTAGAGACTGCACAGCGCGAGCAGAAACACCGCGGCCAGCGCGAGCGGCTGCGCGGGATGGAACGGCACGTGGAACACCCACAGACCGATGACGCCGGACGCCACCGCGCGCACCGAGGTCATCGCGAGCCCGCCGATCGCCATGCCGGTGAGGATCGCCATGCGCGAGCAGGGCGCCACCATGTAGAGTTCGAGTTGCCCGCCCTGCTTTTCCCAGTGGAACTGCGCGCCCATCGACCACAACACCGCGACCCAATACGCCATCATCACGCCGCCGATGACCGCGAACGATTCATAGGCGCGCGGCGCGCCGAGCGCGCGGTAGATGTAGACGTACGCGAACATGCCGATGACCGGGAACAGCACTTCGCCGATCAGCCACGACGGCTCGCGCGAGGCGGCGAAGGTGCGGACGTAGGCGCGCGCCCATGCGGCGCGCCAGTTGGTGACGAACGGTTCCCAGTTCATCGCGCGTCGTCCTCGTCGCCCACCACGTTGCCCTCGGCGTCCATCTCGCGGCCGACGATCGCCACGAAGACGTCTTCGAGCGACGGATCGCGCGTGGTGACGTTGTGCACGGTGCGGCCGGCGTGCGTCAGGCGTTCGAGCACCGCGCCGACGGCGGCGTTCTCGCGCACCGCGAGCTGCGCGGTCACCGTGCCGCGCTCATTCGGCGCCGAGACGCGTTGCACGTCGAGGCCGGGCGTCGACGCGAGCACGGCGTGCACGTCGTCGGCCGCGTCGCACTCGAGCGTCACCGTGCGCTGCGCATGCACGCGCGTGCGGAGCCCGAGCGGCGAATCGGTTTCGAGAATGCGCCCGTGGTCGATGATCGAGATCGTCTCGCACAGTTCGTCGGCCTCGGCCATGTAGTGCGTGGTGAGAACGATGGTGCGATCCGCATGGGCTGCCATCCAGCCGCGCAAGAACTGACGAATCTGACGTGCGGATGCAACGTCGAGCCCCAGCGTCGGTTCGTCCAAGAAGACGATCTCGGGCTCGCTGATGAAGCCGCGCGCGAAGTTGAGACGCTGCTTGTAACCGGTCGATAGGCGATTGACGCGCTCGTCGGCTTTCTCGCGCAGGCCGAGCGCGTCGAGCAACACTTCGCCGCGTTCGCGGGCCACACGCGTCGGCACGCCATAGAACTGGGAGAACATCCACAGCGTCTCGCGCACGGTGAGGATGCCGTAGCCCGCGTTGTCGCCACCAGACACCAGTCCGATGCGGCGGCGCACGTCACGCGCCTGCCGCACCGCATCGAAGCCGGCGACATGCACCTCGCCGCTGGTCGGCGCCAGCAAGGTCGTGAGGATTTTCATCAGCGTCGTCTTGCCGGCGCCATTGGGGCCGAGCACGCCGTACAAGTGGCCGCGCGGGATCGTCAGGTCGATGCCGCGCAACGCTTGCGTCTCTCGGCGCGCGCCGCGCTTGCCGCTTTGGAAACTCCGCGTCAGGCCGCGCACGTGCACGGCGGCGGCCGAATCGTTCGTCATGGTCATGCCGCGCAGGATACCCGCCCGCCCGCGCGGGGGCAAATCGCCGTAACCGTTTCCATACGCCACATGGCGCATGTGACACTTATCAATTTGCAGGAACTACGAAGCGTCCTAGACTGTGTTGACAGTCGGCACCATCCCTCGCGCCGTCGGTTCTCGGCCCGCAGCAGGCGCACTTCCGTGACGTCCTCACAGGAGAGTTGCTCAGATGATTCTTGACCTTCGCAGGTTCCACACCGCACGCGCGGCTCGGCGTGTGGTGGGAAGCGCCGGTGTACTCGTCGCGATTGCCCTGGCCAGCGTGGCCGGTGCGACCGTGGCGTCGATCACTCCGTCGTACGTGCCTCCACGCGAGCTGTTGCAGTTCCTCGGCGCCCGCACCGACGGCACTGGCTTCGTCGCCTCGATGGCCCCCGGCCACGATGTGCGCGTCCTCGTGCAGGACACCGCGAATCTGCTCGTCGTCCAGGGCGACGCGGCCGACGTGCAAGCCATCCAGGACCTCGCGCGTGCCGCCGATGTCGCGCCGCACCAGATCGTGCTCGATGCGCAGATCGTGCAGATCGACGAGGACAAGGCGCGCGCCGGCGGTCTCCTGTGGAACACGTCCCTTGGGTCGGTCACATCGCAAGCCGACTACTTCACTCGGTCGCAGTGGGACGCATCCACCGGATCCAACAAGACACCGAAGCAAACGACGACGCGTAAGCTGCTTGGGTTCGATGCCGATCTGGGATGGGGCGCGTCGATCCGCCTCGCGGAATCCAAAGGCTGGGCGCACACCCGCACGGTGCCGCGCGTGGTCACGCTCAACAACCGCCGCGCGACGATTCTCGACGGTGCGCGTGTCGTCTATTTGGCGCGCTTCGCCTCGTACAATTCGTTGTTCCAGACCGACTCGCTCGACGCCGGTGTCACGCTGAGCGTGCTGCCGTCACTCGGTGCGGGCGGCACGCTCCGGCTCGCGGTTCGCGCGGAGATGTGCGCTCTCAGCTCGCTCCAGGGCGGGGGCCTCAGCAAGGTCGGCCAGATGATCGAGAACGAGGTCGTCACGCGTGATGGCCAGCCGGTGCTCCTCGGCGGATTCGATCGCACCAGCGACAGCAAGAGCGAGGTCAGCGTGCCCGGCCTCGGGCACATCCTGCCATTCCTGTTCAGTCACCGTTCGAAGTCGCATTCGTCGTGGAAGACGTATCTCG
Organism: Candidatus Eiseniibacteriota bacterium; assembly: GCA_044229145.1. Taxonomy (GTDB): domain Bacteria; phylum Eisenbacteria; class RBG-16-71-46; order CAZEPH01; family CAZEPH01; genus JBKJUD01. Next base: position 96,696 of record JBGATO010000002.1, on the reverse strand, counting down.
TGTTGACGCCGCACGTCGTCGACATGGCGGCGACGGTGGATGGATCGATGCAGGGCGACCAGAAGTAGAACCGCGCGACTCGCGAACGGGCCGGAGTGCCACACGGCGCTCCGGCCCGTTTTGTCTTTCGCGGCGCGGCTAGTCTTCCTCGTAATGCCGCTTGAGTTCTGCCACCACGTTGGGGTCGGCAAGCGTCGTGGTGTCGCCGAGCGCGCGGCCCTCGGCAATGTCCTTGAGCAGCCGGCGCATGATCTTCCCGCTGCGCGTCTTCGGCAGCTCCGCGGTGAACAGCACGTCGTCGGGACGCGCCAGCGCGCCGATCTTCTTGGCGACGTGCGCCTTCAACGCATCGGCGAGCGCCGGGCCCGTCGCCACGCCCTCTTTCACCGTGACGAACACCGCCAGCGCCTGTCCCTTGAGGTCGTGCGACTTCCCCACCGCCGCGGCCTCTGCCACCGCGTGGTGATCGACGAGCGCGCTCTCGACTTCCATGGTGCCGATGCGGTGACCGGCGACGTTGAGCACATCGTCGACGCGGCCGAGCAGCCAGAAGTTCCCCTGCTTGTCCTTCTTCACGCCGTCGCCGGGGAAGTACGTCGCCTTGTTCCAGCGCGACCAGTACGTCTGCACGTAGCGCTTGTCGTCGCCGTGGATCGTCTGCAGCATGCCGGGCCACGGCTTGGTGATCGCGAGGTAACCGCCGCCATGCGCGAGACGCGTGCCTTCGTCGCTCAACACTTCGGCGTGGATGCCGGGGAACGGACGCGTCGCCGAGCCTGGCTTGGTGGGCGTGAGACCCGGCAACGGCGCGATCATGATGTGGCCGGTTTCGGTCTGCCACCAGGTGTCGACCACCGGACAGCGCTTGCCGCCGATGACGTCGTGATACCACATCCACGCTTCGGGGTTGATCGGCTCGCCGACGCTTCCGAGCAATCGCAGCGATGACAACGCATGACGGCGCGGCCATTCCTCGCCCCACCGCATGAAGGCGCGGATCGCGGTCGGCGCGGTGTAGAAGATCGTCACGCCGTATTTGGCGATCAGTTCCCAGAAGCGGCCGCGGTCCGGCCAGTCCGGCGCGCCTTCGTACATCAGCACCGTGGCGCCGTTCATCAGCGGGCCGTAGACGACGTACGAATGGCCGGTGATCCAGCCGATATCGGCGGTGCACCAGTAGACGTCTTCCGGTTTGAGATCGAACACCCATTTCGTCGTCGCGTAGACACCGGTGAGGTACCCGCCGGTGCCATGCACGATGCCCTTCGGCTTGCCGGTGGTGCCCGACGTGTAGAGCATGAACAGCGGATCGGTGGAGGACATCGCCGCCGGCGCGCACTCCGCCGCGGCATCCTGCATCAGGCGATGCCACCAGTGATCGCGGCCTTCCTGCATGTGCACCACGAACGCGCCGCGCTTGACGACGACGACGTGCCGCACGCACGGGGTCTCGCGGACCGCCTCGTCGACGATGCGCTTGAGCGGCACTTCGCTGCCGCGCCGGAATCCGCCGTCCGCGGTCACCACCACGGCTGATTGCGCATCGTTGATGCGATCGCGCAACGACTCGTGCGAGAAGCCGCCGAACACCACGCTGTGCGGCGCGCCGATGCGCGCGCACGCCAGCATCGCCACCGGCAACTCGGGCACCATCGGCATGTAGAGCGTCACGCGATCGCCCTTCTTCACCCCAAGCGACTTGAGCACGTTGGCGAACTTGCAGACCTCGCGATGCAGCTGCGCGTAGGTCAGCGTGCGCTCCTCGCCGGGCTCGCCTTCCCACAGGATCGCCGCCTTGTTGCGCGTCGCGGTCGACAGATGGCGATCGAGGCAGTTGACGCTCGCATTGAGATGCCCACCGACGAACCAGCGCGCGTGCGGCGGCTTCCACTGACACACGGTCGTCCACGGCTTCGTCCACACGAGCTGCTTCGCCCAGCCGGCCCAAAACCGCTCGGGATTGCGGGCCGCGCGGTCGTAGATCGCGGCGTCATTCGCGTGCGCGGCGCGGCGGAAGGCGGCGGACGGCTTGAAGACGCGATTCTCGTGCAGCAGGTCGTCGAGACCGTGGACGGCGGGACGACGGGACGACGTGCGGGCCATGACATCCTCGCAAGGTGAGTGGGAGCCGGAAGTTGCCTGCGCGGCGGCGCGGCCGGAGTATCGGCGATGACCCGCCGCCGGTCGAGCGGAACGACGCCACGCCTGCGGGGTTTTCCTGAGCGTCCGGCCATCGGCTGGCCCGCGACTAGTGTGCGCCCGCGGCCTGTGGCACACTCAGCACACCCTCTCGGAAAGGATGCGCCCTCCCATGCGAATGCTCGGTCGTGCCCTCACGCTGCTCGTCGTCGCCTGCGCGCGGCCTGCCCTGGCGGCGCCGACGATGGCGGACACCACGCTCAAGGTCACCGCGGTGGTCACTGGCCTCAACTCGCCGACCACCATGGTGTTCCTCGATCGCGGCGATTTCTTGGTGTGCGAGAAGACCACCGGCCGCGTGCAGCGCGTCATCGGCGGCGTCTTGCAGCCGGCGCCGGTGCTCGATGTCGCCGTCAACTCGGCGAGCGAGCGCGGCCTGCTCGGCATCGCCTTGCACCCGCAGTTCCCGGCGACGCCGTGGGTCTACGTCTACTTCACGCAGAGCTCGACGCTCAACGACACCAGCAACTCGACGCAGGCGCTCGACAATCGCATCGTGCGCTATACGTGGACGGGCAGCGCGCTCACGACGCCGACCATCATCCAGCGGCTCGAGGTCACGCCGGGCCCGAATCACGACGGCGGTATCCTGCAGTTCGGTCCCGATGGCAAACTCTACGCGGTGATCGGCGAACTCAATCGCAACGGCAAGTTGCAGAACTATCCGGCCGGACCGGCGCCGGACACCACCGGCGTCGTCATGCGCATGAACGACGATGGCAGCGCGCCCGCCGACAATCCGTTCGCCGGCGTGACACGCATGGAGCTGGTGTACTCGTACGGCCTGCGCAACTGCTTCGGCATGACCTTCGATCCGCTCACCGGCACACTGTGGAACACCGAGCCGGGGCCCACCAGTTACGACGAGATCAATCGCATCACGCCGGGCATGAACGGCGGCTGGGAACAGATCGTCGGGCCCGACGCGCGCTCGCCGAAGGGCGTCGCGGATCTCTGGATGGCGCCCGGCGCCGCGTACAGCGATCCGGAGTTCTCGTGGGCGCAGGTGGTGACGCCGTGCGCGATCCTCTTCCTGCACACGCCGCACTACGGTCCGGCGCTGCAAGATCAGTGCATCGTCGGCGACAACAACTTCGGCAGGCTGTACCTGTTCCCGATGGCGGCGTCGCGCGATTCGTTCGTGCTGAGCGATCCGCTGCTCGCCGATCGCGTCGCGGACAACAACACGAGCGAGGTTGCCTCACTGACCTGGGGCCAGGGATTCGGCGCGGTGACCGATTTCGATCTCGATCCCGACGGCATCCTGCACATCGTCGATCTCACCAGCAACGCGGTGTGGCGACTCGAGCCGACCGTCACGGCCGTGGCGCCTCCGCCGGCGTCGGAATCGTCCCTGCAGGTGCGCGGGACGACGTCGAGCCGGGCGCGGCTGTGCTGGGCGCAAGCCGACGCCGGCGCCACGCGCCTGCTGCTCAGCGACGTGCGGGGACGCGTGGTGCGGCGGTGGCACGTCGACGGCGCACGCGGCGAACGCACCGTGAGTTGGGATGGGCACGATTCCACCGGGCGGCGCCTGCCGCACGGCGTGTACCGGCTCGACGTCGAGTCACAGGGCGCCCGCGCCACGGGCACCATTCTGCTCACCGAGTAACGCGCAGGAGGGATCCATGGGCGGCTGGACCTACAGCGACGACTATTACAAGAACTACACGCGCGACACATGGGACGAAGCCGCTCCGTTCTACGAAACCGGATTCGCGCGACAACTCGCCCCGTTCGGCCACGCCTTGCTGGCGTTTTGCGACGTCTCGCTCGACGATCACGTCCTCGATCTCGCCACCGGACCCGGCGAACCGGCGCTCCACATCGCCGAGAGCATGGAGCGCGCCACCACGTGTCGCGGTTCCGTGACCGGCGTCGACTTGTCGCCCGCGATGATCGCCATCGCCGCGCGCCGTGCCGCCGAACGCGGCCTCGGGCGCGCCCGCTTCCTCGTCGAGGACGCCGAGGCCCTCAGCTTCGCCGACGCCACTTTCGATGTCGCGCTCTCCCGCTTCGGCTTCCAGATCATCACCGACCCGGAGGCCGCAGCACGCGAATTGGTGCGCGTGGTGAAGCCCGGCGGACGCATCGGCCTCACTGTGTGGTCGGTGGCGGAACGGAACCCTGGCCTCCACGCCGTGGTCGGACCGATGCTCGCGCACGCCGAGCCGGACGAGACCGGCTACCTGCCGACGCCCTACGAGCTCGGCGGACCGGGCGAGTTGGCCGCTCTCCTCGAGGCGGCCGGATGCACCGACACACGCGAGACGCTCCACCCGGGCTTCTTCACCGCGCCGTCAGTGGACGACTACTGGCGCATGACGATGGAGGGCACACCGCTCGGGCACTCACTGCGCGAGGAACCCGACGCGGTGCAGCGCGCGGTGGAAGCGGACGCGCGCGTATTGCTCGCACAGGGAACGGATGCGAGCGGCGCGGTGCGCCTGGCGGTGACGGCGGTATTGGTCGCGGCGCGCGTGCCGTAGTCCGCCGTCGCTAGCGGGGCGCGAGCGGAATGCGCTCGGCGAGCGCGTTCACGTCCGGATCGTCAGGCAGTTCGTCGTGCAGGGAATCCACCAACGCTTGCGCAACCTCGTATCGCTCTGCATCGATCGCCAGCCGCGCCAGTCCGACGCGCGCGAGCCGGTCACCGGGCCGCAGGCGGAGGGCGCGCGCGAAGCAGTCGGCCGCGAGATCCGGCCGGCGCGTCGCACCGAGCGCATACCCCCACGCGATCCAGCCGTCCGCGTTCAATGAGTCGCGTGCCACCGCAATCTGGGCGACTGTCGCAGCGTCGGCGATGCGTCCGGCACGGAGCAGACCTTGCGCGGTCAGCGCGTCGCTGGTCGCTTCGCGGCTCACCAAATGCGTGACGCCCGCGCGCCACGGAAAGATCTCGAGGATTTCCGGACGCGGATCGGCGACGAACGCCGGCGCGACGTTCGTCACTTGCATCCACTCGCGCAGCATCGCGAGGTGCGTCACGTGGCGCCGCGCGAACAATCCCGCGAGGTATGCGGTGAAGTCAGGCTGCCGCACATGCGGGACGACCTCGGGCGTGACCAGCCCGGCGATGTCGACGATGCGCCGATGCGAGTAGAAGGCGATCGCCCCGACGTCGTGGGTGGCAATCACCGCATCGGGCGGCGTGTGCGCGGCAAGCCAGCGCCCCGCGCGTTCGTGCCGCACCGCGTGATACTGGCACCACGTCGCGAACGCACGCGACGCGTCGGGCGGCGCGCTCGCGTGGAGCGCCCCCGCGCCCACGAACACCAGCGGGACGACCGGCGCGGCATGCTGCAGCCAGCCGCGCCCTCGCGCTGCAGTGATGGCCTCCGCCACCCGCTGCAACGCCACCATCGCGACGATCGCCGCGGCTGGCAACACCGGGACGAGATAGCGGTCGAAACGATGGCCGGTCGGCAAGAGCAGCGCGTACGCCGCGAGCACGCCGATCACCCAGAGCGCCTCCGCCGCGCACGGCGGCAGGCGATGCCACCGCAGCGCCCCCACCGCCCAGACGAGCCCGGCGATCAGCGCCGGCATCAGCGCCACCCAGCCGTGATCCGCGAGAAACGGCAGGACGTCGTGCAGCAGGAACGTCTGCGGTGGAATGGGCGGATAGATCGCCGCGCGCTTGGCGGCAAAGGTCCCGGGGAGCCACTCTCCGGCGAGCGCGTGGTTGAACGCCAGGTAGCCGCACGCCGCGACGGCCGCCGGCATCGCCACACCGACGACGCGCCGGACACGCCCCGCCCCGCCCGCCGCTGCGCTGATTGCCACCACGGCTGCCAGCAGGATTCCCTCTGGCCGCGTCCAGATCGCCGCCGCCACCGCCGCGCCGCTCCCCCACCATCGCCCGGACGCCGCGCTCGCGAACGCCACCGCCACCAGCGCGAGGAAGAGCGATGTCTCCATCCCCGAGGTCGACAAGATCAGGATGCGGGCATCGAAGGCGACGAGGGCCACCACCGCGATCGTCCACCAGATGCTTCGTAAGCGTGCGCGTGCCCACAGCGCGAGCGCCCCGACGAAGATCGCCTGGCAGACGATGTCGAGGCCGTAGCTGAGGCGCTTCTCATCCGGTGTCAGGCCGAAGAGCAACGCGAGCACGCAGGTGTAGAGCGGCGAGGTCGAGCCGGCGGTCGGTGCGTCCCCGGGCGAATAGACGAACCCGAGGCCGTCGTGCAACTGCCGGGCGTAGGTCAGGTGGATCCAGGCGTCGTCGAGCGGGAAACCGTCCGCGCCGTTGACGCGGTGAGCGTGGAGCACCTGGAGGACGGGAAGCGTCATGGCGGCGGCCAGCACCAGCGCGAGAACGGCCGGCGCGGCGCGGCGAAGCAGGAAGCCGCCCCCGGCGCGCAAGGCGCGGGGACGTGGCAGGATCCTGTTGGGCATGGGAAGCCCCCCGGCAGACGGGGACGGCGCTCCAGCCGGGGACCGCGTGGACGATCCAGATCAGCCAGAGGTGGTACGCCGGCGCGCACGCCGGCTTTGCACGAGATCACAGAGGCCGCGGAGGGGATTCAGGTTCCGCGATGCCCGACATCTCCCGGGCGATGGACCCGATGGCGACCCCGGCGCGGGTTTCCGGGGGTGGTGCCCTGTGCTAAGGTGCCGCAATTCTGGGGATGTCGGCCGCATGCTGCCCGCGCCTCTCGGTTTTGCATCGCGTTCGCCATGCGCACGGCTCCCCGCCGGATGATGCGCTCGCATCATCGCACATGGTCCCACGACGGAAGACGGACGATGCCTCCTGCACGTACTTTGACCGCCACGCCCGAAGCCTATCGCGGCGCGGGGTGCGGTCAGCCCTTCGGCGCCACCGAACGCACAGACGCGTGGTGGCAATCGCCTCTGTTCCAACTCGTCGCGTTACTCGTCGCGATGGGATACGCCGGCTGGTCCGGCAGCCATCCGGACGGTGTGCAGTTCGAATCGCTGCGCTCGCCGATCCACGCCGAGTTGCCGGGCATCGCGATGACCGGCCTGCTGACCGCGCTGACGCTCGCGGTGCCGATCCTCTTCCGCGCCACCTGCTATTACATGCGCCGCGTCTACTACCGCTCGGTGTTCGGCTCGCCGGCCGCCTGCGCGGTGGGCACCGCGCCGCATCTCGCAGGCTACGGCGGCGAAAAGAGCTTCCCGTTCTGGCTGCAGAATCTGCACCGCTACTTCCTCTACCTCGCGCTCGCGTTGATCGCCATCCACTGGTTCCACGTGGTGCGATCGTTCTGGTACGACGGCCACGTGCGCGTCGGTCTCGGAAACTTGCTGCTCATCCTCGACACCGCGCTGCTCACGCTCTACGCCACTTCGTGTCACGCCTTCCGCCACATGATCGGCGGCAACGTCGACTGCTTCTCGTGTGCGAAGGGCGGCGAGGTCCGCTACAAGGCGTGGAGCCTGGTGAGCGCGCTCAACGGCCGCCACATGCAGTACTTCTGGGCGAGCCTCTACACCGTCGTCATCGCCGATGCCTACATCCGCATGTGCGCGGCGGGCATCCTCAACTTCCCGGGGCGCTGATGGAAAAGTACACGACCTACGAACACGACGTTCTCGTCATCGGCGCCGGCGGCGCCGGCCTCAGCGCGGCGATCCAGGCCTCGAACCATGGCGTCTCGGTGGGACTCGTCTGCAAGTCGCTGCTCGGCAAGGCGCACACCGTGATGGCGGAAGGCGGCATCGCCGCCGCGCTCGGCCACGTCGACCCGCAGGATGGCTGGGAAACGCACTTCCAGGACACCATGAAGGGCGGCGGCTTCCTCAACAACTGGCGCATGGCGCAACTCCACGCGCAGGAAGCGCCGGCCCGCGTCAAGGAACTCGAGCAGTGGGGCGCCGCGTTCGACCGCACGACGGACGGCAAGATCCTGCAGCGCGCGTTCGGCGGCCACAAGTGGAAGCGCCTCGCCCACGTCGGCGACCGCACCGGCCTCGAGATGATCCGCACGCTGCAGGACCGCGGCGTGCACCAAGGTCTCCAGGTCTACATGGAGACGACGATCGTCCATCTGTTCCAGAGCGGCGGCAAGATCGCCGGCGCGTTCGGCTACAAGCGGCAGACCGGCGAGTTCGTGCTGTTCCGCGCGCCGGCCGTCGTGCTGGCCACCGGCGGCATCGGCAAGTCGTACAAGATCACGTCGAACTCGTGGGAGTACACGGGCGACGGGCAGTCGCTCGCCTACCGCGCCGGCGCCGAACTCATCGACATGGAGTTCATCCAGTTCCACCCGACCGGCATGGTGTGGCCGCCCGGCGTCATGGGCTTGCTGGTGACCGAAGGCGTGCGCGGCGAGGGCGGCATCCTGCGCAACAGCAAGAACGAGCGCTTCATGTGGAAGTACCTGCCGGAGGAGCGCCGGCACGAGTACGCCGAGAACGAGGACGAAGCACGCGCGTGGCTCGAGGCGTCGTTCGAGCGCAAGCAGACCGACGCGCGGCGGCCGCCGGAGCTGTCGACGCGTGACAACGTGGCGCGCGCCATCTACACCGAGGTGAAGGATGGACGCGGCAGCCCGCACGGCGGCGCGTTCCTCGACATCTCGTACCTGCCGGCGGAGCGCGTGCGCAAGAAGTTGCCGTCGATGTACGACCAGTTCAAGGAACTCGCCGACGTCGACATCACGCAGCAGCCGATGGAAGTCGGGCCGACCACGCACTACATCATGGGCGGCGTGCGCGTCGAAGCCGACACCACCGCGGCCACCGTGCCCGGCCTGTTCGCGGCCGGTGAAGCGGCCGCCGGCATGCACGGCGCGAACCGCCTCGGCGGCAACTCGCTGAGCGACTTGCTGGTGTTCGGCCGGCGGGCCGGCGAGCACGCCGCGCTCTATGCCAAGTCGGCGCCGAAGAACCTGGCGATCAGCGAGAGCGAGATCGGCGAACAACAGTCGCTGATGCTTGCACCGTTCGCGCGCAGCGGCGGCGAGTCGCCGTACGCGGTGCACAAGGCACTGCAGCAGGCGATGAACGACCACGTCGGCATCTTCCGCGAGGAGTCGGAGATGCAGAAGGGCCTCGACGCCATCCTGGCGCTGCGCGCGCGCGCCGACAAGGTGAGCGTCGCCGGCTCGCGCGTCTACAACCCCGGCTGGCACCTGTCGCGCGACCTGCAGAACATGCTGCTGGTGTCGGAGGCCATCGTGCGCTCGGCGATCCTGCGCAAGGAATCGCGCGGCGGCCATGCGCGTCTCGACTTCCCCGACAAGAGCGAGGCGTTCGGCTCGGTCAACCACTGCACCAAGCTGAAGGACGGCGCGATGTCGGTGGAGGCGACGCCGCTGCCGGTGATGCCGGCGGAGCTCAAGGCGTTGTTCGACGCGCCGAAGAAGGAGGCCGCGAAGTGAGCGGACACGGAAGCGGAACCCGCAATGCGCTGCTCAAGGTCTTTCGCGGCGACCAGAACGGCGGGCAGACGCAGGACTTCACCGTCCCCATCGAGCCCGGCATGGTGGTGCTCGACGCGATCCACTGGATCCAGGCCAACGCCGCACCGGATCTCGCGGTGCGGTGGAACTGCAAGGCCGCCAAGTGCGGCTCGTGCAGCGCCGAGGTCAACGGCAAGCCGTCGCTCATGTGCAAGACGCGCATGGATCACTTCGCCGAAGGCGAGACGATCACGGTCATGCCGCTCAAGACCTTCCCGGTGATCAAGGACTTGGTGACCGACGTCTCGTGGAACTACGAGGTGAATCGCCAGATCACCGGCTTCACCCCGCGCGCCGACGCGAACTGGATCTACTACCAGCACGAGATCGATCGCGTGCAGGAGTTCCGCAAGTGCATCGAGTGCTTCCTGTGCCAGGACGTCTGCCACGTGTTGCGGTCGCACGAGAAGAAGGAGCAGTTTGCCGGGCCGCGCTTCTTCGTGCGCAACGCGGCGCTCGAAATGCACCCGATGGACGGCGCCGATCGCGTGCCGTTCCTGCGTCACGAGGGCGGGATCGGGCTGTGCAACATCACCAAGTGCTGCACGGAGGTGTGCCCCGAAAGCATCACCATCACCGACAACGCCATCATCCCTCTGAAGGAGCGCGTCGCGGACCGCTACTATGATCCGATCAAGATGATCTGGCGCGCGCTGACCGGCGGCGGCAAGAAGGAGCCGATGCAGGTGTAGTGTGGCGTTCGATTCGTCGTCGTCTCGACAGGCCGGTGCCGCACGCGTGGCACCGGCCTTGCGTTTTCGGATCGCGGCCCGCCGCCATGGGCCCTGCCGGTTCCGCGCCTCGCGCGGACCAAGTGTTCGATTCGACAGCACGTTGCGCGATTCGTCGCCGCCCCCTGGGCCGACGCGCCGTGCTCCCACGCGACAGGAGGTGTCACATGTCCGGACACGGCACGCGCGCGACTCGACTCGCCGCGGCGCTCCCCACCCTGCGAGCGGTGACCGCGTTTCTGGCGATCACCATTGCCCGAAGCGCTCTCGCGCAAACCGGTTCCCTTCCCGACTATCCCCGCGAATCGCAGTTCCTGCTCGACACGCCCGGCACCACACGCAGCATCGCGGGCGGACTGTTCAATCCCGCCGTGTGGGCGGTGCAGGGCCACGGCGGATTGTTCTTCGCGGGAGATTCGCTGGGCGCCGGCGGCATCCCGCAGCGCGCGTCGACGTTCGTGGTGTCCACCGGCGGGCTCGGGTTCACGCGGCGCGCGTTCGTGACCGGCGGATCCGGGGTGGCCGAGCAGACGTTGACCGACTACTCGCTCGGCCTCGGTTTCGGCGGACGGGCGGGAGCGCTCGGCTTCGGCTATGGGTGGAGTGAAGGCCACAACATCGCGGCGCTGCGCCACGAGCGATTCACGCTCGGCACGGTCATGCGGCCGAATCGCTACGTCTCCGTCGGCCTGGCGCAGACGTGGGATCTGAATCAGCGCGGACACACATTCCAGGGCGACCTCGGCGTGCGGCCGTTCGGCCCGCGGCTGACCCTCTTCGGTGATGTCAGCCGCGAGCGCGGGGACCGCTGGAAGGATGCGCAGTTGGGCTACGGCGCCGAGTTGCGCCCGCTCCCCGGCCTCAGCATCGCCGGCAAGGCGCGCGGAACTGGCGGATTCAGCGTCGCGGTGGCCGCCGACCTCCTCCGCGGTGTCCGTGGCACCATTCGCTCGCAGTACGACACCGATGGCAACCACCTCCAGGACGGCTACTCGGTCGAACTCGGGACGCGCGGACGCGCATTGACCGAACAGCTCGCGCCGCGCGCGCGCCGCATCGTCGAGATCGACCTCGGGCGCGTCATGACCTACCAGCGCTTCCGGCTGTTCGACGACCGGACGGCGTTCTTCGGCGTGCTGTCGCGCCTCGCGCGGATGGCCGACGACCCCAGCGTACACGGCGTCGTGGTGAAGCTGTCGCGCGCGTCGATCCCGGGCGCGCAAGCGTGGCAACTGCACGAGCAGCTGCGCCGTCTGCAGGCGCGCGGAAAGACGGTCACCGTGTACGCGGACGATCTCGACTTCACCACCTATCTCGTGGCCGCGAGCGCCGATCGCCTGTGGCTCGATCCGCAGGGGAGCGTGATGCTGGAAGGCCTGGCGATGGGCCGCACCTTCTATCACGATGCCATCGCCAAGATGGGCATCGGCTTCGACGAGTGGCGCTTCTTCACCTACAAGTCGGCGATGGAGAGTTTTTCGCGCACCACGATGTCGCCGGCCGACAGCACGCAGCGCCAGAACTTCGTCGACGACGCATACGCGGCGATGGCAGACGCGATCTGCGCGTCGCGTGGCCTTTCGCGCGCCGCATTCGATGGGTTCGTGGATCGACAGGTCTACGCGCGCGGCCACGCCGCCGTGGCCGCGGGATTGGCCGACACGACAGGCTCGTACGCGGACGCGCGCGCGGATGCCCGGCGCGTGACCGCGCGTGTGCGCGGCGCCGCCTCACCGCTCGCCCCTCTCGGAGGCTCTGACGCATTCGCGTCGGACGAATGGGGCGCGCGCGACCGCATCGCGTTGCTCTACGCCATCGGCCCGTGCGACATGGACACCGGAATCCGCGGCCGCGCGCTGAGCCGCGCGCTGCACGCGGCGGCGGAGGATCGCACGGTGAAGGCGGTCGTCCTGTGCGTCGATTCGCCGGGCGGCGATCCCCTGCCGAGCGACCTCGTGGCACGTGAGATTCGCGCGCTGACACCACGCAAGCCGGTGGTCGTGTCGCAGGGCGCGCTCGCCGGTTCCGGCGGCTATTGGATTTCGATGGACGCCACGCGCATTTTGGCGACACCGGTCACCATCACCGGGTCGATCGGCGTCATCGGCGGCTGGTTCTGGGACAAGAAGGCGTCCGCCAAGCTGGGACTCACGTACGACGGAGTCCAGCATGGCGCCCACGCCGACATGTCGCGCGGCGTGACGTTTCCGCTCGTCGGCGCGACCCTGCCGCAGCGGCAGCTCACCGGCGACGAACGTGGCATCATCGAGACGCAGTTCCGCACCATGTACGGCGAATTCGTCGGCGCCGTGGCGCGTGGCCGGCACATGACGCCGGATGCCGTCGATACGATCGGCCAAGGCCACTTCTTCAGCGGCGTCGCCGGGCGCCGCATCGGCCTGGTGGACTCACTCGGCGGGCTGTGGGAGGCGATGGAAGCCGCGCGGGATCTCGCCGGTCTCTCGCGGAGCCGCGAGGTGGAGGTCGTCCAAGGTCCGCAGCGCGGCGCCATCAACCCGGACGCTTTCAAGGTGTCGCCGCTGGCCGCGAACGCGAGCGCGTGGTTGCCGGCGATGGCGGCGCGCGACCGCGAATTCTACGTGCGCCTCCTGGGCTCCGCGGGCGCGCCGTGCGTGATGATGCTGCCGCTCGATGCGCCGGGATTGCTCGAACCGTAATCCGCTAGTCGTCGCGCGCCGCGCCGCCCTCGGGGGACGCGGCGCGCCACATCTGCACCGCGTGCACGATCCCCAATCCCAGCACGATGCCGATGCCCGCGGCCAACATCCACCACGGAAAGTGAATCGCCCGCCCGAGGGTGGCGAGCACGAAATAGTAGGGCAGGCAGCCCAACCAGATGGCGGCCGTGAAGCGCCACAGCGAGAAGCCGCTCACCGCGGCGATCAACCGCAGGGGCCCCGCGCTGAGCGGCGTCGCATAGACGACGAACAGCGCCGCCGCCGTCGCATCGCGTGCATGGGCCACCGCATGCTCGATGCGCGCACGCACACGGGCTACCGCGCCCCGCCGCGTGACACCCGCCCGCATGATCCACCGCACGATCCCATACTGCGCCAGCGAGCCGGCCGTCGTCGCCGATGCGCCGACCAACGCGACGACCAGCGGCGAGTGCACCGTGCCCATCGCCGCCACGTAGAGTGTCGAGCCCACCGGCAGCGAGAGCGCGTCCGCGAACAGCACGCCGGCGTACACCCACAGGCTGCGCGCCCACGGCAGGAGCGCGCCGGCACCGTCGGTGACCAGCGGGGCGTTCACCCCTGGGCGATGACCTTGAGTTCCACCGCGATCGGCGTCGGCAATGCACGCACCGCGAGCGTCGTGCGCGTCGGCGCGATGTCGGCGAAATATTCGCCGTACACCCGATTGAACGTCGCGAAATCGCGATCCATGTCGATCAGGAACACTGTCACGTCGAACACGTCGCGCAGCGACGCGCCGGCATCCTCGAGGACACGCTTGACGTTCTCGATCGTCGCGCGCGTTTGTGCCTCGATGTCGTAGTCGCGCGGCTGTCCGTCGGCGCCACGCACCGGCCCGCCCGGGATCTCGTTGGTCTTCGGGTCGCGCGGCCCCATGCCACTGACGAAGAGCAACTCGCCGACGCGCCGCGCATGCGGATACGGGCCGACCGGCGCCGGTGCGTGCTCCGAGTGAATTGCGGTGGGCGGCTCCGCGACGGCGACCGCCGCGTCGCGCGACGGCGACGCGACACGCGGCGGCTGTGCGCCGGGCGCGCCGAGCACATTGCGCTCGCCCGCGAAGACGTCGACATCTTCCTCGTCGAACTCGAGGCGCGCCGCCGGGGTATCGGTCGGCGTCAGGCCGACGATGGCCGCGCCGGTTCCCCACACGGCCTGATAGTCATGCACCACGCCGACGTAGTCGTTGTGCTGTCCCATGAGCGCGGCGAGCCACCACAGGGCCTTCAGCCTCTGATCGCCGTTGGCCTGCGCGCTGAACTCGCGCGCCAACTGCGACACGTCCTCGAGCCGCCCTTCGCCGAGCAATTCGAGGAGTTTGCGATTCCACTCGTCGTCCTTGAGCGAACTGATGCGATCCTCAGCCGGATCGATGTCATGCGTGAACATGCGGTTCGACAATGCGGTCACCGCGATGGCCACCGCGCGCTTGCCGCACGCGCGCACGGCGTCGCGTGCCGCCTTGCCCCAGATGAGCGTCTCGGCGCGATCCGCATACATGTTGCACGACACGACGCTTGCCGGCAGGCGATTGCCCGGATTGAGCAGTGTGAGCGCGACGACGGTGCCGGTGTCGATCGGGAAACCGTGGTAGGCGACGGTGCGCGCCGCGAGTCCGCGCGCGTGTGCCGCCGATTCGAGCGCGGCGCCAAACGGCGCGTCGATGCGGAAGCGATACGGCATGTCGCCGAGCTCGTGCCACTCGGGGTCGACGTGATGCCACACCGGTTCGGGATCGGCCTGCACTTGGTGACCGATGATCGAGATCCACTGCGTGCTGTAGAGAATGAGCAGGTCGGCGTCGTGACGCGCGATCTCCGCCGCGACACGTTCGTAGCTCGCGCGCAGCGATGCCCATCCGGCGTTGCGCTCCGGCACCAGCAGCGGATGCGGCATGCCCGGCACGATGTAGCCGGCGACGATGGTTCCCTCGCGGCTCATCGCGCACCTCCCGCGACCGCGGCGCGTTCGGGGTCCCACTCGACGATCGCGTTGCCGGTGCCGATCACCGTGCCGTAGCCGTGCACCTCCGCCGGATACTCGGGATACCCGAGCGCCGCGATCAGCCAGCTCGTCGAGCCCGCCTTGGTCTCGCTCTCGGCTTGATCGGTGAAGTCCGGCATCTCGTCGAGGAACTCGCGCGCGCGGCCGCGGCGCAGCAAGTCGAGCACGTGCATGTCCCACAGGTATTGGCCGTGGTGGTAGATGTGCTCGTGCGACATGTCCTCCGGAATCGGCGGCTCGCTCGTGAAGTGGCGGTGACTGAGCGAATTGCTCGCGAGCACGATCGCGCGCTTGCCCGACTTCTCCACCGCGCGGCGCGTCGCCTCGCCGAGTGCCAGCATTTGCTCTTGCCCGACCTCGTTCGAGTAATAGAAGAATGCCGCGTTCGATGAGATGCCGACGATCGGCTTGTCCCACGCCGGATTCGTCAGGTGGCACGAGGCGATGGTGCCGTAGTCGATGCGGAAGTGCGGATTGCGCATCATCTTCGTGACCAGGCCGGCGTCGCGCGCTTCGTCGTGGATCGCCTCGGCGAGTGCGACATCGACGTCGAGTTCGAAGTGATAGCGGAACAAGTTCGGAAAGATTGGATCGACGCTCAAGCCGCTGAAGTGCGGCACGCCGAGAAAGTGATGACCAACGACGGTGCGCCAGTGCGGGGAGTGCACGATCAGGACATCGTAGTCCTTGCGGGCGAGGTTGGCGCGCAGCCGCTCGTAGCCCCACCGCAGCGTCTCCCACCCGCACTCGGCGCGCGGCTCGTTTTGCGGTGGGTTCTCGGCGTACACGAGGTGCGGCGGATGCGGCGCGATGGCGCCACCGACGATGCGACCGGGGCCGGACATGCGGGCGACTCTCCTGGATCGACGAAGACGGGGACGAATCGCGCGGCAGTGTAGCAGACAGCCCCGCCAGGCGCCGAGCCTGGCGGGGCCGCCGTAAATCTCGTCCCGCTTAGTCGACGACGATGATGCGCCGCGATTGGTGGAGCGCGGGCGCGTCGAGAATGAGCCAGTACACGCCCGCCGCGAGCTTCCCTCCCGTCGCGTCCGACCGGCTCCAGCGGACAGTCGTCGCGCCGTCGCCCGGGTGTCCCTCGAAGAGAGTCCGCACGATGCGCCCCGAAGGGTCGACGAGACGCAGCGAAACCGGCCCGCGTCCGCCGCCGTCCGGCACCCGGAAGCCGAGCGTGGCGCCATCCCGCAGCACGGACGGCACGGATTGGAAGCCGTCGCCGGCCTGGGCGCCCGTGCCGAGATCCGCCGCAGTCACCGTCGCCAGACGGACGTGGACTTTCGCCTCCGCGACCGCGCCGCGGCTGTCGGTGACCCGGAGCGTCATGGTGCGGACGCTGTCCTGGTTCGAGTGCGGGTCGGCCGGCATGCCGAGCGTGCGGCACCACATCCAGCCACTGAAGATCTCGCCGTCGTCGTGCACCCACTCCGCGCTGTACGGCGAAGTGCCGCCGTTGGCCGATCCGTTGAAGCAGACACTGCCGCCCGGCGGAATCGTGAAGTCCTCCACGGGCGTGAGAATGGTCGCGTTGAGCGGCAGCGCGTCCGCGTACATCGAGAAGTCCGCGGCGAACGTGGTCGTGCCTTCGTAGCAGATGCAGTGCAGCCGGTACGTGGGGCGCAACGAGTTCACCGCTTCCCGGCATCCCGGTTCGAAGTAGCCGAGCTCCCAATTGGTGATCACCAGGCTGTCGATCGGCTGCCGCACCGGGTCGAGCAAGGCGCCGTTGCCGAGCGCCGAGAGCGACGGCAGCAGTGTGCTGAGCGGGAGAATCGTCGCCTGGGCACCCTGCGACAGTTGCCGCCACCCGCGGCCGAAGATCCGCTGAAGCGCCCCATTGTGCCCCATGGTGACGGAGATCGAGGCGCCCGGGCCGAAGACCGGATAGCCTTCGCCGCTGCCGACCCGCCGCGTAAACGTCACCTTCGTGGCGATCGCAAAGCTGGTGTCCCCGGCCGCCAGCGAGCCGGGTCCGGTGGCGCTCTCGCCGCGCTGCCAGAGGTAGGACACCCCTGTGGCGGTCGCATCCGCCGGCCTGAAATTCAACTGCGTGAGGATTTGATCCGCCTGAGTGAGCGCCGCCTGTCCGGTGAGCAGCTGCGGCGGAATCGCCCGCACCGACATCCAATTCGACACGTCGGTCAGCGAGAGGCCGCCGGTCTCGGTGCGCACGCGCAGTTGGTAGGGCCCCTGGACACTGGTGTATTCATTCGGCGCGCCGATCCCGATGTCGGTGGCGCACAGCTGGCCGTACACGCCGCACACCTGGTTGGACAGGTTGCGCACGTACACCGAATCGACCATGCGCGGCACCACGTTCCACACCGGCATCTGCGCCGCCGCTGGGCGCTCGAGTTCGGCACGTTCGAGACGCACCGTCCAGGCGGCACGGCCGGCCGCGCGGATTCGCACGGGATCGTGCAGGCGCGGCACCGCCGGGAGCTGGCCGCGCGACGGCGCAGTGGCTCCCACATCGTAGAGCCAGACGAATGAGGTGTTGTCGACGACAGGATCTGCGGAAACGGACCCTTCGCCCCAGATGAAATCGGTGCCCATCACCGATGTTTCGCCCTGCACGACCGCCACGTCGTGCCCGCCGTTCCACTCCTCCATCGCGTCGAACCACGCCTGCTTCACGGTGATCGGGCTGTCGAAGATGCCGTTGTCGATCAACTCGTCGCCGAGAACGTCTCCATACGACTGGTCGGCGATCGACGATTCCGAGCCGCAGAGCAGATGCACGCCTTCCATGCCCCACTTCCAGTACGGGCGCCCTTCGCCGCGCAGGGTGCGGCAGGACGTGGAGATCAGCCACTCCATCTCGCCGTTGCCCCACGAATCGTCCATGTCGCTCGGCACCAGCGTGGCGTCATCGTGTGTTTCGTCGTCGAACAGCATCGAGCCCAACGCGGTCCCGGTATACACCGGATCGACGGTGCCGCTCGAGCCATGGCCGGAGAAGTACGCAAGATCCGCGTTGTCCGCGTGATCGTTGTTGTCGCCTGTCCCGATGATGGTCGACTTGAAGTGCGCTTCGTGCGCGTTCGTCTCGGTGTGTTCCCACGTCGTCCAACTGTGGTTCTGCAGGGCGTCGCGCAGATCACGCGAGTCGTCGTCGCATTTGCTCAGGTCGTTGGTGTCGCCGGAATAGTGATTCACCCAATCTGAGTGATAGGTGTTACCCGCTGCGGCACGGCCGGCGTCATCGGGATCGTGATACCGGAAGTGCGCGGCGATCTCCGCCAGCCGCACGGCCGGAGCCGACGGTGCTGCGGCGGCGGGCACGAAGCGCACTCCGACTGCCTGCACCGCCTCGCCCGTCAACGTCACCGGCTGCTCGACACCGTGCGAGGAGCCAGCGCCGAACGTCGTCCACTGGCCGTCGAGTCCGCGCACGTCCACCCGCCACAGGGGCGCATCCGTCTGCACCGTGATCTCGCTGAGCCAGCGGGGGGCGCCGATGAACTGGAATTCGAGCGCTTCGCCGGCCGGCATCGTGACGGCGGTCGACATCGACCCGTCGGTGGCAGACGCGGCGATGTCGCCGGCGGCCACCGTGGCGCCTGGAAAACCGCGCCACACGCGGCTGGCCGCCAGGCGATTGTCGGGATCGCGCGAGATTGCGGCACGAGGGACGGAACCGGTGCGTGTAGCCCCGCTCGCGGAGGCGAGGGGGACGAGGGCAAGCAGAGGGAGGCACCACGTCACGAGACGCGGTGCGCAGGACGTCGAGCGCATGGAATCGCATCCTCCGGAATGAGAGAGGGGCTGGGGGAGCAGGGACGCGAACTCTGTCGCACCAGGCGGGCAGTCGTTGGCGGCGACGAGGACAATTGTGCGGAGAAGCCAGGGAGGATGCAACCACTCGCTACCCGTGCATCGTTGCCGGCCACGGCACCGCACGGCAAACGGCAGCGCCATGCACAAGCGAGCATTGATGCGAGTGGGCCGCACCGTGCGACCGTGACGCGTATCGCGCAGACGGATGAATGGCGCACCTCCCCGTGCTTGCGGTCGCCGCTCTCCAGGTGTAGGAGTGGAGGCGACATGTCCGGTCCCTCGGTCCGCGCTTCGCGCACAGCAGACTCCCGCCATTGGTGGGACGTCGAGCGCCCGATGCTCGCCACCACGCTGCGCGGCTATTCGGCCGGCCGCGCGGTGCGCGACATCCAGGCGGGTCTCACGGTCGGTGTCGTGGCATTGCCGCTCGCCATCGCCTTCGCCATCGCCTCGGGGGTCAAGCCCGAGCAGGGCTTGTTCACGGCGATCGTCGCCGGCTTCCTGATCTCCGCGCTCGGCGGGAGCACGGTGCAAATCGGCGGACCGACCGGTGCCTTCATCGTCACGGTGGCCGCGACGGTGCACCAGTTCGGGTACGCGGGACTCGCGGTCGCGACGCTCATGGCCGGCGTCATCCTCGTGGTCATGGGGATCGCGCGGATGGGCGATGTCATCAAGTTCGTGCCCTACCCGCTGACCGTCGGCTTCACGGCGGGAATCGCCGTCATCATCGCCGGCGGGCAGGTGAAGGATTTCCTCGGGGTGCATCCGGCGGCCGCAGGCGCCGACGTGCTCGGGCAGCTCGCGGCGGACGCGCGGGCCCTCGGCTCGTGGACGCCGGCGTCGTGCGCCGTCGCGGCCGGCGCGCTCCTCATCACGGTGCTGTGGCCGCGCGTGTCGCGGCGGGTCCCGGGTCCGCTCGTCGCCGTGGTCGCCGCCACGCTCGTCACCGCGCTCTTCCACGTGCCGGCCGAGACCATCGCGCAGCGCTTCGGCGGCGTCCCATCGACGCTCCCGACGCCGAGCTTGCCACACGTGCCGTGGACGATGCTGCGCCAGCTCGCACCGGTCGCCTTCACCATCGCGCTGCTCGCGGCCATCGAATCGCTGTTGTCGGCGGTCGTCGCGGATGGCATGACCGGCGGACGTCACCGCTCCAACGCGGAGCTCGTCGCGCAAGGCATCGCCAATATCGCGTCGCCGGTTTTCGGCGGCATTCCGGCGACCGGCGCCATCGCGCGCACCGCGACGAATATCAAGAACGGCGCGACATCGCCGATCGCGGGGATGGTCCACGCGGTCGTGCTGCTGGTCATCCTGCTCGCCGCCGGACCGCTCGCCGGCCACGTGCCGATCGCCGCGCTCAGCGGCATCCTGCTCGTCGTCGCGTACAACATGAGCGAGTGGCGGAGTTTCCTGCGCATGTTCCGCGGCCCGCGCAGCGACGTCGGTGTGCTGCTCGCCACGTTCACCCTGACGATCGTCGTCGACCTCACCACCGCGCTCGGCGTCGGCATGGTCCTCGCCGCGCTGCTGTTCATGATGCGGATGGCGACGCTCTCGCAGTCGAGTGTCGTCACCGGTCTGCTGCACGAGGGCGCGGGCGACGGCCGCGCCGGCATGCGCATCCCGCGCGGCGTCGAAGTGTTCGAGGTGCATGGTGCGCTGTTCTTCGGGGCGGTCAGCCAGTTCAACGATGCGCTGCGCGCCATCGAGAAGAAGCCGAAGGTGCTGATCCTTCTGGTGCGCGACGTGTTGGCGATCGACGCCTCGGGCCTGCACGCGATCGTCGAACTGTTGCGCCAGTGCCGGCGCGACCGCACCCTGCTGGTGCTCGCCGGCGTCCACGCGCAACCCATGTTCGCGTTGGAGAAGGCGGGGCTGCTCGTCGACATCGGACTCGACAACGTCGTCGGGACGCTCGCCGAGGCGGTGGCACGCGGCGAAGAGTCGATCGCAGCGTCCGGCGCGCGACCGGAGCGCTAGGCGCCGGACGCACTCCCCGCTTCCCCGGCGCGGCGCGGTCGTCTACGCTTGGACTCTCCCGCCGCCTGCCGCCTCCTCACTGCCCGGGGTTCCCGATGCGCGTCCCACGTCTCGTCGTCCTCGTCTGCGTCCTCGTCTGCACTGCGGTGTCCGCGCGCGCGCAGACCGTGCTGCTGCCCACCGGCTTCCTCGACGAGACACTCGCCCGGGGCGGCATGAACCGCCCTGCGGGCATGGCATTCCTGCCCGACGGCCGCCTGCTGATCACCGAGACGGCGAGCGGAAAGGTGCGAGAGATCGTGCGCGACACGCTCGTCGCCGCGCCAGTGGCGACACTCGACAGCGTGCGCTACGGCGATTGGGAGCAGGGACTCCTCGGCGTCGCCGTCGACCCGCGCTTCCCCGCCGCGCCGTATCTCTACGTCTACTACACGTTCTCCGGCGCGCAGACGATGCGCCTGGCGCGCTATACGCTACAGGGCGATGTCGCCTTCAGCGGGAACGGCGTGATGACGGCCGATCCGGCATCGCGTTACCTCGTGCTCGCCGACATGCCGGACATGTACGCGGTCCACAACGGCGGCGGTCTGCGCTTCGGCACCGACGGCATGCTCTACGTCTGCTCGGGCAATGACGCATTGGAGTGCACGTCGCCCTCACTGGCGGATCCGCGCGGCAAGATCCTGCGTCTCGATGTCAGCGGTTTGCCCGATGGGCCGGGCGGCCCGCCGGCGAAGTCGGTGATCACACCGGCGACGAATCCGTTCGTCGCAAGTGCGAACGAGTGGACGCGTCTGGTGTGGCTGCTCGGCGTGCGCAATCCGTTCAGCCTCGACGTGGACGATGCCACCGGCGCACTGTTCATCGCCGACGTCGGCGATCAATCGTGGGAGGAGATCGACCGCGTGACCGGCGGCGGGCTGAATCTCGGATGGGAGTACTTCGAAGGCTTCCAGCGCACGCAGTACGGCCAATCGTGCGTGCAGCCGGACACCGCGATGGGCTTCACCTTTCCCGTCTACGTCTACGCACACAATCCGCCGACTGGCTCCGCCGTGCTCGGTGGCGGCGTGATCCGCGGACGCAGCGGCCAGCGCTTCCCGATGCCGGCGTCGTACGAAGGCCGTTACGTGTGCGCCGACGGATTCCAACGGTGGATGCGGATGCTGGGCGATCGCGGCGACGGCACGTGGGGCACCGTGGCGCGCGAGCCTGGGCAGCCCGATTCGGTGAACTGGGCGAAGGTGACCAACTTGCCGTGGCTGCTATCGTCGGTGGACGTTGGGCCCGATGGCGCGATCTACTACCTGCTCTTGTTCACCGACTTCCTCAATCCGAGCGGAGAACTGCGGCGCATTCGCTACGCGGGTCCCGCCGATGTCTCCGCGCCCACCGAAGCGCCGCCCGTGGTGCAGACCCGGCAGCTCGCGAACGGCTGGGAATTCCGCATCGCCTCGCCGGCACGCGACGCCGTGCTGTCGATCCTCGACGCGCGGGGCCGGCTCGTCCGCCGGTGGCAGCATCGCGATGCCGCGACGCCCTGGATCGTTCGCTGGACCGACACCCGCCTGGCGGCGGGGATCTACTTCGCGCGACTCGGCACCGACAGTGCGGTCAGCGCCACGACGCGCCTCGTCCGCGTCGCACGCTAGCGGTTACAACTTGATGCAGACGTTGCGCGACTCGGTGAAGAACTCGAGCGAGTGCACGCCGCCTTCGCGGCCGACGCCGCTGTCCTTCACGCCGCCGAACGGCACGCGCAGATCGCGCAACAGCCACGTGTTGACCCACACCATGCCGGTCTCGAGTGCCGCACTGACGCGATGCGCACGGCGGAGATCGTTCGTCCACACGTTGGCGGCGAGACCGTAGCGCACGCCGTTGGCGATCGCGATCGCTTCGTCCTCGGTGTCGAACGGATGCACGGTGACCACCGGGCCGAAGATCTCCTCCTGCGCGGTGCGGCACTCGGGTGCAAGTCCGGTGACGACGGCCGGGCGCACGAACGCGCCGCGGTCGAACGGCGCGGGCAACGACGGACGCTCGCCGCCATGCACGGTGCCGCCTTCCGCCTTCGCGAGCGCGATGTACGATTCCACCTTCTCGCGGTGCGCCGCGCTCACCAGCGCGCCGAGTTCGGTGGCGGGATCCGAGGGATCGCCGATGCGCATTGCGCCGACGCGCGCGATCAACGCTTCGACGTATCGGTCGTAGAGTGGTCGTTCGACCAGGATGCGCGAGCCACACAGACACACTTGGCCTTGATTGAGGAATCCCGCACGGACAGTGCCTTCGACGGTCGCGTCGAAATCGCAATCGGCGAACACGATCGTCGGGTTCTTGCCGCCGAGTTCGAGCGAGAGCTTCTTGAACTGCGGCGCCGCGGTGCGCGCGACGTGTGCGCCGGTCGCGGTGCCGCCGGTGAAGCTGATCGCCGCGACGCGCGGGTGCTCGACCAGCGCCTGGCCCGCTTCGCCACCGAGGCCGTGCACCAAGTTGAACGCACCGGCCGGCGCGCCGACCTCCTGCACGATGTCGGCGAGCGCGCTCGCGGTCAGCGGCGTCAGCTCGCTCGGCTTCGCCACCACGGCGTTGCCGCATGCCAGCGCCGGCGCCACCTTCCACGACAACAAGTAGAGCGGCAGATTCCACGGCGTGATCAAGCCGACCACGCCGAGCGGGCGACGCAACGTGTAGTTGAGCGCGCCGTCCATCTCGTGCGCGCCGGTGGCATCGTGCCGCACCGCGCCCGCGAAGAAGCGGAAGTTGGCGACCGCGCGCGGCACGTCGAGGCTGCGCGCCAGTGCGACCGGCTTGCCGGTGTCGCGCGACTCGAGTTCGGCGAGTTCGTCGAGCCGCGCTTCGATCGCGTCGGCGATGGCGTCGCAGAGGTCGGCGCGCTCGTGGCGCGTCGCGCGGCCCCACGCGCCGCGCAGCGCGTCGTGTGCGGCGCCCACCGCGGCGTCGACATCGACCTCATCGCCGCGTGGCACGCGCGCGATGACTTCGCCGGTGGCCGGGCCGATGTCGTCGATGTAGGCACCGGAGGCCGGTGCGCGACGCGTGCCGCCGATGTGATGCGTCAGCGTCGTCGCGGTCATGGCGTCCTCCCGTCGCCGCCGGATGCGCCTTCGCCACTCCACAACGCGAAGCCGTCGTCGTACTGCTCCCACTCGTAATACCAGCGGTCGCGGTCGGGATCCCATTCATCCCAGGTCGGAATCTGCTCGAGCCGCGCGAGCAGCGACTCCGGCACGACGCCCGGCACCAGGAACGCCTTCTGGCGATGCAGCGGGTACGGATTGCGCAACTCGAACCCGAGCACCCCGAGCACCGCGCGCGCGACGTACCAGGTGGCGCGCGGATCCCAGCCGTGCGCGATCTTGATCACGATGCCGAGGCCGCGCGGGAAGTCTTCGTGTTCGACCGCGAGACCGAGCAAGCCGTCGGCGCCTTCCTTCGCGATGACGCGGCCGCCGCAGGCTTTGAGGATCGTCGAGTCGAGTCGATTGAAGCCGCCGACCAAGTCCGGGAACGACACCATCGCGTCCCAGATCCAGTCCTCGTCGCGGCGCGCGGCAACACCGGCGAACAGCAACGCAAGCTCGCTCACCGTGTTCGACACCGTCGGCAGGCCGCAGCCATCGCGCGCCACGCGCAGCGGCGACCAGTCGGGGCCGAGGTAGCGCCGCAGGACATCGAGATACGCCTGAAAGAACGGATGGTGCGGCAGCGTGTAGCCGGCACGGCTCCAGCCCTTCAGGCGGCAGCCGAGCAGAATCGCCGCGTGTTCGCCGGAGCACGTGTGATACCAGCGGCGCGGGCGGCGCACTTGACGGCCGAACTGCACCAGCGGCACGTCGAGCGGCGCCTGCATCAAGCCCCACTCGTCCTCGCGCAGAATCGACTGCGCGGCTTCGACGTGTTCCGCGGTGCCGTTGTGCGAGGCGACGCTGATGGCGCGCTGTTTCGGTGACAGCACCGGCCCGAGCACGTCGGTGAACACCTTCATCGTGAGCGGCTTCATCATCGAGCGGCCGTAGCACAACACGTTGCCGCCGAACGAGTGGATCATCTCGTCACCGTGCGCCCACGCGACGGCGCCGTGGATCGTGGTCTCGCTGACGCCGTGGCGGCGGTAGTCGACGAGCGGCTCCCACTCGACATCGCGGCCGGTGGGAATGCGCGCATCGTGTTCGCCGAGCGGCGAACGCGGATAGACGGCGCTGCGCAACGCGAGGCCCGGCGTGCGCGGCGCGCTCACGCGTTCACCTGCGGCGCGACCTGCGTCATGAACGCCTCCATGTCGGCGACGACGCGCGCGGCGTCGTGATTGAAGAAATCGAACCAGAGCATCAGGCGGTCGTCCGGGTGGAAGCGTTCGCGAATTTGCTGCGCGACATCGGCCGCGTTGCCGACCAGTGAGTTGTCGGCGGCATTCTGCGTCTTCGCCGGATCGAGCGTGCCTTCGAGCGCGGTCCAGTAGGCGCCGAGCGCCGCTTCGGCTTCCTCGCGCGCGCGCGCCCGGCGCTGCTCGGGCGACAGTCCCGGTTGTTCGTTGAGGAACACCATCACCGTGCGCGGCATGTATTCGCGCTTCCACGGCCCGCCGTCGCGATGATAGGCCGCCGTCATGCGGCGATGCGTCTCCTCGATCACCGCTGGTTGCGTAATCGACAGGTTGAACACTTGCACCGGCGCCCACGCGTTGACCGCTTCCTGGAGCGCGGGATCATGCGACCCCACGACCAGCTGCACCAACTCGCGACGCCACGCGCGCGGCACGATCTGCAACACGTCGAACACGAAGCGGCGCGGCATCGCGATGGATGTCGCGGCCGGCGCGTTCGCCGCGTCTTGCACGCGCGCCCATTCGGCGTCGGTCTTGAAGTGCGCGCGGGTCAGCACCGGCGCGGCGATGTCGTCGCCGCAGAGCGTGTCGCCGCGCAACAGCCGCACGAAGATCTCGCTCGCCTCGGCGAAGATCGCTTGGCGCAACGCCGGCCACGCCGCCTCTTCGAGCGCGCTGCGCGGCACGATGCCCGACGCGCGGTTCATGAACTCGAAGCGGCCCTGACTGAAGCCGACGTGGATGCGGCGCCGTTCGGCGTCGTCCAGGCCATGTAGCGCCGCGAACGCGGCAATCCGCTCCGCGGCCGCCACCGGCCCGCCATTGACGAGGATGTTCATCACCGCCGAGCCCGCCTCGATGCGGCGCGTGCGGCGGAAGATGTGCGACGCGAGCTGCAGGAAATCGCAGTTGAGTCCGACCTCGCCCTGCCAGTGGGGAATGACCGGCTTCGCGTGCTGCTTCTGCACCTCGGAACTGAGATGCGACTCGGCGATCCACGCCGTGTCATACCCGAGCGCATCCGCCGCTTCCACCTCGTGGAAGAAGTTGCGGAACATCTGCGCTTCACTCGGCAGTTCGCCCCGCACCGGCGTTTGACTGATGGAGAAGAAGACGTCGAATTTCATCGCGGCTCCGACCTCAGATCGACTGCAAGCGCCCGCCGTCGACGGCGAGACTCACCCCGCGGATGTACGACGCCGCCGGCGACATCAAGAACGCGATCGCCGCCGCGGTCTCCTGCGGCTGGCCGAGCCGGCCCTCCGGCACCGCCGCCACCCAATCGTGTTCGACTTGTGCTTCGGTGCGACCGGTTTTCGCGGACAGCGTCGCCGCGAGTTCGCCGAGCCGCTCGGTGGCGGTGTAACCCGGCAGGATGTTGTTGATGGTGACGCCGGGCGGCAACTCGCGCGACACGCTCTTCGCCCACGACGCCATCGCGCCGCGAATCGTGTTGCTGACGCCGAGGTTCGGGATCGGCTCGCGCACCGACGTCGAGATGACGTTGACGATGCGCCCGAAGCCCGCCTCGCGCATGCCGGGCAGCACGAGCCGCGTCAACATGTGCGCCGCCAGCACGTGGCGCCCGAAGGCGTCGAGGAAGGCGCGCTCGTCGGCCTCGAGCACGGGACCGGCCGCCGGGCCGCCGCTGTTGTTGAGCAGCAGGTGCACCGGCCCGACTTCGCCGAGCAGCGCCTCGACGGCGACGCGCGCGGCGACACGATCGTTGAGGTCGGCGACCACGAAGCGCGTCGAGTCAGGCGATCCGGCCGCGTGCAGCTCGTGCAGCAGCGCATCGAGGCGATCCGCGCGGCGGGCCAGCGGCGTCACGCGGCAGCCGAGGCTCGCGAGGGCGATCGCGGTGGCGCGGCCGATGCCGGCGCTCGCCCCGCAGACCAGCGCGTGGCGGCCACGCAGCGACATCGAGTGGAGTAGATCGGACATGGCATCTCCTGGTGAGGCGCGCAGTGTAGCCGAGAACCCGCCCGCGCCGCATCCCGTCCGCACGGCCGCCGCCCGCCGGCCGCCGTGAATCTTCGCGCGCGGGTCCGGACTCCCACGTTCGGACACCTGTGAACACGGAGGGCACATGCCACACGATCTGCTGCAAGTCCTGCTGGCCATCGGTGCGTGGCTGGTGATCAGCCGCTGGCTGTTGCCGGCGATGGGCGTCGGCACCTGAGCGGTGCCTGAACCGCGCCGGGCGCGCGGACACGCCGATCCAACACCCCCGACATCCGAGGAGACCCGATGAGTGAATCCTTCGGCATCCAGCGCACCGTCCCGGTGAGCTTCGACGATGCCCTCACGCTGGTCCCCGAGGCCCTCCAGGCCGAAGGGTTCGGCATCCTGACCGAAATCGACGTGACGGCGACGCTCAAGAAGAAACTCGACGTCGACTTCCGCCGCTACCGCATCCTCGGCGCGTGCAATCCGCCGTTCGCCTACAAGGCGCTGTCGGCGACCCTCGACGTCGGGCTCATGATGCCGTGCAACGTCACCGTCTACGAAGCCGACGACGGACAGACCGTGGTCACCGCGATCGACCCGCGCCGGACGCTCGCCGCGGCGGGCGACTTGCGCCTGCAGCCGCTCGCCGACGAGGTGGCCGCCGGCCTCACCCGCGCCCTCGACGCCTTGGTCGCCCGGACCGCGCAACCGGCCCGCTGATCATCGCCCCCCACACGCGAACGCCCCGGGCGGGATGCCGTCGCCCGGGGCGTTCTGCATGGCGCGCCCTCGCGAGGCGCGTCCGGCGTCAGGCCTTGCGCGCCGGCTTGGCCGGGCAGGTCGAGATGCCGAAGATCGAGTACAGCGGGCACATGCCGAGCGCGGCGGTGACCAGCAAGATGACGCCGATCCAGCCCCACTTCCAATGCGGCCCCACCACCGCCGAGCCCACCAGCGCTGCTCCCACCACCGCGCGCACCACACGGTCCACCGCGCCTTCGTTGCGTCCGAACGTCATCTGTGGATCCCCCTTTCACGGCGTGCGAGACACACAGGGGCGCGAAGGATTCAGCCGAGAAAGGGACTTGCGGGAGCGCACGGATGGGCTACTTTAGGCGAACTCCCCACCGTCGGCCCCGCCGGGGTCTCGTCGACCCGAAGAGCACAGGAGGTCGCCCCCATGCGAACCTTCGTCCGTTGGCTGGTGCGTGCCGTCGTGGCACTGCTCGCCCTCGTCGTCCTCGCGTTCGCCGTGATGGGAGTCCGCGTGCAGTACTTGCGCACGCGCACCCACGTCGTGCCCGCTGTCTCGGTGACCGTGCCGAGCGACTCCGCCGCGATCGCCCGCGGCAAGCACTTGGCCGTGATCTTCGACTGCCAGGGATGTCACGGCGCGGACTTGGCTGGAACGACGATCTTCGAAGCCGGCCCGGTGGGCCGCGTCCACGCGCCGAACATCACGCGCGGCGGTCTGACCAAGGACTTCTCGCCCGCCGACTGGAATCGCGCCATCCGCCACGGCGTGACGCCAAGCGGGCGCGCGCTGTTCGTCATGCCCGCCGACCTCTACTGGCACCTGAGCGACTCCGATGTCGGCGCGCTGATTGCCTACGCCCGCAGCCTGCCGGCCAGCGACAAGCCGAGCCCCGGCTGCACGTTGCGGCCCTTGGGCTGGCTCCTGGCCACCCTGCAGCCGTCCGGCTTCATCCCCGCCGATCAGATCGACCATGCCGCGCCGTATCCGCCCGCGCCGGCGATCGGCGTCACCGCCGCCTACGGCAGCTACCTGGCGAACTCGTGCATCGGCTGCCACCAGAAGGACCTCGCCGGCGGCTCCACCGGCGAGCCCGGCGCGCCGCCGGCGCCCAACCTGACACGCGGTGAGGGCGGCAACCTCGCCCACTGGACACAGGAGCAGTTCGTCCACACGCTGCGCACCGGCCAAACGCCGGAGGGCAAGGTGCTGAGCCGCTACATGCCGTGGCCGAACTTCGGGCAAATGACCGACGACGAACTCGCGGCGCTGTGGATGTTCCTCCAGAGCGTGCCACCGAAGCCCTCGCGAAAGTCGTAACGCCCGCCCGTCCGTAGCCGTCCATGTGCGACGATAGCACCACTGCGGAGCCCGGGCGCGTCGGCCATGCTCTCGGCGTCTCGGGCTCCGGCGCGGTGCCGGAGCGTGCACGTTTGCGGTCGCGAGCCAGGGGAGGCAAGGTCATGGCGTTCAAGATTCGGCGCATCGACTACTACTACACGACGGTGCAAGACCTGCCCGGCGAATCCTACAAGCTGCTCTCGCAGCTCGCGTCCCTCGGCGTGAACTTGCTGGCGGTGAGCTCGGTGCCGGTGGGCCCGGACACCACGCAGCTCACCCTCTTCCCCGACGACCCGCACACGCTGACCCGCGCCGCCGAACGCGCGCGCTTCACGCTGCTCGGCCCGCACGGCGCGATCCTGGTCCAGGGCGACGACGAACTCGGCGCGCTCGCCAAAGTCCACGAGCGTCTCGCGCACGTCGGCGTGAACGTCTACGCGACCTCCGGCTGCGCCGACGGCAACGGCCACTACGGGTACTTGATCTACGTGCGGCCCGAACAATTCGACAAGGCGATCGACGCGTTGGAGGCGCATCCGCTGCACTAGCACCCCCGGCATCCACGACGCCCCATCGCCCCGCGCGGGCGGTGTATGGCGGGAGGACGGTGGCGGGGCCGGTGGCGTAGGTCCCGTCCGGTTGCCTTGCCCCGCGCCATCGCGCCCCCTACACTCCGCCGCATGTCTGACGACTCGACCACCTCTCCCACCCCGACACCCGAGGAGATCGGCAAGCGCGCGTTTTGGTTCGCCGCGGCCGGGCTCGGGCTGGCGGTGATGTTCCTGCTCTTCGTGACGACGTCGAATGGCGGCCCGGGGTGGCGCATCGAGGCGGCATCGCACGTCGCGGTCAATGGCCACGCCGTGGCGGATTCGGCGCTGCTCGCCGCGCCATCGGCGGCGCACGAGGGCGACACGCTCACCGTGCTCGACGGCGGCCTGTTGCGGATGTCGCTGCCGGACGGCAGCGCGGTGGTGGAGGCGACGTCGGGCACGTCGTTCGACTTGCCGCGTGGGCCGGGCAAGTGGGTCGGCCGCGCGTGCGGCACGGTGTTGAGCGCGGGCGAGCTGCGGATCGCGTGCGGGCCGGGCTTCAGCGGCTCGCGCTTTCACGTCGACACGCCGGTGACGGCGGTGGACGTGACGAGCGGCACGGCGTCGATCCGCGCGGCGGCGGACGAGACGGCTCTCAGCGCGTTGGACGGTCGCACGCAGAGTTTGGCGCGGGTGGACGGCACGCGGCGTCTCGTCGACACCGGCAGCCAGCTCACCGTCACGCGCACCGATGGCGCAGGCCACGCCGGGCCGATGCCGGGCGACGTCCACGACGCATTGCTGGCTTTGCGCGACGATGTGTTGCGGCGCGGACCGCAGGTGCCGGTCGCGCGCTAGCTAGCGGCCGCGCCCCGCGGCCCAGCGTGTCAGCGTCACGGCCAAGCGTTGCGCTTGGCGCGGCAGCCAGCGCAGGTTCGCCCATTCGCCGACCGTGTGTTCTTGATCGCCGCGCATGCCGATGCCGTCGATGGCGCCTCCGACCAAACCCGCCGTGTACGAGATGTCGGCGGCGCCGGCGCGTGACGGATCCATCGCGGTGACCTCCCCGTAGCCGAGATCGCGGCTCGCCGCGCTGTAGAGCGCGCGCAGCGCATCGTTGCCGGGCGTCGGCGCGAGCGGCGGATAGCGGTCGCCGAAGACGATGGTGGCGCTGGTGTGCGGCGACGACGCGGCGACGATCCGTGTCATCGTCGCCCGCGCCTCATCGAAGCGTTCCGGGCTGATCGCGCGCAGGTCGCCCTTCACGATGGTGCTCTCGGGGACGACGTTGGTCTTGCCGAACGCGGTGCCGCTGCTCGTCTGCGGGTCGTGGGTGACCGTCGTTCCGCCGAGGATGAGGCCGGCGTTGAAGGTGAGCAGCGGATCGCCACCGAGCGAGTCGCGAAACGCGGTGAGCAGACGCGCGGCCTCGTACACCGCGCCCATGCCGATGTCGGCGCGGAAGATTTGCGACGAGTGCGACGGTGTCCCGTGCACGCGTAGCGTCCACCCCATCGACCCGCGCCGCGCGATGACCGCGTGGCCGGGGTCGCCGTCGCCGTCCTCGAAGCCGAGCGCGATGTCGGCGTCGCGTGCCGCGGCGAGGAGATCGCCGCGCGCGAGGTCTTCCGGCTCGCCGCGCTTTTCCTCGTCGCCGCAGAGGAAGACGGTGACGGTCATGCGGTCGAGCACGCCGGCGTCGCGCATCGCCTGGAGCGCGAGGAGCACGACGACGTCGCCGCCCTTCATGTCGCTGAGGCCCGGGCCGGTAGCGGTCGAGTCGGTGAGCGGCGTCATGCGTTGGAACGGGCTGTCCTTCTCGAAGACGGTGTCGAGGTGGCCGATCAGCAGCACCTGTGGCGCGCCACGCTTCGCGGCGGCGCGGGTGGCGATGAGATGTCCGGCGCGATGCCACCCCGCGCCGTCGACCCAGCGTGTCGTGAATCCGAGCTTCTCGAACTCCGGCGCGAATGCCTTCGCGACCTCGCGCACGCCGTCGAAGTTCATCGTGCCGCTGTTGATGTCGACGACGCGGTGGAGGAACGCCTGCGCGGCCGGCTCGCGCTTCGTGACTGCCTGCGCGAGGCGACGTTCGGCCGGGGCGAGCGCGGCATGGGAGACGAGCGGCACGCACGACAGCGCGGCCGCGAGGGCGAGACGCTTCACGGGGATTCTCCTCATCCGATGACGAACCGCGCGCTGCTGCCGCCGCGGCCGCCGCGGACCTCGAGGCGCGTTGGGATCTGCTGCAGCATTTCGGTGACGTGCGAGATCACGCCGACCATGCGGCCGCCTTCCTGCAAGTCCACCAGGGCACGCATCGCGGCGTCCAGCGATTCTTGATCGAGGCTGCCGAATCCTTCGTCGACGAAGATGGTGTCGAGGTGGATGCCGCCGGTGGTGCGCTGCACGACGTCGGCGAGGCCGAGCGCCAGACTGAGCGCCGCCATGAAGCCTTCGCCGCCCGAGAGCGTGCGGGCCGAGCGCACGGCGCCGGTGTTCGCGTCGAACACGTCGATGTCGAGACCTTCCTTCGCGCGCTTGTCGAGTGCCGCCTCGTGGGTGACGAGGCGGAAGCGGCCGCCTGTCATCGCCAGCAAACGGCGGCTGGCGGCGGCGAGCACGTCGGCGAGATACGCGAGTTGCACGTAGGTGTGGAAGTCGATGCGGCGCGGCGTCGACTTGCCGGAGGCGAGGTCGGCGAGGCGCTGCAGCGTGCGGTAGCGCGCTTCATCCTCGGCGCGCGGCGCGGCGCGTGGCGATCTCGCGCGCGTGGCGACGGCGGCGGCGTGGCGTTCGCGCGCCGTGCCGTGCGCGGTGGCGGCGGCGGTGCGCTGCGCGGTGGCGGCGGCGTCCGCGTCGCGCGCGGCGGCGAGGTCAGGGCGTGCGAGACCGTCGAGCGCGGCGGCGGCGCGGTCGCGGCGGTCGCGGGCGGCGGCGAGCGCTTGCTCGTGCGCGTCGTGGGCAGCGCGCAGGGCGGCGTGTTCCGCGGCGTCGAGTCGCGCGGCGCGGTAGGCGGTGGCGTCGGCGAATCCATGCGCTGTGCATGCGGCGAGGAAGGCGGATTCGGCGGCGGTGGCGGCGGTCGTGCGCTCGGCGAGGTGCTCGCGTGCGGCCGTGGCGGCGGCCGCCGCCACGGCGGCCTGGGCGGCGGTCGATCGTCGGCGCGGCTCTGCGTGGGCGCGGCATCGATGGCCTCGATCGTCGCCTGGTGCGCGGTGCGCGCGGCCTCGAGGGCGCCGTCGCGCCGAGCGCCACCCGGCGGGAGCGCGGCCTCGGCGCGGGCAAGGGCAGCGGCGGCCGCCGCCGCCGCGCCTTCGAGGCGCTGCACGTCGCCGCGCGCGGTGTCGGCGGCGGTGCTGGCGGTCGCAAGGCGGCGGATGCCGCGTCCGCGGCGGCCTGCAATGCGGGGAGCCGGCTCGCCGCCTCCTCGGCCGCGGCGGCTCGCCGCCGCGTCCTCGGCGACGGCGCGCCAGCCGGCACATGCGCGTCGACGTCGCCCTCGAAAGCGGGCAGTGCGCGGAGCAGGCCGGCGAGTTTCTCCTCGGAGCGTGCGACGGCAGCCTGCGAGCGTCCGAGCGCTTCGAGCGCAGTGGCCACCGCGGCATCGGCGGTACGCGCGGCGTCGCGCGCGGTGGTGAGGTCACCGGACGAGACGCCGCCACCGTCGACGCGCGCCGGCGCCGGGTGCGGGCGCCGCAGACGGCGCACGGCTCGCCGTCGACGAGGCGCGCGGCGAGCAGCGCCGCCTGATCTGCGAGCCACGCAGCTGCACGCGGCGACCTGCTCGTGGGCGGCGGCAGCCATCTCCTGCGCGCGGGCGACGGCGCCCTGGTCGCTCTCGACGACATCGCGCTCTGTCGCCAGCGTGCGAGCGAGGTCGGCGGCCTGTTGTGCCGTCGTGCAGAGCGCCGCCGCGTCGGAGGCGGCGCGGCGCGCGGCCTCTGCCTTCGCGGCCTCGGCGCGCAGGCGTCGCGGCGACGGCGGCGTTCGCCGCGCCGAGGCGCGCGGCGTCGCACGCTTCCGCCGCACCCGCGGCCGTCGCGCGCCCCGCAGCGTCGAGCGCCGTCCGCGCCGCCTCCGCCATGCTCCCACGCGCCTCTGTCCCACGCACTCGCATGCACGGCGAGCGCGTCGAGCCCACGCCTCCTCGGCGCGCGGCGGCCTGCTCCGGCACGCGCGCCTCCGCGTCGCCCGCGCCTCGCTCGCCTGCGCCGCGCGCGCAGTTGCCTCCGACGCGGCCACGCCGGCCTGATCCGCGCGGGTCTGCGCGCGGGCAACCTCCTCGCCCGCCGTCACCGCCGCCTGCGCCGCGGCGTCCACGTGCGTCGCGCGCCCGGCGGCCTCCAGCCGCGCGGCACGCGCGACATGCGTCGCCTGCTCCGCTTCCAACGCGGTCAGCGCCGCATCGGCGTTCGCCGCCTCGACGAACTTCGCGTCGACCTCCTGCGCCGCCTGCAACGTCGCACGCGCATGCGCCTCGGCCGCGGCCGCCGTCTGCAACGCCGCCGCCGCCGCCGTTTCCGCCGCGGCCAGCTCGCCCACCTGCGCGGCGAGTCCGGCATCGTCCGCGACGCCGGCGCGATCGAGTAGCGCCTGCACCGCCGTCAGCGCGTCGTCGAGCGCGCGCCGCGCCTCCTTCGCCCGCGTGTCGAGCGTCTTCTGCACCGACGCGAACCGCGCGGTGCGGAACAGCTTCTCGAAGATCGCCTTGCGATCGTCCGTCGACGACGTCAGCACCTCGCGGAAGCGGCCCTGCGGCAACACGACGACGTGGCGGAACTCCTCGGCGCGGAAGCCGAGCAAGCGCTCGATTTCCTTCGTCGCGTCGCTCGGCTTGGCGGCCAGCACGCGGCCCTCGTCCTCGTCGCGCGCGCAGCCAGTGCGGCGCCACAACGTCGCCGACGCCTTCACGGTCGTGGTGCCCTCGCCGCGCTTCTTCGCCCGTTCGTATTCAGGCGCGCGCTGGACACGGTAGATCTCGCGTCCGACGGCGAAGTCGAGCGTGACGTCGGTCGGCGTCTCGGGCGCGGCGTAATCGGAGCGCAGTTGCGCGCCGCTGCGCTCGTCGCCGGAGCTTTCGCCGTACAGGGCGAAGCAGAGCGCGTCGAGGATGGTCGACTTCCCCGCGCCCGTGGGCCCGTGGATGAGGAAGAAGGTGCGCGCGCCGAGGGTGCGGAAGTCGAGGTCGCACTCGCCGGCGAAGGCGCCAAAGGCGCGGAGACGTAGCCGCAGCGGCTTCACGCGTCGTCCTCCGCACGCGTGCCGACGGCGGCCGCGAACGCCTCGCGCTCCGCGTCGGACATCGCCTCGCCGGTCATCGCGCGGACGAAGTCGTCGAACACCTCGAGGTCGCTGCGGCGGCGCGTGCGTTCGATCGCGGTGACATCCAGCGAGCCGGGCGCGTCGACACCGGCGAACTCGACGCCGAGCAGAGACGGAAACACCGCGCGCAACCGCTCCGCCGGCTGGTGCGGCGGCTCGCGGTCGAGCAGGCGCACGTGGATGTAGTCGTCACTCGGCGGCTCGCGCAGCAGCGTGTCGAGTTCGCCTGTCACCACGCGCAAATCGCGCCGCGGCGCCAGCGTGATCTCCTCGACCTGCGCCGCGCCCGCCGCGTCGACCTCGACGAGCGACACCGACTTGCGCTGCAGCGCCTCGCTCGCCGAGTACTTGAGCAGCGACCCGCTGTAGCGCACGCGCGGCCCGCCCGCCAACTGCGGGCGATGCAAGTGCCCAAGCGCCACGTACGCGAAGCCGTCGAAGCGCTCCGGCGCCACGACGCCGCTGCCACCGACGCTCAGCGCGCGCTCCGACGCGCTCTCCTCGCCGCCCGCCACGAACGCGTGCGCGACGAGCACCACCCGCGTGCCGGCCGGCGTCGCCGCGCGCACCACGTCGCACAGTGCGCCCATCGCCGCGTCGTGCGAGTCGAGGTCGTCGCGGCCGAGCACCTCGCGCACCACCGCCGGCTCCGCGTACGGCAGCGCGACGATGTGCAGCGGCCCGTGCGCGTCCGCCAGCGGCACGCGCAACGGCGTGGCCCCCAGTGGCCCCGCGATGTGGACCCCGCCGCCCGCGAAAAGGCGGCTGCCGAAGCCGAGACGCTCGGGGCTATCGTGATTCCCGGCGATCGCGACGAGCGGCACGCCGCACGCCGCCAGACGCGCGACCGTGTCGTCGAGCAACGCGACCGCGTCGGCCGGCGGCACCGCGCGATCGTAGACGTCTCCGGCGAGCAGCACGGCGTCCGGCCGCGTCTCGCGCACCAGCGCGACGAACTGGTCGAGGACGTGCGCTTGATCATCGAGCAGCGAGTAGCCGGCGAGCATGCGGCCGAGATGCCAATCGGCGGTGTGCAGGAATCTCATCGCGCTGCGATCCGCCGTGCCGGTGCCGAACGTCCGTCCATGAAATCTCCGAGTCTCCGCGTGGGCCCCGGAGCATACGTCCTCCCCCCGACAGTTCCGCGCACGAGAGAGGCGATGGCCGTCAACGACTACCACTTCGTCACCCGCTGGACGGTGCCCGGCACCGCGCAGGAGGTCAGCGACATCCTCGGCGACGCGCCCGGCCTCGCGCGCTGGTGGCCAAGCGTGTACCTCGACGTCCGCGTCGTCGAGCCGGGCGACGCGCGCGGCGTCGGCCGCCGGGTCGCGCTGTGGACGAAGGGCTGGCTGCCGTACACGCTGCGCTGGCACTTCCGCGTCGTCGACGTGCGCACGCCGCATGGCTTCACCATCGCCGCCGAGGGCGATTTCGTCGGGCGCGGCGAGTGGACGTTCACGCAGCGCGGCGACGACGTCGACATCGTCTACGACTGGCGCATCCGCGCCGAGAAGCCGCTCTTGCGCGCGCTGACGCCGTTCTTGCGGCCGCTGTTCGCCTTCAATCACCGCTGGGCGATGGCGCGCGGGCTCGATTCGTTGCGGCTCGAACTCGCGCGGCGCGCGGCGCCGGACGCGGCGGTGCCGCCGCCGCCCGGGCCGACGTGGCCGCATCGCCGGAGACACGCATGATCGACACCTTCACAGCCGCCGACTGGCCGGCCATCGCGGCGATCTATGCCGAGGGCATCGCCACCGGCATGGCGACGTTCGAGACGGCGGTGCCGTCGTGGGAGCGATTCGATGCGTCGCGGCTGGCGGCCGGACGGCTGGTGGCGCGGCGCGACGGCGCGGTCGTCGGCTGGGCGGCGCTGTCGCCGGTGTCGTCGCGGGCGTGCTATCGCGGTGTCGCGGATGTCGGGCTGTACGTTGCGGCGTCGGCGCGCGGACAGGGCGTCGGCCGCGCATTACTGGAGGCGCTGATCGCCGCGTCGGAGGCGGCGGGCGTGTGGACGCTGCAGGCCGGCGTGCTGGCCGACAACGCGGCGAGCCTCGCGCTGCATCGCGCCTGCGGCTTCCGCGACGTCGGCGTGCGAGAGCGGGTCGGGCGTCTGCACGGCGTGTGGCGCGACACCGTGTTGCTCGAGAGGAGGAGTGCGATCGTGGGACAGGGCACCTCGTCGCCATTCGTGATTCGCCCGGCGCTGGACGCCGATCTCGACACCGTGCGGGCGCTGTTCCGCGCGTACGAAGAGGACACGGCGCTCGATCTGTGCTTCCAGGGCTTCTCGGCGGAACTCGCGGCGCTGCCGGGCAAGTACGCGCCGCCGCGCGGGCGGCTGTTCGTGGCGGAAACGGGCGAAGGCACCGCCGTCGGCTGCATCGCGATGCGTCCGCTCGACGGCGACATCTGCGAGATGAAGCGGCTGTTCGTCACGCCCTCGGCACGCGGCACCGGCCTCGGCCGCGCGCTCGCGCTCGCCGTGCTCGATGCGGCGCGCGAGATCGGCTACCGCGCGATGCGCCTCGACACGCTCGCCACAGCAGATGCAGGCGGCGCAGGCGCTGTACCGCACGCTCGGCTTCGTCGAGATCGCGCCGTACTACGACAATCCGCTGGAGGGCGTCGTGTACATGGAGTGCCTCCTCGGCGGCGGCTCGCAGTAGCCGCACTCAACGTTCTCCGGAGATCCCCATGTCCCAGATCGCCAACCGCCTCGCCGGCCTCGGCCTCGTCCTGCCGCCGCCAACGGTGCCGCCGCCCGGCTTCGTGCTGCCGTTCCAGTTCGTGCGCGTCGTCGGGACGCGGGCGCTGATCAGCGGACACGGACCGCAAGCGGCGGACGGTTCATTCGCCGCGCCGTTCGGGAAGGTCGGGAGCGACCTCACGGTCGATGAAGGCTACGTCGCGGCGCGTCTTACGGCGCTGTCGATCCTCGGCAGCCTGCAGCGTGCGCTGGGCGACCTCGATCGCATCACGGCATTCGGACGCTTCTTCGGCATGGTCAACTCGGCGCCGGGTTTCATCGAACAGCCGAAGGTGATCAACGGGTTCAGCGATCTCATCCTCGAAGTGTTTGGGCCGGAGGTTGGCGCGCATGCGCGCAGCGCGGTCGGGATGGCGGAGTTGCCGTTCCGCATTCCGGTCGAGATCGAGGGCGAGGTGGAGATCCGCGCATGACGCGCCCGGGCGTGCCCCGCGCTCATTGACAGCACACTTTCGATGTAGTTACTGTAAGCACATGCCAGCTATCCGCCTGAAAATCGCCCAGATCGGCAACTCGCGCGGCGTGCGGATTCCCGCCGCGACGCTCAAGCGCTTCCACATCGGCGACAGTGTCATCATGGAGGAGCGTAGCGACGGCATCCTGCTGCGGCCCGCGGGAAACGCCGCCGAGAAGCTCTCGTGGGCTGATACGGCGCGTGAAATGGCAGCCGCCGTCGAGGATTGGGCGGCATGGGATTCGACGAATGCCGACGGGCTCGAATCCGCCCCGTGGGTCTCGAAGGTCGCGGAAAAGGCTCCCGCCTACAAAACCAAGTCGCCGCGGAAGCCGCGGCGATGAAGCGCTACGACATCGTGTGGGTCGAGTTCGATCCCGTGCGCGGCGCGGAGATCGGCAAGACTCGGCCGGCCGTCATCGTCAGTCTCGACGAACTGAATCGGCACCTGCACACCATCACGGTGTGTCCGCTTACCTCGCAACCGAGGCCGACCTGGCGGTCACGCGTGCTGGTCAAATGCGAGGGGCAACCGGCCGACGTGGCGGTCGATCAGATTCGCACGGTGAGCAAGAAGCGTGTGCGCGACAAGATCGGACGGCTCACCGCCGTCGAGGCGTCCGCGCTCCGCCGCACGCTGACGGAGATGTACGGAGAGTAGGCAATACACGATTTTGGCGCCGCGACGTCACCCTCCCGCTTTGGACCTCGCCTCCCCCGCCGCGCCTCCGCACACTCGCCCGATGCCCACCTCGTCCCGTCCCGCGTTGCTCCCGCTCGTCGCCGCGTTCGCGGCGGTGTACGTGATTTGGGGATCGACCTATCTGGCGATCCGCTTCGCGCTCGAATCGCTGCCGCCATTCGTGATGGCGGCACTGCGGTTCCTGATGGCCGGCGGGGCGATGCTGGTGTGGGCGAAGGCGACCGGCGCACCGTGGCCGCGGCGCATCGAGTGGCGCAGCGCGGCGCTCATCGGCGTCGGCATGTTGTGCATGTCGCACGGCGGCGTGGTGTTCGCCGAGACACGCATTCCGAGCGGCCTCGCGGCGGTGCTGATCGGCATCACGCCGATCTACGTGACGGTGCTCGAATGGGCGTTCATCACCAAGCAACGGCCGCACGGCGGGACCATCCTCGGGCTGCTCGTCGGCCTCGCGGGTGTGGCGTGGCTCATCGGCCCGTCGAGCATCTTGCCGGGCGAACCGCTCGATCTCGTCGGCACGGTGGCGATCTTGATCGGCGCGATGGGCTGGGCGTCGGGCTCGCTGTATGCGCGGCAGGCGCCGCTGCCGCAGTCGGCGGCGATGGGCACGGCGATGGAGATGCTCGCCGGCGGCGCCGGCCTCGCGCTGATGGCGGCGGCGACGCATCAGTGGCCCGCATTCCATCCGGCGACGGTGACGACGCGCGCGTGGTTGTCGCTCGCCTATCTCATCGTGTTCGGCTCGCTGGTGGCATTCACCGCATACATCTGGCTGCTCAAGCACGTGAGTCCGGCGCGCGCCTCGACCTACGCATACATCAATCCGGTGGTGGCCGTGCTGCTCGGCTGGTCGCTCGGCGGCGAGCAACTGACGACGCGGCATTGGATCGCCAGCGCGCTGGTGATCGCGGCGGTGGTGCTCATCACGACGTCGGCGCGGCGGCCGACGCGTCGGGAGGCGTGACGATGGAGTGGACCCGCGACGCATTCACGCTGAGCGACGATCCGGACCGGCTCGACCTGCAGGCGATCCACGACTACCTCGTCGGGTCGTACTGGTCGCCGGGGATTCCGTTCGAGACGCTGGCGCTCGGCATCGCGCACTCGATGCCGTTCGGGCTCTACGTCGCCGAGGGCGACGGCGAACGGCAGATCGGCTTTTGCCGCGTCATCACCGACTTCGCGACCTTCGGCTATCTCGCCGACGTGTACGTGCTCGAGGAGTTCCGCGGCCGCGGGCTGGCCGAGTGGATGATGCGCGTGGTGCACGATCACGAAGCGTTGCAAGGCTTCCGCCGCTGGGTGTTGGTGACGCGCGACGCGCATCCGCTGTACGCGAAGATCGGCTACACCGCGCTCGCCGAGCCGGAGAAGTACATGGAGTGGCGCCGGCGGCGCAGTTACACGGAGTAGGCGACGAGCGCGGCCGCGACCCACGTGGGCTCGGCACAGGCGAAGACGTCGGCGTAGTTGACCAGTCGCAACTGGCGCAGGGACGACGTAGCGCCGCCGAGCAGCGCGCCGAGCACCGGACCGTTGTCGCGGAAGTCCGAGCGCAACCGCGCCGCGTCGATCTGAAATTCGGCGTAGTCGCGGCGGGCGATCAGACCGTGGTGCGTCGAGAGCCGGTGGGTCGCCCAGGCGAAGGTCGCCGCGTCCACGCGGCGCCGCTGTTCATTCTCCGGCGTGCCGTAGCCGACGCCGTGGTGGATCGCGTCGGCCGTGGCGACGAGTGCGGCGCCGCCGTCGCGCAGGCGTCGCAGCTCGTCGAATCCCGGCACGGATTCGGGATCGTCGCCCGTGAGGAACGGATAGCGTGTGACGACGAGGGGCGGGTGCTGTCCCGCGCGCCACGCCGCAGCGCGGAGCAGCACCAGGAAATTGGCGAGCGAGAACTCTTCGGCCCAGACGCCATCGTCCCCGTCAGCGCCAGGCCCGTGCACGCGCCGCAACGCCGCGCGGGCCGCGACATCGCCCGCCCGCGCGGCGGCGACGCGCTCCGCATCGCACTCCCGCCCGCCGTGCAGCACGCCGAGCGCCAGCACCGTTCCCACACCCGACGCGATCACCGCCTTCGCCGCCGCCGCTGTCACCACGCCGCTGTGCGCGAGCCGCGTGTGCGGAAACACCAATGCGCCGCCACGCGGCAACTCGCAAGGCGGCGCCTCGTCGACGAGCCGCAGCAGCCCCTCGGCGCCGAGCGTGGCGCGCTCGGCGGCATAGAAGCGCTTCCATTCGAGCGCGGTGCGCGGGCGGAGCGCCGGCAGGCTGGACATGGGCGCAGTGTGCGCGGTGTAATGCGCGCCGACAAGCCTCGCCCGCGCCGTCCGGAGATCTCGCCATGTCCTCGTCCGCCCCACCGACCTACTGGGACTACCTCGCGCTCGACCGCCTGCTCGCACTGCAGAACGGCCTCGACGACGACGACACGGCACTGCTCTCCGACGAACTCCACTTCATCGTCGTGCATCAAGTCTTCGAGCTGTGGTTCAAGCTGGTGCTGCGCGAGCTGCGGCTGGCGCGCGACCGCTTGGGCGAGCCGAAGGTGCCGGAGGAGACGGTGCCGTGGGTGGTGCATCACCTGCGCCGCGTCGGCACCATCTTCGAGCTGGCGATCG
The DNA here is from genome assembly GCA_044229145.1 of Candidatus Eiseniibacteriota bacterium. Lineage (GTDB taxonomy): Bacteria > Eisenbacteria > RBG-16-71-46 > CAZEPH01 > CAZEPH01 > JBKJUD01. The sequence continues at coordinate 55,026 of JBGATO010000002.1, read as the reverse complement.
ACCAGTTCCGCGTCATGGAGACGCTGACGCCGCAGGACTTCCTCGCCTTCCGCGACAAGTTGGTGCCGGCGTCGGGCTTCCAGTCGTACCAGATGCGCGAGATCGAGTTGCTGCTCGGGCTGTCGGACACGCAGCGGCACAGCGAAGGCGGCGGCGATCCGCTGGCGCCAATCCGCCGTTTGGCCGCCGCCTCGCCAGGCGGTGCCAAGGCGTGGGCCGCCATCGAGCGCGCCCAGGCCGAGCCGAGCCTGCGCGCGACGCTGCACGCGTGGCTGTACCGCACGCCGATCGACGGATCGCACCCGGACGATCCCGGCGACGACGCACGCGTGGTGGCGTTCCTCGAGGCGTACCTCGCCGCGCAGCACACGCTGCACGCGCGGCAGTCGCGCGACTTCGCCCCGAAGCAAGGTCACGAAACGGCGCACCTCACCGCGCAGTTCGGCGCCGCCGAGGAGGCGGCGCGCCGCTTCCTGTTCGCCGAAGACGTCGAGGACGCCGCCGCACGGCCGCAGGTCCGCCGCACGCGCGCCGGGCTGCTGTTCATCGAGTCGTACCGCGAACTGCCGCTGCTCGCCTGGCCGCGGCTTCTGATCGACACCATCGTCGAACTCGAGGAACTCATGGTGCTGTGGCGGACCCGCCACGCCCGCATGGTCGAACGCACGATCGGACGGCGCATGGGCACCGGCGGGTCGAGCGGCGTGGATTACCTGGACGCGACGGCGAAATACCGCATCTTCACGGAGCTGTGGGCGGTGCGGACGCTGCTGTTGCCGCGCGAGGCGTTGCCGCCGCTGCAGCACGCGTCGGCGTATGGGTTCGCGGCGGCAGAGTAGCGGCCCGGCGACGAGCCGCCACTCCGCGCCGGAGGTCTAGCGCACGATCTGCAAGCGGCCGGTGACGGCGCGTCCGCCCGTCTCGAGCCGCAGCAGGTACAGCCCCGCGCCCACCGCGTGACCGCTCGCGTCACGCGTGTCCCACACGAGGCCGTGCGTGCCGGCGATCGCGTCGGCGCGCAGCAGCGTGCGCACGAGACGCCCGCGGATGTCGTACACGGCCAGGCGCACCGGTCCGCGCTCGTGCAAGGCGAAGCGCAGGTGCGCGACTCCATGCGCCGGGTTCGGTGCAGCAGGCAACAGCGCCGTCGCCGCCGGGATCGCCGTGCTCACCAGCCACGGGTCACCGACCGCCACCGGCGCCGGAGCCTCGCCCACGGCAAAGTCGCCGAACGCCGTGAGCCCCGTCGCCTGCGTGCTCGTCGCGGTGCGTGCGCCGACGGCCGGCGCGGTCCACGTCGAGGGCGCGGTGAATCGCCCCACGAGGAACACCGCCGGGTCGGCCCCCGCGTCCACGTCGAGCGGGTCGAAGGTGACCGTCACCGCCGCCGAGTCGAACACCGTCCCCACGTTGGTCAGCGTCCACACGCGGTTCGCCGTCTTCGCCGGGTTGAGCGGCGAGCTGGCGATGCTCGGGTGATCGCCCGCCGTCGTCGACGCGGTCACCGTGCCGCCCACCGAGACCGACGTGTAGTTCACCTGGACCGGCGCGTAGCGGGTCGAGTCGCCGATCGCGAACACCTGCGACACGGCACCCGCCGCCACAGGCTTCTGCAAGCGGCCATTCACCCAGCCACCGGTGCGCACGACGGATCCGGCGGCGATCATCGTCACGTTGCCCGTCGCCAGCGTGCCGTTGGTCAACGTCAGCGTGCCCGGACAGGTGCGATCGGTGGCGGGCAGCGAGACGGCGGCGCCCACGCCCGGCTGGATGGTGACGTTTTGTGGTACGCCGAGGCCGGCGACCGAGCCAGCCTTCCACTCGGAGCCGACGGTCGCCGAACTGTTGTACACAAGTGTCGAGCCCGTGGTGTACGTCGGCGTGAAGTTAAAGGAGCCGCCGGGATCGATCTGCGTCACGCCGGGGAGTGTGAGCGCACCCGAGTTGCCCTTCACAATCCCCGCCGTCCGGAATGTCCCGCTCACCGTTCGCGCGGCTGCGCCCATGTTGAGTTTTGCGCCGCTGCTGACGGTCACCTTGGTAGGGCCATTTGCAGAGGGCCACGAGACGGCGTCCATCGTGACATCGCCATCGTAAATCAGCGTCGCACCGGCGGTGTACGAGAATGATCCAGTCCCTTTCACTTTACCTGGACCGCCCGCGAGCCGCACGGTGCCCTTGACCCGCACCGTCCCATCTGCGGTGATGTCCCCCCCTTGGGCGCGCAGAGTGCCGTCGATGGAGGACTCGAATCCCGGAAGGAAGACAAACTGGCCCTCGATTGTGATGTCGGCCCCGGTGGGGATCTTGACCTGCTCCATTTGGGGGAACGAGCCGCTGACCGTCTTCCCCACGCCCGTGAACTCGCAAATCTGGGTGTGACCTTCTTCATCGTTCTGATCGAGATCGAAGTAACCCGATAGGCATGTGACGTCCCCGGCGAAGCGAAGCGTCCCCGTTGCCGTGACATGCATCGAGGCCCCCAATATCAGGCAGTCTCCTCTGACGGTGAGATCCAAGTTACCCTGAAATCCCACGACCCCTGTCCCGTCAATCACGAGGTTTCCGTAGCTCGTCATGTCCCCATGGAAGGGACCGACACCATCTTCCGTACGATAGGTAACGGTGCTGTGGACCGAGAGTACTAGGTTGGCTAATTGGCCGTTTGATGCCGCATAGATAATGTAGTTGCCGCCGTCGTTCACCTCGCCGTTTGAGGTGAAGGCCATGTAGCATGTGCCCATGCTGTGGAGGGTGCCGTTCAATACCAAGTCGGTCCCCGGGCCGTCCTGCACCGCGACTGCCTCCCCTTCGTTCACGGTGAGGGTCGCGCCGGCATCTACCGTGAGTTCGTCGACCGTCTGCGAGTCCGTGCAGGTGACGACGTGCGGGCTGCGGATGGTGATCGGGCCGGCCAGCGACGGATCGGGAAGCGCGCTGGCCGCGACCCACGCCGCGCCGTCAAACACCTCCCATGTCGTCGGGCTGTTCCAGTTGCCCGATGCCGCCGAGCGATACGCCAGCGTTCCTAGCGCGAACGACACGGCGATGGTGTGGTTGGCCCGCACGTCGAAGAACTTGTAGCTGTCCACCGCCCCGACGCTCACGCCATCCACCAGCACGTCTTCCACGTAGTACGAGGGGTTGGGCGCTATCGTGAAATTCTTGTTGTTGCCGTAGGTCACGCTGACCGCGCCGCTGGGGTTGATGCTGCCGTTCGCGCCGGCCGTGGCGGTGATCGTGAACGCGATCGTCTCCCCGAGGGCAAAATCGCCGAAGGCCGTGAGGTTGGTGGCCTGCGTGCTCGTCGTCGTGAGGTTGCCGAGAGCCGGGTAGCTCCACGCCGCGGAGTCGTATCGCCCGACGATGAAGTTCGCCGGAGTGGCGCCGGCGTCCACATCCGCCGGGTCGAAGGTGAACTTGGCATCGCAGGTGGTGAACACGAAGCTGCCGGGCGTGAGCGTCCACCAGCGGTTCACGGACTTGGCGCCGTCGAGTTTCGACGTCGCGAGCTGGGGATTGTCGCCGGTCGTGGTGCCCGCCGTCACCGGACCGGCGGTGGTCACGCTGGCGAAGTCGAGTTTGACCGGCGTGTAGCGCGCGCCGTCGCCGATCTCGAAGGTCACGCTGGGCGCGCCGGTGGGGACCGTCTTCCGCAGCAGTCCGTTCACCTGGCCCGTGCCGCGCGTCACCGTGCCGCCGCTGGCGAGGATGACGGTGTTGCCGCCGGTGGCGAGCACGCCGCTGGTGAGGGCCAGCGATTGCCCCACGGTGAGGTCGGCGCCGCCAAGCGTGAGCGACCCGCCGTCGAGACTCAGCGTGCCGGGGCAGGTGCGCGCGGCGGCCGGCATCGTCGCGGTCCCGGAGAGGACGCTGACGTTCTGCGGCACGCCCGGCCCGGCGGTGCTGCCGGAGTCACCCCACTCGTTCCCCACGGCGCCGGTCGCGTTCAGCACCAGCGTCGACGCCGCACCATAGGTCGGCTGGCTCGAGATCGACCCGCCATTCAGGCGCAGCGTCCCGTTGACCTGCGGCGTGCTGTTCGCCGTGAGCGCCGCGTTGGCCTCCAGCGTGCCGTCGACCGTCGCCGTGAAGCCGGACGCCAGCGTCACCGGCGCCGCCAGCGTGAGGTCGGCGCCCGCCGGGACGCTGAACTGCTCGAAGGTGATCGCGCCCGCGCCCGCGACGGTGGCCGCCGCACCGGTGAACGTGTACTTCTGCGTGCCGCCGCTATTGGTCAGCGTGCCGTCGATCGTGTAGTTGCCGCCGAAAGTCATGACGCCGGTATTCGCGGCGGTCATGGTCACGCCGGTGCCGAGGAAGAAGTCGCCGAGGATGGTGATCGGCTGGCCCGTCGTCGGATTGAACGACCACGCGCCGGACGTCGACTCGTAGCGCAAGTGGCCGTACGTGCGGCCGCCGAGACTCGACGGCGGATCGAGCGTGTCCGAGCCGCGGTAGATGATCGTGCTCGCGGCGCCGAGCGTCGCCGCGTCCAGCGAGGTGGCGACGGCCGACACGGTGTTGTGGATGTAGGTCCCGCCGTCGTTGACCGCCCAGGTCGCGCTGCCGGTGAGCGCGAGCGTGCCCTGGTTGAGCACGGTGCCGTTGATCGTGAGGTCGGTGTCCGCGCCGTCGGCGAGCGTCAGCGTCTTCCCGAGCTTGATCGTGATCTGCCTGCCGGCGTTCACCGTCACTTGATCGACGGTCACCGAGGTGGTGACCGTGATGCTGTCGCGGATCGTGATCGCGCCGTCGGCGGAGGTCGGCGAGGTCGAGACGTTGATCCACGACGAGCCGTCGTACCTCTGCCAGACGGCCTGGTTGGACCAGTCGCCGGAGTTGTAGGTGCGGTAGTCGCCCGAGGTGGCGGCGTGGGCGACGGGGGCGAGCGCGAGAGCGCACAGCAAGGCGGCGGCGCGGAGGCCGTGGCGGACACAGGGGTGCATGAGGGGCCTCGGGTGAGGACATGGGGGGCCGGGAGGGCAGGTCCGGCTGGGCGGCGATGCGAGTACCGGAACGGACGAGATGCCGCCTAAAGTCTACCTCAATGGGCTAAGCCAGAGCGAGCCCTATGGGCGAGTGAGCTGACGCTTCCCCGTCCCGTCCGTGCTGATCACCCACAGCGTGAACGTGTCGCTGTCGTCGTTGTAGCCGGAGTAGACGATCTGCGCTCCGTCGGGCGACCACGCCGGCGACAGCGCCACCGTCTCCTTCGTCCCGCCGGTGGTAAGCAAGCGCTGCTGGTAGCCGTCCTTGTCCATCAACCAAATGCCCGAGTTGGGGTTAGTGTCGCCGGCGTAGGCCCGGGCCCACGCGATCGTGCGGCCGTCGGGCGACCACGCGGGGTCGCGGTTGACCAGCGCGCCCGAGGTGAGCAGGACCACCGACGAGTCGCGCAGGTGGAACTGGTAGATCTCCTCCGCGCCTTCGATGACATGCGACATGAAGAGGATCGTGGTGTCGCTCGGCGCCCAGGCCAGCATCGATACGTCGGGCAGGTAGACGTCGTTGGCGCGCATCAGGAGCCGCGGCGTGGTGGCGCCGTCGCCGATGTACCAGATGCCGTTGAGCGTGTCGCCCGAGATGTTGCTGCCGAGACCGAAGGCGAGCCGGCTCCAGTCCGCGTCATGCGTCGGGAAGCGGCCGTTGATCTGCACCGAGCTGGTGTCGCCGGTGGCCCACACCCGCGTGTAGTAGCGGCCGGCGTTGACGTAGCCCAGTTTCGTCCCGTCGGGCGACCACGCGGGCAGCACGCCGGCGGCGATCTTGGTCGTCGCCCCGCTCGCCACGTCGAGCGTCCACACCTCACTGCTGCGCCGCGTGAACGCGATGGTGTGGCCGTCCGGCGACCACGCCGGATAGGTGTCGATCACCGTCGGGTTGATCTTCGGCTCGGTGGTCGATGAGCACGCGGCGAACACGCACGCGCACGCCGCGACGGCGGCCGCGGCCAGGCCAAGACGCAGGTTCACGGCGAAACGATCGGACACGGCGAACGGTCTCCTTCGGGCGCGGCTCAGTGATCGTGGCGATGGTGCACGTCGCTCACGTGCGGATGCGCGTGGGTGAGCGGCACGTGTGTGTGCGGATGCGCGTGCGGCTCGTCGCCCGCGGGCACGTCCGCGTGGGCGTGCTGATGGTGCGCATCATGCACGTGGAGGTGGTCGTGTTCCAGTGCGTCGTGCGCATGCTCGTGCTCGTGATGGTCGCCGGCGAGCAGCGCGATACCCGCCGCCATCGCCGCGCCCGCCGCGAGGTCGAACGGCCCGACGCGCTCCCCGAGCACCGGCACCGCGAGCAGCGCGCCGGCGAACGGCGCAGTGGCGAAGATCGCGCCCTGCCGTGCCGCGCCGATGCCGCGAAGCGCGCGGATGTACAGGATGATGCTGAGCCCGTAGCTGACGTAGCCGAGCGCCAGCGTCCACGGCACGTAGCGCCACTCCGGCGCCGTCTCGCGCGCCGCCCCTGCGATCGCCGTCGAGACGAGAGCCGCGCCGAGCGTCTTGAGCCGCGTCACGTGCCAGGGATCGCGCAGCGAGAGCTTCTGCGACAGGTTGCTGTCGATCGCCCACGATACGCAGGCGGCGGCCACCAGGGCGACGCCGAGCGGCGTCGTGTGCGCGCCATCGCCGGGTGCGGCGCTGCGCGCGCCGAGCGCCACCGCGCCCGCCAGGATCGCCAGCGCGCCGCCCAGCGCCCGCACGCCGAGATGCTCGCGGAACACCAGCACCGCGATGCCGATGGTGCACGGCGCTTCCAGATTGAGCAGCAGCGATCCGGTGACGCCGCTCACCCGCTGCAGGCCCAGCATGAGGAAGATCGGCCCGGCGACTCCGCCGGCGAGGATGGTCGCGAGCAGGACGGGATAGTCGTGACGCTGCAACGGCGTGTCGGGGTTCTCCGGCGGCGTGCGGCCGCGCGCCAGCCATGCCACCAGCTGCGTGAGGTGCAGGCCGACCGTCGCGCCGCCGTAGAGCAGCGCCGCCATCGTCAGCGGCCCGACGTGCGGCAGCAGCAGCTTGGCGAGCGGCGCGCTGGCGCCGAACGACAGCGCCGAGCCGAGCCCGCACGCGATGCCGCCGAGATGCAGCCGCCGCCGCTCGGTCGCCGTCACGCGCGCGTCTCCTCGGGCGGCTTGACGCCGCGGAACGCGCGCCACAACAGCACGTCATACACGATCTTCATCCCCGCGCCGGTGTAGAGCGGCACCGCGAACGCCACGTGCTGCATCACCCAGCCGGCGAATCCCGGCGCCACCGCCCACGCCGCCGTGCGCACCAAGCCAGTGACACCGGACGCCAGCGTGCGATCCTCCGGCGGCACCACCGCCATGACGTACGACTGCCGCGTCGGCACATCCATCTCGACGAGTCCTTCGCGCAGCACGAACAGCACCGCCGCCACCGCGAACGACGGCGCCATCCCTACCGTGACGAGCAACAGCGACGACGGAATGTGCGTGAACACCATCGTGTTGACCAACCCGATGCGCCGCGCCAGCCACGCCGCGCCGAGATGCGACAGCGCGTTCATGACCCGCGCCGCGAAGAACAAGACGGCGATGGTGCCCTCGCCGACGCCGAAGCGGCGGAAGAAGAAGTAGCCGAGCAACGCGGTGGTGAGGAAGCCGCCGCCCAGGCTGTCGAGCGCGAACAGTGACGAGATGCGCCACAGGAGCGACCGCGTGCGCGGATCGAGCCGCCGCCGCGGCGGGCGTGGCGCGGCGGCGATGGCCGGAGACAACGCGAGGTACAGCGGGATCGCGGCGAGGACCAACGGCGCATACGCCAGGGTCATCACGCGCCCCGCCGCCACCTCGCTCAGCGACGTGTGCGCCGCCAACACTGCCGGAATGCCCGCCGCGAGACCGCCGAGCGCATGCCCCGCGTCCTGCGCGATGTTGTAGCGCGCGAAGGCGATGGTCCGGGTCGCGTCGGTGGTGAGCGACGGCAAGATCGCCTGCTCGAGGATCAGCGCCGCGCCGCGATCACGTCCCATGCCATTGAGCATGCCGAGCGTCGCCGCGGCGATCGCCATCGCCATGCCCGACGACGCCGCGAGCCCAAGCGCGCCCGCCGCCCCGAGCACCGCCAGGGCGATGAGCAGCCGACGGCGCCCGAGGCGGTCTGCGCCGAAAGTCGCCACCACGCTGGCCGCCGCCGCGCCGGCCAAGCCGCACGCGACGATCACGCCGATCCGCGACGCGTCGAATCCTTGCCGCGCCAACTGCACGCCCATCAACACACCGAGCATGCCGGTGGCGAAGGCGCGCACGAAGGCGGAGGCGTAGAGCAGGCGGGCGTCGCGGATGGTGGCGGGCGTCATCGGCGCGGAGCGTGGGGCGCGCGGCGTCACGCGTCAAGCGGTCGGCTGCGTCGATTCCTGCAACCATCCCTGCCACTGGTCCGTTCACTGGCACCGTTCGTCCGCATTCGCTTGCCAGTCCTCGGAGGCACTCGTAGGCTTTCGGCCATGACACAACTTCCGCTTCCGGCGGCGCCCCTGCGCGCCCCCGATGACATCGCCACCGCGACCCGCGCGTGGATCAAGCCGCTCCTCGCCGCCGCCGGCGACCGCTTCCGCGCGCTGTATCTGTATGGCAGCGTGCTCGAACCGGGCTTCGACGCGTCGGTGAGCGACGTCAACGTGCTCGTCGTGCTGAGCGATCTGCCGTTCGCCACGCTGGAAACCTGCGCGGCGCGTCTCGGCGATCCCGCGGCGCACTCCAGCGGGCGCCTGCGCTTTTCGCCGCTCGTGCTCACGCAGCGCCAAATCGCCAACTCGCGCGATGTGTTCCCGCTCGAGTTCCTCGACTTCGGGCAGCGCCGCGCGTTGCTCGACGGCGAGGACGTGCTCGCCGCGGCGACGGTGTCGGCCGACAACCTGCGCCATCAGTGCGAGTTCGAGCTGCGCTCGAAGTTGGTGACGTTGCGGCAGGCGTATCTGCTCAGCGGCGCCGAGCGCGGCGCGGCGCAATCGCTCACCGCGCAGGCGGCCGGCGGATCGGCGGTGCTGTTCCGCCACCTGCTGACGCTGCGCGGCCTGCCGCAGGTCGAAGGGCGCGAGGCGCTCGCGGCGGCCGTGGCGCGCGCCTACAGCGTCGACCCGGAAGGTCTCGCGGCGCCGTTCGCGGCGCGCCGGTCGCCGGCCGACGATGCCGCGGCGCGCCGCCGGCTCGCGGCGTACATCGATGCGCTCGCCGCCCTCGTCGACGCCGTCGACCACACGCAGGTCGGATAACACGATGAGGCCAGAGTCACGGCGCCTCGCGCCGTCGCGTCTCGTTGCGTCGCTGCTCGTCGTCGTCGCGCTGCTCGCCAGCTTCGCCACGCCGCGTGCCCAGACCGCGGTCGATCTGGTGCGCCAGACCGTGCAGACGGCGCGCCAGGCCATCGACAGCACTACCGCGGCGCCACGCGCGCGGCGCGGACCGGCGCCCACCGAGGAAGCGGCGCTGCTCGGCACGCCCGAGGGCTACGTCACCGATGCCGCCAACGTGCTCGACGCCGAGGCGCGCGCGACGATCGAGCAGTACTGCACCGACGTCGCGCAGCAACTCGGCACGCAGATCGCCGTGGTGACGATCCCGAGCGCCGGCACGCAAGGCATCGACGAATACGCGGTGAAGCTGTTCGAGAAGTGGGGCATCGGCAACAAGCAGGACGAAGGGCTGCTGATCCTCGTCGCGGTGAACGATCGCCTGATGCGCATCGAGACCGGCTACGGACTCGAGCCCGCCCTCACCGCGGCGCGCTGCGGCCGCATCATCCGCAACACCATCGCGCCGCTGTTCCGGCAGGGCGACTACGGTGGCGGACTGCTTGCCGGCACCGTCGAAGCGGTGAAGTACGTGGCGGCCGAGAAGGGCGTCGCCGCGCCGATGCCGAGCGGCGCGGTGCCGCAGGCGCCGGAGGAGCCGCGCGTGCGGCATCGCGGCAGCAGTCTCGGGCAGATCATCTTCTTCATCTTCATCGCCCTGCTGGTGCTGGGCTCGCGCGGACGGCGTGGCGGCGGAGGGCGCGGAGGTGGTGGTGGCGGCGGCGGTCTGGGCAACGCCTGGCTCGCTCTGGCGGTGCTCAACAGCCTGAGCGGCGGCGGGCGCGGCGGCAGCTTCGGCGGCGGCGGCGGTTTCAGCGGCGGCGGCTTCGGAGGCTTCGGCGGCGGCCGCTCCGGCGGCGGCGGCGCCAGCGGCGGCTGGTAGCGACACACGGTTTTTCTGCATCACCGCGCACTCCGAATGCATCGGAGCCGCGGAGGCAAACTCAAGGAGGCGTGACGTCAGATGGGCAAAGCTCTCGTTCCGATCGTGGTCGTCCTGGGCCTACTTCTGCTGATCGGCGGATGTGGCGTGGGCCAGTACAACGGTCTCGTCAACGGCCGCACCCAGGTGCAGACGCAGTTCGCGCAGGTCGACGTCCAGCTCGAGCGCCGTAACGCTCTGATCCCGAACCTCGTGGCGACGGTGAAGGGCTTCGCGCAGCAGGAGCAGACGGTGTTCAAGGCGATCGCCGACGCCCGCACGCAGTACGGCGGCGCGCGCACGCCGTCCGACAAGATCGCCGCCGGCCAGGCGATGGACTCGGCGCTGTCGCGTCTGTTGCTCGTCGTCGAGAACTACCCGCAGCTCAAGTCGCAGGAGAACTTCCTGGCGCTGCAGGACGAACTGGCGAACACCGAGAACAAACTTGCGGTTGAGCGCGGGCGCTACAACGACCTCGTCGGCGCCTTCAACGCGCGGGTGCAGCGCTTCCCGACCAACATCTTCGCCGGGATCTTCCGCTTCGCGCAGGAGCCGTTCTACAAGGTCAGCGAAGCGGCGAAGGAAACGCCGAAGGTGGACTTCAACACGAAGTAGCTGCCCACACGAACGCACGACGGCGCCCCGCGGTCCTCACCGGCCGCGGGGCGTTGTGCGTGTGCTACACCTCCATCGTCCCGCCCACGTAGGACTCCAGCACGTCGCGCATCGATTCGCCCAGGCGGTTCGCCAGGCCTTCGTCCATCGAGTGCGCGGTCGAGAGCGCGCAGTTGAGATGGAACTGCATCGCCGACCACAGCGTGTCGCCGAGGCCGTTGAGCGCCGGATGCACGAGCTCGCGGAAGAACGCTTCCTTGCGGCTCTCGTCCTCGAAGTGCGTCGTCAGCACGCGGCGAGCCTGCGCGGCGAGCCGCGTCAACTCCAACTCGGGCTCCAACGATTCGTGCTGATAGAGTTGCACCGGACCGGGCAGGGACGCCTGCGCCCGCGCCAGCACCGCCTCCGACGTCTCGGGCCAGTCGAACAGGAAGCAGTCGGCGTGCGGATCGTGGCGCAGGATCAGCGAGACGGCGGGAGACGACGGGCCGGGCGCGCCGGCGTATACGAAACCTTCGAACGCCTGTAGCCAGCGATCGATCTGATCGCCGGCCTCGGCACGCAGCATGTAGTGCATCAACGAATCCCCGTGTCGATGTCGAAGTCGGCGGACGCCTGGCCGCCGCGCGTGATGGTGACGGACTGCGGGCCCTTGCCCTTCTCGAAGCCGCCCGGCTCGATGTCCACGAGGTACGTCCCGGGCAACAGGCGCACGCGGTAGGAGCCGTCGGCGCGCAGCCGCGCCTTCACGACCACCGGGCCGTCCGCGACGCGGCGGACGACGACGAAGCGGCTGGTGAACATCGCCGCGGGCACGGCCGCCGGCGGCTCATCCGCTTTCTGCACCGGCGTCAACGGCCCGATCAGCACGTGGCCGGTGAGCACACCGGTGCGCGCCGACAGCTTGTGCGTCGCCCCGAGCCCGTAGGTGATCGGCCAAAGCGTCAGCCAGCTCCCGACGAAGGTGATCACGAACATGGCGGCGAACAGACGCGGCAGGCGTGGCGGCAGGCGAAGCGACGGGCGCACGAGCATGGGAGCAGTCCTGGGCGTGGTGACCGACGCGCGGGCCAGATGCGGCGGGAGCTCAGCCGCGATCCGACGTCAGGCTCGCCCGGGCCGCCAGGGCGCGGGCGCGCGCTTCGCCGGGGGAGCCGGCCAGCGCCGTCATGTGTCCCATTTTACGCCCCGGACGCGGCAGAAGCTTGCCATAAAGATGGAGTTTGACATCGTCGTGCGCCGCGGCGGCCACCCAATCGGGCTCGCCGGCCTGCCACAGATCGCCGAGCAGGTTGGCCATCGCCGCTGCGGCCAGCAGCCGTGTCGACCCCAGCGGCAGACCGCAAGACGCCCGTAACTGCTGCTCGAACTGGCTGGTGACCGACGCGTCGAAGGTGAAGTGCCCGCTGTTGTGCGGCCGCGGCGCCAGTTCATTGACTAGGAGCCGGCCGTCTCGGGTGTGAAACATCTCGACGCACAGGATGCCGACCACGCCAAGCGACTCCGCCAGCGTCACCGCCATCTCGCACGCCTCGGCCTCGAGCGCCGGTGGCAGCGACGATGGGGACACCGAGACGTCCAAGATGTGATGCCGGTGCGCGTTGTCCACCGCGCCCCAGTGCGCGACCTGGCCGTCGAGCCCGCGCGCCACCACCACCGAGACCTCGCCGACGAAGTCGACAAATCCTTCGAGCACCATCTCTTGCCCGCCGCACGCGTCCCAGGCGGGGGCCGCCTCGGCGGCATCGCGCAGCAGCGTCTGGCCCTTGCCGTCGTAGCCGAAGCCGGCCGTCTTGAGCACCGCCGGCAGACCGATCTCGGCGATCGCCGACTGGAGGTCCGCCAGGGAGCGCACCGGCCGCCACGGCGCCACCGGAAAGCCGCCGGCCGCCAGGAAGGTCTTCTCGCGCAGACGGTGCTGCGTCGTGTAGAGCACCGAGCCGTCCGGCCGCACCGGCGCGCACTCGGCCGCCGCCTGCGTCGCCGCGAACGGCACGTTCTCGAACTCGAAGGTCACCACGGCCACCCCGCGGGCGAACCGCCGCACCGCGTCGAGGTCATCGAAATCCGCCCGCACTTCCACGTCGGAAACCTGTCCCGTGGGCGTGTCGGCGTCCGGCGAGAAGGTGTGGACGCGGTAGCCCATGCGGCGGGCGGCGATCGCGAACATGCGTCCGAGTTGCCCGCTGCCGAGCACGCCGATGGCCGAACCTGGCAGGATCGGGGCGACATCCGACAGCGCGCGCTTGGCGGGCCGGCGCAGCGACGGCGCGGCAGGGTCGGGCAGCGTGGAGGCGAACGGCGACGAGGGCGCGTCGGCCGGGGCGTCGCTCATGACGGCGGCAAGCTCTGGGCGAGCACGGTCGCCGTCTGCTCGGCGCGGAACTCCCGCAGCGCCTCGCGGAGCGCCGGCCGCGTGGTCGCCAGGATCGCCACCGCCAGCAGGCCGGCGTTCGTCGCCCCGGCCGGACCGATGGCGAGCGTTCCCACGGGCACGCCGCCCGGCATCTGGACGATCGACAGCAGCGAGTCCATGCCGTGCAGCGCCTTCGATTCGACCGGCACCCCGAGGACGGGCACCGTCGTGTGGGCGGCGACCATCCCGGGCAAATGCGCCGCGCCCCCCGCTCCGGCGATGATGACCGCCAGCCCGCGGGCTTCCGCCTCGCGGGCGAAGCTGGCGAGGAGGTCCGGGGTCCGGTGGGCCGAGACGACCCGCGTCTCGTGCGGCACGCCGAAGCGGGTCAGGACGTCGGCCGCGTGGCGCATCGTCTCCCAATCGGAGGTGCTGCCCATGATCACGGCGACCAGCGGAGTGGAGCCGGGTGTGGCGGACGACGAGACGGATGGCTGCATGGCGGTACTATCGCCCGGCCCCGGCGTCGAGGCAAGCGCCAGCGCCGCAGGTAAAATGCGGCCGTCGCGTCACGATTCCCGATTGCGGGCTCTGAGAGACGGGGCTAGAGTTCATTTTGCGTTCACACGCTCGCGTGAATTCTCGGACCTCGGTCTCCAGCGGGAATGACCGCATTGCACCTCCGGACTCGCTCCCCTCATCGGTCGGCACCTCACCGCGCCGCGAGGAAGCATCCACGGTGGCTGGCCCTCATCGTCGCCCCATCCTGACGAGGCACGTGGCCGGCACCTAGCCTGGCACCACACGACACGTCCCCACATCGTATGGAGGAGTCATCATGCGTTCTGGCATTCGCCGTGGACGCGTGAGCATCGGACTGGTGGCCGCCGCGAGCGTTTGCGCGCTCGGCCTGTCCCTCGTCTCGGCCCACGCATACACCCCACAGAACAACCCGCAGCCCGAACCGTTCGTGCCGGCCTTCGACGGCCGCGTCACCGAAGCGGACCGGATGATCGGGTTGCAGCCGCACCGTCGCCTTGGCCCGATCGGAAACCTCGGGCAGCTGGCGGTTTCCAACATCCAGAGCGAAATGTCGATCGCGGTGGCCGGGGACACCATCATCCTCGGCGCGAACGACTTCCGCGGTTCGACCTCGGTGTCGGGCGTGTTCCGCTCGGTGGACGGGGGCAACACCTTCACCGACGGCGGCCAACTGCCGATCGGGTCCGGCCAGAACGTCTTCGGTGACCCGGTGCTCGCGGTGTGGACGCCGCCGGCCGGTGGCCCGAGCGTCTTCTACTACGCGTCGATCTTCCGCAACTCGCTCGCGCGCCAGACGCTGTGCGTGCACCGTTCGACCGACGGCGGCGCCACGTGGCAGGGCCCGTTCGAGGTGAGCGTCGCCAACGTCAGCGGCCGTTCCGCCGACAAGGAATGGATCACCGTCGACAAGGAAACCGGCCGCCTGTTCTGCTCGTGGACGGACTTCCCGACCTCGGGCACCAACTCGATGCGCGTCACCTACTCGGACGACCAGGGCGTGACGTGGTCGCCGTACGCGACGTACGGCAGCAACGGCCAGGGTTCGTGCGTGGCGGCTGACCCGAACAGCGGCGACGTCTACGTCGTCTGGTACAGCTCGGGCAAGACCAACGTCGTGCGCTCGCCGGACAATGGCGCGACGTGGGGCGCGGCGGTCATCGCCGACACCTACACCAACGTCATCCCGCCGTACGGCTTCGACCGCTACAACTCGTACCCGAGCTGCACGGTGAGCCCGACCAACGGCGACCTCTACATCGTCCACGCCGGGTCGAACAACGGCTTCACCAACGGCGACCTGCAGGACGTGCGCTTCATCAAGTCGAGCGACCACGGTGCGACGTTCGCGCCGGCCGTCTACCTCAACGCCTTCCCGGGCAACGACCGCCCGCAGGTGTTCCCGACGGTGGCGTGTGCCAGCAACGGCCGCGTCGACGTGTTCTGGTACGACCAGTCGTGCGGTACCGGCAACGACGACTGGACCGACCTGTTCTACACCTGGTCGACGGACGCAGGCGCCAACTGGTCGTCGCCGGTGCCGGTCAACTCGACCCCGTGGCACAACGAGTCGGGCAACAACTTCTCGGCGCCGCACCAGGGTGACTACATCGACGCCGCCGGCGCGCAGGGCTCGCTCAATGCCTACGCGACGTCGGCCGGCTTCGCCGACGTGAACCCGTTCAGCACCGCCGCGGACCCGCTGGGCACGCTGGTGCAGGACCTCGGTCAGGTGGTGCCGCTGCGCATTCGTCCGGGCGCGGTGACCTTCACCGACCAGGGCTGTGGCGCGAACGACGGCTTCCTCGTGGCCGGTGAAGTCGCGACGCTGGCGATTCCGCTGCAGAACATCGGTCGCACGGCGGTCACCGGCATCTCGGCGACGCTCACCGCGATCACCGCGGGCGTGTCGATCACCAACGGCAGCTCGACCTACGCCGACGTGCTCTCGGGCGCGACGACCAGCAACTCGCTGCCGTTCGTCGTCAGCCTGGCGCCGGGCTTCCCGTGCGGTCAGGACGTGAAGCTGCACCTCGACATCGCTGCGGCCGGCATGGCGAGCACCTACCAGGAGTTCACGCTCCGCACCGGCGTGGTGGCCAGCACGACCACGCTGCTCAGCGAGAACTTCGACGCGCTCACGCTGCCGAACGTCCCGGCCGGCTGGTCGCGCATCAACGGCTGCTCGACCTGCCCGGCGCTCAACTGGCGCTCGGTGGTCGACGCGACCGCGCCGTCGCAGCCCAACGCGTGTTTCGCCACCGACAGCACGAAGACCACCTTCGGCCGTCTGTACGCGACCACGCTGGCGGTGCCGGCCGGCACCACCTACCTCGACGTCGACTTCGACATCAAGTACGACACCGAAGTTCAGGACTCGCGTCTCGCCTTCGACGCGGCGTCGTTCGAGTACGCGGTGGACGGCAGCGCGTCGCACTTCGCGAGCGCCGACGCCATCGACATGTCGCTGCGCTACGACCACTACGTCACCCGCAACACGGGCGGCACCAGCCAGGGCGACCGTCAGGGCTGGGGCGGATCGTCGGGCGGCTGGAAGCACTCGCACCTGCGCATCCCGGGCATGGCCGGTCACACCTTCACGCCGCGCTTCTCGATGGCGAGCGACGCCAGCGCCGCGACCCAGGGCGTGTGGATCGACAACGTCGTCATCAACGCGGTGACGATGGGCTGTGGCAACTGCGTCACCACCGACGCGCAGGGCGTGATCGAAGAGGCGCCGGACAGCAAGTCGACGCTCAGCCTCCGCGCGACGGGCCGCAACCCGTTCCTCGGCGGCACCACGATCGCCTACACGCTGTCGCGTAACGCGCAGGTGTCGGTCGAGGTGTACAACCTCGCCGGCCAGAAGGTGCGCACGCTGGCCAACGGGCCGCAGAACGCCGGCGCCCACGCGCTGCCGTTCACGCTCAAGGCCGCGGGCAACTCGACGCTGCCGGCGGGTGTGTACGTGATCCGCATGACGGTCGGTGGCGCGAGCCACGCGATCCGTGTGACGGCTCTGCGGTAGTCGGCGCTTCGGCACCAACGCAACGCCTCAGCGGGCGGCGCGGGAGCTTCGGCTCTCGCGCCGCTCGTGCATTTCGCCCGATCGTGCGATTCGCCCTGCGCCGCCTGACGCAGAACGGCTGAGCGCCGCGGCGCGCAGACTAGGCACTGCCCGCACCCCGCGCTATGCTTCTCTCGATCTCGCCCCGGCAGCGCACCCACCGCGCCCACGCATCGCTTCCCTGCCCCCCGAGAGCCTGTCGTCTCCGTCGTGGAGGAATCGTCTGATGCTGCGTCGCGTTCGCGCTGTGTCCTGCCGTGCCTTGGTTGTCTGTGCGGTGCTCACCGCGTCCGCCGCGTTCGCGTGGTCGCCGCAGAACCGGCCGCAGCGTGAGCCGGCGGTTCCGAACTTCGACGGCGCGATCACGGAGGCTCCGTTCACCGGTCTCACGCCGCATCGGCGCCTCGGTCCGGCCGGCACGCTGGGGTCGCTCGCGCTCTCGAGCATTCAGAGCGAGATGTCGATCGCGGTGGCCGGCGATACCGTCGTGATGGGCGCGAACGATTTCCGCGGCGCCACCAGCACCTCGGGCGTCTACTGGTCCGCCGACGGCGGGGCGACGTTCCACGACGGCGGCCAGTTGTCGATCGGCACCGGCAAGAATCTCTACGGCGACCCGGCGCTCGCGGTGTACACGCCGGCTGGTGGCGGTCCGTCGGTGTGGTACTACGCCTCGATCTTCCTCAACAGCCTGAGCCGGCAATCGCTCTGCGTGCACCGTTCCACCGATGGCGGCCAAACGTGGGCCGGGCCGTTCGAGGTCACGCCGGCCAACGTGCTCAATCACGCCGCCGACAAGGAATGGATCGCCGTCGATCCCGAGACCGGCCGTCTGCTCGTCGTGTGGACCGACTTCCCGGCCAGCGGCACCAACGCGATGAAGGTCTCGTACTCGGACACCCAGGGCGCCACGTGGTCGTCCGCGGCGACGGTCGGCACCAACGGCCAGGGCGCGAGCATCGCGGTGTCGTCGATTTCGAACAGTGTGCAGATCGTGTGGTTCGGCTACTCCGGATCGTCGACCGCGATCTACGGGTCGCGCTCCACCAACAACGGGACCAGCTGGCAGGGCCCGACGTTGCTGCATACGTACAGCCAGGTACTGCCGCCGTACGGCTTCGACCGCTACAACAGCTATCCAAGCGTCGCGATCAATCCCGTCAACGGCGATGTCGTCGTCGTGCACGCGGCGTCGCAGAACGGCACCACATCAGGCGATCTCCAGGACGTCAGCTTCTGCAAGTCGAGCGACGGCGGCCAAACGTGGTCGATGCCGGTCGCGCTCAACGCCTTTCCCGGCAGCGACCGTCCGCAGGTGTTCCCGACCATCGCGTGCGCCAGCAACGGCCGCGAGGACGTCTTCTGGTACGACGAGTCCGCGGGAAGCGGCAATGACGACTGGACCGACCTGTTCTACACCTACTCGACGGACTTCGGCGTGACGTGGTCGTCGCCCGTGCCGGTCAACTCGACCCCGTGGCACAACGAGTCCGGCAACAACTTCGGCGCGCCGCATCAGGGCGACTACATCGACGCCACGACGACCACCGCGACGCTCAACGCCTATGCGGCGGCGGCCAGCTTTGCCGATCCCACCGCGATCGGCACCGGCGCGGATCCGCTGAGCGCGCTGGTGCAGAATCTCGGGCAAGTGGTGCCGGTGCGCGTGCGGCCGGGCAGCGTCACGTTCACCGATCAAGGGTGCACGGCGAACGACGGGTTCTTGGTCGCCGGTGAAGTCGCCACACTCACGGTGCCGCTCCAAAACATCGGTCGCAGCACGCTGTCCAACGTGTCGGCGACGCTGAGTGCGCGCGTCGACGGCGTCATCATCCTCGGCGGCGCCTCGGCGTATCCACTCGGTATCGTCTCCGGCGGCTCCGGCAACAACCTGACGCCATTCAGCCTCAAGCTCGATGAGGGCTACCCGTGCGGCCAAGACGTGAAGCTCCGTCTCGATATCACCGCGCCCGGCATGGCGAGCACGTACGTGGAATTCGCGCTGCACACCGGCGTGGTGGCGAGCACGACCACGCTGATCAACGAAACTTTCGACGCACTCACGCTGCCGGACCTGCCGGCAGGATGGTCGCGCATCAACGGCTGTGCGTCGTGCGCGGTGCTCAACTGGCGCAGCGTCGCCGACGGCACCGCGCCGTCGGCGCCCAACGCGCTGTTCGCCAGCGACAGCACGGTGTCGACGTTTGGCCGCATCTACTGCCCGACCTTCTCGATCGGCGGCAGCGCGACGTATGTCGACGTCGACTTCGACGTCCGGTACAACACCGAAGCGCAAGATGCGCGCACCGGCTTCGATGGCGCGTCGTTCGAATACAGCGTCGACGGCGGCGGTTCACACTTCGCGACCGCCGACGCCGTCGAGTTCACGCAGCGCTACGACCACTACTTGACGCGCAACACCGGCGGCACCTCGAACGGCGACCGTCAGGGCTGGGCCGGCGACAGCGGCGGCTGGAAGCACGTACACCTGCGCATCGCCGGGCTCGCCAATCACACGTTCCAGCCGCGCTTCTCGATGGCGAGCGATCAGTCGGTGGGCGCGAGCGGCGTGTGGGTGGACAACGTGCTGATCAAATCGGTGACGATGGGGTGTGGCTCGTGCACGCCGACCGCGATCGCCGAGCATCCGCAGAGCGACGCAACCGTGTTGCAGCTGCGCGCCGTCGGCGCCGTGCCGTTCGTGGGCGCCACCGCGATCGCGTTCACGTTGCCGCGGCGTGGCGACGTGCGACTCGACGTCTTCAACCTCGCGGGCGAGAAGGTGCGCACGCTGATGAGCGGTTCGCGCAACGCCGGCACCTACGCCGTGCCGTTCGCGCTGCGCGCGCCGGGCGCCGCCGCGTTGCCCGCGGGGATCTACGTCGTGCGGCTGAGCGCGGCGGGCCGCGTCAGCACGATGCGGGTGACGGCGCTGCGGTAACGTTAGGCACCGAGCCAGTCGGCAAGCGCTGCGAGCGTCGGCACCTCGACGAGCGGCCGCGCCGCGCGCGGCGCCGTCTCGCCGCCACGATTCACCCACGCCACCGGCAGGCCGCGCGCCACGCACGGTTCGACGTCGTGGAAGTACGACTGCGCGGCGTGCAGCCATCCGTGCGTGTCGCCGCCGCGCCGGCGCAGTGCTTCGTCCCAATGGCCGGGCGCCGGCTTGTACGACCGCACCTGTTGCGCGGTGACGATGACCTCGAACTCCACCGGGAAGTGGCGGCGCGTGGCTGCGAGCAGATCGTCGTCGACATTGGAGAGGATGCCGAGTTGCAGGCCGGCACGTGCCAACCGCTCGAGCGCGGCGTTGGTGTCGGCGAACGGTTGCCAGGCCGGCAGCGACTCGGCGAGAAATGTGGCGTCCTCGCACGGCCACGCGAGGTCGGCGCAGACGCGGCGTGCGGTCTCCGCGAGCACGTCGCGATACGGCCGAAACGACTCGGCTTCGACCTGCGGTTCGTGACGTGCGTACGCGGCGAGCACGGCCGCGCGGTCACATGGCACGCCGCATCGCGCCGCGTGCGCCGCGAACGCCGATGCGATACCGCTTTCCCAGTCGATCAAGGTCCCGTAGCAGTCGAACGTCACGAGGGTGAACGCGCGGTTCACGGCTCCTCCACCGCTTCGTCGCCGGAGCGGAAGTGGACGTCGCGCATGGGCGGATCGACCAGGAGCACGCGCTCGAGAGGCTTGCGCGTGAGATTCGGCACCATGCAGGTATCGCTCGGATAGCCGAGCGGAATCACGCAGAAGGCCCGCTCGTTTCGCGGCCGTTGGAGCAGCTCGCGCAGGAATTCCATCGGACTCGGCGTGTGCACGAGCGCGGCCAAGCCCGCCTGCTGCACGGCGGCGAGGAACATGCCCACCGAGATCCCGACCGACTGCGTCACGTAGTAGTGCTTGCCCACCGAGCCGTCCGGACGCACCTCGTGATCCTGCTGGAACACCACCACGATCCACGGTGCCTCGGTGAAGTGCGGTTTGGCGGCCGTGGTGCCAAGCGCGCGGAGGTCGTCCTTCCACTCGCCCGACATGCGCCAGTCGTAGTTGTCGCGTTCGACGATCTCGGCGGCGTCGCGCATGCGCTGCTTGATCGCCGGGTCGCTGATCGCGACATACGTCCACGGCTGCTTGTGCGCACCGCTCGGCGCCGTGCTGGCGACGCGGACACATTGTTCGACGAGATCGCGCGGCACCGGCTCGGGGCTGAACTCGCGGACCGAGCGGCGCGCCTCCAACGAGGCATGGAACGCGGCGAGTTGACGCCGCGCATCGTCGCCGCGTGGGCGCGGCGGACGATACGGCACGAACGAGAGATCTGACACGCGACACCTCCGGGGACCCTGGCGTGGGCGCCGCAGTATCGGTGCTCGTGCGCGGTCTGTCTAGCCGCGTGCCGCCCTACGCGGGTGCGAAGGTCGCCGTGAAGTGACGCAGGAAGCGCGGTTCGGTGACGATGCGGAATCCCGGATACGTCGTCCGCTTCGTCGCGATCTCCGCCAGCACTTCGCCGACGTAGTCGATGTGACTCTGCGTATAGACGCGTCGCGGAATCGCCAAGCGCACCAAATCCATGGCGGCCGGCACCAGTGCGCCCTGCGCGTCGTAGGTGCCGAACATCACGCTGCCGATTTCGACGGCGCGAATGCCGCCCTCGACATACATCGCCGCCACCACGGCTTGGCCGGGATAGTGGTCGACCGGGACGTGCGCGAAGAACCGGCGCGCGTCGATGTAGATGGCGTGACCGCCCGGCGGCTGCAGGATCGGCACCCCAGCGCTCGTCAGCTTCT
Source organism: Candidatus Eiseniibacteriota bacterium (assembly GCA_044229145.1). Classification (GTDB taxonomy): domain Bacteria; phylum Eisenbacteria; class RBG-16-71-46; order CAZEPH01; family CAZEPH01; genus JBKJUD01. The sequence continues at coordinate 33,409 of JBGATO010000002.1, read as the reverse complement.
CGCCGAGGTACGCGGTGGAGCGCAAACGATACGCGAGGTAGTGCTCGTCGAGCACCTCCTCCAACCCTTGCGCGATGGCTTCGAGGTCGCGCCCCGCCAGTCCGCCGTACGACTCGAATCCCTCGGTGATGATGAGCAGCATCTTGCAGCGTTCGTAGAGTTGCTCGTCGTTCATCGCCAGGAAGCCGCCGATGTTGGCGAACGCGTCCTTCTTCGCCGACATCGTGCAGCCGTCGGCGTAGGAGAACATCTCCTGCGCGATCGACAGCACGCTGCGGTCCGCATAGCCCTCTTCACGCAACTTGATGAAGTACGCGTTCTCGGCGAAGCGGCAGGCGTCGAGGAAGAACGGCACGTCGTGACGGCGGCATGCCTGGCTCACGGCGCGGATGTTCGCCATCGACACCGGCTGGCCGCCGTTGGTGTTGTCGGTGATGGTGAGCATGACGACGGGCACGCGGCCGGCGGACGCATGTTCGCGCAGCAATGCCTCGAGTGCGGCGACGTCCATGTTGCCCTTGAACGGATGGAGGGTCTCGGGGTGACGGCCTTCCTCGATCACCAAGTCGACCGCCTCGGCGCCGTTGAATTCGATGTTGGCGCGCGTCGTATCGAAGTGATTGTTCGACGGAATCAGCTTGCCGGCGCCGGCCGGACTCAGGCGGCCATCCTCGCCGAAGTCGCTCAAGAGGTTGGTGAACAGGATGCGCTCGGCGGCGCGCCCTTGGTGCACCGGAATGATGTGCGTGAAGCCGAAGATGCGTCCGGCGACATCCTCGAAGTGAAAGTAACTGCGCGAGCCGGCGTAGGATTCGTCGCCGTCCATGACCCCGGCCCACTGCTTGGCACTCATCGCGGAGGTGCCGCTGTCGGTGAGCAAGTCGATCAGGACGTCGTCGGCGTGGAGCAAGAACGGATTGTAGTGGGCTTTGCGGAGCAAGCCCTCGCGTTCGGCGCGGGTGGTGAAGCGCAGCTGCTCGACGGCCTTGATGCGGAACGGTTCGATGATGGTGCGGTGCTCGCTCACGGGACACCTCGCGACGGAACGCGGTACCGGCGGGCGCCGGCCCGCCGCACGATCGCGGCCGATTGTGCGCCATCGGGCGCAGCGATCAATGGGCCGGAGGTGGCGGGTCACGCGTCCATCGCGCATGCGAAAGCCCCCGGCGCCACGCGGGCACCGGGGGCTTCGTCAGGACATCACGCCCCTACCAGATCTGCGCTCGCACGTCGTCCGGCCGCACCATGCCGTCGCCCGCCTTGCAACCGAACGCCTGGCGGAACTCCAACATGTTCGACGCCGGGCCATTGACGCGCCATTGCGCCGACGAGTGCGGGTCCGTGAGCACGGCGGTGCGCATCGACTCCGGACGGTTCTTGCGGCGCCACGCCTGCGCGTAGCCAAGGAAGAAGCGCTGGTCGCCGGTCAGGCCGTCGATCACCGGCGCCTCCTTGCCCTTCAGCGAGCGCTTCCACGCGTGGTACGCGATGGTGAGCCCGCCGAGGTCGGCAATGTTCTCGCCCAGCGTCAGTTCGCCATTGATGTGCATCGTGTCCACCGCGACGTAGCTGTTGTACTGGTCGATGACGATCTGCGCCTTCGCCTTGAACTTGGTGGCGTCCTCATCCGTCCACCAGTCCTTCAGGTTGCCGACCGCGTCGAACTGGCGGCCCTGGTCGTCGAAGCCGTGCGTCACTTCGTGCCCGATCACCATGCCGATGGCGCCGTAGTTGATGGCGTCGTCGACACGCGGGTCGAACTGCGGCGGCGCCAAGATGCCGGCCGGGAACACGATCTCGTTGATGCTCGGGTTGTAGTAGGCGTTGACCGTCGCCGGCGTCATGCCCCACTCGGTGCGGTCCACCGGCTTGCCGATCTTCTCGCGATCGAGGTTGGCGTAGAACATCTGCGCGTGGCGCAGGTTTTCGATCGCCGAGGCCTTACCGTCGATGACGAGCGCCGAGTAGTCGCGCCACTTGTCCGGGTAGCCGATCTTCGGCATGATCGCGTCGAGCTTCACGATCGCCTGCTTCTTCGTCGTCTCGCTCATCCAGTCGAGCTGGGCGATGCGCTCGCGGTAGGCGGCGCGCAGATTGGCCACCATGTCCTGCATCTTCGCCTTCGAGGACGGCGGGAATTCCGAGGCGACGAACGCCTTGCCGATCGCCTCGCCCATCGTGCCGTCCATCACCTGCGAGACACGCTTCCAGCGCGGCAGTGGCTGCTTGGCGCCCGAGAACTTCGACTGCAACGCGAAGTTGACGTCGAAGAAGTCCTGCGACAACCAGCTGGCGGCGCCACGCAGGACGTTCCAGCGCAAGTACGCCTTCCACACGTCGAGCGGCGTGGCGTCGATCTGCGTGCTCACCGCGTGCATGAACATCGGCACACCAACGTTCCACACCAGCTTGGAGTCCGCCGGCAACTGCGGCATGCCGGCCGCCGCGAAGTACGACGTGAAGTCGAACGCCGGCGCCAGCGCCTGCATCTGCGCGTACGACATCTTGTGCACGGTGGCGTGCGGGTCGCGCATGGCGACGCGTGACATGCTCGACTCGGCGAGCGCCGTCTCGAGCGCCATCACGGCCTTCGCCTTGGCGTCCGCCTCTTCCTGCGTCCAGCCGGACAGCACGAACATCTTCGCCATCGAGCTGACGTAGGTGTCGCGCTGGTCCTGCGACTTGGGATCGGTGCGGAAGTAGAAGTCGCGCTCCGGCAAGCCGAGGCCACCCTGGAACATCGACGCCAGGTTCATCGTGCTGTTGTCGGGATCGGCGTCCGAACCCCAACGGAACGGCAGCGTCAAGCCGAACTGACTGAAGGTGCCGAGCTGCTTGATGAAGTCGGCCTTGCTGGCGATCTTGTCGATGGCCGCGAGATCGCCGGCAATCGGCTTGATGCCTTCGGCGTTGGCGCGCGTCGAGTCCATGAGCACGGCGTAGAACTCGCCGACCTTCTTCAGCGTCGGGTCCTTCTCGGTCGCGGCCTTGGCCTTGGCGTCCTCGAGCACCTTGTAGAGGACGGCCTGGTTGTGGTCCGCCATTTCGCGTCCGGCGCCGATGCCGGTGTAGGCGGCCGGAATGCTGGCGGTGTCCATCCACGCGCCGACGGCGTAGCGGTAGAAGTCCTTACAGGGCTGACAGGTGGTGTCCATGTAGCCCTTGTTGATGCCCGGCGCCGATGCGGCGGCGGCAAGCGCGGGCCAAAGCAACAGCCCGAGACCGAGACTCAGAAAGCCTCGCGCGAGGGACCGAGACATGTGGCATTTCCTCATGCAGTGGATGGGTGGGACGGGCGAACGATGGCGGCGCGGATCGGGGCGCGGCAGCCGAAGGCGGGGGGCGCCAATAGGGAACCTTCCCCCACGGGGCGGTGCCCGTCAAGCACGCAGGGGCGGCGGTCCTGTCTCGCCCCGCAAACCCGGGTTCGTCAGGATTCCGGGGCACAGACCCCACCGGGCACGGCGGCCGGCGTTGGACCGGCATAGCGGTCGCGCCACTCGTACGCCGTCGCTTTGGCGATCCCTGCGGCCCGGGCGATCTCCGGCAGCCTCCCGTCGTGCCGTCGCATCAGGTAGGCGAAGTACGCCCCCGTCAACTCGCGGTAGGTCACCTGGTCGAAGACCTGCCGTTCCGCGGCCGCGCGGAGCCCGTCGCCGGTCGCGGTCGCGCGGCAGGCGGCGGCAATCGCGTCCTCGCGATCCGTCGGCGTGGCTTGCGCGGGCGGGGCGGAGCCTGCCGTTCCCACGCCCAACTCCTCCTGCCGGCGGACCACATCCCGGACATCGGCGATCGTGAGCATCGACAGCGCGCGGGCCGACGCAGCCTCGATGACGCCACGGAGCTGGCGGACATTCCCCGGCCAAGCCAGCCCGGACAGATACTCGACGGCTTCCCGCGCGATCCCGAACACGAGCCCGTCACGCAGGGCAGTCGACGATTGCAGGAACGTCCCGACGAGATCGGGAATGTCCTCGCGCCGCGCCCGCAGCGGCGGAATGTCGATCGTGTGCCACGCGATGCGGTGGTCTCGTGAGGTGGCGGTCATGAGGCGAAATTCCGCGCGGTAGCTGCGGACTTCGCCGACCGGCACTACTTCGTGCCGCTCGAGCACGGTCAGCAGCTTCGCCTGCAATTCTCCGCTGAGTTCTCCGACCTCGTTGAGGAAGAGCGTCCCGCCGTCCGCGTGCCGGATCTTGCCGAGGGTCGCACGATCCGCGCCGGTGAACGCGCCCCGCGCGTGGCCGAACAGTTCGCTTTCGATCAGGGCCGGATTGAGCGCGGCCACGTTCACCGACACGAAGGGCCGCAGGGGATCGCCGGTGAGCGCGTGGAGGGCGTACGCCAGTGTGTCCTTGCCAGTGCCGGTCTCGCCGAGCAGGAGGATTGGGGCGTGCCCCGGCAATGCCATCCCCGCCACCGCCAGCGTCTCCCGCATCGCTGGCGAGTGCGCGGCGATGCCGACTCCACGGAAGGCGGCGCAGATTTCCTCGCCTTCGCCGCGCGCGGCTTCCACCGCCCGCGTCAATCGGGCCCGCAGCACCGTGGGGTTGCCGGCGACGTCCTCCCAAGCCAGAAAGTCTGCGCGGTAGTCCGTGGCGGCGAGGGCAGCAGAGAGTTCGCGCAGGCCGGTCACCATCACGATGGGAAGTTGCGCATGCCGCGCGCGCATCGCCCGCAGGATCGTCAGTCCCTCGTTCCGTACATCCTCGACCGGTCCGAGCAAGTGGTCCGGTGCGAGGTGGGAGAAGTCGCGGTCGAGGAGGACGCCGGCAATCGTGTCGGTCTCCAGCCGCGCAAGCGCCTCCGCGCCTGACAGCACGTGGTCAAAGTCGAACGCGTCGGCAAGGAACCGCGCGCAAAACTCCGCGAGATCGGTCCGGTCGTCGACGATGAGAATGCGTGGTCGCTCGTGCGCCGGCATCGGCCCTATTGCACCTCCACCGCAAGCTTTTCGACCCGGCCCCTCTGGACATAGACGCACGGCGCGAGCGGCTGGGCCGGACGGAGGCGCCGCGCGTACGTGTTGTCGCCCGTGGTACAACGCAGGGGACGAAGATGCGAATCGCACAGATAGATGCGCCCGTCGTCGATGGTCACCTGGATGCCGCCGGCCGACTGCGCCGACGGCGGCATCGCCTGCACGCGCACGACCTTGGGGTGGAATCCTGCGACGTTCCTGCTGGTCTCGACTTGCGCGCGCGTGAGCGGCGGAATCACCAGATAACCTTCCTCCGCCGACGGCCCTAGCCGCGACCACCGCTGGTAGGGAAACGCTTGCCCATTCACGCGGCCGTTGCCCAGCAGGACGAGACAATCCGGGTGGAAGTCCGCGTGCGCATCGCGGTATCCGAGAGCCTCGGGCGCATCGTTGTTCTTGCCGCTCAACAAGAGTTCTTCCGCGCCGTCGCCGTCGAGATCGCCGGTGGCTTCGTACTCCAAGGTCCCGGGGTGATAGTAGGCGGCCAGCGACTCGCCCTCCCAGGAGAAGAACTCGATCGCGGTCGAGGCCCCGTAGCCGCGGCGGACGTTGACGGCGATGGCGTCTGCCCCGCCCTCTCGTCCCCAGCGGAGAGGCATCTCGGCCACGGCGGTCAGCGGCACGATGCCCGGAGCGTCGGGCGGCTCCCACGCGAGAGTCCGGCGCCAGAGCGTCCGCCCGCGTTGTGAGAGCCGATACAGCTCCGCGGGGGCGCTGCCCGTGCCGGTGGCCAAGATCACCCCCACACCGCGTCCCTTGTCGTCGCGAATCACGAGAGGGTCGTCGACGAGCGACGAATCGTGCGCGATGTCCTGCCGCCGGGCGCGATCATTGCGCAGCATGGGGCCACCGAGCGTCGCTCTCCACAGTTCGCGGGAGTTGCGGCCCAGCGCGCGTAGATCATCGCCCTCCGACACCACCCGCACGATGTCGACCGGTCCCCACGTGTGCCCCCAGGTGACGATCCCCATCGCCGCAAGGCTCGCGCACGTGACGATCCAGAGGAGCGCGCGCGACCGCCGCGAAGACGCCCGCAGCGGCTCATCGACGGCGATATCGCGGGGCACGATCTCGAGACGAATCGATGTTCCAACCCCGCGCGAGGGGCGCACCGACAGCGCCGCCCGTTCGACGACGAACGCGTGCTTCTCCTCCGTCAACCCCTGCCCACGACTCTGGCCGTGCCGCGACGTCCCGGCGCACCACATCGTGGGCACTTGTTCTGCGCGCATGCCGAGGCCGGAGTCCGTGATCTCGAGGACGGCTCCTGCGGCCGCCGTGTGTCGCCGCAGTTCGATCGCGACACCGACACCCGTGTCGGTCGCGGACGGTTCCGGCGCGGCCATGCGCTCTCTGACGGCCTCCGCCGCGTTCCGCATCAAATTGATCAGGACGTCGCCCCACCGGCGCGCGTCCTCGCGCGCCACTAGCATCCGGCCGCTGTTCTCCTCCGCGTGGAATACAATCGCCGGTTCATGCGGGTACTCGCTCTTGAGAGCGATGACGGCGTCCGCGACGACGTCGCGCAAGGGCACGCCGTGCGCGCGCGTGATCTCGTGCGCCACGGCCTGCGCGTGCGACCGGAGCGCATCGACAGTCGCAATCATGGACCGCACGAGAACGCCGCTGGGGAGGGGCGCGGCTGCCGTCGCCTCGAGTTGCCGTCGGAGCCTGCGGCACGTCGCAAGTGAGGCGACGTACGGCCGCACCGCACGCGGGTGGCGCAGGGCGATGCGCGCATACCGGAGATGAATCATCTGCACGCTGGCGATCAGTTGCGCGAATTGCTCGCGATCGGAGTCGTGGAGGTCGCAGCCTTCCCAGGCGCGCAATATGGCGAGCATGCGGCCGATCTTGGCGGCGCACTCATGTGAAAGTTCGCTGCGGACCTGCTCCACGGTGAGGGACTGCTGCGGCGCGCGCCATCCGTCTCGGAGGAGGTGCAGTATGGCAGATACGCCCATGGCGGGACGCTCCGGTTCGCAACTGGGAGTAGGCGGGACGAGCGGAGTCGCCAGCCGCGTTGCTTCCCCCGACGCGCGCCGTCCAGTGCGGCAGGTCGTGGAAGGGGAAAGTATGCGAGGGCAGTAATCTGCACGGAACGGGACGCAAGTAGAATGAACGCGCGTGTGTCCGACGACATCGCGTGCACGTCTTCCGGATTTCGATCCCTCTCCGGTTCAGATTTCAGACGACAGCCGCGCACACGAGTTCGCGCCTGCGTCTCCCTCGCCGGCCACGCGCCGCCCACCGTGCGGCGTCTTTCCCCAACTCGTTGTGCGCACAACGCTTTCGCGTCCGCACGACAACCTCGCGTGCGGCCCGGACCGCACACCGGCGCATTGGCTTCGCTCTTGCCATAGGTGCAGTCGCAACGCGTCACACCCTCGAGCGCCACGCAGCCCGGTGCTGGATCAGCGTCCGTCGACGGAGCGCGCTCGCACGACTGCACTACCCTTTTTCAGGGAGGATTCTATGAGCGGTCTTCGCTCACGAGCACCTTTCGCCCTCGCCCTGGCGACCCTTGCCACCTGTGCGCTGTCCGTCGTGTTCCCTGCCCATGCCGCTTCGCGCGCGTCGTGGAACACCGCACTGTGCACGTCTCCACCACTGGTTTCGGACCCCACGGCAATCGTCACCACGAGCCCGTCGGAAACTGTCGTGCGGAAGGAGTTGCACGCCTTCCCGTGTTACGGCCTGACCGATGGCGCCGCCGACATCCTCTATTCGCACGCCTCCCACGGCTGGACCTTTGACACGCCGGCGGGGATCGATGCCGGTAGCATCACGGGAGCCTTCGTCCGCGTTTCCCTCCTCGCCGACAATCAGTCGCTGAACTCGCCTCCGGTGAGCGCCTACACCTTGGATGTGGCTCTCAACGGATCCACCGTCTTCTCTGGAGCAGCGGACGTCGCGCACGGGATGCCGCTCAACGCGTGTATGAACTACACGCAGTGGACGACGCACGACTTCCCTCTCACCACGCTGCAGGCCAGCAACGTGGTGTCGCTCACCAACACCTCGGAGTTGTGTCCGGCCAATCTCTACTGGCTCGGCGTCGACTGGATCGAACTCCACATCCCCACACCCCCCTGCGCGCACCCGTCGCTGGGGTCCGACCCCTCGGTGACGATCACCTCGAGCCCGAGCGAGACGGTAGTGCGCAAGCAACTCAATGCCTACCCGTGCTACGGGCAGGAGGACGGAGCAGCCGACATCGTCTACTCGCACGGCAGCCAGGCGTGGTCGCTGGATCTCCCGGCGGGTTTCGCGCCGGCAAATGTCGAAGGCGCCTTCTTCCGCGTGTCGCTGCTTGCCGACAATCAGTCGTCCAATTCGCCGCCCACGACCTCGTACATGATGGCAGTCGCGATCAACGACGCAACTGCCTACTCCGGGCCGGCGAACGTCCAACATGGCACGCCTCTGAATGCGTGCATGAATTACACGCAATGGGCCGCACAGGACTTCCCCATCGCCACGCTGCTCGGCACCAACACGCTCACATTGACCAACACGTCTGATCTCTGCCCGGCCAACCTGTATTGGCTCGGCGTCGACTGGATCGAATTGCACCTGCCCACGCCCGCGTGCACCGCCGCTCCGGTGACGTCCTCGCCACCGGCCACCGTGGTCCAGGGCGGCGGAGAGACCATCGTGCGCACCGAACTCAACGGCTACGGGTGCTACGGCATGGTCGACGGCGCGGCGGACATCCTGTACTCGCACGCGGCGCACAGCTGGACCCTCGACGTCCCGGCAGGGATCGATGTCGGCAGCGTCACGGGCGCGTACGTCCGCGTCTCGCTGCTGGCGGACAATCAATCCCTCAACTCGCCGCCGACGAGTGCCTACACCCTCGACGTGAGTCTCAATGGCGTCAGTGCCTTCGCGGGTCCGGCAAACGTGGAGCACGGTCTGCCGCTCAACGCGTGCATGAACTACACGCAGTGGTCGACTCACGACTTCCCGCTCACCACCCTCTTGGCGAGCAACATCGTGACCCTCACCAACACCTCGGATCTGTGTCCGGCGAATCTCTATTGGCTCGGCGTCGACTGGATCGAATTGCACATCCCGACGTCGCTATGCACGAGCCCCTCTCTCGGTTCCGACCCCGCGAGTGCCCTGAGCTTCGCGCCGCACGAGCTGATCCTACGGCAGGAACTCGACGGCTACCCGTGCTACGGGCAGGGCGATGGCGCAGCCGACATTCTCTACTCGCACGGGGCGCGGTCCTGGTCGTTCACGGTGCCAGACGACATCAACCCGGCCATGGTGAGCAACGCGTTCTTCCGCGCGTCGCTGCTCGCGGACAACCAATCGCTGAATTCTCCGCCGGTCAGCGCCTACACGCTCATGGCGGCCATCAATGGCACGACGACGTATTTGGGCAGCGCGAACGTGGAACACGGGATGCCGCTGAATCAGTGCATGAACTACTCGCAGTGGTCGACCCACGACTTCCCGGTGCCCGCGCTGGCGCGCGCGAACACGATCACTCTGACGAACACGTCTGATCTGTGCCCGGCGAATCTCTACTGGCTGGGTGTGGATTGGATCGAGTTGCATATCCCGTACGACGGCACGACTGGTATCGGACCGTCGGAGGAAACCGCAGCCCTCGGGTTCCGCGTCCAGGCGACGACGCCGGTGCGCGCAACGGCTCGCTTGGCCATTACCCTTGGTCAGCCCGCGTCCGTCGCGGTGCGGGTGCACGACTTGTCCGGTCGCCTGGTGCGCCGCCTCGACACGGCCGATCTGACCGCAGGCGTGCACACAGTCGCCTGGGATCTCCGCGATGGACACGGCCGCGCGGTACCTGCCGGCCTGTACGTCTGTGACGTGTCCGCGGGAAGTCTGCGGCGGACGACACGCATCATGGTCGTGAGGTAGTCATCCACCCCTCACACGGCCGATGCGTCGATCGTGTGTCGGATGACGGAGGGAGTGCGGCGACGCACTCCCTTTCGTCTTTGCCGCGGCGGACCCGCCTCAGCCGCGGGTGGCGCGCAGGCCCTCCAACGCCTCCAACATCGCCGCCCGCACGCGGTCGCTGAGCGCGTCGACGTCGTCCCCGGTGAGGCCGGCGGTGGAGATCGGCGGCAGGATACGCATGGGCAGGTCGCCGGGGCCGAAAATCCGGCGCTTCCAGTCGATGAGCGGGAGCAGCGGCGCGCAGACGATCGGCACCACCGGCACCTGCGCGGCAATCGCCATGTGGAAGGCGCCCTTCTTGAACGGCAGCAGGCCGTGGCCGTCGGGGTTGCGGGTGCCCTCGGGTGCGATCCAAATCGACACGCCGTGGCGGCGCAACGCCGCCACCGCGCCGTCGAGCCCGGAGATCGCGCTGTCGCGGTTCTTGCGGTCGATCATCACGTTGCCGGCGGCGAGGAACAGCACGTTGAAGAACGGGATGTAGGCGAGCTGCTTCTTGCCGATCACCACCGACCGCTCGTGCGCCAGGGAGCCGAAGGTCGCGACGTCGAACGCGCTCTGGTGGTTGAAGGCGACGATGCTCGGCACCGCCGGGTCGAGGTGCTCGCGGCCGTCGACGTGCAGACGCACACCGGCCAGGCGCAGCATGCCCCACGAGAGCGAGCGGGCGACGTCGCGGTTGAGCCGGCGGTCGCCCCAGCGAAACGGCGCCATGACGACGGCGAGCGCGCAGACGGCGAGGAACCACAATCCGACGAGGGCGGTCTTGAGAGCGGCCATGAGTCTCCCGAGGGCTGCGGTCGCGTGGCGACCGCGGGGCCGCATGGTAGCGCATCCTTCGGCGCCGCGCGATGGTATGCTCCGCCGCATGGATGTCCTCGAGACCGGCAGCGGGCCCCTCTATCGCGCGGTGAAGCTGGCGAGCACCGCCGCGGTGAACGCCTATTTCGGCCGGCTCGAGGTCACGCATCTCGAACGGCTGCCGGAACGCGGGCCGGTGTTGATCGTCGCCAACCATCCGTCGTCGCTCACCGACGTGCTGTTGCTGGGAGTCGCATTGCCGCGACGGCTGCATTTCCTCGCGCACAGCGGCCTCTTCCGTCCAGCGATCCGCGGCTGGGCGATGCGCGTGATGGGCGCGCTGCCGGTGTATCGCCGCGAAGACGAACCCGGCGAGATGCACCGCAATGACGACACGTTTCGCGCCTGCTACGACTTCTTCGATCGCGATGGCGTCGTGGTCATCTTTCCCGAGGGCACGAGTCAGACCGATCGCCAAGTGCAGCGGCTCAAGACCGGCGCGGCACGGCTGGCGCTCGGCTACGACGCGCTGCCAGGACGCAGCGGCCGCTTGCAGGTGGTGCCGATCGGCTTGCACTTCGTGGCGCGCACCGCGTTTCGCAGCGATGTGGTGCTGTCGATCGGGCGGCCGTTCGCGCTCGAGCAGTTCGCCGGTGCGCTCGGCGCGGCGGACGAAGAATCGGTGCGCAGCTTCACGTCGTCGATGCAGGTGGCACTCGAGAAGTTGATTCTGCACGTGCCGCGTGCCGAGATGGCGGGCCTGGTGCGCGATCTCGAGCAGATCTATCTCGACGAGCTGAGCGCCGATTTGCCGCACGCGCCGGAGATGATGTTGTCGCGCGGCCTTGCCGAATCGGTGCAGTACTTCGGCGATCGCGATCCCGAGCGGCTGTATCGCGTGTGGCGACGCGTGCTGCAATACAAGCGGCGGCTGACCGCGCTCGATCTGCGCGATCAAACCGTGAGGCTGCGCGTGCCGAATGCGTTGATCGCCCGCACATCGGCGCGACTTCTGGTTGCGGGTACGGCGGGATTGCTGCCGGCGCTCGCCGGCGCGATCGTCCACATTGTGCCCTATCGCGTCACCGGTTTCCTGTCGAAGGTGTTCGCGGGCGATGCGACACACATCGCTTTCGCCCGCATCGTACTCGGCGTGTTGCTGTTTCCCCTGACCTACCTGGCGCTCGGGTGGTACGCGTGGCACGAATTGCAGTGGACGGCGAAGGAGATCGGCTCGGCGCTCGCCGCGTGCGTGCCGCTGGGATTCTTCGCCCTCGCCTATTTCCGCTGGGTCAAGCGTGAGCGGCATCGCCTGTGGTTTGCGTGGCTGGCGTTGACCAAGCGGCGACAGGTGGCGCGGGTGCGCGCGGAGCGCCGGGCGCTGGTGCGGATCCTCGACGCGGCGCGCGACGACTTTCTCGCCGCGCACGATTTGCCGCCGGCGCAGGAGCGGCCGTCATGACACTGCTGCACTATCCGCCGTTTCTGGAGTGGGCCAGCCGCCATCTGCTCTGTCGCGTCGACGGCGTCGACGACCGCTTCGCCGTGACGTTCGATGACGGGCCGAGTGCCCGCAACACGCCGGTGATCCTCGATGTACTGGCGGCGCATCGCGCGCGCGCCACGTTCTTCGTGCTCGGACGTCACGTGCGTCGCGCCCCCTCGGTGGTGGCGCGTGCCGTCCACGAAGGACACGAGATCGGCTTGCACGGCGAGGCGCACATTCCGCTGCCGCTCCTGCCGCGCACCATGAGCATTCGTCACCTGCGCGCCACAGCGCACCACGTCGCCGACATCGCCGGCGTGTGGCCGCGCGTCTATCGGCCGCCGTTCGGCGTCTTGACGCCTGGACTGTCGCGATTGCTGCGGGCACGCGGCTACCTGCCGGTGCTCGGCGACATCTATCCCGAGGATCCGCAGCGGCCCGGTGTCGAGCGCATCGTCCGGCGCGTGGTGCCGCGCCTGCGCGGCGGTTCGATCCTCATCTTGCACGACAGCAGCGCGCATCGCGACTTCGACCGCGGCCAAACCATCGCAGCACTCGACACCATCCTGCGCGAGGCGACGGCGCGCGGCCTGCGCGCGGTGCCGGCGGGCGAACTCGCGGAAGCCGGCGGGATCAGCGCGGCGAGTTTTCCTCCGGCCCCGCCCGGCGCGCCGGGGGCCGCAACTCCCCGCGCTTGATGATCGCGAACGCCACCAACGCGACCACGAAAAACACCAGCAGCGCCCACGCCACGCCCTGCAACACGCTGATGATCGTGCGGTAGACTTCGAGGCCGATCGACGCCGCGTCGAGCGTGAGCGGCTGCACGTCGCCCTTGGGGCCGGGCTGCGGATGGAGGTATTGCTCCAACTTCCAAATCTGCACGCCGGCCGACACGCCGACCACGTAGACCGCGAACTGCAAGAACTGGTGCCAACCCGCCGCGATGTCCTCGCCGATGATGCGGTCGAGGATCTGGCGGATCGGCTTGGTGAAGAAACGCACCACGACCGCCGCGGTGCCGAGCGCCACGCCGAGCGTCAACAGCAAGAGCACGAAGAACATCGTCATACCCCCCAAGCGCGGAGCCTACTCGTCGACGTCGTCGTAGAGTTCGTCCGACCGCACATCGCCGAGCGCCTCGCGCAGCACGCGCTTCGTCAGCACCGGCACCATCTCGCGCCGCCACTCAGGATCCGCCGGGATGTTCGGCATCGGATGGCATTGCTTGTAGGCCGCCTGCGCAACCTCGTCGAATACCGCGTCGTCGAGCGTCGCGTCGTGCAAGAGTGCGTTGACGCCGCTGATGATGCGCGGCTTGGCGGCGAGCGCGCTCACCACCAGACGCGCGTAGTCGACGCCCATCGACGTCAGACTGCCGGCGAACGCCACCGACAGCATCGGGAAGTCGATGGCACCGCGCGGCCGCAGCTTGGCGTAGGCCGCCCGCAGGCCGCGCGAACGCGCGGGAATGTGGATCTTGGTGACCAGATCGCCGCTGCGCAGGACGTTGTTGTGCACACCGTCGGCCACGAAGAAGTCTTCGACCGGAATCGTGTGGCGGCCGCTGCGCGCCGAGTACTCCACCGTCGCGCCGAGCGAGATCAGCACGGGCGCGACATCGCTCGAATGCGCGGCGACGCATTTGCGGCCGGTGGGCACCACGTGACACACGGTGCCGCTCTTCTTCAAGCAGTACCCGAGCGATGCGCGCCAGAAATGCGTCTCGTTGTAGTAGGTGCAGCGCGTGTCGAGGCACAGGTTGCCGCCGAGCGTGCCCATGTTGCGAATCTGCGGCGATGCCACCTGCGACGCCGCGAACGCCAGCGACGGGAAATCGCGCAGCACCACCGGATGCGTGGCGATCTCGCGCAGCGTCACCAGCGGTCCGAGGTGCAAGCCGTCGGCATCGTCCTCGACGTACCGCAGTTCTTCGACGCCGCCGAGCCACACCAGGAAGCGCGGCTCGTGCAAGCGGTGCTTCATGTTCGGCACGACGTCGGTGCCGCCGGCGACGTACATCGCGCTGTCGGCATGCGACGCCATGAACGCGCGAATCTCGCCGACGGTGCGCGGCTTCACCCATTGGAAACGCGGCAACGTCAGCATGATGACGCGCCCTCCTCGACTTGCGCGCGTGCGCGTTGCCACTGCGCCCGCGCGTCACTCGCCCGCAGCTGCCTGAGCACGCGCGCCGGCGCGAACGGCAACGCGTCGCAGCGAATGCCGAGCGCATCGTAGATCGCGTTGGCGATTGCCGGGACGCTCGGATGCAGCGGCCCTTCGCCGGCTTCCTTCGCGCCGTACGGCCCTTCAGGATCGAGCGACTCGACGACGATCGCCTGGATGTCCGGCGTGTCGAGCGTGGTGGGAATCTTGTAATCGAGCAGCGACGGTCCGTGGTGCAGGCCCGGCCCATGGCCCGGTGCCGCCGGCTTGTATGCCATCTCTTCGAGGATCGCCTCGCCGAAACCCATGTACGCGCTGCCTTCGACCTGACCTTCGACGCTCACCGGATTGAGCGCGCGGCCGCAGTCGTGCGCGGCCCACATGTTGGTGACACGGACGAAGCCGGTCTCGGGATCGCACTCGACTTCGGCCACCGTCGCGGTGAACGAGTACGCGGGTGACGCGCCGATGGTGCCGCCGCGATAGTCGCCCCCGAGATACGGCGTCTGATACCAGCCGACGCTGCCGAGTGTGCCGTGCTTCGCCTCGGCGAGCTGGAACGCGTGCTTGATCGGCATGCATTCGCGTTGCGGGTCGCGCGTCGAACAGGCGACGCCCTGCGCGAGCACCACCTGCGACGGCGCGCAGTCCCACTGTGCCGCGAGCACGCCGGCGATCTTCTCGCGCAACTGCTTCGCGGCATCGAGACAGGCGTTGCCGGTCATGAACGTCTCGCGCGACGAATACGAGCCGAGGTCCACCGGCGTGAGATCGGTGTCCGCCGCGACGACGCGAATGTCGCGCAGGTCGAGCCCGAGCTCCTCGGCGACGATGTACGCCAGCACCGAGTCGCTGCCCTGCCCGATGTCGCTCGACCCGCAGAACACCGTCGCGCGGCCGCTGCGATCGAGTTGCAGCTGCACGCCCGACTGCGGCATCTCGGCGGGATAGATCGAGTAGTTGGTGCCGCTGATGTAACACGAGCCGGCGATGCCGATGCCACGCCCGTACGGCAGCCGGCGGAACTTGCGCTTCCACTGCGACGCCGCGGTCACCATGTCGAGACACTGCAGGAAGCCGTTCGACGTCACGCGCATGCCGTTGACGGTGCGCGTCCCTTCCCCAACGAAATTGCGCCGCCGCACCGCCACCGGGTCCATGCCGATCGCCTCGGCGAGCTTGTCGATCTGGCATTCGAACGCGAATCGCGGCTGCACGCTGCCGTGCCCGCGCTTCGGACCGCAGCACGGTTTGTTGGTGTAGAAGCGCGTCGAGTCGAAGCGGTACGCCTCCATGCCGTACGGCGCGGTCACCAGCTGGCCGCTGTAGTAAGTGGTGACGAGCCCGAAGCTCGAATACGCGCCGCCATCGATGTGCGTCACCGTGTCGTGGCCGGTGAGCGTGCCGTCGCGGCGAATGCCGGTGCGTTGCCGCATGCGCATCGGATGGCGGCCGCGGTGCGCGTAGAACACTTCCTCGCGCGTGTAGAGGATCTTCACCGGTCGTCCGGTCACCATCGACAGCTTCGCGGCGCAGAACTCGAGCGAGAACGGTTCACTCTTGCCGCCGAACGCGCCGCCGACCGTCGGCTGGATCACGCGGATGCGCTGCGTCGGCAACTCGAGCACGCGCGCCAGCTCGCGGTGCAAGTAGTGCGCGACCTGCGTCGACGAATGCAGCGTGAGGAAACCGCTGGCGTCGAAGTCGGCGATGCAGCAGTGCGGCTCGATGGGTGCGTGCGTCGAGCCGGCGTAGAAGTACTCGCTCTCGACCACCGCGTCGCTCGCAGCGAGCGCCGCCTCGACGTCGCCGAACTCGAGCAGCACGTGCTTGCTGACGTTGCCCTTCTTCGCCTTCTCGTTGACGACCCAGTCGGGATGCTCGAGGGCATCGTCGATCGAGGTCACCGCCGGCAGCACCTCGTACTCGACGCGGATCTTCAGCAGCGCTTCCTCGGCGAGCAACTCCGATTCCGCGGCCACCGCGGCGATCGCGTCGCCGACGTAGCGCGCCTTCGTCTCGCACAGCGGCTGCTCGTCCTGCGTCCACGGGATGATGCCGAAGTAGCCGGGCAGATCCTTGCCGGTGATGACCGCGTGAACGCCGGGCATCGCCAGGGCCTCGCTCGCGTCGATGCCGACGATCCGCGCGTGCGCGTGCACCGAGCGCAGCAGCTTCGCGTGCAGCATGCGCGGCAACACGATGTCGTCGGCGTAGACGGCGCGGCCGGTGACCTTGGCGTGGCCTTCGATTTTGCGATTGCGGCCGCCGACCACGCGGAACGCGGCGTCGGGATTCGGCGCGCCGCGGCGGCCGCCCGGCCACACCGGCGGCGTCAGGCGGTCGCCCTTGCGCACTTCGTCGGGCGCGACGACGACATCGCCCGGCAACGCGGCCGGCGAATACACCGGCGGCGGCGCGTCGGCCGGCGCCGGCGGCCCACCGGCAGCGAGCACCGCGGCGGCCTGCGCCACCGGATCGTCGCCGTTGGTCGCGCCGTGCGCGACGTCGCGAATGTACTCGCCGCCCTGCGCGCCGCGCCCGATGTCGGCCTGTGTCAGATTGCGGCCCTTCGAGCGATCCGGCTTCGGCCCCGCCATCAGCGCGCCTCCTCCGGCGCGTCGACGAACTCGGTCGCGGTGGCCGCGCGCTCTGCCGCGCGCATCTCCGCCGCCGCGCGTTCGACCGAATCGTAGATCTTGGTGTAGCCGGTGCAGCGGCAGAGGTTGCCGCTGAGCGCCTGGGCGATCTCGGCGCGCGTCGGGTTGAGCGTGCGCTCCAGCAGCGACGAGGCGCTCATCAACATACCCGGCGTGCAAAACCCGCACTGCGCGCCGCCGCACGCGTCGAAGGCATCCTGCAGCGGATGCAGCCGGCCGCGCTCGGCCAGCCCTTCGACGGTGATCACCTCGCGACCATCGGCCATCAGGGCGAGCGTGATACAGGCGAGTACCGGCTGCCCATCGAGCAGCACCGTGCAGGCGCCGCAATCGCCCTTGTCGCAGCCTTGCTTGGAGCCGGTGAGCCGCATCTCGCCGCGCAAGGCGTCGAGGAGCGTGGTGTGCGGGGCGATGGCGACCTGGCGCGGTTCGCCGTTGACCGTCAGGCGGAGGAAGACGCTGGGAGCGGAGTCCATAGGCGCGCGATCCTCGGGGCTGGGGGCGCCCTCGTCAAGCGGGGCCGCGGGATCGGTCCGGCGGCTGGCGGAAACGCGTATGGATCAGCTTTTTCGTCGACAAGGCGCCCGTGGGTTTTTACTCTTGGTGAACACGCCACGCCACCCCAGGCCTCCTCACACCACCCACGAGGTTCATCATGCATCGCACCCTGTCCTGGCGCGCCGCGTTGGCGTCGTTGTCCGTCTTGCTGCTCGGCGCCTTCGCGCGCCCCGCCCTCGCGGACGCGCCAGTCTTCATCAACTCGTTCCCACTCCCGCACTACACGTTCGACCAGCCGCAGCACACCGACATGGTCGCACTGCCGGGCGGCCGCCTGCTGTTCTGCTCGGCCAGCGCCAAGACCGCGGGGGTGTACGACTCCAGCGGCACCGCGATCGCCACCTGGACGACGAGCACCGACGTCAACGCCTACCCGACGTCGATCGGCATCGGGCCGGACAGCTTGGTCGTGGTGTTCGATCGCAACCTGGCGGAATTGGAGTACTTCGCGCTTGACGGCACACCCGTCGGCACGACGACACTCAGCACGAGCGCAGGCTGGGTCGCCATGTCGGTCGCGCCGGATGGCGACATCTACCTGTGTTCGTGGATGGGCGAAGTCGGCCACTACGGCGCTAGCGGAGGCGGCTTCACAGGCAGTTGGTTCGTGGATGCAGCCGGAATCTTGGGCTATTGGGCCACCCTCGACATCGCCGTCCTCCGCGACGGCACGGTCGCGGTCACCTCCTGGATGAGCACCAACTCGCGGGTCGACATGTACGGGAGCAGCACGACGTACATCGAGACACCTGGCTACATCTACAACCTCTCGCCCACCGGTTCGAGCGGCTTCTTGGTGCTCACCGAGGACGTGGGGGGAACGCAGGACGACTACGTCAGCCGCATGCGGCTCGACGGCTCGCTGGAGTGGAGCGTGTACGTCGGCAACACCACGCTGAACTCGTCCACGGAAAACGGCTCCGTCGCAGCCGACTCTATGGGCCACTTCTATGTCTTACACCAAGAGTTGGAATACCAAGGCATCTTCGACGTGTGGCACTACCAGGACGTCGGCGCGTTCATGAACTCGCCGATCATCCCCACCGGCTTCAACGGCGCCTGGACGATCAGCGGCGCGCACTGCAAGGGCGGCGCGGGCTGGATCGACCCGCCGCTCGCCACCGGCTACGACTACGCGATGACCGGCGGCACCGTGTGCACGGCCATCGATGCGTTCCCGACGACGGTGAGCGGGCCGTTCACGGTGTCGGTGGACAACGTCACGCTCGGGACATTCACAGCGGGACAGTCGGTGACATTTGCCGACTACGCGGCGCAACTCGGGGGCGCGTTGGTAAGCGGACCAGGTTACTCCGGCGTGACCAGCTTCCGCGTGTCGGGCTTGCAGCCCGGTGTCGATCCCGCGTCACCGACCGCATTCCCGCTGCGTCTGCGGTTCTCGCAGGAGACGGTCAGCTTGTCGATGACGGCACTCTACGGCGCGACCGGCATCGGCGCACCGAGCGACGGAAGCGCGCCCGGCATCTTCGCGCACGTCGCCGACGGCGTGGTGCGATTCGTCCTCGGCGCGGCGGCCGGCAGCCACGAGACGATCGACATCGTCGACGTGCGCGGTGGCGCCGTGGCGCAGGTCACGGCGAACGGTGCATCGGCCACCTGGCGCGGCGAGACGGCGAACGGCCGGCACGCATCGCCGGGCGTGTACTTCGCGCGCCGCGGCGATGGCTCGCGGACCCGATTCGTATTCGCGACGCGATAAGGCAAGAGTGGCCCGGCGCGTGGATGCCACTCGCGCGCCGGGCCACTCACCGCGATTCCTACCGCAGCTTCACGAGCCTCCCCTGCTGGGCCACCGCGCCGCCGGTCACGCGGTAGGCGTAGACACCCGCTTCGGCCGCCCGGCCTTGATCATCGCGGCCATCCCACGCGACCGCCCGGCGTCCCGGAGCGGGTGCGGCGTCCTCGAAGTGACGCACCAAGCGGCCGGCCGCATCGAGAATTTCCAGCCGTACCGTCGCCGCCCGCGACGCCGCATAGGTCAGCATCGTCGCGCCGCGGAACGGATTCGGCGACGCCCACGCCTCGCGGATTCCCGCCCCGCCGGCAACCACGGATGCCGGCACGCACCCCGTCGCATGCGCGTTGTGCCGCACCGATGACCAGCGCTCAGTCCCGTACGTCAGAGACGATCCTTCGCCCCACAGGATGCGCGGCACTTCCGCGTGGTCGGACGCCGACGCGTACGTATTGCCCGAGAGCACGACGACGCCGTCGACCGAGAGCGTCACCGCGGAACCGCCCACGATCCGGAGCGTGTACGTGCGCGTCGTCCCGGTGGCCGCCGATGCAACCTGCGCGGGATGGCAGCCGGCGTCCGACACCAGCATGACCTCGTTGTTGGCGACGAACGCCAGCGTGCCCACGAACGGCGCCGTGGTCACGGCGATCGCCGCGGCGCCACGATAATGGCCGCACGGTCCGACGCATTCATTCGACTGGCTCACCGAGAGTTGCGCCTCGACGATCAGGGTGTCGGGAATCGCGATGTCGGGCGCTTCCTGAAGGTAGTAGCGGTTGTCGCCGCAGGAATTCGTCTGGATGAGCAGGCTCCCTTGGTCGAGCAACGAGGATCCGCTTCCGCCCGCCGTCCACGCAGGACACGCCGATTCCGGCACCAGGCCGGACCCCGCGGTCCACACCGACTCGGCGGCGTGCGGCGCACACGGCGCAAGGAGCAAGAGCGGCAGGGCAAAGGTGAGGCGGCGAGGGCTCATCGCGGTCCTTTCGTTCGGGGGTGGCCGCAAGCCAGCATCGGTCCGAGACCGGGCGGACGGACGGAGGCGCAGATCGGTCCGAGAGGACCTTCACGAGTATCCACGCATTCGGGCCGCCGCGGGGGCCAAGAAATCCCACGCGCCGAAACGCGAGCCCGACGCGCGATGCTAGGCCTTCGGCCACATCGCCGAAAAGATCGCCCCGGTCGCCAGGGCGTAGAGCAACGCATCGCCCGCGTAGCGCCAGGAGGTCGACCACTTGCGGCCGTACCACACCGACTGCGGGAACGCGCCCATCGCGTAACTCAGGAAGGTGATCACCGCCGTGTGGTGGAACACGGCGTGGCCGCTGCCGCCGGGCGGCATGATCGTCCCGACAACGCACGCCACGATCGCCGCCGCCACGAGCACGAACGCGAACCAACTCCCGAGCAACTGGCCGAAGTTCCACGGCCCATTCGGCAGCACGGTGAGGAACAGCACCGGCCCCGCCGCGCGCTTCGCATCGTACTCCGGCGACTTCATGTACTCGCCGGTGCCCGGGTGCGGCGTCGTGTAATCGCCCGGCGGCAGTGCGAAGGGACGCAGCGCGTTCATCACGCCCTCCTCGTCCGGCAGCCGCGCGTGATCGCCGCGATGCCACGGCGTCATGTGCACGATCATCGACAGCACGAACACGGCGACGGCGGATACAGCGACGGGCAGGAGCAACGACATGAATGGGGTCATGGGTGCCTCCGGTCATGAGACACGCGGGCACCACGCCCGCGCCTCAGAGTTTTTGCGCGCGGAAGTTGAGCGTGCCCGAGTAGTGCGTGAGGGTCAGTTGCAGTGTCCAGGTCCCCGCCTGCCCCGCGGTCGTGGGTTCATTCAGACTGGGACTCAGGGCCTTGCTGTAGACCGTGGCGCCAGTCCCGTCCTTGATCACCAGGAGGGACGAGCCCGCCGTCGTGGTCGTCGAGTGATTGATCGTCGCCCGCGTCCCGGTGTTGACCCACGGATAGGTGACGACCGTCGTCACGTTCGTGACGTTGGTGGCCTGAAACTGAAACGTGTCCGTCGCGTTGCCGATCTCCGGCTGAAACGGACCGAGGGAGTTGCTCGTGCATCCGGCGAGCAATCCGAGGGCGAGAGCCGCGACGAAAATTCGGGGGCGCCGGAACGCAGGCGAATGGACAGTCATGAAGTCCTCCACGAACGCGAACACGAAATACGCGGGCCGGGTGGATGGAGGATTCGGGTCGATCGGTCGGGGATCCGAATCGCGCGCGTCCCGCCGCCGGACTCGGCGAGCATCGCGTTGCCTGACGCGCGAACCGTACGGGTGGTGGAACGGAGTGTCAACGGGCACCGGCCGCGGGATTCTGCCGCTGGCGCGCGCGACGACCGATGCGTCCACGCCCAGCGGCCTTCCAGGACGATGCCGAAACAGCCCGGGAGGCGATGACCTTCCGGGCTGCCACACTTCGGTTCTGCGGAGATGACCTGAGCCGCTACCGCCCCGCCCCCACCTCCGACGCCGCCTCGAGCCGCTGCACCAGCGCCTCGAGTTCCGCCTTCACGCCCGCCGGCAGCTTGGCGCCGAACTTCGCCAAGTGCTCGCGCATCGACGGCACCTCGTTGCGCCACGCGTCGACATCGACGCGCAGCAACGCGGCCTGCGCTTCGTCCGACAGGTTCAGCCCGCTCAAGTCGAGCGCGCCCGGCTTCGGCAAGCGGCCGATCGGCGTCTCCACCGCTTCCGCCTTGCCGGTGACGCGTTCGAAGATCCACTTGATGACGCGGCTGTTCTCCGAGTAGCCCGGCCACAGGAACTTGCCGTCGGCGCCCTTGCGGAACCAGTTCACGTAGTAGATGCCCGGCAGCTGCGCGCCGGCGTGCTGGCCGATGTCGAGCCAGTGCTGGAAGTAGTCGCCCATGTTGTACCCGCAGAACGGCAGCATGGCGAACGGGTCGTAGCGCAACGCGCCGACGGCGCCGGCGGCGGCGGCGGTCGTCTCGCTCGACATGATGGAGCCGAGGAACACGCCGTGCTGCCACGACAGCGCTTCGTTGACCAGCGGCACCGTCGACGCGCGACGGCCGCCGAAGAGGATCGCGCTGATCGGCACGCCCGCCTGGTCTTCCCACTTCGGCGAGATCGCCGGGCACTGCTTGGCCGGCGTGGTGAAGCGGGCGTTCGGGTGCGCGGCCTTGCGCGTCGACGCCGGCGTCCACGGGCGGCGCGTCCAGTCCATCAACTGCGCCGGCTTCTCGTCGGTCATCTCTTCCCACCACACGTCGCCGTCGGGCGTGAGCGCGACGTTGGTGAAGATCGAGTTCTTGGTCGCGGTGAGCATCGCGTTGGCGTTGCTCTTCATCGACGTGCCCGGGGCGACGCCGAAGAAGCCGGCCTCCGGGTTGATCGCGTACAAACGGCCATCGGCGCCGAACTTCATCCACGCGATGTCGTCACCGACGCACTCGACCTTCCAGCCCGGCATCGACGGAATCAGCATCGCCAAGTTGGTCTTGCCACACGCCGACGGGAAGGCGCCGGTGATGTAGATGGTCTGGCCTTCGGGGTTGGTGATGCCGAGGATGAGCATGTGCTCGGCCATCCAGCCCTCGTCGCGCGCCTGCGCCGAGGCGATGCGCAGCGCGTGGCACTTCTTGCCGAGCAGCGCGTTGCCGCCGTAGCCCGACCCGTACGACCAGATCTCACGCGTCTCCGGGAAGTGCGAGATGTACTTCGTGGTGTTGCACGGCCACGGCGAGTCGGCCTCGGTCTCGTTCAACGGCGCGCCGATCGAGTGCAAGCCCTTCACGAATTCGCCGTCGTCGCCGAGCACCGCGAGCACCTTGTCGCCGACGCGCGCCATGATGTGCATGTTGGCGACGACATACGGCGAGTCGCTGATCTCGACCCCGATCTTGGCGATCGGCGAGCCGACCGGTCCCATCGAGTACGGGATCACGTACATCGTGCGGCCTTTCATGCAGCCCTTGTACAACTCGGTCATCGTCGACTTCATCTCGGCCGGCGCCTTCCAGTTGTTCGTCGGACCGGCGTCGTCCTGCGAGGTCGAGCAGATGAAGGTGTTCTCTTCGACGCGGGCGACGTCCGCCGGGCTCGAGCGCACGTAGATGCTGTTCGGGCGCTTCTCCTCGTTCAGGCGGATCGCGGTGCCGGCCTGCACCATCAGGCGCAGCATCTCCTGGTATTCCTGCTCGGAGCCGTTGGCCCAGTAGATGGCGTCCGGCGTGCAGAGGTCCGCGACTTCCTGGACCCAGGCGGCGAGCTTCGCGTGCTTGGTCATCGACAGATCCTTCCCTTCACATGGTGAGGCGGACCCGAAAGGAGGGCGGGTCCGCGTGATGGTCCGGGTATGGTACTCCGCCGGCCCAGCCCGACAACAGGTCCGTTGGGAGGTGTCAGGCGGGCGGCGCGCCGAGGGCGTCGAGATGCACGACGCGTAGGGAGGGGAGGCTGCCCAGCCGGCGGTCGTTCGTGACGAAGCTATCGCAGCGATGGTGCAAGGCGGTGGCGAGTTGCAGGGCGTCAGGTGTTCGCACGGAGGGCGCCGCACCGCGCAGAGCGGCGGCCGCGCGGAGCACGGGGAGATCGAGTGGCGCCAGCGTCACGCCGCGGCTCCGCGTCAAGAGAGCCTCGTAACGCTCCGCGACAGCGAGTTCGCCGTGCCGATAGGGAACGACAAGCACCTCCATGAGCGTCAGCGCCGACACGACAAGTGCGACGGTGCCCCGTTCGGCGGCTTCGAACAGTGGCGCCACGACCGGCGCGTAGTTGGGGTGATCCTCGATGAAGTAGATCCACGCCGGCGTGTCGACCGCGACTCGGGCGCCCAGCGCGGCCTTCACGTCCATGCGTCGCGCTCGGCGTCTACGTGACGATCCGCGTCCACGCCCTGCCACAACTGCTTGCCCAAACCTCGTAACTCGAGGATCGACAGCGTTTCGGGCTCGCGGACCGCGTCGCCGAGGATCGCGGTCACCTCCTGGGCGACCGACCTGTGGTGAAGCCGCGCGCGGCCCTTCAGCTTTTCGTAGATCGGGTCGGGCAGACCCTTGACGTTGAGAATGGCCACTGTGCCTCCTTTTCGACTCCATTATGGAGTCGCATGAAGTCTATCGTCAATCAGGCCCCGCGGATTCAGGTGAGCGGGCGACCGCCCCGAAAGGCGGGTGCGCACTCGCAACCGCTTTGGGGCCAGTCGCATCCAAGAGCGGACTGCGCTACACTGCCCGCGGTCGCGCCTGCCGGCCGGCCGCTCACGCTTCGCCCCTCTGGGAGGAATCACGTCGCATGGCGACTTTCGCCACCGCGGAGACCTCGCGGTCCCGCAACCCGATCTTCCGGTCCGCCGCGTTCCAGGGCGGATCCTTCGCGGCCGAGGTGTCGGCCGTTCCCATGACCGTGCAGGGCACGGCCGCCAAGGTCGGGATCCTGCTGGCGTTGGCGATCGCCGGAGCGTGCGTGCCGTGGGTCCAGTTCGCCACCTCGCGCAATCCGGCGCTCATCATGCCGTGGATGCTGATCGGCGCGCTCGGCGGCTTCGGCACGGCGATCGCCACGCGGTTCAAGCCGCAGTGGGCGTCGATCACGGCGCCGCTCTACGCGGTGCTCGAAGGACTGGCGCTCGGCACGATGTCGATCCTCGTCGACCTGCGCTATCCGGGCATCGCGGTGAAGGCGGTGGCGCTGAGCTTCAGCGTCGTCGGCGTGATGGCGTTCCTCTACCAGTCGCGCATCATCGTGGTCACGGACAAGCTGCGGATGGGCGTCGTCGCGGCCACCGGCGGCATCATGATCGCCTACCTCGCCGACATGATCCTCGGCTTCTTCGGTGTGCGGCTCGGCATCATGAATGGCGGCGGGATGTTGGGCATCGGCATCAGCCTGCTCGTGGTGGGCGTGGCGGCCTTCAACCTGCTGCTCGACTTCGACTTCATCGAGCAGGCGTCGGCCTCGCGGGCGCCCAAGCAGCTCGAATGGGTGGCGGCGTTCGGCGTGATGGTGACGCTGGTGTGGCTCTACCTCGAGGTTCTGCGGCTCTTGATGAAGTTGCAGGATCGCCGGCGGTAAGCGCGCGATGAGTGCCGCCGCGCCCGTCGCGCCGGGCCGCGCCGACCGTCCGGCGCGCACGCGGCATCTGTTCTGGCGAGCGGCTCGCCTGCGCTGCCCTGTCTGCGCGGGTGGGCCGCTCTTCCATTCGTGGTTCACGATGCGCGACGCCTGCCCAGGATGCGGGCTCCAGCTGGAGCGCCACGAGCCGGGCTATTACCTCGGGGCGATGTCGCTCAACCTCGGAGTGGCGGAGGGCACGTTCGCGCTGGCGTTCGGGGCCGCCGTCTGGGCGACATGGCCGGACGTGCCGTGGGATCCGCTGCTCTACGCCTCGGTCGCGTTGATGGTGCTCGCGCCGGTGGCGTTCTACCCGTTCTCGAAGATCCTCTGGCTGGCGCTCGACCTCCGCGTGCGGCCGGCGACCCGCGAGGATCTGCGGCAGCGATGACGCCCTCGCCCCTGCCGTCCAGCGATCTCGCGCGACTGCTGCTCCGTGTGGCCGAGCAGGCCAACTCGCAGGCCGATTTCCAGGCGGTTCTTGCCGCGACCCACGACGCGCTCCAGCCATTGGTGCAGCTACGCGGATTAGGCGTCGTCACCGTCGAGGGCGATGTCGGCCGCATCCATTCCATCTACGGCGACGGGGTCGAGCAGCGTCAGGGCGACACCTTCCGCGACCTTGCCGAACGCTTTCATGGCCGGCCGCTGGCCGACGACGAGCTGCCGCCCGAAGTGCTGCCACTCGCCGGCACCTGCACCGAGTACGTCGGCCGCACCGGCGAGCCGTACGTGTGCGACGACGTCGCCGCCCGCCAACGCTTCGTCGAGGAACGCTGGATGGTGCAGTTCGGGATCCGCGCCTACGTCCGCGTCCCGCTCAGCGTCCACGGCCGCTTCCTCGGGTCGATGATGTTCTGCGCCGATCAGCCCAGCGTCTTCGGCGACGACCTCGTCCACGTGCTGATGCTGCTCGCGCCGTCCTTGGCCACTGCGGTGGCGCACTCGATGGCGCTCGAGAAGATCCAGCAGCTCTCGACGCGACTCGAACTCGAGAACGTGGCGTTGCGCGAAGAGATCGACGCGCGCGGCATGTTCGAGGAGATCGTCGGTGAGTCCGCGGAAATCCGCGAGGTGATGACGCTCATCGAGCGCGTCGCCCCGACGCAGTCGACGGTGCTGCTGACCGGCGAAACCGGCACCGGCAAGGAGCTCGTCGCGCGCGCGCTGCACCGGCGCTCGGGGCGCGCGGGACGGCCGCTCATCAGCGTCAACTGTGGCGCCCTGCCGGACACGTTGCTCGCCTCGGAGTTGTTCGGCCACGAAAAGGGCGCCTTCACCGGCGCGACGGCGCGACGCACCGGCCGCTTCGAACTGGCCGACGGCGGCACGCTGTTCCTCGACGAAATTGGCGAGTTGTCGGCGGAGACCCAGGCGGCGCTGCTGCGGGTGCTGCAGGAGCAGCGTTTCGAGCGGGTCGGCGGCACGCAGACGCTGCGCACCGACGTGCGTGTGATCGCCGCCACCAACCGCGATCTCCACGCCGAAGAGGTGGCTGGTCGCTTCCGCGCGGACCTGTTCTACCGGCTACACGTCTTCCCGATCGCGCTGCCACCGCTGCGAGCGCGGCCGAGCGACATCCCACTGCTCGTCGATCATTTTGTGCATCTACACGGACAGCGGCAAGGCAAGCGATTTGAATCGGTTGATCGGCACAGTCTGGCGTGGATGGCGGCGTACGATTGGCCGGGGAACGTGCGGGAATTGGAGAATGTTCTGGAGCGCGCGGTCATCCTCGGCCGCCCGCCTGTGCTGCATGTCGAGGAGCCGCGCCGGGCGGCGGTGCCGGTGGCGCGAAAGCCGGCGTCCTCAGGGGCCGGCGCTCCCGCGTCCCTGCGGGACCACGAGCGCCAGGCAATCGAGGACGCGCTGGCACGCAGCCGCGGACGTGTGTCGGGCCCACGCGGCGCCGCGACCCTGCTCGGGCTCCACGCCAACACGCTCGAGTCGAAGATCAAGCGTTTGGGCATCGACAAGTTCCGCTACCGGAGTGCGGGAGCCAGCACATCTCCGTCGTGAATTCACGATATGTCGTGACTTGTGTGGGAATTACTTGGTGAATTCACGAGAGCATCCGTGCTGATCTGTTGCGATCAAACGATTTAGACTCTGGCACGATTCCTGATGTTCTCCCGTGTCGGAGGACGTCATGAAGCTCTGCCGCATCGACATCGTCGATTCCACCGACACCGCGACCGTGATCGCGGTGCGCGGCGCCCTCACGGCCGGACTTCTCGACGATCTCACCGGACTGATCGCCCCCGCGCGCGCGGCGGGCCGCGAGGTCACCCTCGACCTCCACGAACTCGTGTATGCCGACAGCCAGGCCCGTCATGCCCTCGCCGCCTGGCGTAACGCCGACCCCGGATTGCACCTGACCCGCGTGCCGATCTCGCTTCGCCGCTGGTGCCCGATGGGGCGGCGGCGCCCCAAGGAGACTTCATGAACCTCTTCGTTCGTCGCGCTGGTGCCCTGCTGGCGGCCGCCGTGCTCGCGCACGCCACGGCCGCCTTGGCCGGCGAGACGCTGACGCTCTCACTGCAGGCCGCGATGGACCGCGCGGTGGCGGATAACGCGGGAGCCCGCCTCGCGGCGCTCGGCCAAGACGAGGCGCGCAGTTACGAATCGCTCGCACGCGCCGCACGCCTGCCGCATCTCGAGGCGGTGGTCACCCAATCCAGCAATCAGGTCAACCTGGCGACCTTCGGCTTCACGATTCCCGGCCAGCCCAACGTGATCGGCCCGTTCGCGGTCACCGAAGCGGTGGTGCGCGGCGCATGGACGCTCTACGACAAGGCGGCACAGGCACGGGTGGACCGCGCGCGGCGCGGCGTGGCAGTCGCGGCCGCAGTGAAGGCGCGCGAGGACGATGACATCGCCGCCGCCACCGCCTCGCTCTACTTCGCGCTGCAGCGCGCCGAGGTCGGGGTGCGCGACGCCCGCGCCACTTTGGCACTGTTCGAGCGTGTGCATGCGTTGGCGCGCGATCAGGTGCGCGCCGGTGTCGCGACACGTCTCGACACGCTGCGCGCCGCCGTCCAGGTGAGCCGTCAGCAGCAGGCGATCGTCCAGGCGGAGGCCGCCCGCGAGACGGCGCGCCTGGCGTTGCGGCGCATCCTCGGCACCGGCTTCGACGGCGACGTGGTGCTCACCGATTCGCTGCCGGACGCCGCGCCGGACTCCGGCATCGACGCGCTGGTCGCGCACGCCTTCGACACCCGCGCCGAGTATGCCGAGGCACGCGCCGCGCTGGCGGTCGCACAGGCGGAAGTCGGCGAGGCGCGTGACGCGCGCTGGCCGACGCTGACGCTGCAAGGCCTCGGCACCTTGGGCGGCACACGTCCGAACAACCTCGAGGCCTACCGCTCGCTGAACGTGCAAGTGGCAATGCCGCTGTTCACCGGTGGCGCGCTCGAGGCGCGGGAAGAGCAAGCGAAGCTGCACCAGGCCGAGGCCGAGTTGCGCGCCCGCGAAACGCGCCGCGCACTCGAGCAGGACGTCCGGGCCGCGCAGGTGGCGCTCGACGCCGCCGCGAGCCGTCGCACGCTCGCCGCGCGCAACGTCGTGCTCGCCGAGCAGGAATTCGACATCGCCACCGACCGCTTCCGACAAGGCGTGGCGACCGACATCGACGTCGACCACGCGCAGACCGCGCTGGCCACCGCGCGCGATGGCGACGCCGCCGCACGCGCCGACTATGCGCAGGCGCTCGTCTCGCTGCTGCGCGCCGCTGGCTACCTCCACACCTCGAGCGCGGCGCACTAGCCGCCCCCACGCGAAGGAGCACACGATCCATGAGTGACTCGACCTACGCCGTCCCCGCCGCGGCGGAGAACGGCAGCGCGAAATCCGGCGTCCGGCGCTTCATCGGACTCGGGATCACCGTCGTCGTGCTGGTGGTCGGCGGCTGCTTCCTGCGCCAGCACTTGGTGCGCGCCGCCGCCGTCGTCACCACCGACGACGCGACCGTGCAGACCAGCATCCACCCCGTATTGCCGCAGGTGAGCGGCTACGTCGCCGAAGTCGTGGTGCGCGACAACCAGGCCGTGCACAAGGGCGACGTGTTGATGCGCCTCAATCCGCAGGACCTACAGGCGAAGCTCGAGATGTCGCGGGCCTCACTCGCCGCAGCCGAGGCAGGCGTGACCGCAGCGCGGGCCGCCGCCGCCGCCGCGCGGGCCGCCCGCGTGCGCGCCGAGAGCGACGTGCGCCGCCTGCGCGGCCTTGCCGACAAGGGCGACATCAGCGGCCAGCAGTGGGACGCCGCCTCCACCGGCGCCGACGCCGCGCGCGCGCAGGAAGAGGCCGCGCAGCGCCAAGTCCAGGTGGCCGAAGCGCAGGTCACACAGCGCGCCGCCGACGTCCGCTACAGCGAGATCCAGCTCTCGTACACCACCATCGTCGCCGCCACCGACGGCATCGTCTCCCGCAAGAACGTCGAAGTCGGACAGTTCGTCCCGGCCGGCCAGCCGCTGTGCACGATCGTCGAGAACGCGTCGCCGTGGGTGGTGGCGAACTACAAGGAAACCCAGATGCACCGCATCGCGGTTGGACGCGCAGTGGAGATCGACGTCGATGCGTATCCCGGCCACGTCGTGCACGGCAAGGTCGAGTCGATCGCGGCCGGCACCGGCGCGGCATTCGCCCTGCTCCCGCCGGACAACGCCACCGGCAACTTCACCAAGGTCACCCAACGCGTGCCGGTGAAGATCGTGATCACCGATGCCCCCGACCCGGCGCGACCGTTGCGCGTCGGCATGAGCGTCACCACGCACATCGCGGCGCACTGAGGCCGGCATGTCCGAACGCGGCTTTCGCAAGTGGATCATCACGATCACCGTCATCTTGGCGTCGGTGATCGAGCTGATCGACACCACCATCGTGAACGTGGCGCTGCCGCAGATCCGCGGCAACTTGGGCGGCACGCTCGATGAAATCGCGTGGGTGGTGACGGCGTACGCCGTCGCCAACGTGATCGTGGTGCCGATGGCGAGCTGGCTGTCCGCCACGCTCGGCCGGCGCAATTACTTCGTCGGCTCGATCATCCTGTTCACCGCGAGTTCGTTCATGTGCGGGCAGTCGCACGGTATCTACGAACTCGTGTTGTGGCGCTTCATCCAAGGCATCGGCGGCGGCGCGCTCATGGCCACGTCACAGGCGATTCTCGTCGAGACCTTCCCGCCCGAGCAACGTGCGCTGTCGAACGCGCTGTTCGGCATGGGCGTGGTGGTCGGCCCGACCATCGGCCCGACGCTCGGCGGCTGGATCACCGACAACTGGTCGTGGCAGTGGTGCTTCTACATCAACCTGCCGATCGGCGCGCTGGCGGCGTTCCTCTCGTTGATGTTCATCAGCGATGGCGAACACTCGACCAAGGGCCAGAAGATCGACTACGCCGGCATCGCGATCTTGGCGCTCGGCGTCGGCGCGATTCAGATCGTGCTCGAACGCGGTGAACGCGAGGACTGGTTCGCGAGCGCGTGGATCCTCACGCTGAGCATCGTCGCGGTGGTCATGCTCGTCGCGTTCTTGTGGCGCGAACTCACCATCGACTATCCGGTGGTCGACCTGCGCGTCCTGCGCTATCGACCGCTCGCGGTGGGCACGTTGCTGTCGTTCGTGCTGGGTTGCGGGTTGTATGCATCATCGTTCGCGCTGCCGGTCATGGCGCAGAGCCTACTCGGCATGAGCGCGCTGCAAACCGGGCTCCTGTTCCTGCCCGGCGGTATCGTCACCGCGATGCTCATGCCGATCATCGGCGCGTCGATGCAGAAGGGCGCGTCGCCGCAACTCATGACCGGCTTCGGCTTCCTCGTGTCGGCGTACTGCATGTACGTGCTCTCGCAGTCGACGCTCTCGAGCGGCCTCCCGAACTTCCTCTTCCCGCTCATCCTGCGCGGCATCGGCCTCAGCTTCCTGTTCGTGCCGATCACCACGTTCGCGCTGTCGTCGCTCAAGGGTAAGGACATTGCGGCGGGCGCGGGACTCACTGGCATGATGCGGCAACTCGGCGGCTCGTTCGGCGTCGCGCTATCGGCGACCTTCATCACCAAGCGCGTCGACTTCCACCGCGACATCCTGCTCGGCCACATGGGCGCCACCGATCCGGCGACCCTGCAACGCCTGCACCTGCTCACCGGCGGCTTCCAGGTGAAAGGCTTCGCGCCCGCCGTCGCGCAGCATCAAGCGCTCACGGTGATGAATCAGCAGCTCACCGCGCAGAGCTATCTCCTCAGCTACATGGATTCGTTCCGCGTCGTCGGGGTGTTCTTTCTGGCGATGCTGCCTCTGCTGTTTCTGGTGAAGACCGAGAAGGGCAGCGCGCGCAACGCGATGATGGCACACTAGCCACATCGGGCCGCCCGGCGCGCCTCTGGCCGGCCCGACGATTCGCCATGTACAGTTTACTTTACATCTGCCGATGACTCCTCTAGGATGGCGCGCATGGCGGACGAGATCGTCAATGAGGTGCGCGCGCTGCGCCTGGCCCACGGTGAGATGACCCAAGAGGATCTCGCCGCGCGCGCCGGCGTGTCGCGGCAGACCATCCTGGCGATCGAACGCGGCAACTACAATCCGTCCGTCGCGCTCGCGTTGCGTCTCGCGGAGGTGTTCGGCGTCACGGTGGAGGACGTGTTCCGCCTCGCGCCGCCTCGTTCGCGACCGTCGAGGAGGTCCTAGTGTCGAGTCCCTCTACTCCGTTGCCGCGCTGGCGGCCGTCGCCGGCCAGCACGATCGCCGGCGTCTGCGTGATTGCCGGCTTGCTGCTGTCGCAAGTCAACTGGTGGTTCTTGCTGCTCGCCGGCGTCGGTGCCTTCGGCCCCGGCGCGCTGCGCGAGTTCGGCCTTCTGCGCGATCAAGACGAATGGGAGCGCGCGGCAGCGCACCGCGCCGCGTATCACGCGTACCTCGTCACCGGCTTCGCCGCGTTCGTGGTGCTCGCGTTCACGGACGGTGGCAACCGGCCGATCAAAAGCGCCGAGGTGCTGTCGGACTTCTATCTCGGGCTCTTGTGGTTCACGTGTCTGTTCAGTTCGCTGACGCGATTCTGGGGCGCGCGCGTCACGGCGTTCCGCGTGCTCGTCGTGTTCGGCAGCGCGTGGGGCGTGTTCAACATCCTCGGCAATCTGCACAGCGCGGTCGGCATGGCGATGCAGTTGCTCATCACCACGGTGCCGTTCTTCGTGCTGGCGTTCGGGTCGCGGCGCTGGCCGCGCCTCGCCGGCGTCTTGTTAGTCGCGCTGTCGTGCGTCTTCGCCTATCTCTACTTCAGCGGCTTCGACCGTTTGCCGCTGGTGGTGAAGATGTCGGTGGCGGTGTTGTTCCTCGGCCCGCTCGTGACCAGCGGCATCGCACTGCTAGCGCGCGTCGAACCCGAGACGGCCTGAGGCCGCGCTCCACACGATCAACGACACGCACGCGGCGGCGGCGAGCCCCGCGCCGAGATACAACGCCGCCGCCGGCGAATACGCCGTCCACATCCAGCCGGTGAGAGCGCCGGCCGGCAGCGCCATCGCGCCGGTGAGGCCGTGATACCAGCCGAACGCCCGCCCGCGCGCCGCCGCCGGCGCGAGGGCACGCACGAGCGCCTTCTCGGTGGGTTCGGAGAGGCCATAGAATGCGCCGTACACGGCGAACAGAGCCCACACGCCGGCGGCGCTGCCGACGTGCGCGAGGCCAATGTATGTCGCCGCGTAGATCGCCCATCCGGCGATCACCAGCCACACGCGGCTGACGCGATCCGCGAGCGCGCCGCCGAGCGCCGTGCACGCGAACTTGCTGACGTGCAAGCCGGCCCACAAGAGCGGAATCGCCGCCTCCGCGACGCCGGCCTGCCGCGCGCGCAAGAGCAGGAACGCGTCGCTCGAGTTGCCGAGCGCGAAGAGCGCGAGGATGCCGAGCAGCGTCCACAAGCGCGGCGGCAGCGCGGCCGGCGGCGCGGCCGCGGCGCCGGCG
>JBGATO010000071.1:0-21166 GCA_044229145.1 Candidatus Eiseniibacteriota bacterium | reverse complement strand
CTTGACCCCTACTGTGGCAGCGGGCCTGTACTCGTCGCTGCCAAGCAGTTAGGCCGCAAGGCTATCGGCATCGAGATCGAGGAACGCTACTGCGCGATTGCGGCCAAGCGGTTGTCGCAGGAGGTGTTGGCGCTATGAGCATCTACATCGCCCGCGACCGCACCGGCACCGCCCAGGAAGCCGCCTTGGGGCGTGGCGAACCGTGCGCCGTCACCCTCACCGCCTGGCGCGCGCGTGGCTGGACCTGGGCGCGCGAGACGCCCGAGGCGTGGACGGAGACGCGGCCCGCGCTGTCGCTCTTCCACCGGCCGCCCGCGGCGCCGCCGGGGGGGAGGGGGGCGTCATGAGCGCGCACAGCCGCCGCAAGGGCGCCAGCGCCGAGCGCGAAGTCGGCCACCTGCTCGGCTTTCCGCGCAACGCCCGCAACGGCCTGCACGCGGGCGACCTCGCCACGCCGGACGCCTACCCCTACGCGCTCGAGGTCAAGCGCCGGGCGCGGGCGTTCAGCCAACTCTACGCCGCCCTCGACCAAGCCGCCGCCACGCAGCCCGGCAAGGTGCCCGTGGCGCTCGTCCGCGACGATCGCAGGGAATGGCTCTGTGTGATATGGCTGGGCGATGCGACCGAGGTCGTCCCCAGCTTGAAAGCGTCGTCCCCGTCTGGTACCGTGCCCGACGAGACATAGCACGCGGGCCAGCGCGTGATCGAAGCTGTGCGCCCCTGGCCGGGGCGGACGGTTAGGGGCTGGGCGTCTAGCGGCGCCCGGTCCCGCCCTTACCGCTAGGAGGTTGTAATGCACGAGTATTGGGAATGGGCGTGGACGCAATCTGTGACGCCACGCGACAAACTGCTTCTTCTCGCCTTGGCGGATGCCGTGGACGAGGATCCCCCACAAGATGACCCCTGGCACATCGAAATGCCCCTGACCGACCTGGCCCGCCACGCGGGTCTGACCGTGACGGGCACGCGCCGCGCTCTCCGCCGCTTGGCCGATCAGGGGTTTCTGGCCTTTGAGGAACCGTGCGATCCGACGCTCCGCGCCTATCTCCGGATGGGAGAGTAGCCGTGGCCTGGATCAAGATCGACCAAACGCTGCCGACGCATCGCAAGGTGCTCGCGCTCGCCGACGACTTGCGCGTCTCCCCGGCGCACATCGTCGGGTGTCTCGTAACATTCTGGACCTGGGCCGTCGACAACGCGCCGGGCGGGCGCTTGGACGGCGTGAGCGCCAAATCCCTGGCCCGCGCCGCCGGGTGGTCAGGCAACGCGGAGCGCTGGGTGGTCGCCCTCCAACGGGTAGCACTCCTCGATGACCACTCTGGAGCACTCAGCGTCCACGAGTGGGAGACATACGGCGGCAAACTAGAGCGCCGTCGTCAGTTAGACACAACACGCAAGCAGCGTGTCCGCGCGGACAGCGTGCGGACAGAGGGTGGATGTCCGCAGGATGTCCGGGTGCCAAGAGTAGAGCAGAGTAGAGTAGAACAGAAGAAAGACCCTTCCGCGCTGCGCGCGGCGGACGCGGCCGACTTCGACGCCCGCTTCTGGCAGCCCTACCCGGCGGCCCGCCGCCACGCCAAGGCGGAGTGCCTGGCACTCTGGCGCGCCCTGTCGGAGTCCGACCGAGACGCCTGCGCCGCAGGCTTGTCCCGGTGGCGCACCTCGGAGCAATGGCGGGACGCGACCAAGATCGTCTGGCCGGAACGCTTCCTCAAGCGCCGAGACTGGGAGTCCGACCCTCCGCAAGCCCGGCGGGCCGCTGCGTCCTGCGACGACCCCCGCTTCGCCGCTCTCCTCGCCGCGAACCCGGAGCTGTCCCAATGAGCCGCCTCCCGCTGGAATACCGCCTCCTCGGCGCCCTGGCCTGTACGCCGCGCTGGGCGCTCGAGATCGCCGACGCCGGATCGCCCCTCGCCGGGCCGTTCGCCTCCGACGCCGCGCGGCGGCTGTACGAGACGATCTGCGCCGTGGCCGCCGCCGATCCACGCGCCGGGATGCTCGCCGTGATCGAAGCCTGCACCCACGGCACCGCCCCGGAGTGGAACGCCGCCAGCGTGACGGGGCTGCTCGAGGACGGCGAACCCGCGTTTATCAGCCTCGCCGCCGTCCAGTCCGCCGCCGCCGCCTGCGCCGAGCAGCATCGCCGCCGCAAGCTGATGGCCGCCGGCCGCGCCTTTGCGCGCGACGTGGAAGCCGACCCCGAGGCCGCCGAAGTGGCGCTGCGCGAAACCCTCACCCTCGCCGCGCCCACCAAGACCGTGACCCGCGCCGATCACCTCGACGCCGCCCTCACCTTGCGCCGCGAGGGCCACCAACCCGGCACCGGCCTCACGACCGGCCTCCGGCAGATCGACGCCATCACCCGCCCGTGGCGGCCGGGCTGGCTCGTGGTCCCGGCGCTCGCCCCATGCGGAAACCACCATCGCTGGGCAGATCGCCGCCCATGTCGCCCAGCAGCACGGACCCGTGGCTGGTCTGGGCCTCGAGATGACCGCCCCCGGAATGGGCGCGCGCCTCATCCGCACTTGGAAGCGCAGCACGGCCACAGCGACCAGCAGGCCCGCGACACCCTCGACGCCGCCCTGCTGCACCTGCTCCCGGCGTCCCGCTGGAGCATCACGCGGCTCGAGACGGAAGTGGCCCGCCTACCGCCCGCACGCCGCAGGTTGCTCGTCGTGGACTACGGCAACGAGCACGTCGGCAGCGACCGCAAAGCGCCGATTCTCCAGCAGCACGAGGAGATCACCGGCCGCCTCAAGGCGCTCGCCCCTATGGCTGGCCTGCACCGTGCTCATGCGCTGGCGCAACCAGTTCGCGAAGAAGCCGACAAGACGCCCGGCCTCTAGGCCCCGCAGCAGCGGCAGCTACGAGCAAGACGCCGACCTGGCGCTGTTGCCACCGCGCCAAGGAGGCAGAAACAACCGCCTTCCAGCGCGCCGTTGCTGCCTGTCCTCGACATCGCCAAACACCGCACGTGGCCCCATCGGCCCGCGCGCTGCTGGAGTTCGACGGGGGAGGCATTCACCTCCTTGCCGACCTTTGCGGGAGGGATGGCCCGATGACCAAGATGTGCCCGGGCCTGAGCTGATTGGCGAAAGAGTTTGCCGCGCGGTGCGGCAATCCCATACGGGGCACATTCGCTTGGAACATCCATCGGGATGGGTTCGTCGCCGCCTCACATTCGCCGCGCCATGCGGGGACGCGAGTCTATGCAACACGCGCCGCGACCTACAACGACAAGGCCGCCCGATGATCCGCCTCCCCACCCCGCGCCAGCACGCCGCGCTGACCTTGTCGCCGCCTACACCGCCCAGCACGGCCAGCCGCCGACGTCGCCGAGATCGTTGCGCACCTGGGCGTCTCGAAGCAGCGGGCGCAGCAGATCCGCGTGCAGATCGTCGTGCGCCGGGCGCTCACGCCTGGCCCTACGCGCATCGGGCGGCGTTGGCTGAAAGTCAAGAGGAAACCCAGCGGCCGGGTATATGGCCAGTCAAGTCCCCACCTCCCGCATCGATACGCAAGGCGTGAGCGAGACGCCTGGATCAAGCCCACGCAGGGCGCTGGCAGAAAGGGCAGTCTGATCCCGGCGGACGGCCCAAGGACGATGGCCTCGCCGCCTATATCCGCGACAAGTCCAAGGGCGGCAAACGCTCGCCGACGAATGCTTCCGCGTCCTCGCCGAAAGCGACGACGACGACACGCGCCTCAAGGCCGTGAACTGGCTGGCCGACCGCGCCTTCGGCAAGGCCGCGCAAAGTGCTCCAGGGCGACAGCGACGGCGGCCCGCTGCGCTTGCAGATCGTCTCCCGCCTCGCCGCCGTGCTTGATGTGGACGTGACGCCATGAGCGCCCCGCTGACGCACGATCCGTCCCCGACCCATGCCACGGTATCCACTGCACCCGAATCGGCGCTCCTAGGCGCGCTGACGCGTTGTGCAGTGGCGTTGGAGCGGATCGCGGACGCGGTGGATTTCGACGACAAGCCCATCGCGTCGTCGCTGTCGCTGCTGACGGACGCGATGTGGACCACGCGCACGGACATCCCGCTCGCGGACCAGGTGGCGCGCCTTGCGGCGGCGGCCGATTCGATTGCGGCGGAGCACGGCGCATGACCACCCAGACCGCCGAACTCGCCTACGAACCCCTCCCGCGCCAGATCGTCGCGCACAAGCTCCTGCGCCTCGGCATCCAGGACGCCGCGCACCCGAACCTGCCCGGCGAGTTGCTCTACGGCGGCGCCGCGGGCGGCGGCAAGTCGCATTGGCTGGTGCAGGAGATGCACAGCCGCTGCCTGTGGGCCGACGGCCGCAAAGTCGTGATCTTCCGCCGCACCTTCCCGCAGCTCTCGAGCGAGATCGTGCCACTGATGCGCAAGCTCGCGGCCGAACTGCCGCAGGTCTGCACCTACTCCGAGAGCGCGCGGCAAATCCGCTACACCAACGGCAGCGTGTTCAGCGTCGCCTACGCCGAGACCGAAGCTGACGTCCTGAAGCAGCAGGGCGCGGAGTACGACACCATCGGCATCGACGAGGCGGCCGACTGGCGCGAGTCGGAAGTGTCCTACCTGTTCAGCCGTCTCCGCACGACCAACCCGGCGCTCCGCACGCAGATGCTGTTCACGGCGAACCCGATGGGCGTCGGATTCGAGTGGCTGAAGCAACGCTTCGTCGCCCCGGTTCTCGCGGGCCAGCAGGAGCAGGACACCGCCTGGACGCCGGACCCGAGCGAGAGCAACCCGCACCCGGTCCCGCTGGCGTATGTACCGTCGCTGCACAGCGACAACACGCACCTAGGCGCCGACTACCTGGGCAACTTGGCCCGCATTACCGACCCGCTCAAGCGCGCCGCGCTCATGACCGGCTCGTGGGACTTGCCGGCGGACGAACTGGCGCTGTTCCAGCCGGGCGCGCTCACCGCAATGCAGGACGGCGCGACGGGCTTTGCCGCCGCGATCCCGGGGCATCAGTACCTGCACGTCTGGGATCTCGCCCGCAAGCGCGACTGGACGGTCGGCATCACGCTCGATGTGAGTCTCCTGCCCGCGCAGATCGTCGCGTACGAGCGGTTCCGCTTCATTCCCTGGCCGGAAGTCGGCGCCCGCGTCAGCCAGCGTCACGCCGCCTATAGCGGCGCCGGATGCGCCAGTGTGACGCGCTGGGACGCGACGGGTGTGGGCGATCCGGTCGGGGACTTCTTCGACATCCCGCTGCACGCCGCGTCGCCGTTCGTGTTCACGGCGCAGACCAAGCGCGACGCGGTGATGGCGCTGATCCTCGCTGCCGAACGCGCGGCGATTCGTGGGCCGGCGACGGGGCACGGCATCGAGTCGCTCTGGGCTGAGCACGCGCTGTACCGCTGGGACGACAAGGCGCTCGTGCAAGACAGCGTGATGGCGCTCGCGATGGCGGCGCATGACCTGAAGGACCGCGTGCAGGGCTACGCGGAGGCACGGAAGCGCGAGGAGACGCGTAAGCGCCCGACCGTGACCGAGGACGACATGATCGGCGCGGGCCGGGCTGCCGCTGCCGCGTGGATGGGAGGCTAGCGAAGTGGCGATTGCGGTGCAGGGCATCACCAACGGCTACGGGGCCACGCTGGGCGCGGGGGAAACGCGCTACTACGCGGTGCCGACTGGCATGGCGATCACGATGACGGCGTTCGGCACGGACGCAGTGTTCCGCTCGACGCTGGCCGGACAGCCGAGCGTCGAGAACGAAACGGCAACCTGGAGTTATGCGTTCGGCACACCGTCGAATCCGCTGACCGCGCCGCAGACGCGCACTGCGCTGCAGCCGCTGATCCTTGAAGTCACGGCGGGCATTGCGGGCGTGACCTTCACGACGAGCCAAGGCACGCCGCAGGCGGTGTGGGCCGAGGAGATCGTCGCCGATAGCGGTACGATTAGCGGCATCCTGACCGTTGGCGGGGAAGTGCTGACAACGGAGACGGTGGAAACGCTCACCATCTCGACTGGCGTCGCCGCGCACGATGTCCAACTGACCAACGACGCTACCGACACGCTCATCCTCAGCAGCACGGCGGACGGGCAGGGCGCGTGCAAGGTGCAGGCGGGCGCGATCACCTGCACGTCGCTGGACGCGGGGGCGGGGAGCGTCTCGGGCGCCAGCGCCAACTTTGGTGTCGGCACGGTCGTGGCGGGGGAGTTCACGGACAATGGCGACTTCGACGTGACGGGCGGCGTGGTGTCGGCGGCGGGATTTGGGTGTGCCACCTTCGCCGCCAACGCCACACAAGCGGGATTCTTCACGAAGGCGGCCACGCCGGTCACGCAGCCTGCTGCGCCTGTCACGCTTGCCGATGTCATCGCCGCGCTCCAGGCGCTGGGATTGGTGGCGACCTAATGGCGACGCAACTGACGCACACGGACCACGGTTGGACGCTGACGCAGATTGACGGCGAGCCGGACGCGCTCGTGCTCGCTGGATCGCTGCATGTCACGCAGCCGCTCGTGCTGGATGCGCCGGTCGTGTTCACGGTGGGGCAAGACCTCACCGGCGTCGGCGGCATCGAGGCGCAGGGGGTGCGCCTCGCGGACTTCCAAGTGCCTGCCGCTCCGATCCCCTACGACGCCACCCCGACCGCCGCAAGCCTGCGCGACGCGCTGGTGGCGGCGGGCTACATGGCAGCCCCGGAAGGAGAGTAGCGCATGTATGACCTGATCCAAGCGCAGCCGATTGTCAGTTACGGCACGCCCGCAACCGTCGTGGCGGCGAATGGCACGCTGGCGCTGCCGTCCATCACACTCTCCCCCGCGTTCGACCATGTGGACCTGACGTTCAACATCACGAACGCCAGCGCCACGTCAGACGCGACGCACGGGTGCGTCAATGCGTATCTCACGTGGACCTATCCGGACGGGACGACAGGGACGAGCGCCCCGTGGGCGATCACCGTCATCAACGGCGGCACGGGCGGCGAGCGCGTCATGCAGAACGCGGGGCTGTTCTTCGCGGCGGGATCCTTGGCGGCCAGCGCGTCGGCGCAGTCGTTCTCGCTGTCGATTCACCGTGCGGTCGGGAATGTGACCACCGGCTTGGCGGGCCTGGTGTTCAAGAACGCGACGGCGATTGCCGCGAGCGTGAGTGTGTCGCTGTCGGCGGGGAGTGCGGACGGCTTCACCTACAACAGCGGCGCGGGGCGGTTGTACACCACGTCCGCGATTCAGGCGAGCAGCGCCCCGGTGCTGGCGCTCTAGCGTATGGCGCGCCTCGTCACGCAGTCGGCGCCGGAGGAGAACGACGCGCAGGAGGCGTCGGGCTTCCGCACGGATGACGCGATCCTGAGCGAAGCGCAGGAGCGCTTTGGCTGGGCCGAGTCCGCCGAATCGCCGTGGCGGGC
The DNA here is from genome assembly GCA_044229145.1 of Candidatus Eiseniibacteriota bacterium. Taxonomy (GTDB): domain Bacteria; phylum Eisenbacteria; class RBG-16-71-46; order CAZEPH01; family CAZEPH01; genus JBKJUD01. The sequence goes on along the minus strand of JBGATO010000071.1, from coordinate 13,807 downwards.
CAAGGCGCTGGAAGACCGCACCTTCGCGCTGACTGAGGTGCAGTGGGATCCGATCACCGCCGACAAGCGGCAGCGCGAAGGGCGCCCGGTCCTGACCGTGAACCGCATCAAGCCGATGCTGCTGCAACTGACCAACGACGTGCGGCAGAGCACGCCAATGCTGTTGGTGTCGCCAGTCGGCAATGCGGACGTGAAGGTCGCGGAGGTGTGGCAGGGTCTCATCCGGCACATCGAGTATGACAGCGATGCGGCGGTCGCCTACGACACGGCCGCGTTCTGCGCGGCGACGGACGGCAAGGGCTACATCCGCCTCAGCACGGCCTACGAGTCGGCCACCTCGCTCGACCAAGTGATCCGCATCGAGCGCATCCGGAACCCGTACGCCGTGTACATGGACCCCGGCGCGCAGAAGCAAGACGGCAGCGATGCCGAGTGGTGTTTCGTGCTGAGCGACATGACGTGGCCCGCGTTCCGCACGCGCTACCCGGACAGCAAGCACAGCAAGCCCGCCGAGGGCACGACCTGGAGCACGGCGTCCCCCGGCAATGAGTTGCCCGACTGGGTGCGGAGCGATGGTGTGCGCGTGGCGGACTACTACGTCCGCGAGTATCACGACGCCTGGGTGTCGCTCGTGCAAGACCCCGAGACGGGCGAGCAGAGCGTCGTGACGAGCCGCACGCCGCCGCCGGACGTGCTCGACCCGCTGACGGGAGAGAGCCGCAGCCCGGTGGTGCAGGGACCGGACGGCACGCCGGTGCAGCGGCAGACGCGCATCCCGGTCGTGATGCACTACCAGCTCACCGCAGACGAGATTCTCGGCCGCACGGAATGGCCGGGGCAGTACATCCCCGTGGTGCGCGTGTGCGGGCTCGAAGTCGAGATCAACGGGCGCGTGGACTATCAGGGCATCGTCCGCGGCCTCAAGGACGCGCAGCGCATCCTCAACTACGCCCTCGCCGGCGCGGTGGAGAACGTCGCGCTCGCCCCGAAGGCTCCGTTCATCGGCCCGGTGGGCGCGTTCGAGAGCGACCCGAACTGGGCGCAGTTGAACACGACGACGCCCGCGTACCTCGCCTACGATGTCGTGTACGACAAGCACGGCAACCCGGCGCCGCCGCCGCAGCGCAACTTCGGCGAGCCGCCGATTCAGGCGGTGATGCAGTTGGTCATGGCCGCTGCCGACGAACTCAAGCAGATGGGCATCCCCGACGCCGGGATGGGCCAGCGCAGCAACGAGACGAGCGGGATCGCGATCCAGCGCCGGGCGCAGATGGCGCAGACGACGTGGTTCCACATCGTGGACAACTTGCAGAACAGCGAGCGCCACATCGGCCGCGTGATCCTCGACGCGGGGCCGCGCGTGTACGACACGCCGCGCGTGCTGCGGATCATCGGCGAGGACGACAGCCCGCAGACCGTGACCGTCAACGCGCCGACCGAGCACCAGGGCGAGCAGACGACGCTCGACCTCACGCAGACCGGTTTCGACGTGGTGCTGTCCAGCGGCCCGAGCTACCAGACGAAGCGGCAAGAGACGGCGGACGCGACGCTCAACCTGATGAAGAACCTGCCACCGCAACAGGCGGCCGTCATCAGCGACTTGGGCGTGCGCGCGCTCGACATTCCGTACAGCGCCGAGATGGCCGAGCGCATCAAGCGCACGCTGCCGCCAGGCGTGGTGCAGGACAACAGCCAGGATCCGCACGTCCAGCAGATGCAGCAGCAGATGGCCGCGATGCAGCAGCAGATCCAGGCGCTGCAGGCGGGCGAAGCCTACAAGGCGGCCGAACTCCAGTTGAAGCATCAGGGCCTGGAGTTGGACTGGGCGCGTCTGGCGTGGGACCGCGAGAAGGGCTACCTGGACGCGCAGGTGCGCGCCCTAGGTGACGCCGAAAAGGCAGGCATCACCACCAACAGCACGCTCCTTGAGCACGAGATGGACGCGATCCGACACCACGAAGCGCAGGAGCACGAGCAGTACGAGGACCGTAGCGGGATGCCGCAGGGCGCGCCGTACACGATGGGGCCGCAAGGGCCGCCGTCGCCGATGGCCGCCCCGCCGATGCCCGCCCCTGATCCGCGCATGGCCGCGTCGGCGGCAGCAGGAGGGATGTAGCACATGGCCATCATCACCACGGAATCCCAGGGCACGGACGCCACGCAGTCGTTCGTGCAGCCGAGCGAGGGCGTGACCACGCCGGGCGCGCAGCCGACGCGGGAGCCGGAGGCGCCCGAGACGACGCCCGCGGCCCCGGCGCCGGAGACGCCCGCCGACGCGGACGCGGAGACGCCCGCAGAGGCACCGGAGAGCGCCGCAGACGACGCGGAGGACGACGACGCACCCGAGGAGCCGTCCGACGAGCCGCGCAAGCCTAAGACGCGCTCGCAGCGGTACAAGGAAGCCATCCAGGCCGAGCGCGCCGCGCGTCTGCGCACCGAGCAGCAGTTAGCCGAAATGCAAGGCTATCTGCGCGCGCTGCAGCAGCAGGGAGCGCCGCGTGAGCCGCAGCCGGTGGCCCCGCCGCCGATCCTAGGCGCCGGGCAGATGACGGAGGAGCAGTTCTACGCGCAGCACCCTGAGGCGGCGGACGACCCGTTCGCGTTCATCCGGTGGCAGGCGACGCAGGACGCGGTGCAGGCGCTCCGGCAGGAGCAGGCCGCCCGCGAGGCCGCACAGCAGCAGCAGCAGTTCCAGCAGCACACCCAGACCGCCGCACAGCGCTTGGCCGCCGAGGGCCGCCAGCAGTTCGCGGACTGGGACGACACGGTGACGCAGGTGGACTTGCCTCCGCTTCCGTTGCCGGCGTTGGTCGAATTGGGCGAGCACGCGCACGGGGCGGCGGTCCTGCGCGCGATCATCCGAGAGCACCCGGCTGACTTGGGGCAGGTGTCGTCGCTGATGCAGCGATCCGACATGGCCCGCCATGCCGGAGACTTGGACACCGCTCGCGCTCTCGCCGTCGCCGCGCAGGGGTTGTGGCAGCGCGTTCTCGGTCGCGTGGAAGGACAGAAGCCGTGGGAGGCGTCGAAAGCGCCTGCCCCTTCAACGCAGACCGGAGCGCGCGCGAGCCGCGCCCCCGAGCCGTTGGCGCCTGTCTCTCCCGGTCAGGGAAGCGGGGGCTACGATCCGGCGATGTGGGAGTCGAAGACGCAGTTTAACGGCGACGACTTCCGCACCTGGATGAAGCACGAGGGACTGCACACGCGCCGCTCCCTGTAAAGGGGAGTGACCAGCAGTGGCAAACTCATTCGTTACCTATAAGGGCTATGGCGCGGTCGCCAACCGTTGCCTGGAGCGCCTCATGAACAAGGTCGTCTTCGCGGGCAACGTGACCCGCGACTGGGACGACCAGTACGGGCAGCGTAAGCGCAAGATCGGCGACACCTTCTACATCCGGAAGCCCCCGCGCTACACGGTGCAGACCTCGGCGGACATCACCAGCACCATCGAGGACTACACCGACCCGGCGCCGGTGGCGTTGACGCTCAACCAGCGCTTCGTTGTGCCGATCGCCATCCCGTCCAGCGACTACCTGTTGTCGTTTGACGAGGCCGACGAGCGGTACCTGAAGCCGGCGGTGGATCAGCTCGTGAACCAGTTCGAGCAGACCATCGCCACCGCGATGTACCAGGGCGCGGGCAACTCGGTCGGTGCGGGCGGCACGGTCACGGACACCACGAATGTGTCTCTGTATTCGCCGACGCCGGGCACGGCGCTGACGGCGAGCAGCACCACGAGCGCGATGAAGGCGTTCAACGCGGCCAACCGTCTCCTCGACGTCTACGGCTTCTCGTCCGATGGGCGCGTGGCGGCGATTGACCCCAACGTCAACGTCGAACTCAAGAACCAACTCACCGTCGGCGCGACGGGTACCAACCAGTTCATCAGCCCGCCCGCATACAGCGAGATGGGTCCGATCTTCACCAACGGTCTCATCTCGACCGCCTACGGCATGAAGTGGTTCATGTCGCAGAACACGCCGGTGCACACGACCGGTACGTTCGCGGGCGCCACCGCGGCTCTCGTGAATGGCGCGGTGTCCTCGGGTGCGTCGTCGGTGGTTACGGATGGCTGGACGGCGGGTGCGACCCTGAAGGCGGGTGACGTGATCGCGTTCGGCGGCACGGCCTCCGCGAGCGGTGGCGTGTACGCCGTGAACCCGTTGACCCGCACGACCACGGGCGAACTCAAGCAGTTCGTGGTGACGGCGGACGCGACGGCGGACGGCAGCGGCAACATGACCATCAGCATCAGCCCGACGATCTACTACTCGGCGACCACCACGTTGGCGGGCGCGGAATTGCAGAACGTCACGGCGCTGCCGGCGGACAATGCCCGCATCTACGTGTGGTCGGTCCACGCCACGACCTACGCCAGCAAGACCACCAACCTGTCGATGGTGTGGCACCCGGACTCCGTGGGTGTCGCGTGTGTCGCCCTGCCGGATTACGTGAACTACGGCAAGTCGGCCACGGCCACCGACGACCGCAGCGGTTTGTCGCTCCGGTTCGCCACCTTCAACAACGGTCTCACCGACCAGTTCATCATGCGTCTCGACATGCTCGTGGGCGTCTCGGTGCTGTACCCCGAGGGCATCGTCCGCGTGCAGACCACCTAACACACTCACCGAGCGGGGCGGCAGCCGAGTGGCGCGCCGCCCCGCGCAGGAGGCAGACCCGTCATGGCGAAAGAACCCGTCTTCCCGCAGTACTTCCAGATGCGCGGCGGTGGCTACATCACCGTCCACAACAAGATGCAACTGGCGGCCCTGAAGAACGAAATCACGACCGCGCAGGCGCAGCCCATTGAGGCGATCCCGGCCGACATTCGCGCAGCCGTGGCGGCGGCGGAAGCGGCCGAGCCGTTCGACCCGGTGCCGACGCCGGGCGTGAACGAGACGGACGCGCAGGAGATCACGGCTCAGAAGGCCGCGAAGACCGCGAAAGCGGCGAAGGAGTAACCGAGCATGGCCACCGCGCAATCGCTCATCACCGACGCGCTCACGCTGTTCAACGTCGTCGAGATCGGCGGCACGCCCTCAACGGCGCAGTTGAACGATGGCCTCACGCGCTTGCAGGGGATGATTGATGCGTGGCAGGCCGACGGGCTGCAAATCTTCTGCATCCAGACCGTCTCGTGGACGAGCACCGGCGCGAACCCGTACACCTTCGGCCCCAGCGGCACGGCAAGCACGACGCGCTTCGAGCGCATCGTCGGCTGCCGCATGCGGATCAGCGGCGTGGACTACCCGATTGAGATCTGGTCGCAGCAGCAGTACGCGGCGGCCGTGCTCAAGACGCTCACGCTCACGTTCCCCATCGGCGCCTACTACGACCAGGGCTACACCAGCACCGCGCCGACGGGGCAGGCGTCGCTCTACTTCTATCCGATCTGCGGCAGCGGCAGCACGCTCTACGTGGACGGCTGGCAGCCGCTCCTGAGCCTGAGCGCGCTGAGTGACACGATCTACTTGCCGCCCGCGTACCAAGAAGCCCTCACCTACAACCTCGCGCTGCGCCTCGGCCCGGCCTACGGGCAGCCGGTGACGGCGGACATTCTGCGCATCGCGCAGGAGAGCGAGGCCCGGCTGCGCGCCCGCAACCTGCGGCCGCCGTTCCTGACGAGCGACATCATGTTCCCGACGGACGCGGTGGAGATCAACTGGCGCACGGGCGCCCCCTGGGGGAGTCCGTATGCCTAAAGTCGCGCGCCAGCCGGACAGCCCGCTCCTGCGTCAGATGCTGGCGCGGCGCGCGGCGCGTGCGTGGCTGCGCAATGAGTGGGCCGTGGCGCGGGCGCAGGCGGGGACGTTCACCTCCTACAAGGACGCGCGCCGGGACGCCGACGCGGAGTTCCGCCGCGCGGAGAAGGGCCGCTAAATGCCCACGAACGCGACCCAGCCGCCCTACACCGCGCGCACGACGACGCGCAGCGCGGACCGCTGCCTGAACTGGATTCCCGAGAAGGCGGGCGGCGGCGTGCTCTTCCGCACCCGGCGCGGGATGCCGACGGCGGTCACGCTATCGACGGGTGGCAGCACGATTCGCGGGCTGGCGGCGACGGCGACGGGGAATGACCTGTTCGCGGTGAACGGCACGCGCGTGTTTCGCGCGTCGAACAGTTTCGCGGCGGCGCTGTCGTTGACGCTCACCACGTCGTCGGGCCATGTGCAGATGGCGGACAACGGGACGTACGTCTTTCTCTGTTCGCCGACGACGGCGAGCGGCACCAGCGTGGCATGCTACCTGACGCCGGGCAGCAGCACGATGACGGACATCACCACGGCGACGGCGCCGGGGTTGTCGCCGGTCCCGGTGGCGGTGCGCTACCTCGGGGGCTACTTGGTGGCGTGTGCGGCCGTGGGGAGCAACGCAGGGCGGTTGCAGTACTCGGCGAACAACACCGATCCGACCATTGCCGCCGGCGCGGCGGTGTACACCTGGCCCGCACTCAACTATGCGACGGCGCAGTCGTGCCCGGACGGGTTGGTGGCGCTGGAAGTGCTGCACGATCAACTGTACCTCGCGGGCACCGGCTCGCTGGAAGTGTGGAGCCAGACGGGCGACGCGAACACGCCCTTCGCGCCGACGCCGGGCGCGCCCATCACGGTGGGTTGTGTGGGAAAGGATGCCATCGCGGCGACCACGCAGGCGGTGTACTGGATGGCCGCGACGCCGAATGGGCAGCCGTCGATCTATCGCACGGTGGGCTATCAGGCGGAGCGCCTGAGCACGCCGCTGATCGAGACCTATCTCGCGGGCTGGCAGGCGGTGTACGTGCCGACGATGGGCTCCTCGACCGTGACGGCGCAGGTGGTTGATGTGGACGGCCACGTCCTGATCGTGTGGGCGGGCACCAGTGGCAGCACGGACGGTCCGGCGATCTGCTATGACGAAACGACGGGAATGTGGCACGAACAGGCAATGCTGGTGAGTGCGGTGCAGTCTCCCGCGCCGTTTCGCTGCCACGCGGTCTACCAGAGCGGCGCGGCGATCTCGCACTACTGGGGCGGGGACGACAGCGGCAAGCTCTACGTCGCCACGGCGGGCACGCCGACGGACGCGAGCAGTGTGGCGATCACGCGGCTGCGCGCGTGGCCGGAGTTTCCGCCCGGCTTCAACCGCACGCGCTGGGATCAGCTCGAAGCGCTCACGAACTCGACGACCGCCGCGACGCTGACGGCCACGTGGTCGGATGACAACGGGCAGACCACCAAGACGCAGGATGCGGATGTGAGCGGGGGCGTGGGCCGTGCCAACTGGCAGCGGCTGGGCATGTCGCGGCAACGGAACTGGCAGATCAGCACGGTGAGCACCGTGCTGGTGGATCTGCTGGACACCGATCTGCGCACGCAAGTGGGGGCGTCATGATCGAAGTGCCCGGCTATCGCGCGGGAAACCCGTGGGTGGATGCGCAGGGCCGCTTGACGGTGGCGGCGCAAGCCTGGCTGGCGGGCCTCGTAGGCGCGGTGCGCGAGCTACAAGTGGCGGCGGAAGCAGGGGCCGCGACAGGGGCGGATGTGCAGGCGGTGCAGGAGGCGGCCACGCTGGCCAGCGTGGGGTCCGTCTCCGTGCCGTTTGTCCTGTAAGGAGGCAGCATGGCGGTCACGGTCCCCGAGCGGGGGCAGTGGCGACAACAGCAACCTGGTGATCAAGGCGCGCACCGTGCAGCCAGGCTCGGCCGACGGGTGCCCCGAGCTGGTGAACATGGTGCTCGGGCCGGGATCGGTTCTCGCGCTGACAGCGGACACGTCGGACAAGATGAACTGCGGCGTGTCCGGCACGGCGTTCGGCTAGCCATGTACAACGGGGCCGGGCAGGTCAGTGTGTACGAGGAGTCGGCGTGCCTGCCGACGTTCGCCGCGACGTTCAGCAACATTTCGAACACCGTCGTGTCCGGGACGTCGATGGGCTATGCGTCGTTGTGGCACACGGCAAGCAGCACCAAGCGCATCCGCCTGTGGAAAGTGTGGATGACCATCAAGAGCGTGGCGACGTTGGGCAACTTCACGGCGTCGCTGAAGCGCTGGAACACCACCGCGCCCGCCGGCGGCACCGCGATCACTCCTGCGCCTGCCGATCCGACTGACACGGTGGACACCTACACCGTGTTCCAGACGAACAACACGGACCCGTGGAGCGGGAGCGCGTCGCCGACGTTCGCGTCCACGTGCGCGGACGTGGCGTACTACTGGCGGAACGCCGCGTTCACCACAGGTGCGTCGGGGGCGGCGCCCGGCTGGGGCGCGGGCACCGTGCTGTATGAGTACCGCCCCTCGGTGGCGAAGCCGCTGATCCTGCGGCCCGCGACGCTCGAGGGGATCATGCTCACGCTGGACACGGATGCGGCCTCGTCGGTCGTGGTGGTGGGCGGCGGTTTTCAGTGGACGGAGGAATAGCGATGCCGAGTCCGTACGGCTACGCCCTGCAAGGGCTGGGCGATGTGGCAGGCGCAGCGCTGGGCGCGCAGGCGCAGCGCCGCGCAGGCGATCAGTTGACCGACGCGCTGGCCAACCAGATGCGCGTGCGGCAGGCGGTGCAAGCGGGGATTGCCGCGCAGTACGCGCCGTACCAGCAGGTGGGCTACGGCTCGCTGATGTCGCTGGGCGCTCTCGCCGGACAGCGCGCCGGGCAGATGCAGCCGCCGCAGGGCCGGTCGTTTCTGGCGTCGTCTCCCGCCTATGGGCCGACGTACCAGGGACCGCAGGGAGGCGGCTACCCGCTGGCCGCGCTCGGGAGCGGCGCCGCGGCGCCCGACTGGTCCGCGATGGAACAGGCGACACGGCAGGCGCAGAGCGGCTTGGGCAGTTACGGCGTCGGCGAGATGCCGGGGCAGGCCACGAGCGGCGCGCGGATGCAGCTCACCGGCGGACGCAAGGGCGACCTGCGGCTGCAGGGGCCGGAGGAAACGGCCTACGCCGAGCAGTGGCTGGCGGCGAATCCGGGGCGGGCATTTACCGACGCGGACTTGCACGACTACCGCAACGAGCAGACGGCGCGGGCGATGGGGCTGACGAGCGCGCAGTGGAATGCGCTCAGCCCGCGCGACCAGAAGGCGCTGTTGTCGGATGCCCGACGCATGGGAAGGGGGCGGTAGCATGGCGATGCGGAACGTGCAGGTGGGGATCGGCCAGGAAGCGGGCGGGTATCCGTTGGCGTCGTTGGGCCGGATGCAGAGTGGCGGCGGTATCGGCACGGTGCCGGTAGGTCTGCCGCAGCCCGGCACAGGCGGCGGTCTGGGCTCGCAGGACTGGTCGCAGGGCTTGGGCGTCAGCGGGGGCTACGAACCCTGGAACCCGAACAGCGACCCCGGCGTGGGCATTCACAACCCGGCAGGCGACTACAAGGCGCAGTGGGGCATCGGGGACATCCAGAACGACCCCGGCTACCAGTACCAGCAGCAGGAAGCCGCGCGGGCGACGAATGCCGCGTTGGCGGCGCGCGGCCTGAGCAACAGCGGCGGCGCGCTGAAGGAGTTGCAGGACCGCGCGCAGGGCATTGCGTTCACGCAAGCGGGCGACTCCTTCAACCGCTACATGGGCCAACTCGGCTTCAACGCGGGCCAGGGGCAGCAGGGCTGGAACAACGCGCAGTCCGCGCTTGGCAACGCCTACAACCGCTTCGGCAACGACCGCAGCTACTACCAGGGCGAGCGCCAGCGGCTGTTCGGCAACGCGACCGGCGAGGATCAGCGGCAGTGGGACAACGCCTTCCGGGGCGGGCAGCAGCAGTGGGCCAACGATTTCCAGCAGAACCAGAGCAACTTCGACAACTACTACCGCCTCGCCAACCTGGGCCTGAACGCGACCGGGCAGAACGCGGGCTATCTGAGCGGCTATGGAGACAACCTGGCGGGCTTGTACGGCGACCAGGGGAACGTGAACGCGGGCGTGACGACCGGGCAGTCGAATCAGTGGCAGCAGGGGATCGGCGGCGCGGCCGGCGCGGGGATGGACTACTGGGGCGCGCGGCGCTAGGGGAGGCAGACGGTGGGCGCAGTCGATTACAGCCTTATCGGCCAGGTCCGGCCCTTCCAGATGCCGTCCTGGGCCGACGCGCAGCAGCGCGGCTTTCAGTTGCGCGACCTCGGGCGGCAGGAGGACGCGGCGCGGGCGAAGCTGGCCGAAGACGATCTCGTGCGCCGCGCCCTCGATTGGGGCACGGACCACCGCACCGGCACCGTGGACTATGGCAAGGCGGCACAGTGGGCGGCGCAGTATGGCGGCCGGCCGGATCTCGCCGTGCAACTGCGGGACGAGGCGGACTAAAGCGGGCGAAGGCCAACGCGCCGGTCTACCACGCGCCGCATGTGGTGGGCGCGGGTGGGGCGCTCGTGGACGACTTCGGCAAGCCGCTGTATCAGGCGGACTTCAAGCTGCCGGACGCGCCCAAGGCGAAGCGGACGCAGATTGTCGCGGATGAACGCGGCAATCAGTGGGTCGTGAATCTCGACGACCCGGCGGACAAGACGCCGCTGGGCATGGGCACCTACCACGCGCCGCCAACCCCCAGGCCGCGCGAGCCGGAGCCAGGACGCAGGTTGTCGTGGAGACCGGACGGGACCGTGGTGCTCGTGGACAAGAACGCACGCACCGCCTACGGCATCACGAACGCCACCCTGGACGGCGCGCCGCTCAAGGGCGGCAAGACGGCCACCGAGCGATCCTGGAGAGCGGCAACATCAGTCTCGCCACGCGCGCCATGGACGACATGGAAGCGGCGATGAACACGATGTCTGGCGCAGACTGGTGGAAGATGCGCGTCCCGGGCGGCTTCGCGGACCCCGAGGCGCAGAAGTTCCGCAACGCGCGCACGCAGTTGTCTGCCGTCATCACCTATCTCATGTCCGGCAAGGCCGTGACCGAAAACGAGCGGCGCATCTGGGCACCTTCAACCGGGCGTGCTCGACTCGCCCGAGGAAACACGCACACAGCTGTCGCGGATGCGCGCGCGTATCTGAACCAGATCGCGCACGCGGTCGGCGCGTGGTCCGACAACGACCTCGCCTACGCGGAAGCGCTGAAGCGTCTGCGTGATGTTGACTACGCGGCGGCGAGCGGCGGGGAAGGACTCGGGCAGAAGGTGGCCCGCGTCGTTGCGCCGTTGACACTGCCGGTCGGGGAAGGTGCACGCGCCCTCATCCCCGCAGCGGGCAAGGTGGCCGCCGTGGGACGCGGGTTGCTCGAGGGCGGCGCGTTCGCGGCGATGCAGCCGAGCGGCACAGCATCATTGCCGCAGAAGGCCCGCCAGATCGCCGTGGGCGCATCGTTCGGCGGGGCCGTGGCGCCAATTGCCGCCGCCGCCGATAAGGCCGCCGTGGCGCTCTCGCAGCGATCTGCGGCGCGCCTGGCGGCCAACCGGGCCGGTGCGGCGTTCGCCGACTTCGCGGAGAGCAAGGGCGTGCCGATGACGGCGGGCGAAGCGGGCATGACGATGGGCGCGCTCCGGCCGCAGGAACTCCAGCGCGGCGATGTGGCGCTCGAGAAGGTGCCGGGTGTCGGATTGCAGGGATTCCGCGAGCAGCAGCAGCGCGGCGTGCGGCAGATGGTGGAGCAAGCCGCCGGCACACTGCGCTCGCCCATGAACGGCGAGAACTGGGGCCGCGTCGGCACCGCGTCCGCGCAGCGCAAGGCGCAGGCGGTCAAGGCGACGGTGCGGAAGTTGTACGGCGCGGTGCGGGACAAGGCCGAAGAATCGGGCATCACCATCGCGCCGACCAACACGCTAGACGCCGTGAAGAATCTCCAGACCGCCGAAGGGCAGCGCGTGTTGCAGTCGGCGCAAAGTCCGGCGCTCTCAAAGATTCTGGACGACATTCAGCAGTATGGCACGACGCAGGTCGAAAAGGCTCCGGCGCGTCCGTATGTCACGATCACCGACGATCAACTCCAGTGGCCCGGACTCCAAACGCCGCCCAAGCCGCACGAGATCCCCATCGAAGAAGTGCGCAGCGTGAACCCGCGCACGGGCGAGCAGGAAGGCTTCACGGTGGAGGCCGACAAGCTCACCAACCGCCTGCCCGCCGAATCGCAGTATGCCAGCAACCGCGACTGGCTGAAGCGCGGCGAAGTCTTGGCGCGCTCCGAAGGACGCGACTATGCCACGACTCTTGATGTGCAACGCGCCTACGACAAGGCGCAGTGGGACAAACTGCCACGCGGCATCCGCATGCGCGAGCTTGGGCTGTCCGTGCCACAGGTGCAAGAAGTCGCCCCCACCGTCAAGCCGTTCACTTTCGCGCAGGCGCAGCAGCTTGACGACGACCTCGGGCGCATCATCGACGCGCAATACCAGGGCGGCCAGAACGCGACCATCGGCACGCCGGGCGCGGCGCAGTTGCAGCAGATCCGGCAGGCGCTCCGCGCCGACATGGACGCGGCGGCCAAGAACAGCGGGCGCGGCGACCTGTTCGATTCCTGGAAGAAAGCCGACCGCTTCTACAAGCAGCAGGCGGTCCCGCTGAAAGCGACCGTCCTGCGCGGCGTGCTCAAGCCTGCCGACGGCACGGATCCGACCGCCGCGTTCCAGACCTTCGTCCGCAACGCGAGCAAGGGCGACGCACAATTCCTGTACGACCGCCTCGACCCGGCAGGGCGCGCGGCGGTGCGCTCGGGGCTGATCGACGACGCGCTCGGCGAGGCCATGAAGCAGCGGCCCGGCGGGGCGTTGCCGGGGCAGACCGGCGACTTCCTCAGCCCGGCGCAATTTGTGAACGCGCTGGAGAAGCGCCGCGAGGCGTTGGGCGTGTTCTTCAAGGGTCGTGAGGCGCAGGAGTGGGCGGGCATTGAGAACATTCTGCGCCATGTGCCGCGTGCCGGGCAATTCCTCGAGAACCCGCCGACCGGCGCCCGGTTGGCCGACCCGATGACGCTGCTTCTCAGTGGCGCAGGCGGCTTGGCGGGCGCGCCGACATGGACGCTGCGGCGCGGGCCAAATTGACCGATGCCGCAAAGCCGCCACTTTATCGAGTCTACCACGCAACGACGACCCCATTTAAGAGTTTCGACCCGTCGAAAATGGGGCGATGAAGGAGCCTGGGAAAGGGCGCATATTTCAGCACCGATCCCAACATTGATGCGCTCTCCAAAAAGGAACGCTTGGCGCGACGGTTCGCCTAGATAACCCTCTGGTCGTCTCGATCCGAAATGGGGCAACAATAAGTCGGTTCTTGTCAACGATGCGCTGGGCACTAGTGGGCTTAGTGGCGACGCCCTCACTCGTGCGCTGCGCGACAACGGGCACGATGGCGTCGTCTTGGACTACACGATACGGGCACAAAGAGGTGATGGTCATTGACCGTCAACATCCACGGGCCAGGGACTCGGACACTCCGGTGCTAGTGATGTATTTGACGCCTGGGAAAGAAGAGCCGCTTCTACAAGCAGCACGGTCCCGTTATCCTGCGCGGCGTGCTCACCGCCGCGTTCCAGACCTTCGTCCGCCAGCGCGAGCAAGGGCGACGCACGAATTCCTGTACGACCGCCTCGACCAGCAGGGCGCGCGGCGGTGCGCTCCGAGGTTGATCGACGACGCGCTCGGCGAGGCCATGGAAACAGCGACCCGGCGGGAGGCGTTGCCGGGGCGAAGACCGGCGACTTCCTCAGCCCGGCGCAATTTGTGAACGCGCTGGAGAAGCGCCGCGAGGCGTTGGGCGTGTTCTTCAAGGGTCGTGAGGCGCAAGGTGGGCGGGCATTGAGAACATTCTGCGCCATGTGCCGCGTGCCGGGCAATTCCTCGAGAACCCGCCGACCGGCGCGGTTGGCCGACCCGATGACGCTCCTCCTCAGTGGCGCAGGCGGCTTGGCGG
>JBGATO010000070.1:0-18633 GCA_044229145.1 Candidatus Eiseniibacteriota bacterium | reverse complement strand
AACGCCCGCCCGTCGCGCGGGAGACTCGCGCCCGCGGGGTCTACTCCGTCTCCGTCCGGCACGCGGACGCGGCACCTGACGTCACACGGTGTCTCTCGTGGCCCGCACGGTAATCGCCTGGGAGGACGTCATGCGCTACTCGTCACACTGGCAATCTCCGGTAGTTCTGGCGGCCCTTCTGCTCTTATGCGCGTCCAGCGCATCGACGCCCGCGCACGCCGCGGACACGCCGCCGCAGTTTGTGCGGGCGTGGGGGACACTGGGGACCGGGCCTGGAGAGTTCACCTATCCACAAGGGATTGAACTCGCGCCCAACGGCTCCGTCTACGTGGTCGACACTGGAAACCACCGCATTCAAGTGTTCAGCGCCCTGGGGGAGTTTCTCTTCCAGTGGGGAAGTCAAGGGAGCGGCCCGGGCCAGTTCAACTTTCCCGCGGCCATCGCCTTCAACTCCGCCGGGGAGGCATATGTCACGGACTTCGCCAACTTCCGCGTGCAGAAATTCACTGGCGACGGGCAATTCCTCCTCAGCTTCGGGGAGGCGGGCACCGGCGATGGGCAATTCCGCAAGGCGATGAGCAGCGGCTCGGGCCCCTATGGGATCGCCGTCGATGCTCTGGGGGATGTCTACGTGGGCGATACCGCCGGCTGGCGCGTGCAGAAGTTCTCGGGTACGGGACAGTTCCTCACGAAATGGGGGTCGTACGGTTCGGGCGCGGGGCAGTTTTCGCAACTCTCGGGCATCGCCGTCGACCCCACAGGAAATGTGTACGTCACCGACCAAGAGAACAACAACACGCAGGAGTTCACCAGCTACGGAATCTTCGTCCGGAGCTTTGTGAACGGCACGTACGACCGACCGGTGGATGTGGCAGTCCTTTCGGCTGGAGAACTTGCGGTCCTGGGTGGTGCAGGATGTGGGGTTGCGCAGTTCGCACTTGGTGGGGGCTTCCTCACTGCGTGGGGTGCATGTGGCGACTCTCTCGGCCAGTTTTACGGTCCGTTCGGCATCTCCGTGGATCCTAAGGGCAATTATTACGTGGCCGACACCTATGCGCATCGCATCGAAGTATTTCACGATGACAGTGTGCCGGTACGCGCTACGAGTTGGGGCGCCATCAAGGCGATCTACCGATGAGGACTCGCTCGGTGGGGTCACGCCTTGCGGGATTAGTCGTTGCTCAAGCGCTGCTGCTGCGCACGCTGGGCGTTGCGATGGCACAGTGTCCGGTCAACGTGAAGGACTACAACGCGGTCAGCAACACTCCCACGATCAGCCAACACGAGCGATTCCAGGCGGCGATCACGGCCGCGGTCGCCAGCGGCTGCAATGAGGTGTACGTGCCGGCCGGCACCTACTACCTAGACGGTCAAGTGCATGGAGACTTGTGGAGAGGAGGTTACCAGGGCATCGACTTGCCGTCGAACATCCGCCTCACGCTCGCCCCCGGCGCCGTGTTGAAAGCGATCCACCAGATAAATGATCCAACCGCGGGCTATTTCCTCCTTCGCGCCTACGGCGTGCACGACGTCACAATCCGCGGCGGAACCCTGCTGGGCGTTCGCGATGAGCATTCGCCCTATGACACGGCGGAAAACGGCATTGGGATTGATATTCGCGGCAGCCACCGCGTGCTGATCGAGGATCTCACGAGCGTGCATCACTGGGGCTATGGCCTGCTCGTGCACAAGTGCTACTCCACCCTTACCTATGCAATCGACGGCATCCCCCAACCACAGTGCCCCGAAGGGGGCGATTCCTTGTCGCACACGATCACGATTCGGCGCTGCGTGTTCGACGACAATCGCGCGATGGGCTGCCTGATCACCGAGGGCCGGGACCTGACGATCACGGGCTGCACCTTCTCCCGGACGTTGGCGCCCGCGCCGCCTGCCGGCGTGAGCTACGTATCGCCGTCGATGGGCCTGCGACTGGAGAGCGCGCAAGCGGACACCAGCACGGGTTGGGGGACGTACCTCACGCAGAGCGCGATCGCCGACGCGCGGGTGAGCGGGTGCGTGTTTGTGGACAACGCGACGGGGCTGGACCTGTCCACGGACCGCGCGGGGACGAACCTGCCGGCCGACTTCGACCAGCGGCTGCGCGGCACGCTCCAACACGTGACGGTGGAGAACAACACGTTTCGCGACAACCACGCGCACGGGCACGCGTGGCTTTCCGCATCGGAGCATCGGGTGGGGCTTCGCTTCTGGGGGTATCCGCGCGCCTGCGTGGCGCGCGGCAACCAGATCACGCGGAGCGGGCGGGAGGGGGTGTTGGTCCTGAGTTCCACCGATCTGCTGCTCGCCGACAACAGCATCACCGCCGCGGGTGTAGATAGCCCGGCGGCCGGGACAGGCATTCTCCTCGGAGACGACGTTGATCGCTGCACCGTGCAGTCGAACCTGTGCCGGCCGCTGGAAGGAGCCACAGCGGCACAGCGCACGGCGTACGGCATCCGGGTGCTCGCGCAGGACTCGCTGAACTACGTGGTGAACAACGATCTCGCGGGGACGTGGGGCACGACGGCGTTCGCGGACGCGGGGACGTCCACGGTCACGTCGCCAGCCGCTTACGAGTGGCCGCAGGTCGTGACGGTGCAGCCCCCGCCCGGCTGCGGGCCGGGAGCCGTCGTGACGTGGAGCGCGGCCACGGGGCCGGGCGTGAACTACCGCGTGGAGCGGCACGTCGCGGGCACGATGGGGTGGCAGCTGGTGGAGGTGGCAACGACGGCCACGCAGGTGACCGACGCCGCAGGCGCGGCGGGCGATACGTACCGTGTGACCGCACTGACGCGGTGGGATGCGCCGGTGGCGCAGGCCGAGGCAGTGCGTCCCGGGTGTGAGCCTGCGCTGTCCGTGCATCCGTCGCCGTGGCGCGGGGGGCCGCTCGCACTACGCGCTGCGGCCAACGCCGGTGCCTCTGGCGCGCTGGTGCTCTGGGCCTACGATGCGACGGGCCGGCGGCGCGGCCCGGTGTGGACCGCGCCCCCCGGCGAACTGGCGGGCGCGTGGAGCCTCCCCGAGGCGCACGTGCGGCGGTGGCTGGGCCCCGGCGTGTGGACGTTGCGGCTGACCGCCGGGGCGCACCACGTCGCGACAACGCGACTCGTCAGCCTGCGGTAGCGAGACGCCAGGGCAGCAAGCACGCGCGTGGGAACGCCGCGGGAGGGAAACGCCCGCCCGTCGCGCGGGAGACTCGCGCCCGCGGGGTCTACTCCGTCTCCGTCCGGCACACGGACGCGGCACCTGATGTGGCGCGGTGCCCGTGGTGGCCGGCACGGTAGTCGCACAAGGAGGACGTCATGCACCGCTTCGCAGGCTGGCCGTTTCACGCGATCCTCGTGGCCCTTCCGCTGCTGTGCGTGCCCCATGCACCCGGCTCCGCGCAGGCCGCGGACACGCCGCCCCAGTTCGTGCGGGCGTGGGGGAAGCTAGGGACCGGGCCCGGAGAGTTCACCTACCCGGCGGCCATCGAGGTGAACGCGCTCGGGAACGTCTACGTCGCGGATACCGGTAACGACCGCATTCAAGTCTTCAGCAGCACAGGGGAGTTTCTTTTCACCTGGGGGAGCCGCGGATCGGGGCCGGGCCAATTCTATAGTCCGCAAGGCATCGCCTTCGATCCCAGCGGCAATGTCTATGTCACCGACTACCAAAACTACCGGGTGCAGAAGTTCACGCCGGAGGGGCAGTTTCTTCTCAGTTTTGGCGAAGGCGGCACCGCGGACGGGCAGTTTGGGCGCACGAACACCAGCTACGAGGGGCCGTATGGCATCGCGGTCGACGGCAACGGCGATGTATACGTGGGCGATCAAGGGAACAATCGCGTGCAGAAGTTTACGGGATCCGGTCAGTTTCTGACGAAGTGGGGATCGTACGGGACGGGCACGGGCCAATTCAACGACGACATTAGGGGCATCGCTGTCGACGCCGCGGGCAATGTCTACGTCACGGATCCCGAGAACAACAACACGCAGGAATTCACCAGTTACGGGATCTACGTCCGGAGCTATGTCAATGGCGCGTACGACCGACCGATGGATGCTGCGGTGCCCGCATCCGGACGATTGGCCGTCCTGACCAGCGCCTGCGTCGTGGAGAACTTCCAGGCGTCTGGACTATTCGAGTCCTCATGGGGCGGCTGCGGCGATTCGCTGGGCCAGTTCACCTTTCCGCACGCGGTCTCGTTTGATACAAAAGGTAATGCCTTTGTCGCGGACACCTACAATCACCGCATTCAGCAGTTTTCCGGCGACTTCGTGCCGGTCAAGAGCACGACGTGGGGCAGCATCAAGGCGATCTACCGATGAGTCCCGCGCCCCGGAGGATGAAACTGGCCGCACGTCTGACGACGTGCTACGTGCTCGCCCTCGCGAATTGCTCCCGGGCGTCGTGTCCGGTAAGCGTGAAGGATTTCAACGCGGTCAGCGATCTGATCGAGTCGCAGCATCAGCAATTCGCCGCCGCGTGTTCGGCTGCGGTCGCCAGCGGCTGCAATGAAGTCTATGTGCCGACGGGCACCTACTATTTCGACGGGCAAGTGCACAATTATCACTGGCGGGATGGCTACCGTGGCATCGACCTTCCGAGCAACTTCCGGCTGACCCTCGCCCCCGGCGCCGTCTTGAAGGCCATGCACCAGCTCACCGACGCCGGCATCGACACGGCGCGCTTCGGCTACACCCTCCTTCGTGTCTACGGTGCGCACGATGTGGCCATTCACGGCGGGACCTTGGTGGGTGAACGCGACCAGCACTGGCCGTACGACACAGAGGAAAACTGCACGGGGCTGGACATCCGCGGCAGTCACCGCGTGCTGGTCGAGGATCTCACGAGCGTGCATCACTGGGGCTACGGTCTCTCGGTCCACAAGTGCGGCTCCACACATAGTTACGCGGGTCCGCAGCCACAATGCCCGGAAGGCGGCGACTCCCTCTCGCACACCATCACCCTCCGGCGCTGCGTGTTCGACGACAACCGCGCGATGGGGTGCGTCATCACCGAGGGGCGGGATCTCACGCTTTCCGGCTGCACATTTTCGCGCACGCTCGCGCCGTCGCCCCCGGCGGGCGTGAGCTACGTGCCGCCGTCGATGGGGCTCCGCCTGGAGAGCGCCGCGGCGGACACGATCACCGGCTGGGGCACCTACCTGACGCAGAGCGCGATCGACAACGCCCGGGTGAGTGGCTGCACCTTCCTCGACAACGCCACGGGGCTGGACGTGTCGACGGACGGCGGCTTCCTGAATCCGCCCGCGGATTTCGACCGGCGGCTGCGCGGCACCACGCACCATGTGGTGGTGGAGAACAACACGTTTCGCGACAACGGCGCCCACGGCCACACATGGCTCGCCGCGTCCGAACACCGCGTGGGCCTGCGTTTCTGGGCGTACACGACCGGGTGCGTGGCGCGTGGCAACCAGATCACACGGAGTGGGCGCGAAGGGATCTTCGCGCTGGAGACGTCGGATCTGCTGCTCGCCGACAACAGCATCACCGCGGCGGGGGTGGATAGTCCGGCGGCCGGGACGACCATCCTACTGGGGGAGAAGGTGCACCGCTGCACGGTGCAGTCGAATCTCTGCCGGCCGCTGGAGGGCACGACGGCGGCGCAGCGCACCGCGTACGGGATCCGCGTGCTCGCGCAGGACTCGCTGAACTACGTGGTGAACAACGATCTCGCGGGGACGTGGGGCGCGACGGCCTTCGCGGACGCGGGGACGTCCACGGTCACGTCGTCGGCGTATTACGAATGGCCGCAAGTGGTGACGGTGCAGCCGCCGCCCGGGTGCGGGGCAGGGGCCGTGGTGACGTGGAGTGCCGCCACCGGGCCGGGCGTGGCGTACCGCGTGGAGCGGCACTCGGTGGGCACGGCGACGTGGCAACTCGTGGCGGCCGCAACGACGGCCACGCAGGTGACCGACGCCGCGGGCGCGGCGGGCGATACGTACCGTGTGACCGCACTGACGCGCTGGGACACGCCGGTGGCGCAGGCCGAGGCAGTGCGGCCCGGCTGCGCGGCGGAAGTGGCGGTGCATCCGTCGCCGTGGCGGGGGGGACCGCTCGCATTGCGCGCCGCGGCAGGCGCCGGTGCCTCCGGCGACCTGGCACTGTGGGCGTACGACGCCACGGGCCGGCGGCGCGGCCCGGTGTGGACGGCGCCCCCCGGCGTGACGGCGGGCGCCTGGGGCCTCCCCGAGGTACAAGTGCGGCAGTGGCTGGCGCCGGGCGTGTGGACGCTGGCGCTCACCGCCGGGGCGCGGCGGGTGGCGGCGGCGCGGCTCGTCTGCCTGCGGTAGACGCGCGCCCGCGCGGCGGGGGGGCGCGCCAACGATCACTCCCCGGTCTACTCCCGGTCCCGCACGACCCGCGCGCCCACCGCGTTGAGCTTCGTCTCGATCGCCTCGTAGCCGCGGTCGACGTGGTAGATGCGCGTGATCTTCGTCTCGCCGTCGGCGCACAACGCGGCGAGGATGAGGCAGGCGCTCGCCCGCAAATCCGTCGCCATCACCGGCGCGCCACTCAGATGCCGCACGCCATTGATGATCGCCACCGCGCCTTCGAGTTTGATGTCGGCGCCCAAGCGGCGCAGCTCGGCGACGTGCGTGAAGCGGTCGTGATAGATCGTCTCGGTGAGCACGGAGGTGCCGCGCGCGATGGCCGCGAGCGACATGAACTGCGCCTGCATGTCGGTGGGGAAGCCGGGGAACGGCGCGGTGGTGACGCTCGCGGCTTCCGGCCGGTCCGGGCCGCTCACCACGACGTCAGCGCCATCGAGCAGCACCTGCGCGCCCATCGCCTCGCAGGCGTGGATGATCGCGGCGATGTGCTCGGCGGCGACGCCGGTGAGGCGCAGCGTGCTGCCGGTGATCGCCGCGGCGACGAGGAAGGTGCCGGCTTCGATGCGGTCGGGGATGACGGTCGCTTCCGCGGCGTGCAGCTCGCGCACGCCTTCGATCTCGATGTGCTTGGTGCCGTGGCCGCTGATGCGGCCGCCCATCGCGTTGATGTACTCGGCGAGCGCGACGACGTCGGGTTCGGCGGCGGCGTTCTCGAGCACGGTGACGCCGTCGGCGAGCGCGGCGGCCATCATGATCTGCGCCGTCGCGCCGACGCTCACGTTTTGGTGCACGATGCGCGCGCCGGTGAGCCGCGGCGATTGCGCGACGATGTAGCCGTGCTCGATCGCCACTTCCGCGCCGAAGCGCTCCATCGCGCCAATGTGCAAGTCCACCGGACGCGGGCCCCACGCACAGCCGCCGGGCAGCGACACGCGGGCGCGGCCGAGCCGCGCGAGCAAGGGCCCCAGCACGTAGATCGACGCGCGCATCGTCTTCACCAACTCGTACGGCGCTTCCCAGCCGTGTGCGTTCGTGGTGTCGACGATGAGCGTGTGGCCTTCGAACGTGCAGGTGGCGCCGAGCACTTCGAGCACGCGCGCCATCGTGCTGACATCGCGCAGACGCGGCACGTTGTGGAAGACGTGGCGGCCGGGCGCAAGCAACGCCGCCGACATCAACGGCAGCGCGGCGTTCTTGGCGCCGCTGACCGGTATCGTGCCGGCGAGCGGACGGCCGCCTTCGACCAGGAAGAAGTCCATGCCGCGCTTCACGTCGGGCAGCGGGTTGAACGAGGAGCCGGCGTCGTGCACGGCGTCGTCGCCGGCGAGTTCGGTCGGCTCGGGATCGGTGTGCAAGGCGGAGGCGGGGGTGACGTCCTGCGGCGAGCCGGAGGCAGCGCTCATCGTGCGTGATCCTTCACGGTGGGGGTGGCGATGTGGGGCATCGAGGCGCGCGGCGGCGCGCGGGCCGGAATCGGGGCGGGCGCTCAGCGCCGGATGGCGGTGAGGATGCGCGAGCGGCCCGCGAGGTCCGGGAGGATGCGTGCGTCCGAATAGTACGAAGCGGCGCGGGCAAGCTCAAGGACCGTGTCGCCCTGCGTGTCGCCGATCTCGATGACCAGCGCGGCGCCGTCGGCCAGCACGGCCGGCGCGCCGGCGAGGATGCGGCGGACGACGTCCAGCCCGTCGGCGCCGCCGTCCAGGGCGAGGTGCGGTTCGTGGTCGCGCACGTCGCGCGGCAGCGTCGGGATGACGCCGGCCTCGACGTACGGCGGATTGCTGACGAGCAGGCCGAAGCCGCCCGCGCCGGCCGGCAGCGCGGCGAACAGATCGCCGTCGTGGAAGGTGACGTGGGTGGCTTCGAGTTCCTGGACGTTGCGGCGTGCCACCGCGAGCGCCGCGCGGCTGAGGTCGGTGGCGACGACGCGGCGGCCCGGGCGCTCGAGCGCGAGCGTCGCGGCGATGGCGCCGGAGCCGGTGCAGAGGTCGAGAGCTGGGTGGTCGCGCCGCGCCGGGTCGTCCCACAGCGCGATCGCGGTCTCGGTCACGAGTTCGGTTTCCGGGCGCGGGATGAGGACGTCCGGCGTCACGCGGAAGCGGCGGCCGCAAAAGTCGGCGATGCCGGTGATGTATTGCAGCGGGACATGCTCGCAGCGTTCGACGGTCCAGGCGTGGAGGCGCGTCAGGACGCCGACGTCGAGGTCGCGATCGGGATCGCGCACCGTGTCGGCGCGGCTGAGGCCGCTGGCTTCCTCGAGCAGGATGCGCGCGTCGGCGTCCGGCGATTCGAGGCCGGCGGTGCGCAGGGCATCGCGGGTGCGGGCGAGGGCGTCGGCGAGGCGCACGATCAGTCGAGCACGTCGGCGAGAAAGCGCGCCACCGCATCGTTCCACGCGACCGGCTGTTCGAACGGCGCGAGATGTCCAGCGCCGGCGATCTCGGCGATCCGCGCGCCGGGAATCGCGCGCGCCATCTCGCGCATCACGGCCGGCGGCGAGAGCACGTCGGCCTCGCCCATCACGACGAACGTCGGGCAGGCGATCGAGGGCAAGAGTTCGGTGTGATCGCGCCGCGTGCGGAGCGCCTCGAGGCCGGCGAGGATGCCGTCCGGCGGCGTCGCCACCATCATCGCGCGCAGCGTCTCGACCAGCTGCGGCGCCTGCGCATACGTATCCGGCGCGCACAGCTTCGGCAAGTAGAAGTCGACGATGGCCGCACTGCCGCCGGCGCGTACCGCGTCCGCGTGCACCAGCCGCGCGGCGGCGGCGTCCGGCGCGTCGGCGGTAGCCCGCGTGTTGGTGAGGATCAGCGCCTGGACCCGCGACGGCGCCTGCCGCAGCACCTCGAACGCGATGTAGCCGCCCATCGACAGGCCGCACAACACGAACTCGTCCACACCGGCGTCCACCGCGATGTCGAGCACGTGCGCGGCCTGTTGCGCGAGCGAGCACGGAGTCTCGGGCGGCGTGGTGCCGAAGCCGACGAGATCCGGCGTCATGACGCGGAAGCGCGGCGCGAACGCCGCCGCCTGGTGGCGCCACATCGCGCCGCTGAGCGGAAAG
Source organism: Candidatus Eiseniibacteriota bacterium (assembly GCA_044229145.1). Taxonomy (GTDB): domain Bacteria; phylum Eisenbacteria; class RBG-16-71-46; order CAZEPH01; family CAZEPH01; genus JBKJUD01. The sequence goes on along the minus strand of JBGATO010000070.1, from coordinate 9,229 downwards.
CCGTGCAGGAAGACGAAAGCGGGTGGGTGGTCCATGGTGCACCTCGCGTGCGAGACCGCGCGCCAGACCTTCCCGCGCGCGTCCGCTCACGCTACCCTGCGCCGCGCGGCGCCCGCAAGCGCCGCCGACGCGACGCTCGCCCCCGAGGACCTCATGGACCACGCCACCTTCTCCGCCCTCGCGCACGCCGGGATGCGCTACTGCAATCCGCTCTCGGTGGCGACGATGGAGGCGGCGCTCGAATCGCTCGACCTGCCGCGCGGCGCGCGGGCGCTCGACGTCGGCTGCGGTAAGGGCGAATGGCTGATCCGTCTTGCCGAGCGCTACGGCGCGCACGGTGTCGGCCTGGACCTGTCGGCGCCTCTGCTGGACGAAGGGCGCGACGAAGCGGCGGAGCGTTTGCCCGGCGTGCACGGGGGAGCGGTCGAGTTGCGCGAGGCGTCGGCGCGCGAGCTACCAGCGGATGACCGCTTCGACGTCGTCTCGTGCATCGGCGCGTCGCACATCTACGACGGGCTCGAGGGCGCGCTGCGCGCCCTCGCGCCGCGCGTCGCCTCGGGCGGCTGGCTCTTGCTCGGCGAAGGCTACTGGAAGCGCGATCCCGACGACGCGTACCTCGCGCGGCTCGGCGCCCAGCGCGACGAACTGCGCGCGCACGCCGCGATCGTCGACGCGGGCGAAGCCGCGGGCCTGGTGCCCTACTACGCCTGGACGACGACGCGGCGCGAGTTCGACGACTACGAATGGAGCTACGTCCGCAACGCCGAACAGTGGGCCGCCGCGCACCGCGATCATCCCGATCACGACGACGTCCGCCGCCGCGCCCGCGCCATCCGCGACCATGCGCTCCGCGGCGGCCGCGACTTCATGGGCTTCGGCCTCTACCTGTTCCGCCAGCCGTGAGGGAGACGATGCACGCAGACACCTTCACCATCGACCCGGACATCACGCGCGCGGAGACGCTGCCGGCCCGCGTGTACGCGAGCGACGCGTGGCATGCGCGCATCCGCGAGCGCGTGCTGGCGCGCACCTGGCACATGCTCGCGCACGCGGGCGAGTTGCCGGCGGGCGAGTCCGTGCTGCCGCGCGTGCTGCTGCCGGGCGCGCTCGACGAACCGTGTGTGTTGACGCGCGACGCCGCCGGCGACGTGCGCGTGCTCTCCAATGTCTGCACGCATCGCGGCGCGGTGCTGGTCGAGGACGCGCGCGCGCAACGCAGCCTGCGCTGCCGCTATCACGGCCGCCGCTTCGCGCTCGACGGTGCGTTCCAGTCGATGCCGGAGTTCGAGCAGGCGCGCGACTTTCCGCGTCCGTGCGATTCGCTCGCGCAGGTGCCGCATGCGCGACTCGGCCCATTCGTGTTTGCGAGCGCGGACCCGGCGATGTCGTTTGACGACCTGCTGCGACCGCTTCGCGAGCGCGTCGGCTTCCTCGACCTCGACGCGCTGCGCTTCGACGCCGCGACCTCGCACGACTACGACGTCCCCGCCAACTGGATGCTCTACTGCGACAACTTCCTCGAGGGCTTCCACATTCCGTTCGTGCACGACGCGCTCAACGCGGTGCTCGACTACGGCAGCTATCGCACCGAACTCTTCCCGTGGGTCAGCCTGCAAACCGGGATCGCCGAAGAGGGCGCGGTGGCGTTCGAACTGCCGGAAGGACACCCCAATCACGGCCAGCGCGTGGCCGCGTTCTACTTCTTCCTCTTCCCGGGCACGATGCTCAACTTTTACCCGTGGGGAGTGTCGATCAACCTTGTGCAGCCCGTCGCGCTGACTCGCACGCGGGTACGGTTCCTCTCGTACGTTCGCGATTCGGCGTTGCGCGCCGGCAGCGCTGGCGACGGGCTGCATCAAGTCGAATTGGAGGACGAAGCAGTCGTGGAGGCGGTGCAGCGCGGCGTGCGATCGCGATTCTACGATCGCGGGCGCTACTCACCGACTCGCGAGACCGGCGTCCATCATTTTCACCGCTCGCTGGAGACGATGCTGCGCGACGGTTAGTGGTGGTGACGCAGGCGCAGCGCGGTATTCCAGATCGCCACGTAGAGGCGTTCGCCGATCGCCGCCAACGTCAGACCGACGATCAAGCCGAGCGCGGCCGCGTAGCCGGCCGGAATGTGGAACACGTTGCAGCCGAGATAGAATCCCGCGCCCAAGCTGAGCACGAAGATCGCGAAAGGCGTGAGGACGACGGCGAGCCATCCTCCGACCAACTCGGCCCAGCCCACCAGGGCTTCACCCACCGTGCGCTTCATTGTGACCTCCTGCCGAGGCGGGCGTCTGCTCGCGCGTCCGCCTACTTCTCCATTGTCGGCGCGTCACGCCGCGGGCGGCCACGGCGCGGGAGGGGTAGCGGCGAATCGCCTTCGGAGGTAAATCGCGCTCACGGTGCGGCGACGACGCGCGAGACCGTGCCGTCGTGCTGCACGACGTACAGTTCGCCGCGCGCGTCGGTGCCGAACGAGGTCAGGCCGGGTGCCGCGACGCCTTGCCACGCGCGCCGGTCGCGCACCGCCGAGCCGTCGTAGTGGAGGCTGCGGATCCAGCCGCTGCAGTAGTCGCCGTAGACGTACTGCCCGACGAGCGCGGGAACGGCGCGGCCGCGATACACCACGCCACCGGTCACCGAGCAGCCGATGTCATGGCCGTACTCGTCCACCGGCTCGACGAAACCGGTGGCGCTGCCGCCGGTGTAGCTGTGCAATCCCTCGCGCACATTCCATCCGAAGTTGAGCCCGGCGCGGCCTGCCGGCACCGCATCGATCTCCTCCCACTTGTTCTGCCCGACGTCGGCGATGTAGAGCAGCCCGCTCGGCGGGTCGAAACTGTACCGCCACGGATTGCGCAGCCCGAGCGCCCAGATTTCCGGCCGGCCCCGCGCGCCGTCGGCAAACGGATTGTCGCGCGGGATCGCATACGGCACGCCGCCGTCGACATCGAGACGCAGCAGCTTACCGAGCAGCGTGCGCGGGTTCTGACCGTTGCCCTGCGGATCGCCGCCGCTGCCGCCATCGCCCATGCCCACGTACAGCATGCCGTCGGGGCCGAACGTGACCAGGCCGCCGTTGTGGTTGGCGTACGGCTGGTCGATCGCCAGCAGGAGTGTGCCGCTCGCGGGATCGGCGTGGGCGGCGTCGGCGCCGCGATGGAAGCGCGTGATGTGCGTGTCGCCGTGCGGGTCGGTGAAGTCGACGTAGAAGAAGCCGTTGTCGGCGTAGCGCGGATGGAACGCAACGCTGAGCAGCCCGCGTTCGCCACCGCTGGATATCGAATCCGCGAGGTCGAGGAAGGGTTCGGCGCGCAGGGAGTCGCCTTCGATGACGCGGATGCGCCCGCTTTGTTCGACGACGAAGAGCCGCGTGCTATCGCTGGGCGCGTGGGTGAGGTGCACCGGTTGGTCGAGGCCGCGCGCCACCGTGCGCAACCCCGCGCCGGACCACGGTGCGTACGTGACGTCGGAATGCGACGGCGCGCACCCGGCGCTGCCGGCACTGCACGTCACGGCGAAGACGAGGGCGAGCGTGGCGAGTCGCATGACAGCATCTCCCGGGCGAATGCACGACGGCCCGCCGCGGCGCGAGCCGGGCGGGCCGTCAGTGTACGTCGTGCGCGGTGCGGCGACTACTTGCCGCCCTGCATGTGCTGCACGTCCCACGCCGGAGGCGGCGGCATCACCAGCGCCGACGATCCGGCCGGAGCGGTCTGGCCCGGCGGCAACGCGTCCGGCACCTTGTGATGCACGGGCGGCAGGCTCTGGAGATACGCCACCAGGTCCTTCATGTCGGCGTCGTTCAGCTGCGAGAAATCCGGCCACGGCATCGGCGGGCGCAACTGCGTGCCGTCTGGCCGCTGGCCCGAACGCAGCGCCTGCGTGATCTGCTCCGCGGTCCACGAGCCGATGCCGGTCTCTTTGTCGGACGTCAGGTTGCGTGCGTAGGTGACGCCCCACGGTCCTTGCCACCCGAGTTCGCTGCCGGACAGCGCGCGATCGTGGTCGGGCGATCCGTACAGTGTGCCGGGCGTGTGGCAGTCGCCACAGCCCATGACGGTGGCGAGATACTGGCCGTGCTTGACCGCATCGTGCGGCATGGCGGCGTGGGTGCTCTTGTGCGGCGCGGCCCCCATCGCCCAGGGGGCGAGCAAGACGGCGCCGGTCGCGACCGCGGTCGCGGCAAGACGAGAGACGAGGGTCATGGCTATGCATCTCCTGAACGGATGGGGCCGAACTGCGAGGCCCAGACCATACGCGATTTTCACGCCAGCGGATGCATTGACGCACACTTTTTTCGGAGTAGCATGCGCGGCGTGTCTCGGTGCTTTCCCGGAGCGCGCGGCCCGAAGTGCCCTCAATGTTGACCCTCGACCCTCATCGGCGTCTGTCCATCGCGCTGGCGGCGCTCGCCGTCACGCTCGTGGTGGGCACGCTTGGGCTCGCGCTCGCCGAAGGCTGGCATGTGTTCGACGCGCTGTACGCGACGGTGCTCATCATCGCGACACTCGGGTTTGGAGCACATCAGCCGGCGACCGCGGCGGGGAAGATCCTCACGCTTGTGTTGATCGCCGGTGGTGTCGGGACGTTGTTCTCGTTCTTGATCGCGCTCGCGGAGTCGTCGATGGACGCTTTCGCCGGACGGCGCAGGGAGAGGCGTGTGAAGCAGATGCTCGCGGAATTGCGCGATCACGTGATCGTCTGCGGCTACGGCCGCGTCGGGCAGGAAGTGGTGCGCGAAGTGGAACGGCACGGCACACCACTCGTCGTGATCGAGCCCAGCGACGAGCATACCGCGGATCTGATCGCACGCGAGATTCCGGTGCTCCACGGCGATGCCTCGCACGACGACGTCCTGCGCGCGGCTGGGATCGAACGCGCGCGCGGCGTCGTCGTCTGCACGTCGAGCGACGCGATCAACGTGTTCGTCACACTCTCGGCACGCTCGCTCAACGATCGCGTGCAGATCGTCGCGCGGGCCATCCACCAGGACGACGAACACAAGTTGTTGCGCGCCGGCGCCAACCGCGCCATCACGCCGGCCTCGCTCGGCGGCCTCCGGCTGGCCAATCTACTCCTGCGGCCAACCGTGATCGACTTCATGGAGTTCTTGGTGCAAAGCGGTGACGAGTCGTTGTGGCTCGAGGAGATCGAGGTCGAAGCGGATTCCGAGCTGGTGGGCATGCGGCTCGCCGACCTGCATCCGGGCGGCGACGGGTCGGTGACCATCCTCGCATTGAAGCGCCGCGGCGGCACGCTGGTGCCCACCCCACGCCCGAGCGAGGCGCTGGCCGCCGGCGACGTCTTGGTGGCACTCGGCTCCCGGGACGATCTCGCGCGGCTCGAGACGCGCAGCAGCTAGCGCCGCGCTCGTCCGCGCGGCATACTCCGCCGCCATGACCTCATCCCTCTCCGTCCGCATGCTGGCCGGCCTGGTGGCCGGCGCGATCCTCGGGATCGCCAGTCACATCCTATGGCGCGACGCGCCGCAGCTCGCGTGGTTCATCAGCCACGTCACCGATCCGCTCGGCAAGGTGTTCCTGCGCCTGCTGTTCATGTTGGTGATTCCGCTCATCGTGTCGGCGCTGGCGCTGGGCGTGGTCGGGCTCGGCGACATGCGGACGCTCGGCCGCATCGGACTCAAGACGCTCGCATACACGGTCGGCGTGTCGTTCCTCGCGGTGTTGATCGGACTGACGCTGGTGAACGTGCTGCAGCCGGGGAGCGGCTTGTCGCCGGAGCTGCGCGCCACGCTGGCGAAGAACGCGGCGGCCGGTGCGGCGATGATGCCGAAGGCGGGCGACATGCCGAAATCGGGCATCGAACTGCTGGTCGGCATCGTGCCCGACAATCCGGTCAAGGCGATGGCGGGCGGCGACATGCTCGCCGTGATGTTCTTCTCGCTCTTCCTCGGCATCGGGTTGGCGGTGACGCGCACCGAGGCGGCCTCGCGGTTTCGCGACGCCCTCGAAGGGTTGTACGACGTCGTGCAGACGCTCATCAACATGGTGATCCAGATGGCGCCGCTGTGCGTTGGCGCGTTGTTGTTCACACTCACCGCGCGGCTCGGTTACGACGTGCTGCGGCAGCTCGGGATGTACGTCCTCGTCGTGTTGCTCGGACTCGCGCTGCACCAGTTCGGCGTGTATTCGCTGAGCGTGAAGCTGCTCGGGGGGATGAGTCCGCGGCGGTTCTTTGCCGGGGTGCGGCCTGCGATGCTCACCGCGTTCTCTACCGCATCGTCCAACGCGACGCTGCCGACGGCCCTGCTCGTCGCCGAAGAGAATCTGCGCTTGCCGCCGCACGTCAGCCGCTTCGTGCTGACCATCGGCTCCACCGCGAATCAGAATGGCACGGCGCTGTTCGAAGGTGTGACGGTGCTGTTCCTCGCACAGTTCTACGGCGTGCACTTGGCCCTCGGACAGCAGTTGATGGTGCTGATGATCTGCGTGCTCGGCGGCATCGGCACCGCCGGCGTGCCGGCCGGCTCGATTCCGGTCGTGATGATGATCCTCGGGATGCTCGGCGTGCCGGCGGAGGGCATCGGCATGATCCTCGGCGTCGACCGCTTCCTCGACATGTGCCGTACGACGCTCAACGTCACGGGCGATCTTGCGGCGGCCGTCGTGGTGAGTCGCGGTGAGGCGCATCTCGCGCCGGAAGGCGGGCTCGAATGAGGCGCGCCGTTTTGGTTGCCGGTCTGCTGGCGCTTGCCGCGCCATGCGTCGCCGCGCAACGCTTCACCGCCGCCACCGTGCGGTACGTCACGTTGTTCAACGGCGAGGAGCAGCCCGACGAGGGCGCGATCGTCGTCACCTGCACGCCGGCGTTGGCGCGTGTCCGCGTCGAGCGCGCCGGCACGCCGGTGCCGCACACGCCGGACGAGACCGGCTGGCTGTCGTTCCAAGGCCGGCAGACGTTCCAGAACGCCGTGTTCGCGGGCGGCGCGTCGTGCACCGTGGTCACCGCGTTCGATTCGTTGCCGCCGCTCACCGTCACCGACGAACACGCGACGATCCTCGGCTACGACTGCGTGAAGGCGACGACGACCATCCGCTCGAACCACATCGACGTGTGGTACACGGAAGCGGCCGGCGTGCGAGGGACGCCGCTGCTCCATCTCGTCGCGCCGCGCGGCCTCGTGCTGCGCATGGTGCGCAACGGCACGTTCGAGGTGGTGGCGCGCGGGATTTCCGCGGCGCGCGGGCCGGCTCTCGCCTTGCCGCGTGCATGGGGCGACGCGGTGGACGCCGCGACGTACCGCGCCCGCGTAACCGACGGCTTCATCACGACGGTGCCGGTGTTCGACCACGCGCAGATCTTCTTCGACGGCGACCTGCCGCGGCCGCGTGCGTTTCCGGCCGAGTCGTCCGTGGTCGTGCACGCGGCGCGTGGCACCATCGCGCTGCGCCGCGTGCATCTGCCGCGTCTCGACGACGCCACGGTGTTCGCCGACCTCACGACATGGTCGAACGGTGATGCGTACGATCGTACCGGCTCGATCTTCGTGGTGCCGACGGACCGCGCCGTCTCGTTGCTCGACGCGTTGCGCGACAGCGTCGGTGTGCTGCCCGCGTTCGCCGGCCGCGACGGCAAGTCGTATCAGGGGATGATCGCGACGCCGGCGTACGCGCCGCCGCTTGAGGTGATGCGCTTCATCACGCCGTTCGGCGTCGGCTTCTACAACGCGAAGGTGAAGGTCGCCGGCCTCACGTGGGCGGACTCGGCGTCATACGTCGAGGACGTGACCGACCTGCTCCCGGCGCTCGGCGGCGACGTGTGGATCGGCGCGTTCATTGGCAACTACGATCGCGGTGGGCATCGCCTCAGCTTGCGCCTGCGCTATCACCCGAACGAACGCACCGTGCGCGCCACGGCGGCGCCTCGCCGCGTCGTGCTGCCGCTGTTCAACACCTGCAACGTGATGGAGATGGCGGGACAGGAGTACGGGCGGCTGTTCGGCGCGGACACGTTGAGCGTGGCGTTTGACGTTGCCGACACGCTGCGCGACGCGCGGCTGCGCTACATCGTCACCGGCCACGGCGGCTGGGACACCGGCGACGAATTCGTGCCGAAGCCGTCGAGCATCTGGTGCGACGACGCGCTGGTCGCGCGCTTCGTGCCGTGGCGGAGCGACTGCGTCAACTTCCGCCGCGTCAATCCGGCCAGCGGCAACTTCTGGAACGGCCTGTCGTCGAGCGACTTCAGCCGCAGTGGCTGGTGCCCCGGCACGCCGGTGGATCCGTCCATCGTGCCGCTCGGCGATCTCGCGCCCGGCCGTCACGTCGTCCGCGTGGCGATCCCGCAAGGCAAACCAGAAGGCGAGAGTTTCAGCGCGTGGAGCGTGAGCGGCGCGGTGATCGGGACGGCGCCGATGCATTGACGTGTGCGCAGGCCTTTCGCAGCAGAATCCAGCTCTCCAGATGGAGTCGACATGCCGAACTACTATCGTTTGATGCTCGGGGCAAAGAGCGCGTATGCAACGGAGTGCTTCGAGGGCAACTTCGTTGGCGTCGACTTCGACGTGGAGCAGGACCTGATAGCATTTCGCACCGAGAACTGGCGCGAGTTCAACCGGGCGTGTGTGCCCCTGTATCTCAAAGCTCACCCGGCGGCGACCAAGATCGGCGCCGGTCTTGCGTGTGGCGCGCTCTGGACGCTGTCCGTGAACATGCAGGTCGGAGACCGCGTCTTGTGCCCGGATGGTTCGGGTTTCTATCACGTCGCGGAAATAACCGGCGACTATGTCTATGCGAGCGGACAGATTCTCCCGCACCGGCGTCCCGTCAAGTGGCTCGATGTGCGAGTCGCCCGGAGCGCCATGAGCGAGGCGCTTCAAGCTTCCACCAGAGTCGGGCTCACTGTCGTCGGACCCAACGCAATCACCGCGCACAAAGACGAAATCGAACGGCTGACGAACAGTGGAGCAGACTCTCGCGTCGCAGGCGTGTCCGATTCCACAGTCGAGGATGAAGCGTCGTTCGTACTCGAGAAGCACCTAGAGGACTTCTTGATTCGCAATTGGGCGCGGACCGAACTCGGTGCGGATTTCGATATTTATGAAGAGGAAGGTGAAACAGGGCAGCAGTTTCTCACCGACACTGGCCCGCTCGACATTTTGGCCGTGAGCAAGGATCGTCGGCGGCTCTTGGTCGTCGAGTTGAAGAAGGGAAGAGCGAGCGACGCAGTCGTCGGCCAGATCTTGCGCTATATGGGCTATATCCGGGAGGAACTG
>JBGATO010000069.1:0-18858 GCA_044229145.1 Candidatus Eiseniibacteriota bacterium | reverse complement strand
CGATGAGATTGGTCCGCACGAGGGCTTCGGAAAACCAGGCTGCGTCTCGGTCCCTGACGATGTACTCGAACTCGAAGAACCGACGGAGAAGGTACAACAGCGGCGCAGCGTAATTGCGTGTTAGGCACGAGTCGGGTATGACAGCTGCGAGCCGCCCGCCACGCGCGACGCGAGCGGCACAAAGGATAAGCGACGGGATCGCGAGGTCCGCGAGGCCGCTGTAGTCGCGTGCGACCCGCTCGAACACGTCGCGATCATTTGCATCGAGGGACGATGTACTGCGAATGCACTCGATGAGGCCGTGGCGAACCACATCGCCGCGTCTTCGATCGGAGCCTGCCAGGTCGCGGGAGCCGTATGTCTGGTAGCGCACGAACGGAGGATTGGTGATGACGAGGTCCCACGTTCCGCGCAGGTGCGTCCACGCGTTCGCCTTGAAGGCATCTCCAGTGACGACCTTGTGCTCCAGCGAGTGCGCGCGCAGCATCCGCCGGCACGCTGCAGCTGCTCGGGCGTCAACATCAACGGCTGAAACGGACTCGATTGGGCCGTTCATCGCGAGACAGGCGGCAAGCATGTCACCCGAACCCGCCATAGGGTCCAGAATACGCCTGCAGCCTTTCCGCACCGCGAGCGCCGCGAGCAGCCGCGCCAGCCGATCTCCGGAGAAGTATTGCCCGAGACGCTTACGGCGTGAGAGTGGGGCGGAGTTCATCGTCAAGACGCGATCGCGGATTGCGGGTTCGTTGCGGTGATCGCTTCGCGCCGGCGCTTCAGCTGCACGTAGAACTGCTGCGCGTCCCAGCCAACGCCTACGCCGAGTTCCACGCATCGTGCTACAAACCGTGAGTACATCCGATGTGGTGCGGCCTCCGTCGGATTCGATCCAGCTCTGGCATCCAGCTCAGCGAGAATCGTCTCGGACATGATTTGGCTGTTCGCGACCTGTGCGGCGCGCGGTGCTTGCTGTGAAGGACGCAGGAGGAACACAGCGTCGCCACGAGTCCCTCCTTGTGAAACCACCTGCTTGAAGCTGACCTGCGTCTTGTCGAGAATTGTCGTGCGCTCAACTTGAAGACCGCTCGAGCCGAAGGCGTCGCCGAAGGATTGCCAGATCGCAGACTTGCTGGCGTGAAAAATGACAGTTGCGGACCCTGTGGGGCGGAGTACGCGCGCGATTTCCCTGAAGACCTCGCGCAGCAACCTGCCGTACTCGGGAATTCCCTTTCCCTGTGCCGGGCTGATGATCGCTTCAGCGGTTCGGTCGGTGAATTGGCCGAGCCAGGCTTCGTTTAGCTGGTTCACTTCCGCGTACGGAATGAAATCGCCGAATGGTGGATCCGTGAAGACAAAGTCGACGGACTTGTCCGGAAGGTCGAGACGCGTACTCGATGCGTTTTCGACGCGAATCTCGCTCGCGCTATTTCGCGTCAACCGAAACGCTTCGTGAAAGGTCGGGATCTTCCGTCTAATCCCCGCGAATACGTTCTTCTCCACAGGGAGACCACTCACATACAACACTCCCGATTGCGCGCCCGTCGTCACGAAGTCGGGCATGTTCTTCTTGGCGACGACGCGTGCGAGCAGACTCGCGTGAGTTGCGTTGAACGAGAGGACCAGGAGTCGCAGTGCGTCCTGCATTTCCGCCGGAGCTGCGGGAATCGCACTCCAGAGCGCACCCAAGGCGCGGAGGTTCCTGGGCGAGTAGAAATGGTGGAAGTGCGTGATGCCGCGATGGTAGCCGGCGCGATATAGGTCGCCCCATGCGATCGGGCCAGTTGGCACGTCTTCGACGGGAGCGCTCTCGGCTCTCCGGATCTGGCGGAGATCGTCGCGCGTCGGGGGGCGAGACCAGCGGCTTTTCCCAGATGTGCCATAGATCCAGACCGGCACGCGAACACGCTGCACGACGGGGCGACCGGTAACGGTGTCCGGCATGAGTCTTTCGACGCGTGCGCAGGCGTTGGTCTGCATGGACGCGCCGCACTTCGGACAGCGAAACGTGTCGAGTAGCGCGGCGGGAGCGCGCCGCGTCGCGGCTTCCCACAGTGTCACATGTGCGCCGCAACACGGGAGGTCGAGGACCTCCGACCAGAGAGCGTGGCGCAATGTGCCACTCCCGCCCGTGGGACTCACCGTGGCGTACATCCACCCGGATCGCTTTTCCGCGGCAGCACACAGCGCCTCCGCGTGCACGACGAACTCTTCAGGGTCTGGCGGGGACGAGAGCACACGCGACAGGAGCGCGCCGAGTGGGCTCAACTCGTAGAGCACCGCCTTGCGAGCGCCCCAATGAGGATGAAGGCGCTTTTCCGCGGCCAAAGCGCGCATCCTGGCGGTTGGCTGGTCGCAAAGCGCCACCGCCACTCCAGTCGTTCCGCTCCCCGCGAATGTGTCGAGCACAACGTCACCCGGCTGTGGGTGGGTGGCGACGAAGAGGGCAACGACTTCTGGGTCGATTTTCGTGGGATATGAGAAGGTGTTGAAGAAAGCACCCGATCTCTGAGATTCGATCGGAACTTCATAGAGACGTGCGACCTCTGGGTTCACCTCTGCTCCTCGAGTCCGTCTGAATCGGTCGGTGAGTATGCGCTGTGTCCTGCGATTGGTCATCCCGTCGCCTCGCATGGAGCAACAGCACCCTGCAGCGTACGATACACGGTCCCTCCGACATCGCGAGGTCCGCGCTGGCGGGGTGCGTGCGCCCGAAGGCGCCGTCTCCGTCTGGATGCCTGCGATTCGCCGCCCGCTCGGTGCTAGCGTCGGGCCGGATCGTGCGGGAGCCGCATGTTCCGGCTCCGCACGGCGGCCGCCTGGCCGCAGGAGGACAGCATGGAATCGGCACGCCCTGCCCCGTGCCGCGGCGCGTGGCGGCGGACCGTCGCGCGCCTCAGCAGCGTCTGTGCGTTGGCGCTCTGCCTGGCGGCTCCGGCCGCCGCGCTCACTGCGAGTTTCACCACCAGCGCCGAGGGATGGCGCATCACCGGCGACAATGCGGCGGCGTGGTCCGCCACCGGCGGCAATCCCGCCGGCTGCGTCTACGTCAACGACCTGGCGACCGGCGATATGTGCTACGCGGTCGCTCCCGCGCTGTGGCTCGGCGATTGGAGCGCACTCGGCGCCGGCGACACGTTGCGCGTCGACCTCTACCTGCACAACTCGAGCGGCGGCGGCCTGCTCGCACCGGAGTACATCTTCCGCCTGCAAGGGCCCGGCGGCACCGCGCACGCGCTCAGCGGCGCCTCGTACCTGCCGCCCGACGGTGTGTGGACGACCTACCGCGTCAGCCTCGACCCTGCCGCGTGGGTGCTCGACAGCGGATCGTGGGCCGCCCTGCTCATCGACGTGCAATCGCTGCGGCTCATGGCCGAGTTCGTCAACGGCGACGAGGACGTCCGCTTCGACAACGTCTCGCTCACGCGGTCACCGGTGCGCCAGTTCGATCCGTGCCTCGTCGAGACGTTCAACGACGGCACGCTGGGCGACTGGTCGTTCTCGAGCACGGGCGGTCTCAGCAACCCGGGCAGCGGCGGCAACACGCGCGGCTTCGCGCAGGTGAACGAGGGCAGCAGCGGCACCAGCTACGCCTACGCGCCGGCCGCGTTCCTCGGCGACTGGTCCTCGCTCGATGGCTCCGGGGCGATCGCCATGGACGTGCGCATGGTGGGCTTCAGCGGCGCTGGCCACGATGCGGCCTCGTTCGTGCGCCTGAGTGGCCCCGGCGGCGCGGCGCATGCGCCGCTCGCGCTGTCGGCGTTGTCGACGTCGACGCGGGTGTGGCGCACCGTCTCGATCCCGCTGGTCTCGAGCGGCTGGGTCGTGGAATCCGGCACCTGGAGCGGAGTGCTCGCCGATGTCGAGGAGTGCCGCATCCAAACCGAGTTCTACGACGGCAGCGAGAAGTTCGGCCTCGACAACTTCACGCGCCGCGGCCCGGCGTGCGCGGCGCCGGACGTGCCGGTGACCGCGGTGCTGCCAGGCTCCGCGCTGTGCTCGACGTGGAGCTTGGTCGGCGCGACGAGCCCGGCGCTCAACCCCGCCGACGGCTTCGTCTACGCGATGATCGAGGCCGCGAGCAGTTCGGGCGGCGGACTCTATCCGGTTTCCGGGCCGAACGCCGGCCTCGCGATCCACGGCTACGAATCGCCGTCCGACGTGCTCTTCACGTCGAACGGCGACGCGTTCATCAGCGAGGACGCCAGCGGCAACATCTACCGCCACGCCGCCGACGGCACCGCGTCGCTCTGGGTCAGTGGCTTCCACAGCAGCGACGACGATCCGGCCGGCATGTGCGTCGCGCCGCCCGGCTTCGACGGTCCGCAGGTGGATCCCGGCGACATCCTGGTCACCGACTGGGGCTACAGCGGACCCGACGAAGTGTGGGCGTTCAGCCCGCTGGTCGCCGAGGGCGAACGGCAGGTCATGATCGATCCCGGCAACGTCGACTTCCAGGACATCGCCGCGGGCGACGGCATCGCGTACATGGCCGACGCCGCGGACGGCTCGAAGCTGACGCGGCTCTCCGCGGCCGGGACGATCACCACGCTGGCGCTCGGCACGGCGCTGGGGAGTCTGGTCAGCGTCGCCGCCGACACCGCGGCGCACCGCGTGTTCGTGGCCGACGCCACCGCCAAGGCGGTCTACGCCATCGACACGCGCACCGGCGCGGTCGACCTGGCGATGAGCGGCTTCCTCGGCCTGCAGATGTGCGCGCTGGCGATCGAGCAGTCGAGCCGCCTGTTGTGGGTGGCCGACACCGGGGCGAATCGCGTCTACCAGTTCTGCCTGCCGTCGCTGACCGCGGTGGCGCCGCCGCGCGACGTGCCGGATGCGGCGCCGCCGGCGCTGCAGCTCGTGGCCACCACGGCCGCTGGCGGCGTGCGCCTCACCGTCGCATCGGCGCGCGGCGGTGCCGTGCGGCTCGCCGCATTCGACATCGCCGGGCGTCAGGTGTGGGAGAGCGCGGTGACGCTGGCTGCCGGCGGGGCGCGCGTGGTGCGGTGGGATGGACACGACGCCGCGGGCCGCGCGGTGGCGGCGGGCGTTTACCTGCTGCGGGCCGTCTCCGGCGACGGGGCATCCGGACGACGGGTGCTCCTCATGCCGTGACGCGCGACACACGATTCTTGCATGTGGGTAAAATGCCGGGTATTTTACCCACATGTTCGAAAGACTTCTGACCTCGCATTTGCGGCGTGACCGCAAGAGCGTATTGCTCCTCGGCCCGCGCCAGACCGGGAAGTCGACGCTCTTGCGGTCGCTCCAGCCCGACTGGACTCTCGACCTCGCTAGCCCCGCGACTTATCGGACATACGTGGCGCGGCCCGAACGGCTGGAGGAGGAGCTGCGAGCGGCCGGCCGCGAGGTGCGGACCGTGTTCATCGACGAAGTGCAGCGGGTGCCCGCGTTGCTCGATGTCGTCCAAGTGATTCTCGATGCGTCGCCGAAGCGGTTCCGGTTCCTGCTCTCGGGGTCGAGCGCGCGCAAGTTGCGCCGCGGCCACGCGAACCTGCTCCCGGGACGCGTGCGGCTTCACCATCTGCACCCGCTGCTCGCACACGAACTGGGCGCGGCGTGGAGCCTCGACCGCGCGATGGCTCTCGGAACGCTTCCGGGCATCCAGGCGGAGTCCCGCCGCGCCGCGCGGGAGGCCGATCTTCGCAGCTATGCCGACATCTATCTGCGCGAGGAGATTCAAGCCGAAGCGCTGGTGCGCGAATTGGGCGGATACGCACGCCTCCTCGATCACGCGGCCGCGGCATCCGGGCGGGTGCTCAATGTCAATGCGCTCGCTCAGGACAGCGGCGTGCGCTACGAGACCGCGAGGCGCTACCTCGAGATTCTCGAAGACACGCTCATTGCCTTCCGCGTGCCAGCCTGGAGCGGTTCGGATCGCGGCGCGCTCATTGCCCACCCGAAGTTCTTCCTCTTCGACTTGGGCGTTCGCAACGCGCTCCTGCACCGGCCACTCTCTCGACCGCCTGCCGATGAACGGGGTCTGCTGCTCGAACACGTGGTGGCGTACGAGCTGACGCGCCGTATCGGGACCCTGTGGCCCGACGCCCGGGTGAGCTACTTCCGCACGAAGCACGGCGCGGAGGTGGATTTCGTCCTCGATGCGGGACGCGAGTTGTGGGGGATCGAGGTCAAGGCGAGCGCCGAGCCGCCGCGCGGACGCCTTGCGGGACTGGACGCCCTGGCGGAGCGTCTCCCGCGGCGAACCCTCCGCAAGGTGGTGGTCTTCCTGGGAGCGCGGAAGTTGGTGCGGGACGGCGTCGAGTTCTGGCCGCTGGAGTCGTGGCTGGAGTCGTTGCCGCGGTAGCCCCGTCGCCCCGTTGACGTTGCCCGGAACCGCCCGTACCCTCGCGGCCTTCATGTCGGCGAGGGCGGCGCGCTGCCGCCCCGCACACCTCCGCGGGAGAGTCCATGCACAACGTCGTCATCATCGGGGCCGGCGCCGCCGGCTACACCGCCGCGATCTACGCGGCGCGCGCCAACCTCGCGCCGGTCGTCATCGAGGGCCTGCAGCCCGGAGGCCAGCTCACCATCACCACCGAGGTCGAGAACTTCCCCGGCTTCCGCGACGGCATCCAAGGCCCCGACCTCATGGTCGAGATGCGCGCGCAGGCCGAACGGTTCGGGACGCAGATCGTCACCGGCGAAGTCGTGTCGGTGGACCTCAGCACGCGCCCGTTCGTCGTGAAGACCGACGACCAGACCTTCGAGGCGAAGACGGTCATCGTGGCGACAGGCGCCTCCGCAAAGCTGCTCGGACTCGAGTCCGAGGCGCGGCTCATGGGCCATGGCGTTTCGGCGTGCGCGACCTGCGACGGCTTTTTCTACCGCGGCAAGGAAATCATGGTGGTCGGCGGCGGCGACACCGCGATGGAGGAAGGCACCTACCTCACCCGCTTCGCCAGCAAGGTCACGCTGGTGCACCGCCGCGACAGCTTCCGCGCCAGCAAGATCATGCAAGAGCGCGCCTTGGCGAATCCGAAGATCGAGGTGCTGTGGGACACCACGATCGACGAAATGGTCGACGACGGCACCGGCAGCCTCGGTGGCGTGCGGCTGCGCAACACCAAGTCGGGCGCGCAGTGGGAGCAGAAGATCGACGGTGTGTTCATCGCGATTGGCCACCAGCCCAATACGCGCCTGTTCGAGGGCCAATTGGAATTGGACGACGCGGGGTACATCCGGACCCACGACGGGACCAAGACGAGCGTCGAGGGTGTCTTTGCCGCCGGAGATGTGCAAGATCATGTGTACCGACAGGCAATCACCGCCGCTGGCACCGGGTGCATGGCCGCCCTCGATGCCCAGCGCTTCCTCGAAGCGCGCGGCGAGGCGTAGCGCTCCGCCCTCAATCGGTCCCGGGCGTTTCGAGCGCCGACCAATTTCGGAGGATACATGGTCCGGTTCGACGGCGTCGATTTCATGGACTTCGACTCCCTGCTCAGCGACGAAGAGATCCAGATCCGCGACACCATCCGGGAGTGGGTGAGTGACCGGCTGATGCCGATCATCGAGACGCACAACCGCGAGGGCACCTTCCCGAAGCACTTGATCCCCGAACTCGGTGAGCTCGGCGTGTTCGGCGCCAACATCGACGGGTACGGCTGTCCGGGGCTCAACAACGTCGCCTACGGCCTCATCAACCAGGAGCTCGAGCGCGGCGACAGCGGACTGCGGTCGTTCGTCAGCGTGCAGGGCGGGCTCTGCATGTACCCGATCCTCGCCTACGGCAGCGACGAGCAGAAGAACAAGTACCTGCCGAAGATGGGCACCGGCGAGATCATCGGCTGCTTCGGCCTCACCGAAGCCGACTACGGCTCGAACCCGGGCGGCATGCTCACCACCGCGGTGAAGGACGGCGACGGCTACGTCCTCAACGGCTCGAAGTACTGGATCACCAACGGCGGCATCGCCGACATCGCCATCGTGTGGGCGCGTCTCGACGGCAAGATCCGCGGCTTCATCATCGAGAACGGCACGCCGGGCTACAGCACCAACGACATCCACGGCAAGTTCTCGCTCCGCGCGTCGGTGACGAGCGAACTCGTGCTGCAGGACGTGCGCGTCAAGGGCGACGCCATCCTGCCGAACGTCGAAGGCCTCAAGGGCCCGCTCGGCTGCTTGAACCAGGCGCGCTACGGCATCGCGTGGGGCGCCGTCGGTTCCGCGATGGCGACCTACCACGAGGCGCTGAACTACTCGAAGGCGCGCATCCAGTTCGACCGGCCGATCGCCGGCTTCCAGATGGTGCAGGAGAAGCTCGCCAACATGATCCGCGAGATCACCAAGGCGCAGCTGCTCGTGCTGCAGTGCGGCCGTCTGAAGGACAAGGGCACCGTCCAGCCGCACCACATCTCGCTGGCGAAGATGAACAACGTGCAGATCGCGCTGCAGTGCGCGCGCACCGCCCGCGAGATCCTCGGCGCCAACGGCATCACCGACGAGTACCAGTGCGGGCGCCACATGAACAACCTCGAGTCGGTCTACACCTACGAAGGCACCCACGACATCCACACGCTGATCATCGGCGAAGCGGTGACCGGGATCCCCGCGTACAAGTAGGCGACACGCGGTATCGCAGTCCGGCGTGCCCGTCTCCCTCGCGGAGGCGGGCACGCGGCGTTTCGGGCCGCGCACGGCGGAGCTGTGCAACCGCCGCGCGCCGCGTGGTGTCCGACGCCGGACCTTGGAGAGGACGACGCATGACAGGACGTTGCGTTCTGCTGACCGCCAGCGCGCTGCTCTGCGCGACGATGGCGATGGCGCAATACGTGGGCGGCGACGTCGACCGGCGTGGCGGTGGCCCGCGCGGCGAGGGCCGCTGGGGCAGTCGCGGGGGCGACATCCAGATGCCGACGCGCAGCGTGATCGACGGGCCGATCTCGCCGGCCGACCTGCTCGCGCTCATTCCCACGCTGGCACCGGAGCAGCAGCGGCTGTACGTGGCCGCGTACGATTCGGCCACCGCGGCGATGCAGCCGCAGCGCGACACGCTCCACGCCTACATGGCGGCGCATCGCCCGCCGCCTCGCTCTCGTCCCGGCGAACGCCCCGAGGGTGGCCCGGCTGGAGACGGCGGCCCCGGCAGTCCGCCGCCCGACGGCGACGACGGCCCCGGCAGGCAAGAGGACGACGCTCCGCCGCCGTCCGACGGCCCCATCCCCGGCGCCGGCAGCGCCGACGATCCCGGCCGCCGCAGCCGCCGCGCCTACGCGCAGGACGTGCTGCGGCTCGCCGCGCCGCTGCAAGACGCGCAGGATGCATTCGAGGCGCTCATGCCCCACATCCTGACCAAGCAGCAGCTGAAGACCTACAAGAAGTGGTTCGACGAACGGAACGAGGTGAAGCGGCAGTACCCGCGCTGGCTCGGCCGCACCGATCCCAACGCAGACGGCGAGCAGTTCGGCCGCTGAGCGGCCGCGCACGGCGTGGCGGGGCTCGCGCGACCCCGTCGACGACACGGCCCGGAGGCTCTCACCGCCTCCGGGCCGTCGTGTGTTTCGTGAGCGCCTGCCGCGCCTACGGCTTCCAGGGCGTCTCTTCGACGCATTGCCGCGTATTCTCCGCCCGCGCCATCGCGAAGAGCAGATCGCTGAGGCGGTTGACGTAGCGCAGCACCTCGCCGCGCACGGGTGTCGTGGCGCCCAGCGTCACGATGCGGCGTTCCGCCCGCCGCGCCACCGTCCGCGCGTGGTGCAGGGCCGCCGCGGTGCGCGCCCCGCCCGGCAGGATGAATGTCCGGAGCGGCTCGCACTCGGCATCGCGAGCGTCGATCCAGCCTTCCAGCCGCCGCACATCGTCTTCGCTCACCGGCGAGCCCGGCACCTGGCCCGGCCCGTCCGGCGGGGTGGCCAGCTCGGCGCCAAGCCGGAACAGGTCGGCCTGGATTTGCTCGAGTTCGACGCGGCGCGCGGTGGCGGCATCGCCATCGCCGACGGTGTCCGGGAGCGTCGCCACCACCACGCCGAGCAGCGCGTTCAACTCGTCGATCGTCCCGTATGCCTCGACGCGCAGGTGGTCCTTGGAGACGCGCTGGCCGCCAAATAGCGCCGTATCGCCGGCGTCGCCGGTCTTCGTGTAGAGCCGCATGGCTGGATCGTCCTCGGGGTGGGTGGCGGAGCGCCGCGACGATAGCATACGGGCGGCGCCATCTGGCTCAGCCGTGGCACTCGGAGCGCAATTCGTTGACGGCGCCCGGCCGAGTGGTCGACAATAGGCGTATCACGCCTCCGAACGTGCCCAGCGCGCCGTACTCGACGGCCGCCTTCCTCTCCCCGACGGCCCGGTACCCAGGGCCTGTACTCCGCCCCGATTCCCCAAGCGGGCTTTCGCGCATCCATCAGGACAGGAGGACGTCGTACATGACTCGCGCATTGCGTCTCGCCGCGGCCGTTGCCGCTCTCGCTCTCTCCGCCGGCATCGCGTCGGCCGCCACCTACAACGTCAGCGCGACCGAGAACGTGTTCTCGCCGTCGACGCTCAACGTCCGTCCGGGTGACATCGTGCACTGGACGAACAACGGTGCCGCGTCGCACACGGTGACCAGCGGTGCCCCGGGCGCGCCCGGCCAGGTGTTCAACGTCACGCTCGCGCCGGGCCAGAGCTTCGACTGGACGGTCGGCACCCCGCCGGTGGCGCGTGTGACGCTCAACTACCAGTGCAACTTCCACGTCGGTCTCGGCATGAAGGGCAAGCTCGTCATCACCCGCTAGGCCAATCGCCCCCCCGACGACGCCCCGGTGCCTGCGGTTCAGGCGCCGGGGCGTTCGCGCGCCTGGCGGCGCGGCACCAGAAGCGGCACGGCCTCGCAGTAGAGTTCGTACGGCTCGCCAAAGGCGTGTGCGGCGGCATCGTCGTACCAGCGCGCGCGGTGGGCGAATGCCCACGCCATCACGCCGGCGAGCGGGATCAGCGCCAGCCAGGGCAGCGTGAGCGCGTTGACGGCGACGATGAGAAGCACGGCGATCAGATCGCGCGGTCGTCGCACGTGCGCGTACGGCCCGTACGTGAGGAAGCGCTGCGGCGACGCCACGCGCGGCGACCGGTCGCGATACCGCAGCCGCGCCGCGACCTCCCACGCCGCGAGCGCGAGGCCGAGCGTCGCGCCGAGCACGGACACCACGGCACGGCTCGGCCACGTCGGGTCGTGGGGGAGCCGGTGCGTCGGCAGATAGCTGAACACGCACTGGCACACGAACGCGATGACGCCCCAGCGGTCGATGCCGCCGGTGTCCGGCTCACCGCCCCCCGGCAGCCGGTAGCTGCGCAGCAGGCAGAGCAGCGTCGCGGCCACCGCGACCCACGTCCACACCGTGGCGACCCGCGTGCCCGTCATCGCCGTGGACGCGGCGGCGGCGACGTGGCTAGAGTCGGCGATCATGCGTGTCCTTCTCCTGATGCGTGCCGCGCGATGACGGCGCGCCGTCGCGGCCCCGCGCCGTCGCAGCCGTTGTTGCCGTTCGCCGAGTTCGCCGAGCCGTCCGCGCCGGCGTTGCCACCGGGGCTCATGCTCGGCACGCAGGGCTTCCAATACGACGACTGGCGCGGGCCGTTCTATCCCGCCGGCGCCCGGCCGGCGGACATGCTCGCACTCTACGCGCGCCAGTGGTCCGCGGTCGAGATCGACGCGACGTTCTATGCGGTGCCACGCCGCGCCACCGTGGAGGCCTGGCGCGACCGCACCCCCGACGGCTTCGTCTTCGCGGCGAAGTTTCCGCGCAGCATCACGCACGAGGCGGAGTTGCTCGGCGCCGAGGCGTGCGACGAGGCGGCGCGGTTCGTCGAGACGATGGCGTTGCTGGGCCCGAAGCGTGGGCCGCTGTTGCTGCAACTCGGGCCGTCGTTCACGCCAGAGAAGTTGCCGGCGTTGGAGGCGTTCGTCGCCGCTCTGCCGGAGGGCGCGCGCTACGCGGTGGAGGTGCGGAACAAACGCTGGGCCGAACCGGAGCCCGCGGCCGCGTTGCAAGCGTGTTGCGCGGCGCGCGGCATCGCGGTGGCGCTGCTCGATCATCCGTGGATGCCGCGCGTCGACTGGATCACCGCCGACTTCACCTACATCCGCCTGCTCGGCGACCGCCGCGCCATCGAGCGCTTCCACGCGGTGCAAATCGATCGCGCCGGCGATCTCGACGCCTGGGCGGCGTTGGTGCGTGCGTTCCTGCGCCGGGCGATCACGACGTACGTGTTCGCCAACAACCACTATGCGGGGCACTCGCCGGCGACGGTGGCGATGCTGCGGGACCGGGTGGTCGCGGCGGGGGAGGCGGGCTAGCTTCCCGCCAACGCCTCGAGTTCCGCCCACCGCGCGTACGCCGTCTCGATCTCCGCTTCCAGCGCCGCGAGGCGCGCCGTCGTCGCGGCCACGGCATCGCCGCGCGTGGCGTAGAAATCCGGCGCCGACATCGTCTCCCACAACGTCGCGCGTTCGGCTTCGAGCTTTTCGATCTTCGCGGGGAGTTTGTCGAGTTCGCGCCTTTCGTTGAAGCCGAACTTCTTCGGTTGCTTGGCCGGCGTGTCGGCGCGCGCGGCCTTGGCGGCCGCGGCGACGGGCGCGGCGACGCGCCGCTGCCGCACCGCGTCGGTGTAGCCGCCGACGTATTCGCCCCAGCGGCCGTCGCCCTCGAACACCAGCGTCGACGTGACGACGTTGTCGAGGAACGCGCGGTCGTGCGAGACGACGAGCAGCGTGCCGTCGAAGTCGAGCAGCAGTTCCTCGAGCAACTCCAGCGTGTCGAGGTCGAGGTCGTTGGTTGGTTCGTCGAGCACGAGCAGGTTGCACGGCCGCGAGAACAGTCGCGCGAGTTGTAGGCGCTGGCGTTCGCCGCCGGAGAGACGGCCGACCGGGCCTTGGATCTGTTCGCCGGTGAACAGGAAGTCGCGCAGGTAGCCGACCACGTGCCGCTGCGCGCCGCCCACCGAGATGAACTCGCGGCCGTCGGCGAGGCAGTCCACCACGCTGCGCGCGTCGTCGAAGCTGTCGGGTAGCTGCGCGGCGTGCGCGACTTCGAGTCGCGTGCCGTGTTCGACGGTGCCGCCCTGCGGCGACAAGCGTCCGAGCAGGAGACCGAGCACCGTCGTCTTGCCGCAGCCGTTGGGGCCGACGATGCCGATGCGATCACCGCGCATGATCGTCGTCGAGAGGCCGCGCACCACCGGCGCGTCGCCGTACCCGAAGTCGACATCGCGGACGCGCAGCACCAAGCGGCCCGACTTTTCCGCGTCCTGCAGCGTCGCCTTGACGGTGGCGCCGGGATCGCGGCGGGCGCGGCGCTCGTCGCGCATCGCCTCCAGCGCGCGCACGCGGCCTTCGTTGCGGGTGCGCCGCGCCTTGATGCCCTGGCGCAACCACGCTTCCTCCTGCGCCAGCTTCTTGTCGAACAGCGCGGCCTGTTCGGCCTCGACGCGCAGTTCGTCGTCGCGGCGGCGCAGGTACTCGTCGTAGGTGGTCGGATAGCTACGCAGCGCGCCGCGGTCGAGATCCACGATGCGCGTGGCGACGTTCTGCAGGAACGCGCGGTCGTGCGTGACGAAGACGAGCGCGGCGGCGCGGCGGCACAGCGTCTCCTCGAGATGCTGGATGGCCTCGACGTCGAGATGGTTGGTCGGCTCGTCGAGCAGCAGCACGTCGGGATCGCGCACCAGCGCGGCGGCGAGCAACACGCGGCGCTTCGAGCCGGCGCTGAGCGCTTCGATCGGCGCCGCGAGGTCGAGCCCGAGATCGTGCGCGGTGCGGTCGATGCGCGCCTCGACTTCCCACGGCGTTTCGTGCGCGTGGACGCCGCACACCTCGTGCAAGTAGCGGCTCACCGGACCGTGGAGATCGATCGGCACTTCCTGCTGCAACGCCGCGACGCGCAGGCCCGGCCGCCGCGACACCGTGCCGGAGTCCGGCGCCAGCGTGCCGTCGAACAGCCGCAGCAGCGTCGACTTGCCCGCGCCGTTGCGCCCCACCAGCCCGACGCGCTCGCCGTCCTCCAACGCGAACGCCACGCCGTCGAGCAGCGGCGGTCCGGCGAAGGCAATCGTGACGTCGTGCAATCCGAGTGCGGCCATGCGTGCGTACGGCTCCAGGCGAACGAAGGACGAAGGCGCGAAGGATCGCACGACGGTGGCCCATGGAGCGAGCACAACCCGCGCGACGTGTCAGTACCACGATGGGCGACCTAGACTCGCGCCGCCCTCGCCGCCCATGCTCGTGACATGATTCCGACCATCTCGTCCGCGCGCCTCACCCTGCGCCCCTTCCGCACGACCGACGTGCTCGCGCTGCACACGATCCTCAGTGCGCCGGACGTGCTGATGTTTCGTCCCGACCCCACGCCGCCGCCGCTCGCGCGCATCGAACCGATGATCGATCGCTTCCTCGCCCACTGGGCGGCGCGCGGCTTCGGCATCTGGGCGCTCACCAAGCGCGACACCGGCGACTTCATGGGCTACTGCGGTCTGCGGGTGCTCGACGAGACCGGCGAGGTCGAGGTGGACTACCTCATGGGCCCCGACTATTGGGGCCTCGGCTACGCCACCGAAGCCGCCGAGATGGCGATCGCCTTCGGCTTCGCGCGGCCCGAGATCGACCGCATCATCGGGCTCGCGCACCCCGACAACATCGCCTCGTGCAAGGTGATGGAGAAGAACGGGATGAGTGGTCCGCAGAAGGCGCGCTACTTCGGCGGCGACTGCCTCAAGTACGAGATCCGCCGCACGACCGCCTAGCGTCCCGACGCCATCGCCGGCGGGGCCGCCTTGTCGCGCTTCGGCGGCGATGCTAGCCTGAGCGAGTCCTTTCCCCCCTTCGTTCGGGAGATCCGCATGCGTGCCATCCGCGTCCTCGCATCCGTGTTCGTCGCCTCGTGCTGCGCCGCCGTGGCGCACGCCACCGTCCTCGCCCCCGGCACGCTGGACCGCGGCGACGAAGCCGCCGTCGCCAACGGCACCACGCTGCCCGGCCTCGCCGGCGCGCCGCTGAGCGACCTCTGGGTCTACGCGTACCGCTCCGGCGCCTGGGTGCAGATTCCCTTCCAACTCGACCAGAAGGACGCGAGCGGCAGCTATTTCATCGCCGACGCCGACCCGGCGTTCGACGCCAACGACGAACTCGTGTGGGCCACCAAGGACATGGGCGATCAAGTCAGCACCGACGAGTGGCCGAACGATCTCGCCGCGCAATCGTTCGCGCGCTACGAAGTACAGGTGGCGAACCCGCTCGACGCCAGCAAGCGTTCGTGGGTGTACGTCTTCCGCTCGAACACGCTCACCCAGACCTTCACCGGCGACTACGTGACCTACTACGACGGCGCCACCGATTCGCTGGTTACCGACGGCTACACGCTCGGCTACGACGGCAACGGGCAACTAGTGCTCACGCGCATCAACCCGAGCGGCGGCGGCAGCGGCGTCGACATCCTCGACCGCCAGAAGGTGCGCGTCACCGTGAAGATCCTGTTCTTGACGTTCAACTACACCGAGAACGACTTCCCGGTGACCACCGACGCGTTCATCGACGGCGCGGTGCGCGTGCTCACCAAGCGCAGCGTCAACGGTCCGACCGGTCCGACCACCAGCTACAGCGCCTACTATCCGCACGAGGCGGTCGGCCTGTCGCCGACCGACGTGGTGAGTGGCGTGACCTTCCTGCGTGGCTCCGCCGACCTCAGCACCGCTGCCATCGGCATGCGCATGTACGACGACTACAATCCGGCCGGCGCGCTCATCGACGGGAACCCGGACGCCGGCTTGATCGGCACCGCGCCGAGCTACGTGGTGGCCAGCGGCACGCACGGCACCTTGATCGCCATCGGCGACGTCACCGGCGTCGGCGGCACGCCGAGTCTCTACTATAAGGACAACGGCACCTTCGACGCGGGCGACACCGGCGACGGCCGCAGCATCGGCGACACCGGCATCCAGATCTCGAACCCCAACGTCGGCTCGTATCCCAATCTCGTCGGGCCGACGTGGTATCTGCCGGCGAACCTCGGCAACGTTGGCGCGCAGTACAAGTCGTACACGCAGAATCCACTGGTGCCGGTGGGGACGTCGCAGCTGTTCACGCCGGTCGCGGTGGGTGAGCCGCACGGCGACGTCGCGGCGCGCTTGGTGGTGGCGCCGAGCGCGCCGCGCGATGGCGCCGCCGTGCGATTGACGCTGCCGCGCGCCGTCGGCGACCTGCGCGTCGACGTGCTCGATGCGCGCGGCCGCGTGGTGGCGACGCTGTTCCGCGGCGCGTTGCCGGCCGGCGCGAGTGCGCTCGCGTGGACGCCGGCGCACCTGCCCGCCGGCGTGTACGCGGTGCGCGCGCACGGCGCCGGCGTGGACCTCGCGGCGCGCGTGCTCGTCACGCGCTAGCACGGGACGTCCCGATGGCGATGCCGATCGACACGCAGGCGCTGACGCTGCGCCCGTTCGTGCCCGCCGACCTCGCGGCGGTCTTTCGCATGAGCCGGGAGGAGAGTTCGCGCATCTGGCTGCCGAGCCAGGTGTATCGCGACCTCGCGCACGCGGAGGAGGAACTCGCGTACCTGATCGCCCAGTGCGAGGATCCCGCGGATCCGCGGAAGGGGCCGTACGTGCTCGGGGTGGAGGTGCGGCGGACCGGCGAGTTGGTGGGGCACGTCGGGCTGAGTCCGTACAAGGACAGCGTGGAGGTCGGGTTCGCGATCGCCGAGGCGCAGCAGCGCCAGGGCTTCGCGTCGGAAGCGGTTCGCGCCACGTGCGAATGGGCGTGCGCTGCGTTCGCACTGCCGGAGATCCTCGGTATCGCGGCGGCGGAGAACGTCGCCTCGCAGGGCGTGCTGCGGCGCGCCGGATTCGTCTGGCAGCGCGACGAGTTCCTCCGCTTCCAAAGCGTCGACCAGCCCGTACGATTCTACGCGTTTCCGGGCCGCGCCTGAGTCGCGCGGCGCCCGGTGCGCCGGTCCGCGACTTCCTGCGACGCTGAGCTTCGCCCATCGTCCCGCTATCCTGCTGTGCGGCCGGGCGCATCATCGAGGTGTCGGGGAAGAGCCCCGCATCCGAGGAGGTCGACGATGACGCTCGAACTTTCCGACCACGACATGCAGCTGCTGCGCGATGTCCTGCGCGCGTACTTGCCCGCGCTCACGCGCGAGGTGGCGCGTACCGACGACCGCGCGCTGCGGCACACGCTGGTCGAGCGGCAGGAAGTAGTCGAGAAACTGCTGACGCAGATGACACCGGCGTCCGTCTGACGCGCCGGGACACCACGCCAAAGGCCGGGCCGCCCGTCGAGGCGACCCGGCCTTCGCATGTTGCGGCGCGCTATTTCGCCGCGTGCCGCGTGAAGTCCATGTAGACGACGCCCAGCCAGTCGTCCGGCTTCATGAATCCGCGGCCCCATGTCGCGTCGAGGTCGGCGAGCGGCTTGGCGGCGATGATCTCCTGCAGCGACTTGCCGGAGCGCACCAGCGGCTTCACACGATCGCGCACCGTCGCCAGCATGTCGCGGAACGCGCGCAGAGACTTGACGTCGCCGAGCGGCCCGTGCCCGGGAACGATCTGCGTCTGCGCGTCGGCGAACGCGAGGATGCGGTCGTCGGCCTCGATCATACCCTCGAGCGAACCGCCGCTCGAGACGTCGATCACCGGATAGAGGCCGTTGAAGAAGCAGTCGCCCATGTGCACGACGTTGGCTTCGGCGAAGTGCAGGATGGCATCGCCGTCAGTGTGTGCCGGCTTGACGTGCAGCACGCGAATCGTCTGACCGTTCCAGTGGAAGGTCAGTGAGTCGGCGAACGTCACCACCGGCCAGGCGGCCGGCGCGGTGGCGCGGATGGTGTCCTCGAACACCGCGTTGAACTGATCGCGCGTCATCCGGCGCCGCACGTTCTCCTGCGCGACGATGATCGCGCCGAGGTCGTGCATCGCGACGTTGCCGCCGACGTGATCGCCGTGATAGTGCGTGTTGACCACGAAGCGCACCGGCTTGTCGGTGAGCGCCTTGATCGCGGCGTGGATCTTGGGGGCGAGCGGCGCGAATTGATCGTCGACCACCAGCACGCCGTCGTCGCCGGTGCTGACGGCGAGGTTGCCGCCGGCGCCGGTGAGCATGGTGAGGCCGCCGCGCAGCGGCGTCGGGACGATCTCGACTTTGCTGAAGTCGCGGCCCTGCGCGTGGGTAAGGGACGCGAGGCTGATCAGGGCGACGGCGAGCGCGACAGCGCGGCGCATGCGAAGACCTCCTGGGATCGGCACGAGAGGACGGCGGGAGAGGCGGGCAGTGTGCCCGAGGGCACGCCGGCGTGTCCACCGTTGCGGTGGCGCCCTTTCCGGCCCCACACGGGACCCGTGCGGTTTTTCCCCCCGCGACGTTTTCCCCTCACTGAGCTGCATGTCGTTCGTCCTTGCCCACGAGGTCCGTCATGAGAAAACTCACGCGAATTGCCGTTCTCGCTGCACTGATCGCCATGGTTCCAGTAGCCGCCCTTGCGGCATCCCGCGCCCGCGGCCACGCCATGCCAATGCCGCATTCCACTGCTCCCGCATCCAGCGCGGGCGTCAACTCCTACACATTCGGCCCCTGGGATTTCGAGAGTGGGTGGCAGGGCTGGACCGATGTCGACTTGACGACGAACGCAACGTCTCTGTGGTCGCGCACGCTGCTGTCCGCGATTCCGGGAAGCCGCGGCAATGCGGTTGGCCTGTCCGGGAACGTGCTGTGGTGCGGCGACCTTGGCCAAACCGCGTGCGGCGCCCGCGCCTGCTTTCCGGGTTACGACAACAACACGCGCCAAGTCGCCTTCAAGACGTTCGCGGGCGTGAATCCTGGCAATTCGCTGGCGTACAGCTATCGCTCCGACGCGGAGCTCGGCTACGACGGGACGTATCTGA
>JBGATO010000068.1:0-19857 GCA_044229145.1 Candidatus Eiseniibacteriota bacterium | reverse complement strand
CGCCGGCCGGGACTCCCCGAATGCCGCCGACGTAGGCGTTGCCGCGCACGTCGACTCGGCAACTCGGCTCGGCATCGCCCCCCGAACCGGGCGCCAGCAGCGTCACGTTCGGGCTGAAGGTCACCGACGAGGCGGCGTACTGCGCTACCCGCGGCGCCGGCGCCGCGATGACCTCGGCGTGCCCGTGGTACGCATCCGCCGGCGTCACCACGAATGCGACGACATGCACGGCGTACGTGTGCGGCGCCGCCAGGACACCAGGATCGAAACTCAAGTAGGTTTGTTCTGCCGTCGTCGTGCCATCGGCGGACTGCGCGATCACCGGGCCGCCGAGCGATCCGTCATGAATGTACAGATCGTAATCGGTCGCCGGCAGCAGCCAGCTGATGCCCACGGAGATGCGTTTCCCGGTGTAGTCGCCGGCCGCCACGGTGAGCGAGTAGGATTCGCAGGTGATGTTCTCCTGGCACGTGGTCTCATCCGCATTGCCGCCTGCGAGCGCGCCGCCCGTCCAGGTCAATCCGGCCCCGCCGGACGTGAGCGTCCCGGCGGCGGGAGTCGGTGTGGCCGCAGCGTGGCCGCCCGCGACGAGCAGGCCGGCGGCGAGCAGCGCGGTCACCACAGGCCGCAGGCGCAGGAAGCGCGGCGAGAATCCGACGGGAAACAGCAGCAGTGACATGGTGATTCTCCTGTTCGAGTGCGAACTGGCGTGGGATCGAGTGGGGCGCCACGGCAGTCACGCCTGAATCAGGATGGCCCGGACCACCGCGTCCAGAGGCACAGGTGGAGTGCCGGCGCGGTTTGATACGCCGGCGTTCGGTAGGCAGCGTGGGTGCGCTGTGCTACCATCCCGCCCCACGCGCGACCGGCGGTTTCCCGCGCGGCGCTCCTATAGGAAGGGGACGAGGCATGGCGACCAGGGATTCGGCGCGGAGTGCACGCATCCGGCGTGGCGGAAAGACGGCAGCGGCGATGCTCGCGGTCGGGATCGTCGCCGTCTCGACGGGGCAATTCGCGGGCTGCGGCAAATCCGGCGGCGGCAACACCGTCGTGTTCTGGGAATTCTGGCCGCGCGAGCAGATTCAGCCCGTCCTCGACGACTTCAAGAAGGCGCACCCCGAGATCACCGTCGAGGTGCAGCAGCTCACCTGGAGCGACGGCCCGCAGAAGATCACCGCCGCGGTGGCGTCCGGCACCGTGCCGGATCTCTGCGAACTCGGGTCGACGCAGTTCGCCCAGTACGCGTCGGCCGGTGCATTGCGCGACCTCACGCCGCTCGCCGACTCGCTGCGCGACCAATACCGCGCCTGGGACATGGTGACCTACCAGCAGCATGTGTTCGGCCTGCCGTGGGTCGTCGGCTCGCGGGCGCTCTACTACAACAAGGTGCTGTTCGCGCGCGCCGGGCTCGACTCGACGAAAGCGCCGGAGACGTGGTCCGAGTTCGCCGACGCGGCCGCCAAGGTGCAGGCGCTTGGCGGCGACATCCACGGCAACGCGCTCAACGCCGGCGAGCGGCTGATCTTCGTGAAGAAGTTCATGCCCTTCGCGTGGGGCAACGGCGGCGATGTCCTGTCGTCGGACAACACGCGCTCGCTCGTCAACTCGCAGCAGAATCTCGACGCGCTGAAGTTCTATCTGTCGCTCAAGCCCTCGTCGATGGTGCAGCGGCAGGAGATCCTCGATCAAGCCTTCATGGAGGGGAAGATCGGGATGAACTTGAGCGGCCCGTGGCTGCTCAACAAGATTCCCACCGACGCGCCGAATCTGCGCTACGGCGTCGGCCTGGTTCCGCGGCCGAACTCGCCCGACGGGACGCACGCGTCGTTCATGGGCGGCGAACTTCTCGTGTTCTTCGCGAAGGCCAAGCCGAACCCCGCGGCGATGACCCTGGCGCGTTTCCTGATCTCGGCCGAGGCGGCCGGCAAGATTGCGCACGCGGCGCGCTTCGTCGCCGCGAACGTCGGCGCCGAGAACGATCCCTACTACACGACGCATCCCGAGGAAGGCGTGTTCGCCCGCCAGATGGCGACGGCGCGCGCGTTGCCCGCGGTACCGCAGTGGGGCGACATCGAGGACGCGCTCACCACGTCGCTCGACGAGGCGATCCTCGGCTCGACGCCGGCGGAGGACGCGCTGCGCAACGCCGATGAGAAGATCGCGGCGATTCTGCACAACGCCTCCGCCTCGTCGAATGTCGGCGCGGTGACGCCGAAGCGCGGCGCGGCGCCGGCCACCGCCGCCGCGGGCGTGCGCAACGGCCAGGTGGCCACCTCGCGCTGATGCGACGCGGCCAGGGCCCGAGCACGTTCGTCTTCCTGCTGCCCTGGCTGGTGGTGTTCAGCGTCTTCGAGGCGTACCCGCTGGTCACGTCCTTCGCGCTCTCGTTCACGGACTACAATCCGCTGAGCGGGGGCGCGCCGCATTTCGTCGGCCTTGCCAACTACCACGAAGCGCTCACCACGCCGACCTTCTGGCGCGCGCTGCGCACCACCGCGTACTTCGTGCTCGGGACGATTCCGTTTACCACCGTGCTGGCGTTCGCGCTCGCGCTCCTGGTCAACGCCCGGCTGCCGGCACAAGGATTGTTCCGCGCCGGCTTCTTCGTGCCGAGCATCCTGTCGATGGTGGTGATCTCGCTCGTGTTCAAGAACCTCTATGCGCCCTACGGCGGGCTCAATGCGCTGCTCGGCGCACTGCACCTGCCGACGCCCGATTGGCTGCTCGGGACGAAGACCGCGCTGCCGGCGGTGATGGCGATGGATGTGTGGGCGTCGATCGGCTACTACATGATCTTGTTCCTCGCTGGGCTGCAGACGATTCCGCGCGATCTCTACGAAGCGGCGTCGCTCGACGGCGGCTCGCGGTGGGACGCGCTGCGGCACATCACGCTGCCGATGCTGCGGCCGGTGGCGTTGTTCGTCGTCGTCATCAACACCATCCGCTCGTTCCAGGTGTTCATCGAGATCTTCGTGATGACGCGCGGCGGGCCGCTCGACACCACGATGACGGCGGTCTACTACCTCTACGACCGCGCGTTCTATGCGTTCCGGCTCGGCTACGCGAGCGCGGTGGCGTACCTGCTGTTCGCGGTGATCCTCGCGGTGTCGCTGGTGCAAATGCGCGTGCTGAAGGCCGGACGCGGAGTGTCCGCGTGAGACGCCGGCGCGACGACGATCGCGCGCCGTGGCCGTTGATCGCGGTGGCGGCGCTGCTGCTTGCCACGATGCTCGCGCCGTTGGTGTGGATGCTCTTGCTGTCGCTGACGCGCGGCGCGCTCGGCGAAGGCCTGTGGACCGCGCTGCGCGGCGGCCACCTCACGCTCGGGAACTTCCACGACGTGCTGGCGAGCGGGCCATTCGGCCGCTACACGTTCAACTCGGTGCTCGTCTCGGCGATCATCGTCGGCGGCAACTTGCTGTTCGCGCCGATGGTCGGCTACGCGCTGGCCCGGCGCGCGTTTCCCGGCCGGCCGCTGGTGCGTGTGCTGGTGCTGGCGACGCTCATGGTGCCGCGTCAAGTCACGATGATTCCGGTCTACATGCTGATCAGCAAGCTGCACCTGATGAACACCTACCTCGCGCTCACGTTGCCGTTCCTTACCGACGGCTTCAGCATCTTCCTGATGTCGCAGTTCTTCCTCGCGCTGCCGGAGGAACTCGAGGACGCCGCACGCGTCGATGGCGCGAGCGAGTGGCGCGTGTTCTTCCGTATCGTGATGCCGCTGGCGAAGCCGGGCCTCGCGGTGGTCGGCATCAACACGTTTCTGGTGTCGTGGAACTCGTTTCTCTATCCGCTCATCCTGACGAACTCGGAATCGATGCGCACGCTGCCGGTCGGCCTCGCGCTGTATTCGCAGGGCGAACACAGTGTCGATTGGGGCCACTTGATGGCGGGCTCGTCGCTGGCGGCGCTGCCGGTGATGGCGGCGTTCGTGCTGTTCCAGCGCCAGATCATCGCGGGGCTCACCGCCGGCGCGGGGAAGGAAGGGTGATGCGCGAGCGGCGCGTGTGGCGCGTGGTTGGGCTGATGTCCGGCACGTCGGTGGATGCGATCGACGCGGCGCTGTGCGAGATCGCGCCGCGCGGCAGCGATGGTGTGCGAGTGCGCGTCCTCGCCGACTGCGCGATGCGCCACGCGCCGGCGTTGCGCGCGCGGTTGCTCGCGGTGGCGCAGGGTGCGCTGGCGAGCGCCTCCGAGTTCGCGGCGCTCGACGCGGCGTGCGGCGAGGCGTTTGCAGGCGCGCCGCGTTGCGTGTCATTGCGCGCGCCGGCCTGACGCCGCGCGATGTCCACCTCATCGGCTCGCACGGACAGACCATCGCGCATGGCCCACGGGCGCGGCGCACGGCGATCGCCGCACCGCATACGTGGCAGATCGGCGATCCTGCGGTCATCGCCGAGCGCACCGGCATCGATGTCATCGCCGGCTTCCGCGCGCGACGTCGCGGCGGGCGGCGAAGGCGCACCGTTGGTGCCGCTGGTCGACTGGCTGCTGTTGCGCGATGCGCGCCGGCCGCGTCGCGCTCAACATCGGCGGCATTGCCAACGTGACGTTCCTGCCGGCCGGCTGTGCACTCGACGACGTCGTCGCGTTCGACACCGGGCCGGGCAATGCGGTGATCGACGAGCTGGCGCGGCGCGCGAGCGGCGGCCGCCTGCGCTACGATCGCGGAGGACGGCTCGCCGCGAGCGGCTGGGCGCACGAGACGTGGGTCGACGATCTGCTGCGCGATCCGTTCTTTCGTCGCCGGCCGCCGCGCTGACGGGCGCGACGTTGCCTGGGCGACGCGCTCGCCGCGCGGATGTGGGCGAACGCCGCACGCGGCGCGCCACGCCGGCCGATGTCGTCGCCACCGCCACGCTGCTCACCGCGCGCACTGGCGATCAGCGCGTGGTGGCCGGAGCGCGCCGCGCTCACCGAGGTGGTGGCGAGCGGCGGCGGCGTGCACAATGGCACGCTGATGCAGATGCTCGCCGCCGAACTCGCCGGACCGCGGCTGGTCACCGCCGCGGCGCGCGGCGTGCCGGTGGACAGCAAGGAAGCCCTCGCCTTCGCCGTGCTGGCGTATCGCAGCGCGCGCGGCGAGGCCGGCAACGTGCTCGGCGCCACCGGCGCCCGGCACGCGGTGATTCTCGGTGCCCGCACGCCCGGCGCGGCGCCGCGCGTTCGTCGACAAGGAGGCCGACGCCCGTGATTCGTCGATTCGCTCTGCTCGCCGCGGGAGCCGCGTGCGCCGCGGCGCTGCTCGCCAGCTGCGGCAAGCCGCCGCGCCCGCCGGTCGGCCCGCCCGGCGATCATTCGCATTACAAGCCGCCGGCGCCGAGCGGCGGCACCCTGGTGCGGATCGGCGTGTGGGTGGATTCCGACGCCGTCGAACTCAGCGCGCCTGGCGGTTTCGTGCTCGGCGACGCCGGCAGCGGCGCGACGATCTCCGACACCACGCTCACCGCCGCGCGTGGCGACGGCGCCGACGCCATCGTGCTCACCAGCGATGACGGCCGCGCGGTCTCGCCAACCTTCACGCTTGCGGCGCGTGACGCCGGCGGCCACGTCAGCGTCGCCGGCAAGTCGTATCGCGGCCGCCTCGAAGTGTTCCGTGGGCGGCGCGGCGGCGTCACCGTCGTCAACATCGTGCCGATCGAGGAGTACCTGCGCGGTGTCGTCCCGAGCGAACTTGGTCACTGGCCCGACAGCCTGCTCGCCGCGATGGAAGCGCAGGCCGTTGCGGCGCGCACGTACACCTTGAGCTACATGGGCCGCCGCAAGGACGACGGCTTCGACCTGCTCGGCACCACCGCCGATCAAGTCTACGACGGCATCAAGGGCGAATACCCGACCGGCGACAAGGCGATCCTGGCCACCCGCGGCGTCGTCGCGCGCAAGGACGGTGCGCTGATCCGCTGCAACTACTTCTCGACCTGCGGCGGCAAGACCGCCGACTGCGACGAAGTCTGGAACGAGGACCCGATCAGTTACCTGCGCGCCCGCCGCGATCGCGCCGGCGACGAACGCGAAGCGTTCTGCAAATCGTCGCGCCTCTATCGCTGGACCGAGGTGTGGCCGGCCGACGAGTTCCTCGACCTCGTCACGACGTTCGGGCCGCAACAATTCCCGCGCAACGGCGCGGTGCCGGGCGGCGAGTTGCTCGGCGTCTCGGTGCGCGAGCGCGGGCCATCGCACCGCGTGAAGGACCTCGAAATTCGCACCCGGGGCGGCAGCTACCACCTCACCGGGGACCGCATCCGGCTCGTCCTCAAGCGTCCCGGCCGTCACGACCAAATCCTGCGCTCGACCCTGTTCTCGACCGTGGTGCGCCGCTCGCACGGCCGCGTCGTCGAGGTCGAGTTCGACGGCGGCGGCTACGGCCACGGCGTCGGCATGTGCCAGTTCGGGGCGATCGGCATGGCGCGCGCCGGCTACTCGATGAAGCAGATCATTGGGCACTACTACAAGGGCGTCGAACTGGCGCGTTTGTACTGACTTCCGCCGCGCGCCGGGGCGTCGCGGACGCCCGGTGCGGGGCCAATCGCCGGCCGCCCCGCCGGTCCGGCATACGGTCGCGTTTGACAGGTTCGGGCTCCGTGGGTATATTCCGCGTCACCGATTTTGCGGGGTCGTGGTGCAGGTGGTTAGCACACTGGCCTGTCAAGCCAGAGGTCGCGGGTTCGAGCCCCGTCGGCCCCGCCATTTTGAGCCGCTGGAGCGTTTCGCTCCGGCGGCGTTTTTCATAGGGGCGAATCGCAAAGGAGGGCCGATGTCCGAGAAGCGCATCCTGGCAGTGGTGGGGGCGACCGGCGCCCAGGGCGGCGGGCTCGTCCGGGCCATCACGGCCGATCCGGCCAGCGGATTCGTGGCCCGCGCCATCACCCGCGATCCGTCCTCGGAGAAGGCGAAGGCGCTTGCCGCGCTGGGAGCCGAAGTCGTGGCCGCCGACGCGGACGATCAGGCGAGCCTCGAACGCGCATTCGCCGGCGCATACGGCGCCTTCTGCGTCACCAACTTCTGGGAGCACTTCTCTCCGGCGCGCGAGTTGGCGCAGGCCACGGCGCTCGCCCGCGCCACCAAGGCGGCCGGCGTGGCGCACGTCGTGTGGTCCACTCTCGAGGACACGCGCACGTTCGTGTCACTCGACGACGCCCGCTTGCCGACGTTGCAGGGCAACTACAAGGTTCCGCACTTCGACGCGAAGGGTGAGGCCGACGCGGTATTCGCCGCCGAGGGCGCGCCGACGTCGTACTTGCTCGCCGCCTTCTACTGGGACAACTTCATTTACTTCGGCATGGGTCCGCGCGCGGGCGAAGACGGCGCGCTGACACTGGCGCTTCCGCTGGGTGGCGTCGCGCTGCCGGGGATCGCCGCCGGGGACATCGGGAAGTGCGCGTTCGGCATCTTCCGCCGCGGTGCCGGCGTGGCAGGCCAGCGCTTCGGCGTGTCGGGGGAGAACCTCACCGGCGACGAGATGGCGGCGAAGATGGGGCAGGCGCTCGGCCGCGAGGTGCGTTTCGTCGACGTGCCGTTCGACGTGTATCGCGGACTTGGATTCCCGGGCGCCGAGGACCTGGGCAACATGTTCCAGTTCCAGGCGATTCGCGGCGATGCGTTCCTCGCCACCCGCGATCCGCAACTCGCGCGCAGCCTCGATGCCTCGGTGCAGTCGTTCGACCAGTGGCTCGCGGCGAACGCGGCGCGCGTGCCGATCGGCTAGCGGCGTCATCAGGGGCGAAGAGATGACCGGCTACGCGGACCTCTTCGCCTCGTGGGACTCGCCCGTCCAGCGCGCCGTTCGCGCGGCCGCGTACGGCGAGGACATCGGCCAGCACTCGTGGGTCGACGCGGACGATTTGCGCGCCGACCTTGCGCGGATGGCGATGGCGCCGAACGCGACGCTGCTCGACTGCGGTGCGGGGCCGTGCGGGCCGCTGACGTTCGCGATGCGGGAGAGTGGATGCGGCGGCATGGCGGTGGATGCGTCGCCGGCCGCGTTGGCGGCCGGCGCGCGGCGCGCCGTGGCGTGTGGCGTGGGGGAGCGCTTTCTCGCGTGCGCGGCGGACCTCTCGTGCGCGTTGCCGATCGCCACTGGCGCGTGCGACGCCGCGATGGCGCTCGACGTCGCGCTGCATCTGCCGGATCGCGCGGCGTTTTTCCGAGAGGTTGCCCGCGCGCTTCGCCCGGGCGGCGCTTTTCTGCTCACCGATGCGGGCGTGCAACATGCGCCGCTCGATGCCACCGAGGCCGCCGCGCGCGCGAGCTTCGGAGCCACCTACTTCGTCGCGCCGGGCGCCACCGAGCGTCACCTCGCCGCCGCCGGATTCCGCGTCGCCTTCTGCGAAGACCGCACCGATCGCGTGGAGCGCATCGCGTCGAAACGCCACGCGGCGCGCGAGACGCACCGCGCCGCCCTCGTCGCCTCCGAAGGCGGCGCGGCGTTCGCGCGGCACCAGCGCTATCTTGAGGCGACGGCGGTGCTCGCCACGCGCGGCGCACTGCGCCGAAGCGCCTGGCTCGCCGTGCTCGACGCCGGCACGCCGAACAAGTAGTCAGTGTTCGGAATCGCCGGCATGGCGATCGGCCGCGAGTAGCGGAACGCGCCCGCCGGCTGCGTGTACCCGAGACGTTGCGCGAGCGAGTCGACGCGCGCGCGTTGCGCCGGCGTCAGCGCTTGCGCGACCGCCGCGAACCGCGTCGCATACCCATACGCGAGCGCCCCATCGAGCGCGCCGTAGCGCGCCGACAACGCGAGCACCGTCGCGGAATCCGCCGCCGCGCCGGTTTGAAATCGCCGCAGCTGCGTCGCGATGTCGCGCCGCCGTTCCACCATCTCCCGCAACGCCGCGCGCTGCACGTCGACGAGCCCACTCACCGTCGCCGCCTGGGCCGCCGGCAACGCGGCGAGGAAGTTTTGTCCCGCGCTCGCCGTCAGCTGTTCGTCGATGGTGAAGTTCGGATTGCCCATCGCCGGCCAGTCCTTGAGATAGAACGAGCCGAAGTACGTGCCGTGCCGCTCGGGGCAGAAGTACACGTCCGCCTCCACCGAGCCGGCGAACCAGCTGTACATCTCGCTCGCGTACGTCATCACCGCGACGTTGGCGTCGGGCTCGAGCCGCAGCGCCTGCAGAGGATCGCTGAGCGTGCGATCCCAGTTCCCCACACCTTGTTTCCCCGCGAGTGCGGCGAGCGCCGCGCGCTGCGACGTGTTGAGTGACGTCAAGATGCCCCCCATCAACCGCGCGCGGCGATAGCTGATCTCGCCGTCCAGACGATAGAGATCGGCGGTATACGCGACCACCGCGCTCGAGTCGAGCCCGGTCGCGCCGGCCGGCACATCTCCATCGAGCTGCCGGTGGAACGCTTGCAAGAGTGGAAAGCGCCGATCCGCGAATGCGTTGATCTGCGCGATCTCCACCGTCGCGTTCGACGCGAGTTGAGCGATCTGCGCGCTGTCGAGGATGTGCAGAACGTTGAACGCGATGATCGTCACGAAATCGGTGTTGTGTCCGAGGTTGGTTGGATCGTTGTCGCGCAGGTATTGGAAGCCGCTGAAATCCGCCACCTTGCCCGGCGGCAAGAACGATTGTGCGCCGACGCTGCCGGTGAGGAACGCCAGGCCATCGAAGGCGATGGTGTTGCGCTGCGCTTCGTCGGAGAGCGTCTGGTCGATCGTGTAGCGGGCCGCGGGTGGGTCCTGGGGATCGATCACGCTGTCGTGGTGGGATGCGCAGCCGACGGCCAACGCAAGGCCGCAGGTGGCAGCGAGCAAGTGTGCCGCGCGGCGGGCGCGCGACGAAATCCGAGTGCGAAGCATCGGTCACCTCCCAGCCGAAGGAGCGCGCGCCGTGTGCGCGGGAATCATGGGGGAGTGCCGGTGCCAACGCCGATGTGGGATGGAATCCGGCGAGCACTGGACACCAGGCCACCCGGGAGCGTTGACCTGACGCACATGCGCCTGTGGGCGAATGGGTCGCTCCCCCCGGCGCCGGCGACGAATCTCTACCGTCCGCTGGCGTGACTTGCTAGCATCCGACGCATGACGCCCAACGCCCGCCCACGCCGTGTGTTCGTCCGGCCCTGCCGTGTCTCCGCGCACGATGCCCGCTAGCACTCGCGCGGCCGCCGCCGCCCCGCGCCAGCACAGCCTGCGCGAAGTCATCTTCGCCAGCTTCCTCGGCACGACGATCGAGTGGTACGACTTCTTCCTCTACGGCACCGCGTCGGCGCTCGTGTTCAACAAGCTGTTCTTCCCGACGCTCGATCCGCTCGCCGGCACCCTGAGTTCGTACGGGACGTTCGCGATCGGCTTCATCGCGCGGCCGCTCGGCGGCGCGTTCTTCGGCCACTTCGGGGATCGGCATGGGCGCAAGTCGGTGCTCGTGTGGTCGCTCCTCCTGATGGGCGTGGCCACCGCGGCGATCGGCGTGATCCCCACCTACGAACGCCTCGGGATCTGGGCGCCGGCGCTGTTGGTGGTGTTCCGCTTCCTGCAGGGCATCGGCGTCGGCGGCGAGTGGGGTGGGGCGGTGTTGCTCGCGGTCGAACATTCGGGTGGCGCGCGGCGCGGCTTCCACGGCTCGTGGCCGCAGATGGGCGTGCCGGCCGGATTGCTGTTGTCCACCGGCGTGTTCGCGTTCATCTCGTCGCGCATGCCGGAGGCGAGCTTCCTCGCATGGGGCTGGCGCGTTCCGTTCCTGCTCTCGGTGGTGCTCATCGCCATCGGGCTGTTCGTGCGCTTGCGCGTTCTCGAGACGCCGGCGTTCGAGGAAGTGCGCGACCAACGCGGCGCATCACGCTTTCCGCTCGCCGACGCATTCCGCGAACATCCGCGCGAGATCCTCATCGGCATGGGTTTGCGCTTCGCGCAAAACGTGCAGTTCTACATCTTCACGGTTTTCGTGCCGGGCTTCGGCGAGAAGACGCTGCACTACGGTCGCAGCGTGATGCTGGGCGGCGTCATGCTCACCGCGGCCGTCGGCCTGGTGGCGATTCCCTTCTGGTCGCATCTCTCGGACCGCGTCGGCCGGCGGCCGGTGTATCTCGCGGGCGCGGTGGTGTCGCTGCTCGCGACGTTTCCGGCGTTCTGGCTGATCGGGCGCGGACCGGAATTCGTCGCGCTGGCGCTGGTGTTCGCGATGCTCGGGCACGACATGATGTACGGCCCGATGGCGGCGTACTTCTCGGAGCTGTTCGGCGCACACGTGCGCTACAGCGGCGCCTCGCTCGTCTACCAGTTCACGTCGATCTTCAGTGGGGGCTTGGCACCGTTCGTCGCCACGTTGTTGTTGGCGAGGCACGGCGTGCACGCGGTGGCGGCGTATTTGGTGGCGTGCTGCGTGTTGACGTTGGTGGCGACATTGGCGGCGCCCGAGACGCATCGCGTGGCGATCGGCGGGCAGGGAAAGCGCGCCGGCTGATCGCCGCAATGGGCGTCACGGCGTCGCGTTCCGGGTGACTGGCGGTTCGCGAATCTGGTACCGTGCGACCTATGTCGACACGCGTGATCGTCCTCGGCGCCGGCTTCGGCGGACTCGAACTCACCACGGTACTCTCCGACGCGCTCGGCGAATCGCTCGATCTCCTGCTGATCGATCGCAGCGATGCCTTCGTGTTCGGTTTCTCGAAACTCGACGCGATGTTCGGCCGGCAAGCGCCCGCGGCGTCGCGCCATTCCTACCGCGACATCGCCAAGCCCGGCGTGCGCTTCCTGCAGACGGCGATCGAGTCGTTCGATCCGGCATCGCGTCGCGTGGTCACGGCGGACGGCACGTTCGATGCCGACATCCTCGTCGTCGCGCTCGGCGCCGACCTGGACTTGGCGGCAACGCCCGGCCTCGCCGAGGCCGGTAACGAGTTCTACACGACCGACGGCGCGTGGGCTCTCGGCTCGGCGCTCGAGCGCTTCGACGGCGGGCCCGTGGTGATCGGCGCGACGCTGGCGCCGTTCAAGTGTCCGCCGGCGCCGAGCGAGACGGCGATGATGTTGCACGAGTACCTCACGCAGCGCGGGGTGCGCGCCCGCAGTGACATCAGCGTCGTGCTGCCCTTCGCGCGCCCGATTCCGCCGTCTCCCGAGACGTCTGCGGCCATCCTCGCGGCGTTCGCGGAGCGCGGTATTCGCTTCGTCGCCGAGCGGCGCGTCGTGGCGCTCGATCCGGCGCGTCGCGTCGCGGTATTGGACGACGGCGGCGAACTTCCGTACGCGCTCTACTGCGGCATTCCGGTGCACCGCGCGCCCGCCGTGGCACGCGCGGCGTTCGGCCTCGGCGCGGGCGAGTGGGTACCGACCGATCCGCGCACACTCGCCACACCGTTTTCGGGTGTCTACGCGATCGGCGACGTGACCAACCTCGAGACGCCGATGGCGGGCGTCTTCGCCGAGGGGGCCGCGCGCGTCGCGGCGCAGTCGATTCTCGCGCAGGTGCACGGCGACGCGGTGCCGGCGCCGTACGACGGCGCCGGCTCGTGCTACATCGAGTTCGGCGGTGGCGAAGTCGGTCGCGTCGACGTGAACTTCCTCAGCGGCCCGAAACCGACGGCGATTTTCCAGTCTGCCTCGACGGCATTTGCGGCGGAGAAGGTCGAGTTCGGCGCGTCGCGCGTGCGCCGCTGGTTCGGGCGCGACTGGTCCTCGCCGTCCTAGGCACAGGGGTGTGCCGCCGCCGGGCTCGGGCGGCGGTGCGACCTGCGGGGCGTTGCCAAGCGGCCAAAGCGGGAGGTACGCTGCGATTCGTCCACGGCGCCTCACGCCGGCGCCGCGCCCGGCCTTTCAGCCCACGTGCACTCACAACCAGGAGACTCGAATGCAACTTGCGATCCTCTCATCCTCCGTTCGCCGCCTGGCCGTTGTCGGCGTGTGCGCCGTGGCGCTCTGCGCCGCCACCACGCCGTCCCAGGCCGGCAGCATGTTCCTCACCGGCCACGACCCTGACTTCCACGCGCAACTCGGCGGCAATGCGCTCGGCGCGCAGCACATCAACCAGGCCGCGATCAACTTCATCTTGAACCCGGCGTTCAACCCGTACTATCTCGCCGGCATCCACAAGTTCCTCTACGTGCAGTCGCGCATTGCGCCGCCGAGCGGCCACACCGACGGCAAGATCGGCCTCACGATGAGCGGCTACGTCGAGGGGACGGACTTCGAGCACCACGATGCGTCGGACCTCAACGCCGAGATCAACCAGCTCGGATTCAAGTACAGCGGCATCGTGGTGGCGTCGGACTTCGGCGGCATCCTCACGCAGGCCGAACTCGGCATCCTCAACGCGCGTCGCGCCGACATCATCGCCTTCGTCAACAACGGCGGCGGCCTCTACGCGATGACCGAGAGCAACTCGGGCGCTGGGCTCACGCCGCTCGGCGGCTGGTTCGACTTCGTGCCGACGACGGTGATCAGCACGCAGTTCAACCAGAGCGAATCGGGCTTCACCGTGACGGCGTTCGGCGCGTCACTCGGCCTGACGTCCGGCGACGTCAACGGCAACGCCTCGCACAACATCTTCCCGAGTGCGCCGGTGGGCTTCGACGTCGTCGACATCGACGCCAGCGGCAACATCATGAGCGTGGCCGGACGGTCGGATCAGTTCGTCGCCACCAAGCCGTCGACGTGGGGCCGCATCAAGTCGATCTTCCGCTAGACGCCGAGTGCGGCAATGCAACGGGGGAGGCGCCCACGCGGCGCCTCCCCCGATTTGCATCCCGCGAGACGCTCAGGCCGCGGTGTACTCGATCTGTTCGCGGTCCTTGGCAATCGCTTCGGCGGCGCGCGCCGCCGGCAGCGAGGCATGGACTGCCACGCGGAACACGATCAGCGAGAATGCCACCACCGTCGCGATGTCGATCCAATCGGGCAGCACGCCGCGCGCGCCATTGCCGTAGTTGCCGAGCGCGCCGAGCACCACTTGTCCGCCGAGCCACAGCGCAATCCAGGCCGCGTGACGCGTGGTGGTCAACGCCCCCGTCTTCTCTCGCAACGCGCCGAGCACGAACAGCACGAGGCCGATCAGCACCGCAATCGCCAGCTTCCACGTGGACTCGAAGCCGCCCCAGTAGATGATCAAGTTCGCCGAGCAGAACGCCGCCGGCAGCACGAGGCGCGGCGACGGGGTGCGATAGGGACGCGGCCGCGCGCCGTCCGACTTGTGCAACGCCGCCAGCGAGATAGGCGCGAACGCGTACATGATCGCGGTGGCGCCGGTGATGACGCTGACCAGTCCGCTCCAACTCTTGTACGGTCCAAGCGCCAGCATGCCGACCGCGGAGGCCAGCAGGATCGACACTACCGGCACGCCGCGCTTGTCCGTCGATGCGAGGGCGCTCGGCATCTCGCGCTCTTCGCCGAGCGCGTAGGACAACCGCGCGGTGGCGCCGAGGAACACCACGCCCGTCCCGGCCGGCGAGATCACGGCGTCGATGATGAGCGCCTTGGCCAGCCAGCCAACACCGAGTGCCAGCGCCAGCGTGTACCACGCGCCGTAGTCCGACGGGTCGGTGCCGAGCGGCTTGTCCCAGCCGTGCGCGATGTTGCGCGGGTCGAGTCCACCGATCATGACGATCTGCAGCGCTGCGTAGAGCACGGCGCCGATCGCCATCGCGGTGAGCACCGCGCGCGACAGGTCGCGGCGCGGGTCACGCGCTTCGCCGGCGAGCTGCACCGCTTGCTCGAACCCTTGCAGCGAAAACACCACGCCGCCGGTGAGCGCCGCGAAGACGCCGTGGAAGCCGAAGGGCAGGAAGCCGCCGCCGGCGTGGAAGTTCTCCGGGCGGAACTGCAACATCGCCACCACGACGACCGCGACCACCGGCACCAGCGTCTTCCAGATCACCACCCAAACGTTGCTCTCGCTGAGGAACTTCGCGCCCCCGAGATTGATCGCAGTGAACAGCACCATGAGCACCAAGGCCACCGCGAGGCCCGGCCCGTTCAGCAGCCCCGCGTTCGGCCCGAACTTTTCGATCATGTTGAAGTGCGTATTCACCCAGCCGACGCTGTTCACGTAGGTGATAGCCGCGAGCACTTCGATCGGGGCGACGAACACGGCCTGCAACCACGCCACCCATCCGGCGGTGAATCCGGCGATCGGGCCGTGCGAGTAGTAGGGGAAACGCGCGGCGCCGCCTGCCACCGGATACGCGCCGCCGAGTTCGGCGTACGTCAGTGCGAGCAGCGAGAGCATGCCGGCCGCCAAGAACCAGGACAGCACCGAGGCCGGCCCCGCGACCTCCGCGGCGCTCAGGGCGCCGAGCAGCCAGCCCGAACCGATGATCGACCCGAGTGACACGAACATCAGGCCGTAGAAACCGACGGACCGCTGGAGGTGCCCGGCGACGCGGGCGTGCGGCTCGGGGTGCTGCGTCATGCGAATCTCCTGCGAAGTGGAGGGCGAGGGGCGTGGCGCGCCCGGGCGGCGCACCGTAGCACACCCTCGCCACGGGCGCATGAGGTGTGCAGCGTGGCAACTTAGGCAAACCTAAGAAACCGCATATCGCTTCGCGCGACACTGGCAGACTTGAACAGCGGCCCCGCGATTCGGCACACTAGGGGGACTGCCACAGACCTCTCTGGAGACGACATCATGCGCCGCCTCGCTTCGTTCGTCGCGTTCGCGCTGCTGTGTGCCGCCGCGCCGCGCGCGCACGCGACCGTGTTCTACTCGATCGACATCACCAATGACCAGCTCGTCACCATCGACAACACGACCGGTGTGGTCACCACGGTCGGGGCCATCGGCTACAACTTCGGCGGGGCGTCGCTGGCGTACTTCAATGGCTACCTCTACGCCACCAACCTGCCGCTGTGCGTGACGAGCTTCGTGGACTTGGTGAAGATCGACCCTCTCACCGGCGCCAAGGTGAGTCAGGTGCGGGTCAAGGTCGGTGCGACCGACCTCCAGACCTCGGCTGCGGACGGGCTCACGGCGAACGCGTCGACGCTGTTGTTGTCCTACCGGGCGTCGACCGGCGCGTGCGGCCAAGCACACGTGCTCGCCGACTTGTCGACCAGCGGGGCCGTCACCAACCAGACCGACTTTTACCCAGTGGCCGCCGGCAACTCCGACATGGACAACATTGCGTACGACCCGGCCACCGACCGCCTGTTCGCCAACGATGGAGTCGGCGGTGCCTCGAGCAACACCATGAACTTTTACGTGATGGCGCGGCCGTCGGCGTACAGCTTGGTGGGCGCCTATACCACGCCGGTCAACGACGGCGACAGCGGGATGGTGTTCACCAG
Source organism: Candidatus Eiseniibacteriota bacterium (assembly GCA_044229145.1). Taxonomy (GTDB): domain Bacteria; phylum Eisenbacteria; class RBG-16-71-46; order CAZEPH01; family CAZEPH01; genus JBKJUD01. The sequence continues at coordinate 3,632 of JBGATO010000068.1, read as the reverse complement.
CAGCGGCGCGCTCTGGGTCTACCAGCGGGTTGCCAATCAAGTGCGTCAGATCGACACCACGAACGGTCACGTCGTGCAGTCGGTGACCTTGACGTCGGCGCGCACCCTGCGCGGTTTGGCTGTGGGACAGAACCCGACGCCGGTCACGCCCTCGACGTGGGGCGCCCGGGCGTGCGCCTGCACGCCCGGCGATCACCCCGGCGAGCCGGGTGCTTCACCGCACGTTTCGCCTCTCGCGACGCAACTTCACTACTGCCTCCTCGCACGTTTTCGGGCATGATGCCGGAGCTTCCAGGCCCTCGCACAGATCGACTCCCGACCCTCGCTCCCGTCCGCCCAGGATTCCCCATGACCCTGCAGCCCGGTACACGCCTCGGCCCCTACGAGGTCGTCGCGCCACTCGGCGCCGGCGGCATGGGTGAGGTGTGGCGCGCCCGTGACGCGCGGCTCGGTCGCGACGTCGCCATCAAGGCGCTGCCCGCCGCATTCTCCTCCGATCCCGAACGCGTCGCGCGCTTCGAGCGCGAGGCCAAGGCGCTGGCGTCGCTGCTGCATCCCAACATCGGCGCGATTTTCGGACTCGAGGACGCCGAAGGCGCGCGGTTCCTGGTGCTCGAGTACATCGAGGGCGACACGCTGAGCGCGCGGCTGGCGCGCGGGCCGTTGCCGGTCGACGAGGCGATGGATGTCTGCGCGCAGATCGCCGCGGCAGTGGAGGCGGCGCACGAGGCCGGCATCGTCCATCGCGATCTCAAGCCGGGCAACGTGATGTTGCGACTCGATGGTGTCGTCAAGGTGCTCGACTTCGGACTCGCGAAGGCGAACGCGGCCGACAGTGGCGTGTCGAGCGCCGCGCTCGCGAACTCGCCGACGATGACCTACGCGGCCACCGCGGCGGGCGTGATCCTCGGCACCGCGGCGTACATGTCGCCGGAGCAAGCGCGCGGCAAGCCGGTGGATCGCCGCACCGATATTTGGTCCTTCGGCTGCGTGCTATTCGAGTGTCTGAGCGGACGGCAAGTATACGAAGGCGAAACCGTCTCGGATCTCGTCGCGCGCATCCTCGAACGCGACCCGGACTGGAATGCGCTGCCTGCGTCGACGCCGCCAGCGGTGACCCAGTTGTTGCGGCGCTGTCTGACGAAAGACGCGAAGGCGCGGCTGCGCGACATCGGTGAGGCGCGCATCACACTGGGCGAGGCGCGCGCGCCGTCGGCGGTGTCGGGCATCGCGGCCGCGCCGGCCGCCGCACCTGCCGCGCCGCCACGCCGTACCGCCCGCGCGCCGTGGCTGCCGGCTGCGATCGCCGTCGTCGCCCTCGCCGCCGGTGCGATCGGCGGTGCGCAGTTCGGCCGCACGCGCGAGGCGGCGTCCCGCAGCGTGCGGCGCCTCTCGATTCTGCCGCCCAGCCCGAACCCGAGCTTCGGCATTCTCGGAACCTACGCGGTCTCACCGGACGGCGGCACGCTCGCGTTCATCTTCAGCGCCGACGGCACCTCCAGCCGCTTGTACATGCAGGACCTCGCGAGCCAGGAGGCGCATCCGCTCGACGGCACCGAGGGCGCGCAGTGGCCGTTCTGGTCGCCCGACTCGCGCGACATCGGCTTCTTCGCCCAAGGCAGTCTCTGCCGCGTGCCGGCCGGCGGCGGCGCCGTGCGGCGCTTGTGCCCGGCGATGACGGGACGCGGCGGCGCGTGGGGAACGCGCGGCACCATCGTGTTCTCGCCGGAAGCCAACTCGGGGATCTGGGCGGTGGACGCCGAGGGCGGGACGCCACGCCAGATCACCAAGGTCGATCCCGCGAAGGGCGTGTCCTCGCACCGCTGGCCGTGCTTCCTGCCGGACGGCCGCCACTTCGTCTACGCGGAAAACGGCGCGGTGTCCGCGATCAACGCGCCGATCGTGATCGCCGCCGTCGACGATCCGACGCCGCACCGCATCTGCGAATCGGCGACCGCGGCGACCTTCGCGGCACCTGACCGCATTCTCTTCACGCACGACGATGCGCTGTTGTCGCAGCGGCTCGACATGCGGCGCTGGACGATGCGCGGCGAGCCGGCGCTATTGCGCGACCAGCCGATCAACTCCGGACCGGTCCAACTCCTGCCTCGCGTGTCGTGCTCCGCCACCGGCGTGATGGTGTATCCGCCGAAAGACGCGCGGCCCTACGACCTCGTGGAACTGGGAGCGGGAGGCGAGCGGCGGGTCCGGGCGCAGCTCCCGCCGAGTTCCTGGGGCGGGCGTCTCTCGCCGGACGGGTCGCGCGTCGCCGTGTCGACATCGGGCGGTCAAGGCTGGGGCAGCCTGGTGCTCGACCTCGCGTCGGGGGCGGTCACCGAGGTCGCGAAGATGGGGCGTGGCCTGGCGTACAGCATCTGGTCGCGCGACGGCCGCAGCCTGATCGGCGCTACGATGGCAGGCCTCATGCAGATCGACGTCGCAACCGGCGCGGAAAGTCTCTTCACCGCCGCCGGCCCGCGATGGACCACGCCTTCGTCGTGGACACCGGACGGCAAGGCGCTGGTCGTCTCGCAGCAGTTGCCTGGACATGGCTACGAAATCTTGATCCTGCCAGTCGACCCGCCGGGGCCGGCCCGGCCGTGGCTGGCGACGCCGGCGCTCGAACGGCATGGCCACATCTCGCACGACGGCCGCCTGATCGTCTATCAATCCGATGCCCTCGGTGCCGAGGCGCTCTTCGTCGACACGTATCCAATGCGCTCCGGCGCCGCGCGCGGTCCGCAAGTCGGCAACGAAGACTTGTCGTTCGGAGGTTGGAGCGCCGACGACCGCGAGGTCTACTTCGTGGGTGCCGGCGACCGCATCGTTGCGGTGCCGGTGCTGCGTGGCGCGCACCCCAGCTTCGGCGCCCCGCGCGTGTTGACGACCCTTCCGCCGGGCACTGCGGGCTGGCAGATAACCGCGGATGGCCGCCAGTTGCTGCTGCTGCCGCACGGCGAGTTGCAGCCCTCGCTCACCCTCGTCGACGGCTGGATGCGCGAGAAGGGCGTGAGCCGATGACGCTGCAGGCTGGCACCCGTCTCGGCCCCTACGAAATCGTCGCGCCGCTTGGCGCCGGCGGCATGGGCGAGGTGTTCCGCGCCCGCGACACGCGGCTCGGCCGCGAGGTCGCGATCAAGGTGCTGCCGCGGCACCTCAGTGACAACGTCGAAATCCGCGCGCGCTTCGAACGCGAAGCGCGGACGATCTCGTCGCTCAATCACCCGCACATCTGCACGCTGTTCGATGTCGGCCGCGAGGGCGATCTCGACTTCCTCGTGCTCGAACTCATCGACGGCGAAACGCTGGCGCAGCGCATCGCGCGCGCCGGCGCGTTGCCGCCGGCGGAGGTGCTCAAGTTCGGCGCGCAGATCGCCGACGCGCTCGATCGCGCGCACCGCGCCGGCGTCATCCATCGCGATCTCAAGCCCGGCAACGTCATGCTGACCAAGAGTGGCGCCAAGCTGATGGACTTCGGCCTCGCGCGCGCCGCGGACGCTGGCGGCCCGACGAGCGCCAGCGGCGCGACGATGGCGGCGCTCACGCGTACCGCGCCGCAGGCCTCGCCGCTCACCGTCGAAGGCACGCTGCTCGGCACGTTTCAATACATGGCGCCGGAGCAGCTCGAAGGC
>JBGATO010000067.1:0-19297 GCA_044229145.1 Candidatus Eiseniibacteriota bacterium | reverse complement strand
CGGGCGGCAACAAGCCTTCGAGGAGTCTGCTCTCGGTTTCGCGACGACCTTGCATCAGGTAACGTGAGCGCCTGGCTGCATCCTGGATCTTCGCGAATTTCGCAGTACGGGAGTGTCCTGACGAATGGCGGATTCCGAACTCACACGTGAGATGACTGCTTCGAACGAATGGGGATGGGCAGGGTCAGTTGCCCAATTTGTCGAAGTGGATGACCGTACTGTTCTGAGCGCGCTCGTCCGGCAGTTCGAGTCTCGGATGCTCCAGCCGCCAGCGCAATCGCAGGTGACCGCCTGGCGCCAAAGCGTGGGATCCCTTCGACAAGCACTCACGATACTGATTGCGACAACCCCGCACGCAGCACGGTGGGGCGTGATCTTCGAATACGAACTGCCACGAGAGCGCGGTCGCCGGCCCGACGTGCTCTTGCTCACCCCTGACCGGCTTATCATCCTCGAATTCAAAGGCACGACTCGTGTCCTGCCGGAGCACCTCGATCAGGTCGAAGCGTACGCGCGTGATCTGCACGCCTATCATCAGGCTTCACACAACCTCCGGACAATCCCGACTCTTGTGGTCGGCGATTACGTTGATCCTGAACTTCCTCAGGACCGGCACTCCCACGTTGTGCGCTCATCGGATCTGGGCGATCTGCTCTGTGATGTGCTCGATCTTTCAGATGCTGCCGGGCCGGATCTCGCCGGCTGGCTCGCCGCGGACTACGCACCGCTTCCGACGCTTGTCGCTGCGGCGCGCACAATCTTCCGCCATGAACCGCTCCCCAGCATTCGCCGGGCACAGAGCGCGGGGATTCCTGTCGCGCTCAGCACACTTGCTACCGCCACGCGAAACGCGCGTGATCATCACGAACGACATCTCGCGCTAGTCACCGGCGTTCCCGGCGCGGGGAAGACGCTGGTTGGCCTGCAGTTCGTGTATGCGACTCAATTCGACTCATCCGACGTAGAGAAAGAAGCTGTGCTGTTGTCGGGCAATGGACCGCTTGTCAAAGTGCTCCAACACGCTCTCCAAAGTTCCGTCTTTGTCCAGGACGTGCACGGTTTCCTCAAGCAGTACGGAGGCACGAGTCGGAGGCGGCCAACCGAACATATCTGGGTCTATGACGAAGCACAGCGTGCGTGGGACGCTGCACGATCCAAGGATAAACGAGGCCACGCTCGTTCAGAGCCCGAGGAGTTTCTCCTCCTCGCGGCGAGCATGCCCGAGTGGGCGGTGGTGATTGGACTGATCGGCGAAGGCCAAGAGATTCATCTCGGTGAAGAAGCCGGCCTCGGCCAGTGGAATGATGCCATTGCATCTTCAGGCTGCGCATGGACCGTTCATTGTCCTCCACGGCTCGACACATTGTTTCCGGCCGCTGCGCGAATCGAGAGGAGCGCTGCACTCGACTTGACGCTCAGCCTGCGCTCACACCTCGCAACGGAAGTGCACGAATGGGTGCGTGCTCTTCTCGATGGTCGGCTGGACAACGCACACACGTCGTCAATCCGAGCTCAACACGAAGGGTATCGGATGTACTGGACGGACTCGCTTGATCGCGCGAAGGCTTATGTCCGCGAGCGCTACGCGGATGCGATGGATGCGCGATACGGATTGCTGGCGTCGTCGAAGGCGAAGAACCTCGAGGCACATGGCGTGATGAACAGCTACAACTTCACGAAGAGGCTGCGAGAGGGACCCTGGTACAACGATGCGAAGGACTCGCGCCTATCGTGCACGCAACTTTCCGACACCGTGACCGAATTCCAATGCCAAGGTCTCGAGTTGGACCTTCCCATCGTGTGCTGGGGGGATGACCTGTGGTGGAACGGCATCACGTGGGAAAGTAAGCGATCGACGCGCTCGAAGGCGGTTGATCCCCACATGCTCCGACTCAACAGCTATCGCGTACTCCTAACCCGAGGACGTGACGGGATCGTCATTTTCTGTCCTAGCGACGTGACCGAAGCAACGCGCCACGCGCTTGTCGCAGGGGGACTCGAGCGGCTCTAGAGCGTTACACGCTCAGCTCCGCGGCCACCACGGCACGAACGCGCTCGTCCTTCGCGCATACTCCGCGAACTCCGGCCGCGTCTCCGCGAGCTTGCGTTCCAGCAGCGCGACGCCCGACACGCGGACCAACAGGAACGTCATCACCACCGGCGACACGACCGTCTTCCACCCGCCCGGCGAGCCGCACGCGATGAGCCACAGTCCCCACCACACCATCGCATCGCCAAAGTAGTTCGGGTGGCGCGTGTAACGCCACAAGCCGATGTCGCACACGCGTCCGCGGTTCGCCGGGTCGCGCCGGAACGCGGCGAGTTGCGCATCGCCGACCGATTCGAAGAAGAAGCCGACGGCGAACACGGCGGCGCCGACCGCGTCGAACACGCCCAACGCGCCGCCGTGCGCGATCGTGAACACCACCGGCCACACCACGATCCACTGCACGACGCCTTGCAACCAGAACACCGTGACCAGACTCGTCAGCCAGAAGATCCGCCCGGCCTTCGCGCGCATCTCGACGTAACGATAGTCCTCGCCGCGCCCCGCGTTGCGGCGGACGAGATGGACGGTGAGGCGCAATCCCCACATGCTGACCAGCAGCCACGAAAGAAACGCGTGTGGCGACGCCGCGTGCGTGGCGCCGCCCACCACCGCGGCGACGAGTAGGAAGCCGAATCCCCAGTACATGTCGACGATGCTGGCGTCGCGCAGCGGAAGACTGACGAGCCACAGCAGCGTCGTCGCGCCGGCGATCACCGCGAGCGCGAGCCACATCGGCGTCACCGCACCCGCACGATTCGCGTGCTCACCGCCGCGCCACCGGCGCGCAGCTGCGCCACGTACACGCCGCTCGGCACTGCGGTGTCGTGCTGGTCGCGGCCGTTCCACGTCGCGATGTAGCGCCCGGCCGCGAGCCGCCGCGACACCAACGTCGCGACGAACCGCCCGCGCGTGTCGTAGACGGCGAGCGTGACGTCGGCATCGGCGTGCACGAGATATTGCAGCGTCACCGCGCCGGCCGAGGGCGCCGCGCTCCCCAACGCGAGTCCGAGCGGCGACGCATCGTCGTCCGCGAACGGGAAGATGTCGGCGGCGTGGCCCCACCGCGCGAGCGAGAACGACGGCACCGCGCCGGCTCGCGTGAACGCACCACCGGCGTACAGGTGCCCGTCGTCGAGCGCCAGCAGCGCCCGCACTTCATTGCCGATGCCGCCGACACCACCATTGAACGCCGCCCAGGTCTGGGGCGCCGGCGCCTGCGCGAGCCCCGACACCGCGGCGCCGTCGATCGACGAGAACGTGCCGCCCACGATGAGATCGTTCTGCCACGTGGCGAGCGCGTTGACCGCCGTCTCGCCGGCCGCGCCGCGCGCCACGCCGGCCTCTGCCCACGGCTCGTCGACGGACGAATACCACCAGATGTGCGATTCGCTCTCGGGATCGCGCGCGAGGCCCGGCACCGTGGACTGCTCCGCCATCACCAGCCAGCGCTGATGCACGCCGAGCGCGGTGACGCGCGGCGCCGCGCCCGCCGCCCGCAACGCCGGCGGGCCGAACGGCTGCCAGCGCCCGGCGCGCCACACCGCGACACCACCCGACGCTTGCCCGTCGACGAGATCGAAATCGCCGCCGGCGATGAGTTCGCCGTTGTAGACGACGAGCGCCCGCACAGTGCCGAACAGGCCTTCCCCGAGCGGCGACCACGCGCCGTTCCAGCGCGCGACATTCTCGGCGAACACGCGATCGATCGACGCGAACGTGCCGGCGGCGATCACCGCGCCGCCATACGACGCCACCGCGCGCACGGTCGGCGCGTCGCCGGTGGTCACGAGCGGCGTCCATCGTGCGCCGTCCCACGACGCCACGCCGAGCGCGCTCACGCCGCCGGCGCTGCTGAACACACCGCCGACCACCAACGCATCGCCGTGCACCGTCATCGCCAAGGGTACGCCGTTGATGCCGTCGCCGAGCGGCGACCAGCGCGCGCCATCCCAGCGGCCGATCGCGCGCAACTGCGTCGGGCCGGCTTCGGTGAACGGCCCGCCGGCGATCACGTCGCCGCGAAACACCGCGAGCGCGTTGACCGCCGCGTCGAGACCGCGGCCATCTTCGAGCGGCTCCCAGCGTCCGCCGGTCCAGCGCGCCACGCAGTCCTGCACGCGCACCGGAGGCGGCCCGTCGTCGCCGCGGTAGCCGATGCGTCCGCCGCCGGCAATCAACTCGCCGTGATAGACCGCCAGCACGCTGATCGGAAACGCCGGGTCGTTCGAGAACGACAGCCAACTGGTGCCATCGAAGCGGCTCACTTGCCGCGGCAGCGATCCGTTGGGCGGCGCGCTGGCGTACAACGCGCCGTCGAGCACGACGCCGCGATAGGCGATGGTGGTGGGATAGCGGTCGCCGGGTTCCGGCGTGCCGATGCCATCGCCGAGCGCCGACCAGCGCCCGTTCTTGTACAGCGCGATGTGCGGCATGCGGCCGTCGCCGGTGCCGTCGAAGCGACCCACCGCGACCATGCCGCCCTGATACGGCACCAAGTCGGTGACGCCGTGATAGAAGCCGTCCGCGTAGGTGAAGCCGCTGCTCATCGCCGACCACCGCGTGCCGTCCCACGCGGCGATGCGCACCGCGTCCACGTTGCCGATCGACGACCAATAGCCGCCGGCCACCAATGTGTCGCTCCACACGCCGAGCGCGCTGACTTCGTTGTTGGGCGACACGCCGAGCGGGCGCCACGACGAGCCGTTCCACGCCGCGATGTGCTTGAACGACGGTGTGCCGAAGTCGTGATGGAAGTAGCCGCCGGCGATCAACTCGTCGTGGTAGACGGTGAGCGCGCGCACCGTCATCTCGCCGCCGTCGGTAAGGTCGGCGCCCATCGGATGCCACGTGGCGCCGTCCCAGCGCGCGATGCAGGACACCAACGAATCGCCCGCCTGGAAGAAGATGCCGCCGGCGATGAGATCGCCGTGATACTCCGCCAGCGCCACCACGTGCACGCCATTGGCATTGCCACGCAGTCCGCCGCCGAGCGCGTGCCACTGCGTGCCGTCCCACGTCGCGATGCCCGGCGAGTACGCCCCGCCGATCTGCGTGAACGACCCGGCCACCACCAGCTGGTCGCGCCACACCAGCAGCGCTTCGACGCGTCCGTCGGATACCGGCAGCGTGAAAGAGGGCCGCCAGGCGTCCGGCTCGGGCGGTGCGACGTCGGCGCGCGCGACAAGCGGAAGCAGGACGAGCAAAACGACGAGGGCGCAGAGGCGATGGGCAGGTGTCGTCATGAGGCTCCGAAGTGTGGGCGAAGTCGGAAGGCGCTGCAATCGGGAGTTGCCCGGGAATCGCGCTGCGAAGCTCATGCGAGAGGAGGCTCCTCCGCCGCTATGGCCGCGCGTTCGAAAGGATTGTCGCGATAGCCGTCGCCACCGCGTATGCGCGCCGCGGCTCCGGCCAGCAAGTAGGCGAGGGGGAACAGCAGCCCCCATCGTTCCGCTTGGGCGACGTGCACGCGTTCGTGGGAGCGCCAGCGGTCGTGCGCGGCGCCATCGACGGCGAGCACGACGTGCCCGAGCGTCAGCGCATCGGCTCCGCCGCCGAGCAACAGCCGCGTCAACAGCAGCCGCGCGAACCCGCCCTGCGTCTCGAGCACGCCGCTATGCCACCGCGCCCGTCCGCCGGTGAGCACCGCGAGCACCGCCCACAGCAGCCCGATGGCGGAGATGGGGAGTGCCCAGAGGTAGGCGACTGCTCGCGCCACGCTCAGACGACGGCCCACCACGGTGCGGCGAGGATATCCGGTGCCACCCAGTAAGTCTCGGCGCCGCCGTAGAGCAAGAGTCCGAATCGACTCTCGGCGCCGTACTCCGCGCGGAAAGCCAAAAGCCCGGCAGCGTCACGGTAATTCACCGTCGTCGCACTCTTCACCTCGATGGGCAGGACGCGGTTCTGGTGCTCGATCACGAAGTCCACTTCGCGTCCCGTCGTCGTACGCCAGTGCAGAATCTCTGGCCTCGGCGCAACGCAGCTGGCCCAGACCGACAAGTCCGCGAACACGAGATTCTCCAAGTGCGCGCCCCGTGGATCGGTTTCCCCCGTGATCGACAAGGCCGTCGCCGTGTCGACCCAATACAGCTTGGGAGATTTCATGAGGCGAGACGTCCGGTTTCTCGTATAGGCCTGGACGCGGCAGAGTTGATACGATATCTCCAGCAGTCCGAGATGGCGATGAACCGTGCTCAGCGGCACGCCAATGTCGCGCGCGATCTCGGTCTGGTTCTGCAGTCCGCCGATGCGCAGAGCTGCCGCACGCATGACCCGTCGGAAATCCGCGAGCGAGCCGACCTCCCGGAGATCGCGCAGATCCCTCTCGATATAGGTGTCGATGTACCCGCGATGCCAGCGCATCCGCTCGCCTTCGTTCGACACGTGCAGGGCCGGATACGGCATCCCGCCAGTGCGCACAGCGCGCCGCCAGTCGCGTGGCTCGGCGTTCGAGTCTGCGAGGATCTCTCGCCATGACGCATCTGGGGCGTCCCATAACTCCTGCCACAGTCCGCATCGGCCGTGTCCAAGCTGCTCACGCTGCGTCATGGGCCAGAGCCCGATGTACCCTGCGCGGCCGGCGAGCGATTCGGAAATCTTCGCGTGGAGGAGCAAGTTCGCGGACCCAGTCAGGATGAACCGGCCGGGTACGCGGTGGAGATCGACCTCGTGCTTGATGGCGATCATCAACTGTGGAACGCGCTGCACCTCGTCGATGCTCATCGGCTCGGAGCCCGAGACGAACGCCTGTGGATTGGCGAGTGCCTGCTCCAACGTTGCGCTGTCGTCGAGCGTGAAATGCCGCCGCCGGTCGTCGCCTCCACTGCGCTGAGAAACCGTCGATTTTCCGGTCTGCCGAGCCCCGGTGATCGCGACGACGGGAAAGACGCGCAAATGTGCTGTGATTTCGCCACTTACGTGTCGTGGAAGAAATGCTTTCATGTCGTGAAAGATATTCTTTCACACTACCTAACGTCAAGCCAATAAAGCACAAAGCCTGCGGCACGACCGCAGGCTTTGTAGCGAGACAGAGAATATAGGTGTATATACTCTTTACACCAACGCAGCCTCAACGCTCAACGCCACGTTCCCCGCCATCGCCTTGGAGATCGGGCAGCCGTCCTTCGCGCCGTTGGCGGCCGCGGTGAACGCCTCGGCCGTCATCCCCGGCACCGTGCCCTTCACCACCAAGTGGCTCGACTGGACGTGGAAGCCGCCGCCCGGCGCCGGCGCGAACGTCACCGTCGCGCTCGCCTCGAGGCGCGTCGGCGGCGTGCCCGCGTTCGCCAAACCGAAGGAGAGTGCCATGCAGTAGCAGCTGGCGTGCGCGGCGGCGAGCAACTCTTCCGGACTGGTACGGCCATCGACCGCCTCGGTGCGGCTGGCCCAGCTGACCGGCAGCGACGTGAACAGCGACGATGAGCCCGCGCTCACCGTGCCCTTGCCATCCAACAGTCCACCTTCCCACACCGCGTGCGCGGTCCGTGTTGCGGCCATCGTGTCCTCCGTGTCGCGTGACGAGTTCCAGTGCGCGGCGCAGGACGCCGCGGGGAGAGGCAGCGATTCCACCACGCGCGGCGCCCCGCGGCAATGCGACTCCGTGTGTGCGGGGCGAAAAACTGCGCGCGATTGCCGGGACCAACGGCCGGCCTCCCTCGCCATCGCGCGGGTCGCGTGCTACACTGCCGCCCTCGATCCACCTCGCAGATCGGGAGTCCCCGCGTGTCGCTCACCTCCATCCGTGCGCAAGATACGGCCGTTTCTGCCCTGCGGCGGATGCGGACGAGTGGCCGCGTGCCGAACGCGCTGCTGTTCGCGGGACCTTCCGGTGTCGGCAAGACGACCACGGCGCTCGCCTTCGCGCAAGCGCTGCTCTGCGAGGCGAGCGATCCCACGCACACACCCTCGACCCTCTCGTTGCTGCCCGCGCCCTCTGCGAGCGCGCCGACGGGAGAGGCCTGCGGCCACTGCAAGTCGTGCCGCCTGGCCGCCAAGCTCCAGCATCCCGATCTGCTCGTCGTCGTCCCGACCGACAAGGACGGTCCCGAGGACGCCGAGGAAGTCGGTCCGGTCCTCGAGCGCATCCGCAAGGCGCTCGACCAACGTCTCGCTGAACCGTTCTACCAGCCGGAATACAAGACCACCGCGTCGCTCGGCATCGGCGTGGTCCGGCACTACGTGCAAGCGGAGATGGCGAAGCGGCCGGTGGAGTCGGCGCGACGCGTCGTGGTGATCGGCGATGCGGACCGGCTGAGCGCGAGCGCGCAGAACGCGCTGCTCAAGACGCTCGAGGAACCGCCGCTGTGGGCGCATCTGATTCTGGTGAGCGCGCGGCCGGAGATGCTGCTCGACACGATTCGCAGCCGCTGCCGCGCTGTGCGCTTCGCGGAACTGCCGCGCGACCTGCTGGCGAGCCTGGTGCGCGAACACGCCGAGGTCGATGCGCAGCGCGCGCGGCTGATCGCCGGACTCGCGGGCGGTTCGCTGCCGCGCGCGATGGCGCTCGCCGAACGCGACGATCTCGACGCGGCACGCGAGGACGCGCTCGCCTTCGTGCGCGCGGTGCGCGAGGGCACGCCGCGCGCCGCCGCGACCGTCGCCCGCACCGTGGTGCCGACCGGCGACAAGGATCGCGACCGCCTGCGTCACATGGGCGCGCTGGCGCTGCTCTGGTACGAGGACGTGCTGCTCGCGCGGCACGGCGCGGCGGACGGCGACTTCGCCCACGCCGACATGGCGCGTGAGATTCGCGAGGAAGCGCAGCACACCGACGGCGCGTTGCTGGCGCGCCGCGTGCACGCGGTGCACGACATGCAATCTGGGCTCGACCGCAATGTCTTGGCGAAGCTGGTGGTGGCCGACACCATCTGCCACATGCGCGGCGCACCCACGCGGTGACAGGGACGACGGGGACGAAGGAGGCGTCGATGGCGCAAGCGCGAACGTTTTATGTGACGACGGCGATCGACTACGTGAACAGTGCGCCGCACTTGGGCACCGCGTACGAGAAGATCGCCGCCGACGTGATCGCGCGCCTGCGCCGCCTCGAGGGCTACCAGACGTTCTTCCTCATGGGGAACGACGAGCACTCGCAGAACGTCGCGAAGGCCGCGGAGTCGCAGGGCAAGAAGCCGCTCGAATACTGCGACGAAATGGCCACCGTCTTCCGCCGCACCTGGGAACGCCTCGAGATCGCGTACGACGACTTCATCCGCACCACCGAGCCGCGCCACAAGCGCGCCGTCGACGCGCTGTTCACCCGCATCCACGACGCCGGCGACATCTACAAGGGCTCGTACTCGGGCTTCTACTGCGTCAGCTGCGAGGCGTTCTATCCCGAGAAGGAACTCGTCGACGGCAAGTGCAAGGTGCACCAGCGCGAGCCGGAGTGGCTGACCGAGGACAACTATTTCTTCCGCCTCTCGGCCTACACCGACAAGCTGCGCGACCACATCCAGGCGAACCCGGACTTCATCCTGCCGGAGACGCGCCGCAACGAAATCCTCGCGTTGCTCGACGGCGGCTTGCAGGACATCTCGATCTCACGCGCCGGCGGCACCTGGGGCATTCCGCTGCCGATCGACCCGTCGCACACCGTGTACGTGTGGTTCGACGCGCTGATCAACTACTTGAGCGGCGTCGGCTACCCCGACACCGACGACGCGCGCGCCGCGCACTGGCCGGCGTCGCTGCACGTGATCGGCAAGGACATCACCCGGTTCCACTGCGTGATCTGGCCGGCGATGTTGATGGCGGCCGGCGTGCCGCTGCCGACGTCCGTATTCGGCCACGGCTGGGTGAGCTTCCGCGGCCAGAAGTTGTCGAAGTCGCTCGGCAATATCGTCGACCCGCTCGAAGCGGCGGACCGGCTCGGCCCGGACGCGCTGCGCTACTTCTTGATCCGCGAGATCCCGTGGGGCAAGGACGGCGACTTCTCGTGGGAGATGTTCATCGAGCGCTACAACAGCGACCTCGCGAACGATCTCGGCAACCTCGTCATGCGGTCATTGTCGATGGCGAAGCGCTATCTCGACGGCAAGGTGCCGCACGTGCCGGAGTCCGCGGTGACCGCGAAGGAAACCGCGTTCGCCGCCGACATCAACAAGGCGATCGACGCGTACCGCACGGCGTCCACCGAACTCGCGCTGCACGACTGTGCGCGCGCGGCGATCGAAGTGGTGCGCCGCGCCAACCGCTACGTCGAGGAAACCGCGCCGTGGTCGCGCATCAAGGAGCCGGAGGGCAAGGCGCGCGTCGGTGTCGTGCTGTCGTCGCTGCTCGAGGCGATCCGCGTGGTCGCGGTGCTGATCTCGCCGATGATGCCGCGCAAGGCGCGCGAGATCTGGACGCTGCTCGGTCTGCCGGGCGAACCGTCGACGCAGGACTTGGTGGCGCTCACGTTCGACCCGTCGCGCGAAGACCGCGCGGTGGCGGACGCGCGGCCGCTGTTCCCGCGCATCGAGATCGCCGAGCCGGCGGCCGACGCGGCGCCGGCCACCTAGGACCGCGCGCTCGCTCGTGCCGCTCATCGATTCGCACGCGCATCTCTGGGACCGCCGCTTCGACGACGATCGGGCGGCGGTTCTCGCGCGAATGCGCGCCGCCGGCGTCACGCGCCATCTCGAAGTCGGCGCCGATCTCACCACCAGCCGCCTGAGCGCCGAGCTCGCCGAAGCCGACGACAGCGTGCTCGCCACTGCCGGCATCCATCCGCACGATGCCGTACACGCGGTGGACGAAGCGCCGCGCGCCGAGCTGCGCGCGCTGCTCGACCGCCCGCGCATGGCCGCGGTGGGCGAGTGCGGCCTCGACTACTTCCGCAACCTCTCGCCCTCCGACGTCCAGCAGGACGTCTTCGCCTTCCACATCCGCGAAGCCCGAGCGCGCGACCTGCCGCTGGTCATCCACGAACGCAACGCTTTCAAAGACGTGCTCGCGGTCCTCGACGCCGAGGGCGGCGTGCCGCGTGGCGGCATCTTCCACTGCTTCGGCCACGGCACCAAGAAAGCGGAAGCGGTGATCGCGCGCGGCTTCGTCGTCGGGCTCGGCGGCACCGTGACGCGCAACGAAGCATGGGCGCAACAACTGCTGCCGTGGATTCCGCTCGAACACGTCGTGCTCGAAACCGACGCGCCGTATCTCATTCCGTCGTCTCTGCCGCGCAGCGGGCGCAACGAGCCGGCGTACTTGCCGCTGGTCGCCGAATGCATCGCACAGGCAAAGGGCCTCACCGCGCAGCAGGTGATCGACGCGACCACCGAGACGGCGCTGCGCGTGCTCGGCGGGCGGCACACGTGGACCGAAGCGTGACGACGCACACGCCGCGCGCGCGGCACGACGGCGGTCCGCGCGGCGCGGCGCCCGACGTGCCGCCGGCTGATGGCATCGAATCGCCGAAGGCGGTCCTGGCGCGGCTCGGACTGCGCCCGCTCAAGCGGCTCGGTCAGCATTTCCTTACCGATACGCACACCGCCAAGCGCATCGCCGCCGCGTGCGAGCTGACCGCGACGACGCCGGTGTTGGAGATTGGTGCCGGCACCGGCGCGCTGACCCGCCACCTGATCGCCCCCGGCCGCCGCGTGGTCGCAGTCGAAGTCGACAAGCTGCTGGCGCCGGCGCTCGCCGCGACGCTCGACGATCCGCCCGGCCTCGAGGTCATCCAGGCCGACGTCCGGACGCTCGATCTGGCCGCCGTGGCCCGCGAGCGCATCCCGGACACCCGCTGGGTCTTTGCCTCTAACGTCCCGTACCTCTTGACCACCGATCTCGTGACGCAGATTCTCGACGCGGGCCAGGCGTTCGAGCGGGCGGTGTTGCTGGTGCAGCGCGAATACGCGCAGCGGCTGGCGGCGCAGCCCGGCGGCGAAACCTACGGCGCGCTCACCGTGTACGTGCGACAGTTCGCCGTCGTCGAGCAGCTGTTCGCGGTGGGGCGGCGGTCGTTCCATCCGGCGCCGGATGTCGAGTCGGCGGTGATCCGCCTGACACCGCGCCGCACGCCCGCGGTGGCGGTGCGCGACCAGCAGACGATGCGCGACGTCGTGCGCGCCGCCTTCGGCATGCGGCGCAAGATGCTCGGCAACGCGCTGGCGTCGCTCGCGACCGCCCGCGATGCCGCGCTCGGCGGCGCCGATCTCTGCCAGCGCGCCGGCGTCGACCCGCGGCGCCGTGGCGAAACCTGCGACCTCGCGGAGTTCGCCGCGCTGGCCGATGCATTAGACGATGTCGCGCCGCGTCCGCCCGAGACGCCGCGCACCCGTTCGACCCGAGGACGAGACACTGCATGACCGCCGCGATTGCCCCATCGCGTGACACGCTGCGCCGCCTGCTGCCGTGGGCGGTGTGTGTGCTGCTGCTGGCCGCCGGGGCCGCGCACGCGCAATCGCCCGGCGCCACCGCAGAGGGCGACACCACGAACGCGGCCGGCGGTGTGCTCGGCGCGCTCGCCGCCAAGGCCGACTCCACCACCGGCGACGCCGCGACCGAAGACGGCGCCGAGACCGAAGAGAACACGCGGAAGTTCCAGCCGACCTACACCACGCACTATGGCCTCAACCGTCTGCACACCGACTGGTCGCAGAATCTCGCGTTCTTTCTGCCGGTGGGGCGCCTCACCATCGAGCACCGCACCAACGGCACCATCGGCCGGGACAAGGACTTCAACAAGAACACCACGCGCACCGAACGGCTCGACAGCCAAACCTCGCTGACCTATAAGGCGAACGACGCGCTCAACTTCCGCGCCGACTGGACGATTCCGAAGAATCTCTACTCCGACACGCGCGGCTCGAACCGCGACGACAAGAGCAATCTCACCCTCGGCGGCGACTTCAAGCGCGAGCGCACCGGCGTCTACGCGCTGGGCTTCAAGGCTGAAGGCGGCCGCGCGCAATCCGACGAAAAGCAGACGTCGAAGGACCCCGATCGTCCGGACGCGCCGAACCGTGTCGACTTGCCGCACGGCAGCGGGCTCACCGGCACACTGCACGGCGACGGCACCTACTACGCCGGCACCGCGCTGCGCGTCACCAGCCGCTACGACTACAACCGCGAGCGCCTCGACAATCGCACGCGCATCCAGTGGTCCGACTCGACCGGCGCCATCATCGCCTCGAGCGACACCACCTCGACCACCAACAACAGCATGCGCACCAACACCCTCGAGGCGACTCTCACGCCCGGTGCCAGCACGCAGTTCCAACTCTCGCTCTCGGACGACTCGCGCCAGGACGAATACTATCTCAGCCTCTACAACGGCCAAGAGCGCCACACGTACGCGCACCGCGGCCTCACCGCCTCGAGCGGTCTCACCGACGGTCCGCTGCGCGGCGCCTTCACCTTCACCTACGGCCACGTCGACGACGCGCACACCCACACCGCCAGTACCGACGTGAAGAAGACGACGCACCGGTACGAACTCAAGGTCGAGTCGTGGCGTATCTGGGGTTTCGACATCGCCGGCAACTTCGCCGACGAGACCTCCGACGAGAATCACCCCGAGCTGCGTCCCACCGACACCAGTCTCGACGGCACGCGCACGTCGCATTCGCTCGATCTCACGCTCGACCGCACGCTCGGCAAGCTGCGGCTGCACGGCGCGAGCAATCTGTCGCTGCAACGCGACGAGTTCATCGACTCCAAGAGCGATCGCGACGTCGCGGTGCGGCGCGGTGCGGTAAGCGGCACCTGGACCGCCTCGAAGAAGATGACGCTGATGGCAAGCTACGACGCCAGCGAACGGCACGACGTGGCGATCGCCAAGACGCGCTCGGCGAACAACGCCACCAAGCAAACCTATCTCTTCACGCCGTCGATGACCTATGTCATCACGCCGAACACCACGATCACCGAGGGCGTGCAGTTCAAGTCCGACTTCACCTTCGTCGACTTCTTCGAGAACCGGAACTACTACAGCGGATCGATGACGGTGAACTCGTCGCTGATCTCGCAGCTGTCGCCGCGGGTCAAGGTCGAGATGACGCACAGCGCGCTGGTGCTGCGCAAGGGCGCCTACGCGCCGCTCATCGTCGACGGCGTTTCCTACGGCCGCCTGTTCAGCCAGTCGAACCAGGACCGCTCGCAGGAACTGCGCACCACGCTCAACTACGCGCCCGGCAAGCTCAAGTTCTCGCTCGCGCAGCGGCTCTACTTCCTGCACTCGTACTCGGCGTGCAAGGTGGCGTACGACCGCTTCGTCTGCGAGTTCGATCCGAAGTCGTCGCGACGCCAGCTGAGCATCACGCCGCAAGGCACGATCACCTACAACTTCGGCAGCGGCGCCCGCTTGTCGGTGGACGTCACACGCTACGAACTGGCGGGCACCACCGAGAAGCCGTACTGGCGCATCGACAGCAGTCTGACCAAGGTGTTCTTCAAATGAGAGTGCGACGGATCCTCGCCGCCGCCGCGGCGATGGCGGCGCTCCTGGCCGGGTGCGATTTCTTTTCGCCGCGTGACGCGGAGGTGCCCGTCAATACGAGCGGTGTCTGCAAGACCAGCCGCCGCGCCGCCGACAGCGTGTTCATCGACATCCGCTGCTCGCTCGGTGCGCGCGCCAATGGCGAACCGCTCTACGAAGACCTGCTCGACACCGACTTCCTGCTCTACATGGATCCGCAGGACGCGGTGAGCGTCGGCCCGCCGGCCTCGTGGGACAAGCAGAGCGAGTCGCGCTACAACCAGAGCGACAACACGCGCGTGGACTCGGTGCGCGTCGAATTCCCGTCGATCCAGGCCGGCGGCACCGGACAGGATGCCTCGCTCGCCGACACCGCGCACTATGAGTGCTCCTACACCATTTACACCAGCCCGATCGCCTCGAACGACTCGACCATCTACGCCGGGACCGCGGACATCACCTTCCGCCGTCCCGCCGGCATCGCAACGTGGTCGCTCTTGCGCTGGGTCGATCACCGGGTGGGAGGCTTCCGCAGCTTCGGCCTCTACCGCCGGAGCTAGCCCGGCCGTGCCGCGCGGCGCGGCTGGGGCGAGGCGCGCAGCCGGTGCAGATGCCGGAACTTGCTCGCGGAGCGGCGGGTAGGAGGGACTGCGCCTGATGGCCCGCCTCCCGGGCTCCAGCGCTCTGCCGGACCTGCCGATATGCTACACTCTGGTTCCCCGCTTCTCGTGACAGTCGCAGGGAGCCGTCGATTCGCCGCCCACGCGCGGCCCGTGGAGGACGTCCAAAGCCGTCGACTTGATAGCGCTCGTCGTTCGTCGTCGCGCCATCGCGGAGCCGCCTGGCCCGTGGTGTTCGGCTCCAGTTTGCGCAGTCCGCCGCCGGCCTCGGAAGGCCGCCGGGCTGGTCACGGTTTCGTCCGGGAGGATGTCATGCGTCACCTGTCGTTCCTGCGTTCCCACGCCGTCTCCGGCGCGCTCGCGTCCGTCGCGGCCCTCCTCGTCTTCGCCGGATGCGTCAAGGAGTGCACGCGGCCCGAGTGCAAGGGGCCGCAGATTCCGGACTATCGCCCGCTCACCACGTATGCGGCGCCGCTCTACAACTTGGTGCTCACCTACGAGAACCACAACGCGGAGGCGGTCGATCAGTACAAAACACTGATCGCCAGCAACTATCAGTTCCGCTACTACGACCCGCAGAGTTCGACGCCGTCGACGCCGCAGTTCTGGGGGTACTCGGAGGAGATCGCCACCGCGCAAGGTCTGCTTACCGACGCGACCGTGACGACCCTCGCACTGGTGTTCCCGCTTGCCGACACCGCGAACATCGAGCCGTCGTCGTTCGTCGGCGACCCGGTGGGGACGATGAAGATCACGATCAACGGCATCGACCTGCAGGTGCAGCGCGGCGACATCCTCTACCAGACGCACGGCTCGGCGGACTTCTACGTGGCGCCGATCGCCGGCGTGTACCAGATCGTGCGCTGGGAGGACAACACCGCGCCGCCGGCCGCCGCGCCGCGGCCGGCCAGCAAGGGTGCCGGCGACGGCCCGCTCGCCAGCCTGACCTCGGCGCGCTTCCCGCACCCAGGCGACGCGCTCCGCGAGGCGGCCCGGCTGGCGGCGCAGCAAGGCAGCTAAGCCACGCGGCAGAGATTGCACGGCCGGCGAGTCCCGCACTCGCCGGCCGTGACGCTTTTGCCCCGGCGTGGTCCGCGGCTATACTCGGAGCCTCCCGTGCGTTGCCGGCCTCCTCGCGCTCTGCCAGACTGGGGACCCATGTCCGTGTCCGTGTCGACATTGCCGCGCGCGTTTCGCCGCGCGCTCGTGCTCGTGTGCCTGGCGTGCGTCGCCGGGTGCACGAGCGTGACCGCGCCGCCGCCGGTGGACGATCCGCTGCCGGTACCGCTCGGCTACCGCCCGCTGTCCACACCCGCCGCGCCGCTCGTCGACCTCCTGCAGCTCTACACGAACCGCGATGACGATGCGATCGCCATGCTCGAGACGCTGATGCGCAAGGACACCTTCGTGCGCGAGGTCGCGGACTCGACGCAGTACGCCTCGGTGGTCGAGCACCGCTATTGGGGACGCGAACGTGCGTTGTTCGCGAATCTATTCGTGCACGATCCGACCGTCACCAAGGCGCAGCTCACGTGGCTCACGCAGCCCGGCGACACCGTGGCGCCGACGCCGTGCGCGCTGATCGGAGATCCGCCGCAGACCTACCGCTTCAAGGATCGCCCGTACACACTGGTGTGGAGCCGCGGCTACGCGGACAGCGTGATCACCGGCACGTGGGACATGTACGTGGCGCCCGTCGACACCTCTGCGCGTCCGCTGCGCTGGCAGGTGGTGCGCTGGACCGATGTCGTGACCTCGGTGCAGCCGCGGTATCGCCCGCTCACCACACCGGCGGCGCCGATCATCGACCTCGGCCTGTGCTGGCAGCACTGCGACGAACCGGCGGCCGCCGAGTATGCGACGCTGTTCGACGCCGGCCGCTTCGTGTTCCGCTACAGCGACGGAGGTGGCACGCACGAGTGGCCGATGGGCAGCGAGCTGGTTGCCGCGCAGGCGCTGTTCCGCGATCCCGGCGCGGCCCCGCGGTTGCGCTTCCTCACCGCACGCGCCGACACCGCGGCGATGACGGCGAGCGACGTCCCCGGCGATCCGCCCGGCGCCCTGCGCTGCCACGTCAGCGACATCGCCTTCACGTTCTTCAACGCCGGGCAGCAGTGGGGATGCACCGGCGCCGCCGAGATCTACGTCGCGCCGGTCGCCGGACAGTGGAAGATCGTGCGCTGGGAAGATGCGACGGTGCCGGTGCCGCCGCCGAGCGGTGCGGCCGCGTCCGTGCCGGCGGTCACCGGGCTCTCCTGGGCGGGGATCAAGCAGCTCTACCTGCGTTAGGCGGCTACGCCCTCCGGCGCAAGATCGTGCGCTGGGAAGATGCGACGGTGCCGGTGCCGCCGCCGAGCGGTGCGGCCGCGTCCGTGCCGGCGGTCACCGGGCTCTCCTGGGCGGGGATCAAGCAGCTCTACCTGCGTTAGGCGGCTACGCCCTCCGGCGCCTGGCCGTCCGCCGCTCCGTGTCGTACTCTGCGATACGGAGACGGACGATGCGGCACGCCGCCACGGCGGTGCCGCGCAGGAGGGTCGATGCGACGGTTGGCGATGGCGTTAGTGTTTGTGGCGATGGCGGTGACGGGATGCAAGCAAAAGGTTCTTTCGCCGTGCGAGGGGAAGTCGTGCTCCCCGTATCGACCGCAAACTTCGCCGGGCGCCGTGCTGCATGACTTCGGTTTGGCGTACGAGAACCACGATGCGGAAGCGGCCGACACGTACGCCGCGCTGCTCGCCCCGAGCTTCGTCTTCAAGTATTTCGATCCGCAGAGTTCGACCCCCTCGCTGCCCGTGTATTGGGGCGCCCCGCAGGAATCATTGACCACGCGCGGGCTGCTCACCGATCCAAGCGTCTCGAGGCTCGCGCTCGTCTTCCCGCTGGCCGACACCGCCTCCGCGATTGCGTCCACGGCGCCGGGCGATCCGCCGGGCACGCTGAAGATCGACATCAATGGCGTCGACCTGCAAGTCCAGCGCGGCGACATTCTCTACCAAACGCACGGCACCGCGACGTTTTACATCGCGCCGTTCTCCGGCGTGTGGCGGATCGTGCGGTGGGAGGACGGCACGGCGCCGCCCGCCGCCGCGCCAGGGCGCGTGCATCCCACGGCCGTTCTGCCCGCAACGTGGGGCGCCATCAAGGCGATGTACTTCCGGTAGAGAGGTGGTCATGCACATGCTGACGCGCGCCGTGGCCGGCGGCGCACTGCTTCTCACCCTCGCGGTGGGCGGGTGTGACGACAGCGTCTCGCCAGGCCGGCCGCGCGTGCCCGGATCGTCGAACGCGATCCGGCCTCCCACCACGCCGGGCGCGGTCATCTCCGATTGGGCGATTGCGTATCGCACGCACGACCTCGAGCTGCTTGCCGGGCTGCTCGACCCGCATCGCTACACGAGCACCTACCTCGGGCGCGCGATGCCGGCGTGCGACTACGACTGCGAGCTGGCGCGCACCGCGCTCCTCTTCCAGCGGTGGCGGACGATCCAGGTGTCGGTGTCGATGGACACGATTCCGCTGCAGACGCTGGTGCCGCTCGAGCCGCCGGGCGCGCTGGCGTTCCATCTGCGCGCGGTGTCGCTCAACCCGGCGCCGGTCGGGACGTACAACACCACGCAGTCGGTGTTCGTGGTCGTGGCGCCCACGGGCCCGCGCGAAGCGCCTTGGCGCATCACGCAATGGGCGTGGGGCGCGGGCGTGCCTGTCGACGTCGACACCACCGCGACACTGCCGGCCGACACCATCGGGACGGTCTTCGTCGACTATGGCTTCGGCGGACCGCCGGCCACCGCGGAGGGCGCAGTGCATGCGCTCGAAAGCGCGTTCTCGCACGCGCAGGTGGCAAACGCAGTGGCGTACTTCTCCAGCGTCATCGACTCGACGCAGTTCCAGCACACGTGGGAGGTGACGGATGCGTCGACGGTCCATGGCCGCGGCGCCGCGTCCGAGGCGGCGTACCTCGCGTATATCAGCCGCTCGCCGGACATCGTCGATCTGCGGCTGACCTTGTGGCCCACGGGCGATTCGCTCGTCTGGGTCAGGGGTGCCCCGGCGTCGGATTCGACGCGCCTGCAATTCGACCTGGCGAACACCAATCAGCGGATCGCGTTTCGCGATGGGCGCGTGCTCAACGTCGGCTTTGTGCACTCGGTGATCACGGTGGCGAAGGATGCGCCGTCCAGTGGCGCGCCACGCTGGCGCGTAGTGCGCTGGGAGGATCGCGGGCCGCTG
>JBGATO010000066.1:0-19419 GCA_044229145.1 Candidatus Eiseniibacteriota bacterium | reverse complement strand
CAACGAGCGGCCCGGCATCACCGGCATCTCGCACCTCTTCGAGCACATGATGTTCAAGGGGACGCACGTCATCGGCACCCGCAACTTCGCGCTGGACGAAAAGCTGATCGACGAGCAGGAAGCGACGATGGACTCGATGCGCGCCGAGCTGACGATCTTGCGCGACCTCCAGCGGAAAGGGCTCGTCGACGACATCACCAAGCCAGAGAGCAAGACGCCGCGCATGAAGCGGCTCGAAGCGCGCTTCGACTCGCTGGTGGCCGCACAGCGCGCCAATATGGTGAAGAACGAGTACGACCTCGTGATGTCGAAGAACGGCGTCGTCGGCACCAACGCGTTCACCGCCGAGGACATGACGGTCTACTTCGACACCGTGCCGGCCAACAAGCTCGAACTGTGGATGTGGATGCAGGCCGACCGCCTCACCCATCGCGTGTTCCGCGAGTTCTACTCGGAGCGCGACGTGGTGTACGAGGAGCGCCGCATGCGCGTCGAGTCGACGCCCACCGGCAAGTTCGAGGAGTCGTTCAACTCGCTGTTCTGGGACGCGTCGCCGTACAACTGGCCGGTGATCGGCTGGCCGAGCGACGTCGCGGCCATCACCAAGGCCGAGGCCGACGAGTACTATTCGCTGTTCTACGCGCCGCAGAATCTCACCTGCGTGCTGGTCGGCGACTTCGATCCCGACAAGGCGCTGGCGCTCGCCGACCGCTATCTCGGCGCCATTCCGCGCGGCGCGCGGCCGGCGCCGGAGATGATCACCAGCGAGGTGCCGTCGCTCGCCGAGAAGCGCTTCTACTCGGAGGCGGACGCCAACCCGTCGGTGGACATTCGCTGGCACACGGTATCGTACGTGCACAAGGATGGCCCGGTGCTCGAGGTCATCGCCGGGTTGCTCAACGGCACCACCGGACGGCTGCGCCGCAACGTCGTGCTGGGCGCTGGCATCGCCACCGACATGGACGCCGGCAACGAAGACCGCAAATACGACGGCTATTTCGAAATCACCGGCGAGGCGAAAGAGGGCCACACGCCCGACGAGGTCGAACGCGCGATCTACTCCGAACTCGGCAAGTTGCAGTCGACGCCGGTGAGCGCGGACGAATTGCAGAAGGTCAAGAACCGCTACATGGCGTCGACCTATCGCAGCCTCACCAGCAACCAGGCGCTGATGTTCCGCTACGCCACCGCCGACGGCAGCGGCGACTGGCACAAAGCCGAGTCGCGCGAAGCCGAGATCGGCGCGGTGACCGCCGCCGACGTGCAGCGCGTCGCCCGCGAGTACTTCACCAAGGAACGCCGCGCGGTGTGGATCAACACGCGGCGCGCCGCGCCCGGCAGCGCGACCCAGTAGACAGGAGCCGACCGTGACGCTTTCGACACTCGCCGTTCGCACGGCAGCCGCGGCCGCGCTCGTCCTGTGGACCGGGCAGGCCGCCGCGCAAGTCGTGGATCACCCTGACAAACTCGTGTTTCCGCCGCTCACCTACGCACCGCCGAAGGCCGCCGACTACCGCGTCGCGCTGCCGGGCGGCGTGGTCGCGTACCTGGTGCCGGACCGCAGCGTGCCGATGGTCAACGTGCAGATCGTCTGGCGCACCAACGGCTCGCTCGACCCCGCGGGCAAGGAAGGCCTCGCCGACTTCGCGACCGCGCTGCTCGGCAAGTCCGGCACGCGCACGCGCACCGCGGAGCAGTTCGAGGATCGCCTCGCGTTCCTCGGCGCGAATCTCTCGACCGGCACCGGCGGCGCGAATCTCAACCTGCTCAGCAAGGATATCGACGAAGGCCTCGCGCTGTTGCGCGAGTGTCTGACCGCGCCGCGCTGGCAAGCCGATCGCATCGACCTGCAGAAGACGCAGGTGCTCGCCGACATGAAGACGCGCAACGACGAAACGCCGGCCATCGAAGCGCGCGAGTTCGGCTTCCTGCTGCGCGGCGATCAGCACTGGACGAACCGCTACACCACCGCGGCCTCGGTGCAGGCGCTCACCGCGGACGATTTCGACGCCTTCCGCGCGCGCTACATCGGGCCGAAGAACTTCATCCTCGCGGTGAGCGGCGACTTCGATCGCGCGGCGATGACCAAGAAGCTCACGGCGTTCCTCGCCAACTGGCCGGTGCCGGGCGAGCGCCCGCCGACGCCGCCGGCGCCGGCGCAACCGGCCGCCTCCGGCTGGTACATGGTCGACAAGGACGTCAACCAGTGCCGCGTGTCGATCGCGGTGCGCGGCTTGCAGCGCGACGATCCCGACTACCTCGCCGAGATGGTGATGAACGACATCCTCGGCGGCGGCGGCTTCACCTCGCGCTTGGTCAACCGCATTCGCAGCGATGAAGGCCTCGCGTACAGCGCGGGCTCCGCGCAGTTCGAGGGCACGTTCTACCCCGAACCGTGGCGCATCGCGTTCCAGTCGAAGGTGCGCTCCACCGCATACGCGATCCAGATCGCCTATGACGAAGCGACGCGCATGCGCGACTCCCTGGTGAGCGGCGAGGAGCTCGAGGTCAGCAAGCGCGGCTTCATCGACGCGTTCCCCAACCGCTTCGCGACCGCCGCGCAGATCGCGGCCGCGTTGGCGATGGAAGAGTGGACCGGCCGTATGGCGCGCGACCCGGAGTACTTCGCGCGCTACCGCGATCGCATCGCGGCGATCACCGCGCAGGATGTCCAGCGCGCCGCGCGCCGTGTCGTGACGCCGGAGAATTTCTGCGTGTTGCTGGTCGGCAAGAAGAGCGACGTCATGCTCGGCGACGCCAAGCACGATGCGTCGGTCGCGACGATGGCCGGCGCGCGCGGCGTCACCATGCTCCCGCTGCGCGATCCGCTCACCATGCGGCCGATGCCGTAACGCGGGCCGCCTTCGGGCGAGGTTGCGACACACGCGGGCGGGGCGTACCGTGGAGGTGCAGTCCCGCCCGCTTCGCCATTCACCCCGCTCGCTGAGGACATCCGATGCTCGCCGCGCCGTGCCGCCGCTTCGCTCTTGCCGCCACCGCCCTCTGCGCCGCGGCGCCCGCCGCCGCCCTCACCTACGCGCTCAATGATGCCGGCCTCGAACCGCCCAATTGGGAGAGCGGCCGCAGCGAGATCGCGGTCGCCGACGTCAACGGCGACGGCCACCTCGATCTGCTCTCGCTCGGCGACCACGGCAATCCGCTCGGCCTTCCGCAGGGCGAAGAAGGCATCATGGTGTGGCGGGGCAACGGCGCGTTCGGCTGGACCTACACCCACAGCGGGCAGATCGGCTACGGCGGCATCGCGGCCGGTGATCTCGATGGCGACGGCCTCGCCGACATCGCCTACGGCATGCACCACAACTACGGCGGCAGCGACTTTGGCGATCAACTGATCGAAGCGGCACGCGGCGACGGCAGCGGCCTGGTGTGGACGCCGTGGGACGACGGCCTGGCGAGCGACGGCGAGTCCTACGGCATGTTCGGCGTCGTGCTGTTCGACGCCGATGGCGACGGCGATCTCGACCTCGCGTGCAATTCCTTCGGCTGCTGCAACGGCATGCACGTCTACCGCAACAACCACGACGGCACGTGGACGCCGACGTGGAACTCCGGCGGCGCGTCGTCGAACTCCACCGAGGACATCTGCGTGGGCGACGTCAATGCGGACGGCTTCCTCGACATCGCCGCCGGCTTGTCCACCGGCACGGTGTGGGTGAGCGACGGCGCCGGTCACTTCACGCGCGCCGACGGCAACTTGCCGACCTTCGGCACCGGCGCGCGCGGTCCGTCGCTCGGCGATGTCACGGGCGACGGCCGCGCCGACCTCAGTTGGGCCACCAGCAGCGGCGGCGTGCAAGTGTGGGCGGCCGGCGACACCGCGCACTGGACCAACATCTCCGCCGGCTTGCCGGCCAACGGGCCGTTCGAGGCGACGCGGCTCGCCGACATGGACGGCGACGGCGACCTCGATCTCGTCGCCTTCGGGAACGGCACGTTCGCCGTGTTCCTCGGTAACGGCGCCGGCGGCTGGGCGAACGGCGCACGCCTCACGCTGCCGAGTCCCGGCGTCTACGCCGCACTCTCCGCGCCCGCCGATCTCGATCACAACGGCCGGCCCGATGTCGCGATCGCCAGCACTAGCGGCGGAAACACCAACCATCTGCACTTGGCGCGCGAGGCCACGGTGCCCGCCGCGCTCGCGGTGACGCCGGTCGCCCCGCGCGCGGCGGAGACCTGGCGCATCGGGGTCGTGCGCGACCTCGAGTGGCTCGCCGCGGTGCCCGCCGGCAGTGGCCCGACCAGCGTCGACCTCGAATGGAGCGTGAGCGGGAGCGCGGGGCCGTGGATGCCGATTGCCAGCGGCGTGCCCAACGCCGGGCGCTTTCAATGGGCGATGCCGTCGATCGCGCCGAGCGAGTCGTGCTTCGTGCGCTACACCCTGCACGCCGGGCTGGAGACCGCGAGCGCGATCACGCAGGGCGCCTTCCGGGAAACCGGCGGCCCGACCGCCGTGCAACTCGTGCACGGCGCGGCGACGCTCGCGGTGGAGGTGACGCGCGCCGGCAACTCGTGGCGTGCCCGCGCCGCGACACCTGTGCGGTGGAGCGTGCGCGACGTGCGCGGCCGCGTCGTGCGCTCGTGGAACATGACGCGCGAGCTGCGGTGGGACGGAACCGACGCGCGCGGTGTGCGTGTCGCGTCGGGGACCTACGTGCTTCAGGCGTCGGATGACGGCCGCGTGGCGTCGGCGCGCGTGGTGGTCACCCGCTAGCGCTTCGCCGCTAGTCGTCGTCGCGCGGCACCGCGCGGCGCTCGCGCTTGCGATCCGCGGTGCGGCGCTTGGCCTCCAAACGCTCGGCCACCGCGCCGGCCGTCGGGCGCGTCGCGCGACGCGGTATCCGTGGCCGCGCCCGGCGCTGCAACTCCTCCCACACGCGCTGGAGCGCCAGCTCGCGATTGCGCAACTGCGAGCGGCTTTCGGTGGCGATGCGCGTGATGCCGCTGGGCAGATGCACCACGCGGACGCTCGACTCGGTGACGTTCTTCTTCTGCCCGCCCGGCCCCGACGAACGAAAAGCAGTGATCGCGCAGTCGCGCGCCAACTCCACCAAGTGTTCGGGAAGTGCCACTGCGTGCCCTCTCCGCTGCGTGGGTATTGCCGTGTTTGCCGCGCTGCACGATACCCGCGCGTGCGCGGCGTCGCCAGAGGCCGCGTCCGGATGCACGAATCCCGGACGCGCGCGGCGCCCGGGATTCGTTCGGTGTGTCGGCAGCGCTGTCTACGGGTAGCGCAGCGAGCAGCCCTGGGCCTTGCCCGGCGGGATGCTCCAGTTCTGCTGCACCAGGTAGTCGCGGGTGCCCAGCTTCATGTTCGCCTTCGATCCGTTGCCCGGATTGTAGGTGGTGCCGAAGGTCCACGCGCACTTGTCGGCGTTCTCGGCGCCGGAGCGGTCGTACCACGCATTGAGCTGCGGGTCGGTGGCGGCTTCCTCGGCCTCGTGGGCGAGGATCGACACCATCGCGTCGGCGCCGGCGTTGCCGTTCGGGCTCGTGCTCTGGTACGCGCACGCGCTCAAGCAGCGGTCCGCGTTGCCGACGAACGAGTACTTGATCGTCGAGCCGCCGATGGTGCCGTAGGTGTGCCAGCCACAGTAGCTGGTGCAGAAGCCACTGGTCTCGTTGACGTCCGCCGAGGTCAGCACGAAGTAGATGCCGGAGGTGTTCTTCGGCAAGCGCCCGCTGGTGATCGCGGCATTCACGACGTTGAACACTCCGGCGTCGGAGAGGTTGGTGCCCTGCGAGTAGTTGTCCGTCGTCGAGCCGCCGAACGTCACCACGGAGCTCACCTTCTGGTTGCTCCCGTTGTAGTAGTTCGTGTTGATGCCCCAGTAGGGCGACCCGCCGAGGTTTGTGGCGAAGTCCTGCAGGATGGTGGTCGCGGTGTTGCCGCTCCAGCTGCCGTACCAGATGTAGTAGACGGTGATCCCGCCGGTCATGATCGGACCGTTGTGGTAGGTGATGTTGGCGGCCTTCGGACCGAGGGCCGACGGATTCGGCCCGCCGATCGATGGCGCCGGGATGATCCCGCCGCCCTTGCCGTCGGGACGGATGTCCTGGGCGGCCGCGCGCTGAACGGTCACCACCAACGCCGCGGCGGTCAGCGCCACGGCGAGCGTGCGATTCAGATGACGCATGTGTCTCGTCTCTCCTTCGTGAGTCGTGCGCCCGCATTCTGAGGGGCGCCGCAGGAGAAGACCTGCGCCCGCTGCCTCCCCCGCGAAAGGGAGATGGGGGATGTGCGCCGTCTTCTCGCGACCGGCCCGCGCTGCTTCACGCGCGGCGGCTCTGCTCACTCATCGGCGACTCGACCGCAACGACGAAACCCCGGGCGGTTTCCCGCCCGGGGCTCTGCGTCAAACCACGCAATTGGTCTGTGGCTGAGCTTAAGGACCCGTGTACGCAATCGCGCAGGCCTGGGCCTGACCGAGCGGCTTCGACCAGTTCTGCTGAATGAGGTAGTCACGGGTGCCGAGCTTCATGTTCGCCTGCGAACCGTTGCCCGGGTTGTAGGTGGTGCCGAAGGTCCACGCGCACTTGTCCGCGTTCTCCTGGCCGATGGTGTCGTACCAGGCGTTGAGCTGCGGGTCGGTGTGCGCTTCCTCGAGCTCGTGGGCGATGATCGAGGCCATGCCGTCCGCGCCCGGGTTGCCGTTCGGGCTGTTGGTCGACTGCCAGGCGCACGAGGTGATGCAGCGGTCCGGGTTGCCGACGAACGAGTACTGGACGGTCGTACCGGTGACGGTGCCGTAGGTGTGCCAGCCGCAGTAGCTCGAGCAGAAGCCGCTGGTCTCGTTGACGTCCGACGAGGTCAGCACGAAGTACACGGCGTTGCCGTCCTTCGGCAGGCGGCCGCTGGTGATCGCCGACGAGACGACGTTGAACACGCCGGTGTCGGTGAGGCTGGTGCCCTGCGAGTAGTTGTCCGTGGTGGAGCCGGCGAGGTTCACGGTGCTGCTGCAACGCACGCGACCCGGGTTGCCGCCGTAGGTGGTGTTGATGCGGTAGTAGGGCGAGCCGCTGAGACCGGTGATGAGGTCCTCGGTGATGGCGACGGCGGTGTTGCCCGACCAGTTGCCGTACCAGATCAAGTAGACGTTGACCGCGCCCTGGATGACCGGGCCACCGTGGTACTTGATGTTGCCACCGATCGCGGCGTTGTTGTTGTGGTTCAGCAGGGTGCCGCCGCCCTTGCCGTCGGGGCCGGCCGCCTGAGCGGTCGACAGCGACAGCAGAGCGGAAGCCACCACGAGACCCGCCGCGGCAATCTGCGAAAGGTGACGCATTGTGTTTGGCTCTCCGATGATGCGTGTGAAAGGCGGCGCCGCCGCCCATGCGATCGCGCCGGTGCTGATGCACCGGGCTCCAACAGCGAGGGGTAGACCGAGGTGAAACTCAGCGCGTCCAGGCGGAGCACGGGAGACAGACCGTGTGCTCGTCGAGGAGCGTGACCGCGCTCATCAGACCATACACCATTGGGCTACCGCCTTGTGTGAGGAATGTGTAACCGAGGGTGTATTCCGAACGGGCCCGAGGGTGACCCTACACACGAGGCCCGGGCGGTGTCGATCTTCCGCCCGGGCCTCTGTTTACTGGTCTTCCGTAACGACTACGGGTAGGTCAGGGTGCACTTCTGCGACGGCTTGAGCGTCCAGTTCTGCTGGATCAAGTAGTCGCGGGTGCCCCAGTGCACGTTCGCCTTCGAGCCGTTCGAGACGGTGTAGGTGGTGCCGAAGGTCCAGGCGCACTTGTCCGCGTTCTCGTAGCCGCGGCTGTCGTACCAGGCGTTGAGCTGCGGGTCGGTGGCGGCTTCCTCGAGCTCGTGCATGAGGATGGAGGCCATGCCGTCCGCGCCCGCGTTGCCGTTCGGGCCGGTCGACTGCGCCGCGCACGACGTGATGCAGCGCGCCGCGTTCCCGACGAACGAGTACTTGATCGTCGAGCCGCTCACCGTGCCGTAGGTGTGCCAGCCGCAGTAGCTGGTGCAGAAGCCGCTGGACGCGTTGACGTCCTGCGAGGTCAGCACGAAGTACACGGCGTTGGAGTTCTTCGGCAGGCGGCCGCTGGTGATGGCCGAGGACACCACGTTGAAGATCTGGGTGTCGGACAGGTTGCTGCCCTGCGAGTAATTGTCGGTGGTCGATCCGCCGTAAGTGACGGTCGAGCTGACGTAGGTCTTGGAGGTCGAGCCCATGTAGTAGTTGGTATTGATGTTCCAGTACGGCGTGTTGCTGATGGAGTTCGCCATGTCCGTCAGGATCGTGGTGGCGGTGTTGCCGGTCCAGTTGCCGTACCAGATGTAGTAGACGGTGATCCCGCCGGTCATGACCGGGCCGTTGTGGTACGTGATCGAAGGAGCGGTGCCCGGGAACTGCGGGTTGTCCGCGGTGCTGCCACCCTTGCCATCCGGGCGGCCATTCGACGTTGCAGCGAAAGCCGCCGCGGTGAGCGCGGAGGCGAGGACGGCAGTCAGAGCCAACGACGTGAGCTGACGACGCATGGGCACACTGTCTCCATATCCTGAATTGGACGACATTGGTCGAGTCCCGCGAGGCGGGACGAGGGGCCACATTGAGCGGGGCGGGTCAGAGGGTGGCCCGCGTCGTCAGGGCGCCCGGCGGTTGGGCAGTGGGATACGGCAGAATCCGAACGCCACCAACGACCCCCCCACGTTACGCCGTTCGACTACCAGGTCAAGCGCGAAAAGTCGCCGTTTTGGGGCGAAATCGAAAAAAGTTGCCTCCGCAACGACCGCGGGCGCGCATTAACATGTACATACACGCATACTGACTGCGACTTCGGGCGCAGCGGGGAATGACGTGCGGCCTAGCGCACCAGGACGAGACGCCGGGCGATGTCGCGTCCGCTCACCCGCAGGCGGACGAAGTACACGCCACGGGAGGTCGAGCCGAGCCGCCACTCCGCGACCTGCGGGCCCGCCGCCCGCGCTCCGTCCGCCACCACCGCCACACTTCGCCCGGACACGTCGAACACCTCGAGCCGGATTCGGGCAGCCTCCGCGAGGCCGAAGCGGATGCGCACGCGGTCGCCCTCGGCGCGAACGGCGTGAAGTGCGGTGACGCCGACCGGCGGAGAGGCCTCGACGTCGGTCGAGAGCAGATTCGTGAAGCAGGCGGTGGAACACGACGAGAGCACGCGGGCGGCGAAGTCACCGACGTTGGAGGTCGTTTCGTTGCCTGGGGCGCCGCCCACCTGCCGCACTTGGTCGAGGCTGAAGCCGTCCATCTGCACTCGCGCGTTGTAACCGCCGGTGGTAGCGACCGTCTGCACGCCGGCGTACCAGGTGCCGGCCGCATCCGGATACTTCACGTTGGCCGCGGTAGTGCCGAACGCCGCGCCCGTGTAGCGCCCCAGCAGGTTGTACGAGCGCCGCTCCGGACACCAATTGGCGCGCAGTCCGTAGGCGATGCCGCTCGTGCAATCCGGGCCCAGCCCGGTGAGCGTCACGTTCCACGCCGTATTCTTGTCGCGATACTGCGGCCCGGCGTAGGTGGCGCCCAGCGTGGTGTTGAGGAAGGTCAGGCGGTTGCCGGTCTTGTTGAGGAAGCGCGCGTTGCCGTCGCCACTCACCCACAGCAGGCGCGGGCGGCCGTCCTTGAGACGAATCCACTGGTCGAGGAGCGCCACCGCGTTGCCGGCATCGCTGGCGAAGCTGACCTGGCTGCCGTAACTGAAGTTGGTCTGGAAGATCGACCCGGCGCTCCACAGGATGGCGCCATAGACCTCGTTGAGCAGCGACGGCAGCGGGCCTGGCGCGTGATCCTCGCTGGTGTAGTAGAGCGGATCTTGGCGCGAACCGAGGTCGTTGCCCTCCTGACTCGTCGGCGCCCGCACGTCGTAGCGGTCCCAGTGGATGCCGAGGTTGCGAAACGCGGTCTCGATGGTTGGCTGCGAGCCGCGCTGGTCGGCGTGGTCCACGTAGAGGAAACACGAGGCCGGCTGCGCGCCGGCGCAGTCCGTGGTGCCATCGCGTGTCGTGGTCGGCAACACGGTGACTTCCTCGACGAACGGCGCGGTGGGGTCGTAGCTGCCGCCCTGCGAGAGCCAGCGCGGATCGCCGATGGTGGCGCCGAGGCGGTCGCCGTCGGGATTGCCGTGGACGGGGTCCGGCAGATAGGCGTCGCCGTTGGCTTGCACCGGGATATAGGTCGAGTGCAGCGCGTACTCGATGTGCGTGCCGGGCGTGAAGAGGTCGTCGGGGAAGATCGCCAGGTTCTCAGCGCCGCCGGTGTAGGCGGACCAGTTGCCGAGACCGGCGTAGGTGGTGGCGACATCGACCGGCAGCTCATGGAACGTGCTGCGATAGCCGGTGGTGCCGGCCGGCTGCCCGCCGGTGCCGCCGATCGAGATCGAGAGTCCGGCGGCCTTCGTCGTGTCGAGCCGCGCGACCGCGAAGCCGGCGTACGGCCCGCTGGCGATCTTCGGCTGCGCCTCGTACGCCGCCCACCACGGATGCGCGTGGTTGAGACAGGGCCCGGGCGTGACACGGAAGACGAGGTCGACCTCGCTCGCGGACAGGGAGCCGCACGACGTCGCGATCGCACACGTCAGGGAGTCGGCAAGCCGCGTGCGCGTCTTGTAGGTGTCGAGGTTACGGCCGGCATCGATCTTCGCCGGAGTGGCCTTCGCCGCCGCGAAGCTCGCCGCGTTGGGATACGCGTCCTGTAGGTACTCGTAGCGCTGCATGGAGATGCCAGGCGCGCGCGTCGAGTTGGTGGCGCGCAACGAGACATTGTCGAAGTAGGGCGATTGATTGCCGGCGCCGTAGCCCGCACCGCCGCCCGGCGGCATGATCACGCCGAGCGCGAGCTGCACGCGGCGCGCCGAGGCCGGAATGTGCGTCATCACCGGAATCTGCACCGCGGTGAGGCAGCCCACCAGGCCATTGTTGTAATACTGCACGCCATCGTCGAACCACGGCGACCAGTCGGCGGGATCGCTGCACGCGCAGTCGCTGGTGACCGCCGGCGAATAGCGCACGTGCCACACGTAGAAGATCGACGCGCTGAGCGTGAGGTTCGAATAGACGTCGAACTGCAGCAGATAGCCGCTCGCCGGCCAGCCGGGATTCGCGGTCAGGTCGATGGGCTCGGAGACCAGCAACTCGTTCTGCTCGATCGGGTGATAGCCCGGCACGGAGGTCGTGTAGAGACAGGCGACGGTGCCGGCGAGGCCGCAGGTGGCGGGGCAGGCATCGCCCATCGGCAGCGCGGCGAGCGGCTGCAAGGTCGCCGTGGTGCCGTTGCCCTGCAGCCGCCCGACGCTCCAGCCCGCCAGCCCGCTTTCGAAGTCGGTGAGCGTGGCGCCGATCGCGACGTCGTCCACTTGCACGAGGCCGTCGCGGGTGTCGGCGTCGCAGTCGGCATCGGAGCCGGCGCCGTCCGATTCGGCGACGATCTCGATGGCCACCGCGAGCCCCGCGTACGGCGACAAGTCGACATCGAGACTGTCCTCGGCGAATCCGGTGAACGCCGCCAGCGTGTCGACCTGCCCCGCCGCCGGCGTGCCGAACGCGAATACCTGCTGCGCCGGATCCCCGATCGCCGCCGGGGCGCCGCGCCGGTCCACCAACACATAGGCATAGTCGAATCCGTCTTCGCACTCGACACGGTAGCGCAGGCGCAGACGATCGCCGGCGGCCGGTGTCGCGGTGTGGAAGGCGATTTGATGCACGCCGTTGTCGTACCCCGGCATGCAGCCGCGCGGCCCGCACGCGTTGTAGCCGGTCTGCCCGAACCACAACACGCGCCCCGTGAACAACGCGCCGTTGCCGCGGCTGCCCGGCACCGTGGTCAAGTCCTCGACGTGCGCGTAGACGCCGGCGTTGGTCGTCGAGTCGACGTCGGTCCAGCCGTTCCAGCCGAGTTCGAAATTCCACGGCCCCCACGCGAAGCTGTCGGGCGGCGTGCTGGTGGCGGAGGCGGCGCCGCGCGATGGCGGCGCGGTCAGCGCGTCCCCGAGGTCGACGACTTCCGCGCGACGCGGGGGATGCGCCCCCGCGGTGGCGGCGAGCAGGAGCGACAGGACGACGATGGAACGCGAGAACCAGGGCCGCGGGTGGCGCGAGCGCATGCGAAAACCTCGGCAAGAGAGCGGATGGATGCAAAGGCGCGGAGGGCGGGCACGAAGGCATTCGCTCGGCGTGCGCGTCCGCGGCAGGCTGGCCGATCTTAGCGCGGAGCTCGCGCGCTGACTAGGCGGGGCGCGTCGCGCGCAACGCACGACGGGCACCGCGTGGCGGGAACCCGAAGGATCCCGTCACACGATGCGCGCTCCCAGCCGCGGCGACGCCGACGGCCGGAGGTCGACGGCGGCGGCTAGGCCGCGCGCCGCTGCTGCAGGTACGTCTGTAGCGTGTCGACCAGGCGCTGCTGCTCGAGTTCGACCCGCTGGTACATCGCCGGCGCCTCATCGAGCGTGCCGGCATTGGCGGCGGTCTCGATTTCGAGGCAGGCGAAGCCGATGGCCTCGGCGCCCAAGGTGCGCGCGCTCCCGCGCAGCGCGTGCGCCGCGTGGGTCACGGCGGTGCAGTCGCCGGAGGTGATGGCTCCCTCGAGGCGTTCCATCGACTTCGGCAGGCCACCGAGGAACTCATTCAGGATCGCGTCCTCGAATTCCGGGTCCCCACCCGTCACATCCTGGAGACGGTTGAAATCGAATACCACCTCGGGTCCTCCTCTGCGGGCCGGCTCCGCCGGCACGTCTGCGGTCTTGGGTTGGCACTGGCGGAGCAGCGCTTCTCGGAGCTGTTGCGCGTTGACAGGTTTGGTGACGTAGTCGTCCATGCCGGCGGCGAGACAGCGCTCGCGGTCGCCCTCCATCGCGTGCGCGGTCATCGCGATCACCGGCACGCGCGGCATGCCGCCGGCTTGCAGGCGGCGGATTTCCCGCGTGGCCGCGAAGCCATCCATTTCCGGCATCTGCACGTCCATCAGCACCACGTCGTAGGGCAGCGACTGATAGGCATCCACCGCTTCGCGTCCGTTCGCCACCGCATCGGCCCGGCAGCCCATCTTCTCGAGCATGCGGACGGCGACCTTCTGGTTCACCATGTTGTCTTCGGCCAGCAATACGCGCAGGCCGAGTGTCGTGCCCTCGGGGGACGGCTTCTTGGGCGCAATCGCCTGGGCGAGCAGCGCATCGTCGTCCATGCCGAGGACTTCGGCCAAGGTGTCGAACAGCTGCGACTGCCGGACCGGCTTCATGAGGCACGCGGCGAACCCGGCGCGCTTCATCTTGTCGGCGTTGCCCCGCGTGCCGGCGGAGGACAGCAACACCAGCACGGTGTCGCGCATCGCCGGATCCGCCTTGATCTCCGACGCCAGCTTCTCGCCGTCCATCTCCGGCATCATCATGTCGAGGACGGCCAAGCGCACCGGATCCTGCGGGTCTTGCGCGCGCAGGAATGCCAGGGCCTCCGCGCCGGATGCCACCTCGGATGGCCGGCAGCCCCACGACCGCATCTGCTCGCGCAGGATGGTGCGGTTGGTGGCGTTGTCGTCGACGATCAGCACACGCAATCCGGCAAGCTGCCACGGCACGCAACGCACGCGGGCCGACTGGGCGACGGCGCGCGGCAGCGTCATGTGCACGGTGAACGTCGCGCCGGCGCCGGGCGTGCTGTCGAGCGTGATGTCGCCGCCCATGAGTTGCGTCAGCTGGCGCGAGATGGTGAGGCCGAGTCCGGTGCCACCGAAGCGCCGCGTGGTGCCGCCGTCGGCCTGCGTGAACGACTCGAAGATCTTCGCCTGCCGTTCGTACGGAATGCCGATGCCGGTGTCGCGCACCGCGACGTCGAACTGCACATGCGTCGGGCTGCTGTGCACCAGCCGCGTCTCGATCGACACCTCGCCCGATTCGGTGAACTTGATGGCATTACCAACCAAGTTGGTGAGCACTTGGCGTACGCGTCCTGGGTCGCCGCGCAGTTCTTCGGGGAAGCCCGGCGGCACGGACGGCAGCAGTTCGAGCGCCTTCTCGTGCGCGCGCGGGGCCAAAAGCTCACACACCTCTTCGATCACCGTACGCAAGTTGAAGTCGATGTCCTCGATCGTCATCTTGCCGGCTTCGATCTTCGAGAAGTCGAGAATGTCGTTGATGAGCGTGAGCAGCGAGTCGGCGCTCGACGAAATCGTCTGCGCGAACTCGCGCTGCTCGCGCGACAGCGGCGTGTCGAGCAAGAGTCCCGTCATGCCGATCACGCCGTTCATCGGCGTGCGGATCTCGTGACTCATGTTGGCGAGGAACTCGCTCTTCGCACGCGTCGACGCCAGCGCTTCGTCGCGTGCGCGCGACAGTTCGATGGCCTGCGATTGCAGCTGCTGCGCCTGCTCTTCGGTCTGCGAGTGGGCGACCTCGAGCTCGCGCAACGCGCGCGTGCGCTCGTTCTCGGCCGACTTGCGCTCGCTGATGTCCTCGGCGACGAAGCAGAATTGCGGCAAACCGGCGCGGCTATCGGCCACGTAGGACACGGTCGCGGTCAACCACTGCACGCCGCCTTCGAGGCCGGCGATTTCGCTTTCGAAACGCACCGGACGACGGCCGTCGCGCGCCTCGTGCAGCATCGCCGTCCACAACGGCACGCCGTCGGCCGGCAGCGTCGTGCGATCGCCGTCGCGCCGCAGGAGCAACGCGGTGGCGGCGCTGTTGGCGCTGGTGACCCGCACTTCGTCGGTGGCGGTGAGTTCGAGCATGCCCATCATCACCGGCGCGTTGTCGTAGAAACTCGTGAGTGCGACTTCGCGTTCGCGCAGTGCCCGCTCGGTGAGCCGGCGGTCGACGTACTGGCCGATCTGCTGCCCGAGCGAGGTCAGGACTTGCATGAGATCGTCGTCCGGCGCGGTCGGCGACGGTGTGTAGAGTTCGATGACGCCGAGCGTGTGATCGCCGCGACTGATCGGCAGGCCGAGCACGCTGCGCAATCCGCCGGCGATGGCTTCGGCGTTGCGCGTGAACCACTCGGTGGTGGCGATGTGCGCGAGGAACCGCGGCGCACCGGAGATCCACACGCGGCCCGGCAGGTCGTCGCCGGGCGCGATCAGCGTGTCCATGCACGATGCCGCGTACTGCCGCGCGCGCGGATCGGTGTTGCCCCAGTGCGCGACGCAGCGCAAGCGCTGCTCTTCCTGATCGAAGAGCCAGAACACGCCGGCGGGCCACGCAAGGTGCTGTCCCAAGGTGGCGAGGACATCACGCGCCGCATTCTCGAGATCGGCAGCTTCGGCCAGCGCGCGCGTGACACCGTTCTGCAGCGCCAGACGCCCTTCGGCCTGCTTGCGCGCGGTGAGGTCGCGCATGAAGCCGGCGAACATCGGTTCGCCGTTGGTCGGGATCGGCGTGACGGTGAGTTCCATCGGAATCTCGACGCCGTCCGAACGCAGGCCGGGGACCTCGATGCGGTGGCCGAGCACCGGACCGTCCATCGTTTCGCGCAGGCGCTCGAGGCCACGGGAGTGCGCGGCGCGCAACGCTGGCGGAATGATCACGTCGGCCAACTGGCGGCCGATGACTTCCTCGCGCCGCCGTCGGAAAGTCCGCGCCGCCGACGGATTGAACTCGGTGATCCGGCCCTGCGCATCCATCAGGATGATGCAGTCGAGGGCGCTTTGCAGGATGGCGCCCTTGCGCTCCTCCGACTGCCGCAGCGCTTCTTCCGCCTGCTTGCGCTCGGTGATGTCGCGGCCGGAGGCGAGCAACATCTTCTCGTCGTGGAACGGCGTCGCGTTCCACAGCACCCAGTGGATCATGCCGTTCTTGCCGACGCAGCGGTTCTCGAAGCGCCGCGTCTCCGCGGTGCCGCGCAGGTGGCGCGCGAAGTCGCGCGTCGCCTCGCGATCGTCCGGATGCACGATCTCGAGGAACTGGCGCCCGAGCAAATCGTCCGCGGTGTACCCGAGCACTTGCATGAACGCGGGATTGAGCGACTTGAACACACCGTCGTGCCCGATCACCGCCAAGAGGTCGAGCGACCCGTGGAAGAAGCGGTCGCGTTCGCGTTCGGCGCGGCGGCGCGCGCTCATGTCGCGCAGGATCGCCGTGAAGATGCGGCGCGTCCCGAGGTCGACGTGACTCACCGAGAGATCGAGCGGCAGTGTGGTGCCGTCGCGACGCAGGCCGGTGAGGTCGCCTTCGTGCTGTTCACCGTCGCCGTCGGCCAACAGCTGCGCGAGTTGTGCATCCCGCCCGTGTTCCGGCAACAAGATGGCGAGCGATGCTCCGGCGAGCTCGCTCGCCTCGTAGCCGAACAGCCGCTCGGCCGCCGGATTCGCCGATTCGATGGCACCATCCGCGGCATAGGTGACGATGGCGTCCGGCGCGTGGGCGACGATCGCGTGCAACCGCGCTTCGCGCTCTTGGAGCCGCGCGGTCATGCGATCGTGCTCGGCCAGCGCTTGGGCGCTGCGGCGTGCGACGCGATGATTGACGACGCCGACACACGCCGCGATCGCGAACAACAACAGCGCCATCCACAAATCGAAGGTGTTCAGCTTCTCCCCGCGCGCCAGGATGTCGTCCTGCACCGCGTTCTGGCGCGTGCGCGCCATGTGCGCCAGGCGCGCGAAATTCGCATTGGCCATCATGTATTCCTGATCCATGAAGGCCATCTCTTCTCCGACGCGAGCCGGATCGGAGGCATACGAGTTCACCACCGCGAGCGCCCGGTGGTCGACCCGCGCCACACCCTCGCGAAGCCGGATCAACCCGGTGCCAACGACCAGTGCATCTTCCGGCGGCAGCAGCCGGTGGAGGTCGTCCTGGAGCGCCGTGGCTTCCTTGTCGAATTCCTCGCGCGCCGCCTGCAGGCTGGCGCGTTCGCCGGTGGGATCGTGCGACACGAACACCTGATTGCCCGGCTTGTCGACGGTGGCCGCAAGTTCGTTGAGCTCGGTGATCCGCTCGAGCAACTCGCCCCAGTTCCGATTGACGGCGACGAACTGGGCGTTGAGCGCGGCGTGACGGCGATTGCTGACCAGCGCCAACGCGATCGAGGTCACGAGGATCGCGGTCAGCAACCAATAGCCGACCTGGCGGCGCTGTGAGGATGCGCGCGAGCGGGTGGCAGACGCGGACGACGATGTCGATGGCGGATGCAGCGTCATCAGCAAGAAGGTTCCGGGCTGGGCAGTGAGCGGTCCACCCCGCGTGGCCTGACGATCGCAGCGCCTACCTGACGGCGACGTCCGTGCCTCCGAGGTCCTTCTGGTTTTCGGATCGCGCACGCGGCGCCTGAAGCGCCAGGCGGCGCCAGCCGGCAGATTCGTGGCGGCTCGCCCGCGCCCGCCGGAGCGCCCGGCGCCGCCGAACGCCCGCGATAGGACCTAACGCACTGATAATGTTCTCGTTACGAAGTTCCCCACTTTCGTCCCCTACCAACCGGACGTCGAGCACGCCAGGATGGCGGCCGGCGGCATGGCGGTCCACCTCGCGTCCGATTGCCGCCCCGCGGCATCTCACGCGTGGTCGCCAGCGGCGGTCCCCCGGCGGCGTGTGGACCGGCGGGCGCGGTCCGCGTACCATCGGGCGCGTACAGGTGTGGACTGTGGACGGAGGATGCATGGAACCCTCGGACATCAAAATCACCGCGGAACCTATCGACGAGGGAAGCTGTCGCTTCACCGTCAGCGCGCCGGTCTACCCCGGCGGGGCCGCCCGATTCGAAGACCCGGAGCGGGCACGCCTCTCCCCGCTCGCCAGCACGCTCTTCAACATCGAGCCGATTACCGGCGTCCGCTTCGCCGGCCACGTGGTCACCGTGAACAAGGAAGGCATCGGCGATTGGGCGCCGATCGCGCGCCAAGTGGGGGCCGCGATCCGCGCGCACCTGGTGAGCGGCGCGCCGGCGGTGTCCGAGGACTACGTCGCCACGCTGCCGAGCGATGACGAGATCCGGGCGCAGGTCCAGAGTCTCATCGACAACGAGATCAACCCGGCGGTGGCGGGGCACGGCGGCTTCATCGACCTGATCGACGTGAAGGACAAGAACGTCTACGTGCGGTTGGGTGGCGGGTGCCAGGGCTGCGCGGCCTCGACCGTGACACTCAAGCAGGGCGTGGAGGCGGCGATTCGCCGTCACCTGCCCGACATCGGCGAGGTGTTCGACACCACAGATCACGCCGGCGGGATGAACCCCTATTACCAGCCGGCGCGGTAGCACGCGTCAGGCATCTCGCGAGGCGACGCCGCCGTCGCGCCGGGCTTCCCGGCGGATGGCGGCGTCGGCATTTCGTGCCGGTCCGGGGAGCGGACCGCAGGGAACCGAGGTCATCCGCGCCGGGCGACCGCAGCCGAGCGCGGATGCTATGATCGGCGCGTCCTCCCTTGGGCACACCCCTCCCCCTGGAGACTCGACCATGTCAGAGCGCCCGATCGTCCCGCGCCGCAGGACCGCGTGGTGGATCGCCGGCCTCCTGTTGCTGAGCGTTCCGCGACTTGCAGCCGCCTGGAGCGGGACGCCGTTTCGCGACACTCCGCTTGGCCTCGCGGCCGCGCTCGCGCCGGCGTCCGACCCCGCGCAGGCGTTGCGCGGCGCCAGCATCGTCGGCGTCACGCCCCAGCCGGATTCGTCTGTCGTCGTGGAGGCACGGACGGCGCGCGGGCGCCTGGTGCGCTTCACGCTGCCGGCCAGCGGCTGGCGGGAGGTCGCGCGTCAGTTCGCCGCTCCCGCCGTCGCCGAGGGACGCCGGGCCGGCGCCAGCGAGGGGCGCGGCAGCCTCGTGCTCTACCAAACGCTGCTCGGCTTGGGCTACTATGGCTGGGCTGTTCCGAAGGTGCTGCACGTCACCGATACGAAGGGGCAGGTCGGACTGTACATGCTGACCGCCTCGGCCAGCTTTGGCGTGCCGTATGCGCTGACGCGCCATGCCGACGTCTCGAGTGCCGATAGCCGGTTGGTCGGCTACGGCGCCTCGCGCGGACTCGGGCTCGGGCTGTTCATCGACAACAGCGTCGCGCAGGAGCGGGACTACAGCGACTACATGAACGGCGACGGCACGTTCGATTACGAGCGCTACGACCGCGACCGCACGCACGACGAGCAACGCAAGTACGGGCTCGGCATCGCCGCGAGCGTGGCGGGAAGCCTCGCCGGTTACTATGGCTCCGGTGCGCTGGGCGACGATCCGGCGCGCTGTGAGTTCGTCGGCGCCTGCGGGGACTACGGCGCAGCGCTCGGCATCGCGACGGCGTACACGCTGGGGCTGTACGACGACTCACCGTCGCACCGGCACGAACGCGGCGCGCTCGGCGTGGCCACCTTCGGCGCCGGGATCGCCAGTGGTGTGCTGCTGTCGCGCCACCTGCCGCTCGGCACCGGCGACAGCTACGTGCTGCGCGATGCCATCGTGCTCGGGGCGCAGATCGGCTTGCCGATCGCGCATGCCC
>JBGATO010000065.1:0-20232 GCA_044229145.1 Candidatus Eiseniibacteriota bacterium | reverse complement strand
CTCGGCTTCCTCGCCGACACGTTCAACAAGCTGCTCGGCAACGCCGGCTACAACGCTTGCTTCGACTTCAACTGCGACAACAAGGTCGACCTGTCGGACCTCGGCTTCTTCGCGTCGCACTTCA
Source organism: Candidatus Eiseniibacteriota bacterium (assembly GCA_044229145.1). Lineage (GTDB taxonomy): Bacteria > Eisenbacteria > RBG-16-71-46 > CAZEPH01 > CAZEPH01 > JBKJUD01. The sequence goes on along the minus strand of JBGATO010000065.1, from coordinate 20,108 downwards.
ACCACGCCTGCGTGTAGGTCTTCTCGCGCATCGTTGGTCGCTTCGAACAGTAGGCGGGGTACCCTGCGGTCTGCCGCCGCAGGGTGCCGCACCTCAGAGATGGGGAATACCGCACTACACGCGTCCGCGTGACACTGCCTCAAGGTGCCGTACGGGGAAGTATCACCTGGGTCGTGCCTGGCAGATCTCTCACTACATTTCCAGCACTTCCGCCGATCAGGAGGTCTGACTCACCATGAAGAAGCTTGTTCTCATCGCTGCCGCGATGCTGTGCGTGGCGTCCGCCGCGCTCGCGGGTAACAACGCTGGCACCCAGGCGTTCCTCTCCTGGAGCCCGACGACGCAGGTGCTCGACACCGCCGCCGCGGCCACCAACAACCTGTACGTCCGTTTCGTGCGTACCGGTTCGGCCATGCAGTACAAGGGTGCCGAGGTCGACTTGACCTGGAACCCGGAAGGTGACGGCGCCGGCTGCTTCGACGTGATCAACGTCGTCTACAAGACCAGCGCGGGCACCACCTGCACGTACCTGAACCGCGGTAGCGCGGTGCCGGTCGCCATCGTCGAGGCTGCGCACGCGCACCTCGCGTGGGCCAACACCTCGCAGTTCACCAGCTGCACCGCCGGTGCGGCTGTGCAGATCCAGTTCGAGACGGACGCCTGCGCGGACCCGTCGGGCTGTATCTCCCTGAACTCGGCCGCGATTCTCGACGGCGCGAACGTTCAGGACCAGTGCGCGATCGCCAACGCGATCGTGACGGTGGGCGGCGGTGGCACGCACAACTGCGCGACCGTGCCGGTCCAGCCGACGACCTGGGGTGCCATCAAGTCGTCGTTCAACAAGTAAGACAGATTCGCCATTCGTGGCGATCGGCTCGCGCGGGGCTTCACGGCCTCGCGCGAGTGTCTTTTCCGGGGACTCGCATCTGCGGAGCGGAGCACCCACGCACGTCAAGCTCGAGCGCACTGCGGTGTGAAGAATTGCGCATCGCCTCGAGCGACGGGATTTTCTCGTTGCACGGAGCGTCTCCGCCGGGTACTCTCAACCGTGTTGCTCTCAGTGTGTGAGCCACGCAGGACTGCCGAAGCCTCTCGGACCGCAGTTCCACGTTCCAGAGAGGATTGCTCCTCGTCTCGGTCTCACGCACGTAAGCTCCGCTGGCCCTACGCAAACCTCGCCATCACGTCCCGTCACGGGCCGCGTGCTGGTTCTGTCCAACCGACACACTTCGATTTCAGGAGGCCGCAACTCATGAAGAAAGTGCTCTTGATCAGCCTCGGGCTGCTGTGCCTGGCTGGCGCTGCGTTCGCCGGTAGCAACGCCGGTGCGCAGGCGTGGCTCTCGTGGAGCCCGACGTCGCAGGTGCTTGACACCGCCGCTGCGGCGACGAACAACCTCTACGTGCGCTTCACCCGCACGGGCCAGGCCCTCCAGTACAAGGGTGCCGAGGTTGACCTCACGTGGGACCCGGCCGGTGACGGCGCGGGCTGCTTCGACGTGATCAACGTCGTCTACAAGACGAGCGCGGGCACGACCTGCACCTACCTGAACCGCGGTAGCGCGGTGCCGGTTGCGGTCGTCGAAGCGGACCACGCGCACCTCGCGTGGGCGAACACCTCGTCGCTCACCACCTGCACCGCCGGCGCGGCTGTGCAGATCCAGTTCGAGACGGACGCGTGTGCGGACCCGCAGGGCTGCATCTCGCTCAACTCCGCCGCCATTCTCGACGCCTCCAACACCCAGGACCAGTGCGCGATCAGCAACGCGATCGTGACGGTCGCGGGTGGTGGCCCGCACACCTGCCAGCAGGCTGTGCCGGTCCAGGCGACGACCTGGGGTGCCGTCAAGAACATCTACAACCGCTAATCACGGCTGCCCCGGTCACGGGGCCGTCTGACGCGGATGTTCGCGACACGAACGCGGGGAGGAGCAATCCTCCCCGCGTTTCGCATGGAATCCCGGCCCTCGCGCAGGGGAAACTCGGGTGGGCGAGGCTCCGCGCGGGGTGGTGCGCAAAACCCCGCGCCACAGTGCGCGGAACCAGGGCGGTTTGCTTGACACTGCCTTCGCGCGCTTGATAAACTTCTTCACGAATGCGGACCCGTTCTTGGCGCGTCCCATCCTGCCGACAGGATCCCGCCAAGGGACCTGAACGCCAGCTCGCTGCTGCCCCGAGAGGAGCCGTGTTAGTACTTGGCGCTCACAGCACAGGACACACAGGCCCCCTCTCTCTCCGAAACGACACAGCTCTGCATCCTGGACACGAAGGAGTGCGACACATGAAGAAGACTTTGTTTGTGGCGTTGTCTTGCCTCGCCCTGAGCGCCTCGCTGGCCATGGCGCAGGGTGCCAACTACGGTGGACAGGCCTACCTGAGCTGGAGCCGTGACGCCACGGTGCGCGACATCCCGCAGGCGTGCGGCGACCAGCTTCTGTTCGTCAAGCTTTCGAACATCGCGGAGATCAAGGGCTGCGAGTTCGGGATCGCGTGGTCGCCGGACGAGGCCACCAACGGCTCCGTCATCGGTGGCGTGAACTTCCCGACCAGCTCGGGCACCGTCTGCACGTACCTCATGCGCGGCGCGGTGGTGACGGTCGAAGTGACGCCGGACAACGGCTCGTACTACGCGATCGCCGGCGCCGGCTCGGGTCTCCCGACGACTGCCTGCTCGTTCGGTAACGTCGCCAACATCGACTGGGACTTCAGCGGCAGCATGACTGGCTGCAACCTGACCCCGGTCGCGTACGGCCTGTCGTACTGCAAGGTCACGGACCACCTCGGCGTCGTCAACAACATGACGATCATCGGCGCGGCCACCATCGGTGGCGCGACGGCGGCGCAGCCGACGACGTGGGGCGCGATCAAGTCGACGTTCAAGAACTAAGCGTCGAACCAGTCGCAGTCCAGCGGTTCAGAACGGCGGGAGAGCTCCTCGGCTCTCCCGCCGATTCGCATGTGGGCGGATAGCTGACGTGAGGGAGACACGAAAACCGGTGACGCCTGCTCCTGGTGCGGAGCACGGCGCCACCGGTTTCTGTCGTGAGGCGCGGGGCGCGCGTTACTGCGCGGCGACCCCGAGTTCGCGCAGCGCGGCGCGAGCCTGATCGGCGGGCGGGCCGCTCGGCATGCCGGTCAGGAAGGCTTGGAAGTGCGCGATGGCGCGGGCGCGATCGCCGGCGTTCTTGTAGTAGGTCGCCAGATTGAAGTGTGCGCGCACGTCGCGTGGATCGAGCGTGACCACCTGCGTCCACAAGCTTACCGCGCGGCCCATGTTGCCGGAGTTCGCTTCGAGGAGCCCGAGTTCGCCGAGCGCCTTGGTGTTGGTGGGATTCGAGGCGATCTCCGCCTCCATCTCGCGGCGGGCCGTCGCGAAATCGCCCGCGGCGCTGGCGGCGACGCCGAGTTGGAAGTGCGCGTCCGGGTAGTGCGGGTCGATTTCCAGCGTCTTGCGCCACCACGTGAGGGCGTCGTCGGGCCGCTTCGACTCGCTGTAGAGCAGCGCGAGATTCGCGGCGGCGCGCGGCTGATCCGGCGCCAGCTTGAGGCACTGCAGCAATTCGCGCTCGGCGTCCGGGTAGCGGCCCATGTTCATGTAGACGAACCCGAGATTGCCGTGCGCCGCGGCGAACGTCGGATCGAGCGTGATCGCCCGCTTGTTGCAGTACTCGGCGCGGGCCAGGTCGCCCATCTTCACGTACGCGGACGCGAGCGTCGCCCAGCCCAGCGGGTTGCTCGGCTGCACGCCCAGCGCGTAGCGATAGAACAGCACCGATCGTGCAGCGTTGCCGGTGGCCTTGTAGACGTTGGCCAACATGAGGTACTGCGTCGAGGTCAGGAAGCCGGAGATCGCGAGGCCCTTCTCGAAGTTGGCGATCGCCTGCGTGGTGTCACGCAAGCCCAGCTGCACCTCGGCGAGGTTGGCGTAGGAGTCGCCCTCGTCGGGCACCAGCTCGATCACCCGCTGACACGCGGCGAGCGCGCGCTGCCGCTGGTTGATCGCCGAGAAGAAGCGCGAGAGGTTCTGGTAGACGTCCGCTTCGTCCCCGGCGAATTTCTCCGCCAGGTTCCAGTGCTGCTCGGCGCTGCCGCGGCTGCGTTCGTAGTCCAACGCGTACAAGCCGCGCAGGATGTGATAGTTCGCGAGGACGTGCCGGTCCTCCGGATCCACCTTCGACGGGTCGGTGTAGCGCGACCAGTCCGGCACGTACTTCCAGAAGTCGACGCCCGCATCAGGATCCGGCTGGTCGAGGGGGAGTGCGCGGAACAGCAGACCGTGCTGCACGAAGCGCACGCCTGCGAGCCCGTATCCCGGATGCGGGTCGAAGTACACCGGCTCGCGCGAGGTGAGCACCGCGTTCTTCTCGAGTTCCCAGCGCTCGCCGTCTTGGATCACGTGGATGCTGCGGCCGCCGTTCTGGCCGAGCACGCGATAGAAGTCGCCGTACAGGTTGCCCGCCTGATCGATCAACGTGAGCGACGGGAACTTCTTCTCGACGATCTTCAGGTAGCCGGAGACGAAGAGGTCGGTGTCGCCCATGATGAACAACTTCGCGGGACGGCTGCCGTCCTTCGTCGCGATGCGTTGCAGCGCCTCGCACCATTCGCGGGTGAGGCGCGAGTGGTGGTAGTCGTTGTCGTCCCAGTTGCGCGCGGCCAGCGAGACCGGGAGCACCGCCGCGACGGCCACCAACACTCCGGCCATCGCACGCGGCGAGGCCTGGCGCATGACGCGCGCCCGCACCGTCCCGAGCAACACGCCGGCACAGGTGGCCATGACGATGATGACCGGCAGGTAGTACACGCGGATGTCGGGAATCCGGTACGCCGCGGTGTAGCCGGCGTACGCGATCACCACCAACAGCGCGCACACCGCGAACGGCCGCGAGCGGCGCGCCAGCAGCACCAACCCCGCAACGCCGGCGACGGCGCCCGCCCACCCGATTTCTTCGACGACGACGCGCCCGACCGACAGGAAACGCCGCAGCCAGATGCTCGAGGCGATGTCGACGAGGCGGAAGTAATAGGCCTGCGCCCGCACGTGATAGATGAACCGCGTCCATCCTTCGGGATTGCCGAAGTTGTAGACCGGATCCTGGAACGCGCGGAAGTACAGGTAGAGGTAGAGCAGCGGACCGATGAGCAGGAGCCCCGCGCACAGCGGCACCCACGACCACTTGAACGGCGCACGGCGCAGCGACCACACCAACAGCACGAGGATGGCCGGCGCGCTCATGCCGATCGACAAGTGATGGGCGAGCCCGAGGCCGAACACGAACGCGGCCATGAACAGCGCGCGCGGCACCTGATATTCCCGCCAGCGGACCAGGAGCCACCACACAGCCGTGAAGAACACACAGTTCAGGGCGTAGACCTCGGCCACCACCGCCTGCGACCACCACGCGTTGTTCGAGAATGCGAGCACCCATCCCGCGAACGCGCCTGCCCAAACGTCTTTGGTGAGGGTCGCCGCGAGCGCGGCGGTCAGGCCGACGCCGGCCGTCGCGCAGACGGCGGAGAGGACGTTCATGCGGAAGCCGACATCGCCGACCGGAAGCAGGTGCGTGAACAGGAAGCCGAGCAGTGTGTAGAGCGGGTAGCCGGGCGGGTGCGCGATGCCGAGCGTGTACGCGGAGGTCGCGAAGTCCGCCGCGTCCCACGCTGCGATGGTTGGCGCGACCGTCCGCAGGTACACCAGCAGCGCCGGGACCGCGGCGAGGAGCGCAGCGCGCCACGCGACACGATCGACGGCGGCGGCATCGGGGGACGGAGCGAAGTCGGATGGAGCGTCCTCGGCCGAGAAGGCAGAGGGCTCGGCAGGCGGCAACACGTCGTCGTTCACGGAACGGGGGCCTCGCGGGCTCACACGGATGGGATGGGCGATGCCAGGACAGGCGGCGCCGCAACTGCGCCGACAGCCGACCGCGCGGAGGATACGAACCGGCTATCGGCACGTCAACGCAGATGGCGGAGGGCTTTGCGCGGCGGCGCGCGAAGTTCCCGAACCGCGGAGACGGTACGCGGGTACAGAGGATGTCGCCGGTCGTCACGGCTGTGGATGCGGAATATCCTCAGTGCGGCGGAAAGGCTTGCCGAAGAAAGATGCGAGGACCTAGCTACTTGACATGTTCTCGCGTCGCGGCAAGAATCACCGCCCTCAGTCGTTCCGCCTCAAGGAAGACCCTGGGGACGACTGTATTCTGCTATCCTCCGTGCCTGTCGCCGGCCACATACGCGACGGTGAGAAGGAGGTCCCCCGAGTGCGCGGTCGCCCGTGCTGAGCTTGAACTGAGGAGATCGTCTGATGAGGAAGACCCGTGTCCTTGCCGTTGCTCTGGGCCTCGTGCTGCTGGGGGGAGCGATGACCGCTCATGCAGCGCAGAGCCAGAACGTTGGAGCGCGTGCGTACCTGGCGTGGTCCACCACGGACACCACCGCCATCGAAAAGAACGACGTGGACGTCAACTCGACGCCCAACCTTTACGTGATCTTCCGCCAGGATCCGGCGAATGGAAACGGGACCGGTCTGGACTTCGCCGGCGCGGAGATCGACCTGATCTGGAGCGCCAATGTGTCGATCGACGCGGGCCTTGCCTGCTTCGAGCACAGCGGCACGACCTACAAGACCTCGGCGGGCACGACCTGCACCTACCTGAACCGCGGGAGTGCGGTGCCGGTCACGACCGCCGATGACCCGGGTCACCTCCACGTGGCGTGGGCCAACTCGAGCAACCTGACCAACTGCACCCAGGGTGTCGGGATCGTGCTGCAGTTCGACTTCTCGGGCTGTGCAGACCCGACGATGTCGCGCGGCACCTTCCAGCTGACCGAGGTGAAGCTCATCGACAAGGACAAGGTCCTGGTCGACAGCAGCGGTAACGGCGGCGGTATGTCGATCGGCGGTGCGGTGGCGTACGTGAACCGTGACACGCCGGTGCTTCCGACGTCGTGGGGCTCCATCAAGCGTCAGTTCGGCCACTAGTTTGCGACTGCCGCTCGGGGCGGCTTTGTCCTGATGGAAGCCGCCAGGCGCAGGGTTGCGCCTGGCGGCTTTCGTTCGTCGGGGGCTCTCTCACACGGCCTGGGAACCCCTGACCCGCGCAAGGGGTAGTGCGCACGCCCCCCGCACTGCCCAGACCCCACCGCTGAGTGACAGGAGATCATGCCGGCCATTCGTGTGCGATCGCTGACACGTCCCGCTCGGGGCGAGAGACGGAACCTCCGCGTGCGGTGCGCTGCCTGGGCGGCCGCCGGGGCCGCGGTATCCATGCTGGTGACGGGAGCGGCGGCGCGAGCCGACGTGCGCTTGGTGAGCCAGGACGCCTCCGGTGTCACCGTCGAGGCGTCGTATGTTCCCGCGGCCTTCGACACTCTCGTGCTGGCGGGCCGCGCCTACGGCCTCCCACGAGCTGTGCCGGGCGTGTCGCTGGCAGGCGAGCCCGGGGCTCCCGTGTATCCGGTGCTCGCCACCTGGATCGGTGTGCCGCCGGGATCCCATCCCCGCGTCGAAATCCTCACGGTCGAGACGTCGCCGTACGAGGGGTTGTCTCCCGCTCCCGCGGCCGTGCCGGTGGGCCTCGATCACGACATGCTCGAAGAAGCCCGGGTGGCGAACCCGGAGCGCTACGCGGCCGGCCAGCTGGCCGGTCCCTCCGATTGGGTGCGCCTCGGCGCCGGGCAATTCGTGCGCGACGTGTCCGTCGTTCCCGTGAGCTTCCAGCCGCTGCGCGTGGAGGCGGCCACCGGCCGCGGCACTTGTGCGACCCGCATCGTGGCTCGCGTCCACTTCGGCGCTGGCGCGGGCGCCACGACGGCGACGCTGGCGGGCGGGTGGCCCGCGGGCGCCGTCTCCGGCGCCATCCTCAACGGGGAGGCCGCGCGCGCCTGGGCCGTGCCGCCCGCCGGTGGTCGTCCGGCAGCGCTGCCCGGGCGCATGCGGCCAGCGGGCAGCCTGGAAGCTCTCGGTGCGCACGGCCGGCCTGACGCGGGCGTCCTTTGCGTCGCTGGCGGCGCACGGATTCCCCGCCGGCCGTCCCGTCGCGGAGGTCGGCCTCGAGGATGCGGGCTTCAACGACACCACGCTCATTGCTGCCGCGATTCCGGTGGCGTGCGAGGTGCGCGACGCCAACGCCAACGGGCTGTTCGACGGCGTGGACGACGTCGTGTTCACCGGAAGCGACCTCGTGGATCGCTACGGCGTGAAGGATGCGCGCGAGAATCTCGGCAACATCAACGTCTACTGGCTCACGCTCGCGGGCGGACCGCGCATCGCCACGGTGGACGGCTGGCCGGACCTGCCGGAGCCGGCCGTGCCGGCAAGCTTCACCGACAGCCTGCGGCTCGAACGCGACGGCTCGATGCTGCCGTTCTGGGACGCCTCCGACAACGCCGAGGCGCGCGATCAGTACGTGTGGTTTTCCAGCGACACGCAGTGCTCGCCGGATCCGACGCCGAGCGGCATCGACACGACGTTCACCATCGGGCCGCACGCCACCACCGGCACCGCGCGCTTCCGCGCGGTGTTCCGGTCGAACGCAGGTTCCTTCCTCGCCGGACTCGAGAAGACGCACGACGTGACCATGCGGCTGCAGGACGTCAGCCTGCCGCTCGCGGACACCGTGCACGTCGACACGCACACCTTCAGCAATTACCCGCCGAACGACACGTTGCTCGCGGTGGCCGACGTGCCGCTGAGCAAGCTGCCGGGATCGCGGGTGCAATTGCACTACACCGGAACGTTCCAGGACGGATCGGGGCCGGTGCAGGATTTCACGTTCGGCGTACTCGACTTCGCCGAGTTGCTCTACCCGCGGCTGTACGTCAGCGACACGCACGCCTTGACCTTCCGCGATGGCGGGGTGCGCGGCAATGCCGAGTTCCACGTCAGCGGCTTCGCGGACTCCGCGCTCGCGGTCTACGACATCAGCACGCCGACCGCGCCGGTGAAGCTGTCGCTGGCGCAGCGCGCCGCGCAGGTGGTGTCGGGAAGCGGCGGGGTCGAGGTGCGAGTCCGTGCCGTGGTGGCGACGCCGCGCCGCTACGTCGCCACGCGGCGCAGCGACATTCCCGAGATCCCGCTCGCCGACGTCGCGCGCGACAGCGCGGCGCAGCTCGCCGATGCCGCCACCGCGGCCGACTACATCGTGGTCGGCCCCGACAGCTTCCGCACGGTGCTGCAACCGCTCCTCGATCTGCGCCGCGCACAAGGCCTGCGCGTGCAGTGGGCGAACCTCGAGGACGTGTTCGACGAGTTCGCCGGCGGGGTGCGCACCGAGTACGCGCTGCGACGCTACTTCGCGGTGCAATTGCCCACCTACGCGGTGCTGGTTGGCGATGGCAGTCAGGACCACAAGGGCGCATCGCCGAGTACGCCGCCGGACATCCTGCCGCCGCACCTCATCCTAGCCAGCGGCGAACTGGTGGCCGCCGACGGCTGGTTCGCGTGCGTCGACAACCTGCGGCATCCGACGCTCCGCGATGCCGACATCGTGCCGGACCTGGCGATCGGGCGCTTGCCGGTGGGCTCGCTCGCCGAGGCGCAGTCGCTGGTCGACAAGATCGTGGCGTACGAGACGCGCAGCAGCGACGCGCCGTGGCGCGAGCGCATCGGTCTGCTCGCCGACGATCAATACTCGAGCGGCACCTATCTCGGCGGCGGCTCGGGCAACGACTACGGATTCAACGGCTGGGAGGGCGCGTTCCGCGACGCGCACGAATCGGCGATCACGCAGGTGCGCGGCTCCAAGCTGTCGCGCGTGACACCGGCGCGCTACTACCTTGCGGACTCGACGAGCGCCGAGCGTCAGCGGTACCTCGACCGCGGATTCGCCGCGCCGACGCTGTCGCAGATGGTCGGCTACGTCACCGGCCGCTCGAACATCCGCTCGAGCAAGGGCTGGAATGCGTACTGGTACGGCGAGATGTCCGACTCCACCACCGGCTGCAACATCGTGCTCTACCAAGGTCACGGCAACCGCTGGCAGGCGGCGCACGAGCGCGTGATCTGGGAATACAACGACCAGCCCGGTTGCATCGACGGCAGCTACTCGCGGCACAACCTCCAGTGCAACCTGCAAAACTTCGGGCGGCCGTTCTGGCTGTTCCTGTACGGCTGCCACTTGTCGCAGTTCGAGCGCAAGGAGGAGCTCAACTCCTGCATCGAGGATGCGCTCGGCGAAAAGGCGGTGCTGGTGCCGGGTGCCGGTGCGGTGGTGTCGTTCGGCAGCACGGCGTTCGAGTACGCGGGGCCGAACGTCGACCTGCAGTCGGCGATCAACCAGTCGTTCTGGACCGCCCCGCCGGCCGTCTCGTCGCACGAGCCGCATCTGGCCATCGGCCGGCTGATCGCCGACGGCCTCGTGCGCTACACCGGCTACTATGCCGGCCGCGGCAACTACCACACCGACGGCGAGGCCTCGCTGCGCTACGTCCTGCTCGGCGATCCCGCGACCCGCCTGGCCACCGCGCCGCCATCGCTCCGCGTGACGCTCAACGGACAGCCGCTCACCAATGGACAACGCGTGCCGAGCCTCGCCGCGAGCGGGACGCTCGAGGCGATGATCGAGGACGAGAACGGCATCGACGCCGCGCGCATCGACGTGCGCGAGACCGACACCGGTGCCGCGCTTGGGGCGACGCTGACGCCGCGCGACACCCTGGCGACCGGCGCGGTGAGCGACCGCCGGTGGTCGCGCTCGGTGCCGGTGGCGCTGCACAAAGGCGACTACGACATAGTTGTGCGCGCCACCGACCGCGCCGGGCGCACCAGCGAGTTCCGCCTCGTCGTCGAATCGCAGGTCGACATGACGGTGAACGACCGGCCGTTTCGCGCCGTCGGCTCCGGGAGCGGCCGCCGCTACGTCGACCGCTACGTGCCGGCCGATGCGCGCATCGCGTTCCGCATCGTGCCGCCGGCGCCGATCGTCGGCGATTCGATTCAGATCCGCCTCGACGGCGTGACGCAAGCGCGCGCCGTCAGCCAGCAGGGCGACTCGATCTACACGGCGACGGTCGACTTCGCCGGCACGCCGATGGCCGGCGGCGCGCACACGCTGACGTTGCACTTCCCGGGCGTCGAGTACGCGGTGCCGCTCACCGTCGGCCAGACGCTGGCGGTGCAGCAGCTCTATGCCTATCCGAATCCGTTCGCGGCGCGGACCGGCCTGCAGTACGAGCTGACGCGCCCGGCGACCCGCGTCGAAGTGCGCGTGTACTCGCTGGCCGGCCGTCTCGTGAGGACGTTCGAGGCGCCCTCGGCCGTCGGCCTCAACGTCGTGCAGTGGGACGGCACCGACGCGGACGGCGATCAAGCGGCCAACGGCGTCTATCTCTGCCTGCTGCGCGCCTGGGACGCGGCGGGCACCCTGAGCGAAGGACAACTGCGGCTGGCCCGCACGCGCTAGCGGCCCGCGACAGCCGCGCGCTACACTGCGACGCGCCTTCTCCGCACCGGCGGGGAGGGCGCGTTCGTCATGACGGGGGACGAGAGCGAATGAACGTGCGACGGGCGATGGGGCTCGGTTGGGCCGTGGTGGGCGCGCTGGTACTCGGGGTGAGCGCGGCGCCGGCCGCGCCGGCCACGGGGCGGGCGACACTGGTGCGGCGGATCGCGGCGGCAGAGCGCGCGCGGCTCGCGCACCCTGCCGTCGTGGTCGGGGCGCTGCGCGAAGGCGATGCGGCGGTACGGCGGCGCGCGGTGATCGCGCTCGGCCGCCTGCGCGATTCGACCGCGTTGCCGGCGTTGGCGGGATTGGCACGCGACCCCGATCCTGGCGTGCGCGCCGACCTCGCCTTCACGCTCGGCCAGATCGCGGCTGCGGGCGCGGAGGCCCCGTTGACGCGCTTGGCTCACGACCCGTCCACCGACGTGCGGCTGGAGGCGGCGGAGGCGCTGGGCAAGCTCGGACTGCGCGCGCCGCTCGCGCCCCTGCTCGACTTGACGCGAGACCGCATGCCGGCGGTGCGCGGCCAGGCGGCGCTCGGGCTCGCGCGTCGTGTGGACTCGCTGGCCGTCGCGCCGCTCGTCGCCCTGACCCGTGACGACGATCCGGGCGTGCGCTGGAAGGCGACTTACGCGCTCGAGAAGGTGGTGTGGCCCGACAGCGTGCTCCCGGCGGTACGCGCGCGCACCACCGACGAGGATCCGCTGGTGCGCGCCTACGCCGCGCGCACGCTCGGCCGCCAGCGCGATGCGCGTGCCGCCGGTGATGTCGAGGCGCTGCTGTTCGACGGCGATCCGCGCGTCGTGATCAACGCGGTGCGGACCTTGGCGCAGCTGCGCGACTCGGCACTCGTGCGACTTGCCGGCCCGCGGCCGTTCGTCGACGCGCCGCCGAGTGCGCAGCCGGAGTCGCTGGCGCAGGTCTTCCTGTTCCGCGTGCCGGATGCCTGGCGCACGCAGACGTTGGTGGCCACCGCGCAGGCGTTCGGCCAGCTGGGGGGGCGCGCCGACGTGCCGCTGCTGGTGCGCGGGCTGCGCCACGGGTCGGCGCAGGTGCGCTACGCGTGCGCGACGGCGCTGGCGCAGATCCTCAAGGACGGCGCGGTGCCGCATTTCGGCGAGCTCTACTGGGATCCCTCGCAGCACGTGCGCGACAAGGTCGTCGACTTGTGCGGCGATCTCAGCGGCGAACCCTCGTGGGAGTTCCTGCGCCGTGCGTGGCAGCAGCCGAACGGGCCGCGCATGCGGCAATTCGCCGCCGGCGCGATGGAGCGTCGCCGCGACCCGCGCGCGGTGGCACTGGTGCGTCCCGCGTTGGGCGAGGACGACGTGCAGATGGCCGCACAGGCCGCGTCGACGCTGGCCGCCTGTGGGGCAATCGACGCCGCCGGCGACATCGCCGCGCTCTACGCGCGCGCCGCGACGACCAAGTGGGACGATGCGCGTCTGACGGCCGTCGGCGCGCTTCAGGTGCTCGGACAGCGCGCATGCCGCGGCTGGACAAGCCGCCGACGGTGCGGACGGCGTGGCAGCGCATCGCCGCGGCGTGGAGCGATCCATTGCCGCCTGTTCGCGAGCAGGCGGACAGCACCGCGATGCACCTCGACCAGCGCCACGCCGCCGCGCGGGCCGCGCCCACGCCGCCGCGCCCCGCGCGCCGCGGGCCGGGCGACCGTGCGCGACCCGACGCCGTGCCCTTCGACACCGCGGGCGAGATGTCCGCCTTGTTGCACACCGAACGCGGCGATATCGCCCTCGAGTTGTACCCGCGCGACGCGCCGCAGACGGTGGCGAACTGGACGACGCTGGCGCGCACCGGCTACTTCACCGGCCTCATCTTCCACCGCGTGGTTCCGAACTTCGTCATCCAAGCCGGCGATCCCGACTCGACGGGCAGCGGCGGGCCGGGCTACGCGATCCCCGACGAATTCAATCGCCATCGGTACGGCCCGGGTGCGCTCGGCATGGCGCTCAGCGGACCGGATACCGGCGGCAGCCAGTGGTTCATCACGCACTCGCCGCAGCCGCACCTCGACGGGCGTTACACGATCTTCGGCCAGGTGATCGGCGGGCAGGAGGTGGTGGACGCGATCGAGGAGGGCGATGCGATCCTCGGCATCGACGTGACCGGGGCGCCGCCGGCGCCGGCGCGTGGAGGACGTCGCCGCCGCTGAGCCGTGTCGCCGCCCGCTCCGGTTCGGGCGCCTGGCTGCATCTCATGCGCGACACCGAGTCGCGCCCGAGGGCGCGACGCACCACGAATCGGAGGGACGGATGCGTCTCGACAAGCTCACCGTGAAGGCGCAGGAGGCGCTGCAAGCCGCGCAGCACCTGGCCGCCACGCGCGGACACCAGGAAGTCGCGCCGGAGCACGTGCTGGCAGCGGCGCTGGCGCAAGAGGACGGCCTGGCGGGCCGCGTGGTGGCGCGTGCCGGCGCGGATCCTGCCGTACTGGCGGCGGCGCTGGAGCCGTTGCTCGCCAAGTTGCCGGCCGTGCGCGGCGGCGCCGCGGAGGGCTACCTCAGCGCTCGCCTGCGCACCGCGCTCACCACCGCCACCAGCGAAGCCGAACGATTGAACGACGCCTACGTCAGCACGGAGCACCTGCTGCTCGGCCTGGTGGGGCTCGCGGGCGGCGATCCGCTGGTCAAGCTGCTCAAGCAGCACGGCGTCACCCGCGACGCCGTGCTCGCTGCGCTACAGGCCATCCGCGGCGGCGCGCGCGTGGAAGATCCCAACGCCGAGGACAAGTACGAAGCCCTCGAGCGTTTCGGCCGCGATCTCACCGACGCGGCGCGGCGCAACAAGCTGGATCCAGTCATCGGCCGCGACGAGGAGATTCGCCGCGTCGTCCAGATCCTCGCGCGCCGCACCAAGAACAATCCGGTGCTCATCGGCGAACCCGGCACCGGCAAGACCGCCATCGTCGAAGGACTCGCGCAGCGTATCGTCGCCGGCGACGTGCCGGAGACGCTGCGCGACAAGCGCGTCGTTTCGCTCGACCTCGCGGCGCTCATCGCCGGCGCCAAGTACCGCGGCGAATTCGAAGATCGCCTGAAGGCGGTGCTCAAGGATATCGCGCAGGCCGAAGGTGCGGTGATCCTGTTCATCGACGAGCTGCACACGCTGGTCGGCGCCGGCAGTGCCGAGGGCGCGGTGGACGCGGCGAACATGCTCAAGCCGGCGCTCGCGCGCGGCGAACTGCACGCGATCGGCGCGACGACGCTCGACGAATACCGTCAGCACATCGAGAAGGACGCGGCGCTCGAACGCCGCTTCCAGCCGGTGCTGGTGGGCGAGCCGAGCGTCGAGGACAGCATCGCCATCCTGCGCGGCCTGCGCGAACGCTACGAAGTGCACCACGGCGTGAAGATCCAAGACGCCGCGCTCGTCGCCGCGGCGACGCTCTCGAGCCGCTACATCGCCGACCGCTTCCTGCCCGACAAGGCGATCGACTTGGTGGACGAAGCGGCGAGCCGTCTGCGCATGGAGATCGACTCGCGTCCGGTGGAGGTCGACGAGGTCGAGCGGCGCATCGCGCAACTCGAGATCGAGCGCATCGCGCTGCAGCGCGAAACCGATGCGCCGAGCCGCGAGCGCCTGCAAAAGCTCGAGAACGAACTCGAATCGTTGCGCGTCGAGTCGGCGGATCTCACTGCGCACTGGGAGCGGGAGAAGGCCGCGCTCGCGGCGATCCGCACCGCGAGCGAACGTCTCGAAGCGCTCAAGGACGATGAGGCGCGCGCCGAGCGCACCGGCGATTTCGAACGGGTCGCCCGCATCCGCTACGGCGAACGCGCCGACGCGGAGCGCGCGCTCGCGGAGGCACAGCAGGCGCTCGCCGCCGCGCAAGCGACGCGCAAGATGCTCGGCGACGCGGTCGGTCCCGATGCCATCGCCAAAGTAGTGGCCGCGTGGACCGGCATTCCGGTGACGCGGTTGCTCGAAGGCGAAGTCGCCAAGCTCCTGCACATGGAGGAGCGGCTGGCGGCGCGGGTCATCGGCCAGCATGAGGCGGTGCGCGCGGTGAGCGACGCGGTACGCCGCGCACGCGCCGGACTGCAGGACGCGCAGCGCCCGATCGGCTCCTTCCTCTTCCTCGGGCCGACCGGCGTGGGGAAGACCGAACTCGCGAAGGCGCTCGCCGAATTCCTCTTCGACGACGAGCGCGCGCTGGTGCGCATCGACATGTCGGAGTACGGCGAACGGCACAGCGTCGCGCGGATGATCGGCGCGCCGCCGGGCTATGTCGGTTTCGAGGACAGCGGTCAACTTACCGAGGCGGTGCGGCGTCGCCCGTACACCGTGGTGTTGCTCGACGAAATCGAGAAGGCGCACCCGGAAGTGTTCGACGTGCTGTTGCAAGTGCTCGACGACGGACGGCTCACCGACGGCCAGGGCCGCACCGTGAGCTTTACGCAAGCGGTGGTCATCATGACGTCGAACCTCGGCTCGCAGGCGCTGGCGCTGGAAGGCCGCGAACGCGGCGGGCGCGTCGATGGCGGCGAGCCCGCGATCAGCGACAGCACGCGCCGCGAAGTGATGGCGACGGTGGAGCGGCACTTCCGGCCCGAATTCCTCAACCGCATCGACGATGTCCTGCTGTTCCATCCGCTCGGTCGCGACGATCTGCGGGCGATCGTGCGCGTGCAGATCGACGGCGTCGCGCGGCGCTTGGCGGAGCAGCGCATCCATCTCGAGGTGAGCGACGAGGCGCTCGATCTGCTGGCGCGGGAGGGCTACGACCCGGCGTACGGCGCGCGGCCGCTCAAGCGGCTGATCCAGCGCGCACTCGCCAATCCGCTCGCGGTGCGGCTCCTGCAGGGCGACATCGCGGAAGGCGCCACCGTCCACGTCGGGGTGGCGGACGGCGCGTTGCGGTTCGAGACGGCGGTCGAGACGGTGGGCTAGACCGCGTCGTCGGCAGGCGGAGAGGGTGGGGCGGCGCCAGGGGCCGCCGCCTCACGCGTCGCCGGTGGCGGAGGGGACGCCGCCGGACCGCCGTCCGGGGAGGCCGGCCGGTCGCTCGCCCAGAACACCACGACGTTCTTCGCCCCGCGCTTGGCGTCGATGAGCGCTTCGTTGGCGTGGCGCCAGAGATCCTCGGCGGTGAGACCATCCTGCGGATACACGGCGATGCCGCCGCACATCGTGATGTGCAGGCGGTGGCTCTGCCCGTCCAGGCCGGTGAGCGTGAACGGCGTGCCGTCGACGACGCGGCGTAAGCGCTCGCAGATCGCCGCCGCGTCCCGCCGGTTCATCGGCGCCGCCAGCAGCACCGCGTACTCCTCGCCGCCCCAGCGCGCCACGCAGTCGAACGGCCGCACCTGCCGGCGCAGCACGTCCGCGACCTGGCGCAGCACTTGGTTCGCCCCTTCGTAGCCGTAGGGCGCGTCGTTGAGCCGCTTGAAATCGTCGAGGTCGAAGATGCAGAGCACCATCGAGGCGCCTTCGCGCTTGGCCCGCGCGATTTCCTTGCGGATCTGCATGTTGAAGTACGAGCGGTTGTAGACCTGCGTCAGCGGGTCGATGAATACCAGCTGCCCGAGCGCGTCGCTCTTGAGCAGCAGGTCGCTCACCACCTCGCCGAGCAGATCGAGCAGCGCCAGGCGCTCCGGTCCGAAGTGCGCCGGATGCGTGCTCCACACGCTGAGCACGGCTTCCACCGGATGCGACTCGCTGCCGAGCGGCACCAGGGCCACCGAACGGTACATGCACTGCGCGGCGTCGGTGCGCTGGGTCAGGTCGGGCAAGGTGCGGGCGAGGTTCTCGCGGGCCACCCGTTCGACCTCGTCCGTCAGGGCGAGCGGGACGGGCGGCAACTGGCGATGGAGATCAGTGTCGCGGGCAGCCGCAGGACGCAACAGGTGCACCGCGGCGTGCTCGGCGTCGAGGAGCCGCCGGGCCACGATCACGCCGTGCATGAGCGCCTCCGCGGGGCCGGCGAGCAGCCGGCTGCCCCGCGAGAGTAGCCGTCCCTGGAGCGAGAGCAGCGCGCGCACCGCCTCCGGGTCGAGGGTCGGCCGCGTGTCGAGCGGGCGGGCGAGGGTGACCGGCTCGGCCGGCGGGGCGACGGTCTGGGCGTCGGGGAACGAGAAGCTCGAGAATCCGTCGAGGGTGCTGAACACCAGCCGGCGGCCGCCGCGCGGGTCCTCGCGGTGGCTGCGGATGACCCGACCGTCGGCGGCCAGGCGTTCGAGCACGGCGCGGGCGCGCGCGGCCTCCGCCTCCGGCACGCCAGTGGACAGGGCAGCATGGATCGCCCGGCGCTCGTCCGCCGAGAGCACGGGGAGGTCGAGGAGTTGGGACAGGATGTCACGGTAGCCGACGGAGCGGCGCTTCATGCTGGGCGCCTATGTACCCGCCGTGAGCGTGGCCTGCGGGCGGAAGCTGGGTCGGCCACGACGTGCGGGACGTGTGGCACTTGCACCTCTCGGATGGCTGTCGGGTCTCAGGATGCGGTTTGTGTAATGGGGAGGTGCCCTGATCAAGCGTAACAGAACCCCGGAGCCGCGGGCAACTCACGGGCACAGGTGCGACCATTTGGCTGGGTGCAGGTGCGCCAAAGGGGGGTGTGACCCTTCGCCCACGTGTGCTAAGGTCCGGCGATTCAACCAGGGTCGGTGGCGTGAGGTGTGGAGCGCATGAGGCTCTCGGAACTCCTAAATGAAGCGGCGGTGCGCATTCCCCTCGTCTCGACGACCAAGGGGGACGTCATCCGGGAGCTGGTCGACGTCCTGGAGACCGCGCACGGCGTCCGCTCCAACGGCGAGATCATCGCGCAGGTCCTGCGCCGCGAGTCCCTGATGTCCACCGGGATTGGCGGCGGAATCGCCATTCCCCACGGTAAGATGAAGACCGGCGATCGTTTGCTCGCCGCGTGCGGCGTGGCGCCGGGCGGCATCGACTTCGATGCCGTCGACGGCCAGCCGGCCGAACTGTTCTTCCTTCTGGTCTCGCCTGAGGCCTCTCATGGCCCGCATGTCCGTGCCCTCGCGTACGTCTCGCGCCTGGTGCACGACGACACCGTGCGGACCGCGCTCCGGACCGCACCGGACGCCGCGCGTTTCCTCCACCTCCTCGCGGAAGCGGAGGAGCGCCTTCTCTAGCCGAACGGAGAGGATCCGTCCTCTGCTCCCGGGCGTTGCCCGCCCGCACGGACGTCGATCCACGGGCTGACCTCTTATGCCAGAGCACTCCTCGCTCACACTCCTCCTCTTGCGCGGCGGCACGCTGCTGGCGTTCGCGCTCTCCGGCGTGTTGTACGCGCAACTGTTGATTCCCAACGCGCGACAGGCGGCGGCGCGCATCGCCGGAGCGGCGGCGACCCTCGGCTGGATGCTCCAGTCGTGGCTGATCGCCTCGCAGTGGTCGATGACTGGACGGCCGCCGCTCGGCAACCTCGCCGAGGCGATGGTGGTGCTGTCGTGGATCGTCGTGCTGACATTTCTCGTGCTGCTCGCCGGGTTCCGCGAGCCGGTGCTTGGCGCGTTCATGATGCCGCTCGGCGTGTTGCTCTACTCCGCGGGCGTGACCGGACGGCAGGCGACACCGCCGCCCGGCGCCGACTTCTACAATCCGTTGTTCCAGGTGCACGTCACCGCGTTCCTGATCGCGTACGCGGCCTTTAGCGTCGCGTTTTGCGTCGGCGTGATGTACTTGCTGCTGGCCCGCGAGATCCGGCGCAAGAAGCTCTCGCAGTTCTTCCTGCAGTTGCCGTCGCTCGAGTCGCTCGACACCATCGGCCTCCGCGCGGTGTGGGCGGGCTTCCCGCTGTTGGTGATCGGGTTGGTGACCGGCGTGGTGTGGGGCGCCCACGGCGCCAATCAGTGGGGATTGGGACAGGCGAAGGTCCTGGCCGCGTTCGTCACGCTGATCATCTACGTCTACTACCTGGTGCGCCGCGTGGTGTTTCGCTGGAGCGGGCGCCACTGCGCGATGATCGCGGTGGTGGGTTACGTGCTCAGTTTGCTGCTCCTCATGGGCGGCAGCATGCTCGGCCGGTACGGGATGCACCTATGAGCGACGTGCTCGCGCGCATCAGCGTCGCCGGGCTCACGCATCATCTCGCGCCGGTCGAGGTGCGGGAGAAGATCGCCGTCGCCACCAAGGACTATCCCGAGATGCTGGAGCGCCTGCGGCGCTGGCCGGGAGTGAGTGAAGGCGCGCTGCTGTCCACCTGCAATCGCAGCGAGGTGTACGCGCTGGCCGAGGAGAACGAATCGGCGGCGCTCCCGGCGTTCACCGAAGGGCTCGGCCACGGCATGCACCGCGACGAGCTCGAAGGCTACCTGTTCCACTTCACCGGCGAACGCGCGGTGCAGCATCTGTTCGAAGTCGCGGCGGGTATCGACAGCGCGATCGTCGGTGAGCCGCAGATCCTCGGCCAAGTGCGCCACGCCTACGACGCGGCGCGCACCAGCGGCGCGGTAGGGACCGTGCTCGACCGCATGTTCCAGCACGCGCTCGAGGTCGGCAAACGCGTCCGCACCGAAACGGCGATCGGCGCCTACGCGGTGTCGGTGCCGTTCGCGGTGGTCGAACTGGCGCGCAAGATCTTCGGCGATCTCGAGGGCCGGCCGGTGCTCATCATTGGCACCGGCGAGATGGGCGAACTCACCGTCAAGCACCTCATCGAACGCGGCGCCGCGCCGGTGTACGTCGCGGCG
>JBGATO010000064.1:0-20071 GCA_044229145.1 Candidatus Eiseniibacteriota bacterium | reverse complement strand
GCGTGTGGCCATCCGTGGCCGCACTTGCCGCCGACACCCCCGCTGGCGCCCCGCCGCGCCCCCGTCGGACGTTGGCCGGGAATGGACGCCTGGGGAGGCGGATCGGAGGGGTATAGTACGGGCTCCTGAGTTGGCCGCTGACCGGTGAGATTCGTTGAACGCCATGCGTCGAGATGGTTCCGTGAAGCTTCCCCGCGACCTGGGGTTCCTGCTCGTGCATCTGGCGCCGATCGCGGCGCTGTGGACCGGCGCCAAGCCGCTCGACTGGATCGTGTGCGGCGCGCTGTACGTCGGGCGGATGTTCTTCGTCACGGCGTCTTACCACCGCTACTTCTCGCACAAGTCCTTCCGCACCTCGCGGGCGTTTCAGTTCGTGCTGGCGTGGATGGCGCAGACGTCGCTGCAGAAGGGCGTCTTGTGGTGGGCGGCGAATCACCGCGATCACCACCTGTACTCCGACACGCCGCGCGACCCGCATTCGAACAAGCTGTACGGCTTCTGGTATTCGCATGTCGGCTGGATTCTCGACGAGCAGTTCAAGCGCACGCGCTTCGAGCGCATCGCCGACTTCGCCAAGTTTCGCGAGCTGCGCTGGTTGAACCGCTGGCACATCGTGCCGGCGACGACGTTGATGCTGGCGGTGTTCGCCATCGGCCTCGCGGTGCACGACGGCACGCCGCTGGCGCGGCTGCAAGCGGCGTTCGGCACCGTGCTGATCGGCTTCTTCCTGTCGACGGTGCTGCTGTACCACGGCACGTATTCGATCAACTCGCTGATGCACATGATCGGCACGCGGCGCTACGTCACCGGCGACGAATCACGCAACTCGCCGGTGCTCGCGCTCATCACGCTGGGCGAAGGCTGGCACAACAACCACCACTTCTACCAGGCGTCGACGCGACAGGGGTTCTTCTGGTGGGAGTTCGA
Organism: Candidatus Eiseniibacteriota bacterium; assembly: GCA_044229145.1. GTDB lineage: Bacteria > Eisenbacteria > RBG-16-71-46 > CAZEPH01 > CAZEPH01 > JBKJUD01. The sequence continues at coordinate 19,144 of JBGATO010000064.1, read as the reverse complement.
CCCGACGTTCTACGCGCTCAAGGCGATGTCGTGGATCGGGCTGGTGTGGGATTTGAAGCCGGTGCCGCGCCACGTGCGCGCGGCGCGCACACGCGAGGAAGCGCGCGCGGCGCGACGGGCGTTGGACGAGGCGCGCGGCTAGCGCGCGTCGCGGCCGCGGGCGATCATCTCGCGCACCGCGTCCATCTCGCGCAGAGACGACGTGACGCCGAGCCGCGCCTCGCGAATCAGCAACACGCTGGCGTGCAGCAGCGCGCCGGCACCGGCGAGACCGGTGGCCACCGCCGTCCAACCGTAACGCCACTCGAGCAACGCCACCACGCCGACGGCGATCGACGTCAACACGAAGAGCCCGATCGCCGCGTAGAGCGCGGTCATCGACGTCCGCAACAACAACACCCGCGCGGCAAGCCGCTCGAGTTCGTCGGCGATGCGCGCGTGGCGAGCCGAGTGCGTGTCGTGCGGCGCCTCCGCCTCGCGCGCCAGCACACGCGCGCGGTCCACCACGCGACCGAGGCGGTTCGATGTCGACAACACCAACATGCCGCTGGCCGAGATCAACACGCTCGGCGTGATCATCGCGGCAAGGACGTCCTGGGCGGAGAGTTCTTGCATCGCGCGGCCCGCTACAGCTGAAACTTCCCGAAGTCTTCGGGATTCATCTCGCTCAGACGGCGGCGCAACTCCTCGGCGAGCTCCTCATCCGTCGGCTCGTGCGCGGGCGCGGACTTCTTCGAGGGACGCGGCGCGTCGCCGGGATCGCGGTCGTCGTCTTCCTCTTCCTCGTCGTCCTCGTCGACTTCGTCCTCGCCGCCTTCGCCGTTGAGCAGCGCGTCGTTGATGAGGATGGGCGCCTTGGCGCGCAGAGCGAGCGCGATGGCGTCCGAGGGCCGCGCGTCGATCGCCAGCAGCTCCTTGGCGCGCTCGAGGAAGATCTGCGCGTAATAGGTGTTCTCGCGCAGGTCGGCGATCACGACTTTGGTGAGCCGCACCTTGAGGCCGTCGAGGACGATGGCCATGAGGTCGTGCGTGAGCGGGCGCTGGAACTTCTTGCCGGTGACTTCGCTGGCGATCGCTTGCGCTTCCGCATGACCGATCCAGATCGGGACGGCGCGCTTGCCGCCGACTTCCTGCAGGATCACCACCGGCGACTTGCTGCGTTCGTCGAGCGCGAGTCCCTTGACCGTCACTTGCACCACCTGCGTCACGCTGTCCCCCTTTCGGCCGGCTGCCGAGTGTACGCCATCGGCGCGCGGCGGCGAAAGTCTACGAGGGCGGTGGCCCCGGCACCCGGCCAGCGGCGGCGTCCGCCATTGCGCGGGTCAGCGTGCGGTCGAGTGCCGAGGCGAAGGCTTGGCGTTCGCGCGGGCCGTACGGCCGCGGTCCGCCGGTGATGGTGCCGGCGCCTCGCAACACGTCCATCGCATTGCGCATCGAGAGCCGTTCGCCGATCGAGTCGTCGTCGAAGACGTCGCCGCGCTGGTCGAGCACGTGGACCCGTAGCGGCACCAGCGCCGCGGCCAGCGGCACGTCGGCGGTGATCGCCACGTCGCCGGGCCGTGCATGCTCGGCGATGTAGCGGTCGGCGACATCCAGTCCGCCGTCGACGCACACCGTGGTGACGGTGGGATGTCCGGGCGGCACCCACAACGACCGATTGGCGACCATCACCGCCGGCAGCGCCAGCCGCTTCACCGCGCGGAACACGACCTCCATCATCGTGCCCGGCGCGGCATCGGCGTCGATCCACAGCGTCACGCCGTGGGGCTCGGCGCTACAGATCGGCGAACCGATCGGTGGCGTCGACCAGAACGCTGGCGGTGCCCTTCTCGACCGCCGCGTGGCCGGCGTCGGGGATCACGTGCAGATCGGCTTCCGGCCACCGGCGATGCAACGCCCACGCGGTGATCATCGGACACACGACGTCGTAGCGTCCCTGCGCGATCACCGCCGGAATGTGGCGGATCTTGTCGACGCCATCGAGCAGCTGGTTCGGATGCGTGAAGAAGCCGTGGTTGACGAAGTAGTGGCACTCGATGCGCGCGAATGCCTCGGCGAATTCGTCGCCGCCGTAGTGCGCGATGGTCTCGGCCGACTGGAACAGGAAGCTGGTCGAGCCTTCCCAGATGCTCCACGCCTTGGCGGCGCGCGCGCGCACCGCGGCGTCGTCGCTGGTCAGGCGGCGATAGTAGGCATGCAAGAGATCGCCGCGTTCCTCGACCGGAATCGGCTCGAGGTAATGCTCCCATGCGTCGGGATAGATGAAGTTGGCGCCTTCCTGGTAGAACCAGCGGATCTCCTCGGGACGCAAGAGGAAGATGCCGCGCAGCACCAGCGCCTTGACGCGATCCGGATGCGTTTCCGCGTACGCCAGCGCCAGCGTCGAGCCCCAGCTGCCGCCGAACACCACCCAGCGGTCGATGCCGAGGTGCTCGCGGATGCGCTCCATGTCGGCGACCAGATCCCACGTCGTGTTCTGCTCGAGCGACGCGTGCGGCGTCGACTTGCCGCTGCCGCGCTGATCGAACAGCACGATGCGATAGCGCGCCGGGTCGAAGAACTGCCGCTGCGACGGACTGGTGCCGCCGCCGGGCCCGCCGTGCACGAACACGACCGGCTTGCCGTGCGGATTGCCGGATTGTTCGACGTACAACGTGTGCGGGGTGCCCGGGATGGGCAGCATTTCGGTGTGGTACGGCTCGAGGGCCGGATAGAGCTCACGCATCGGACGACACTCCTGGGACAAACGATCGGACGTGCCATCCTACTCCGCGCGGCGGCGGCGCGGAAGGGCGCGCTAGAAGCGGACGCCGGCGTCGAGCGTGAGGTCGTGGCCGTTGTGCTGGTCGCGGGCGCGGTAGCGGAGGTCCGCCCACAGGCCGCCGGGCAATTCGAGCATCGCCGCGCCGCCGAACCAGCGCTCGTGCAGCGTGGCGGTGCGGGCGAGCGGATCCTGCGTGTCGGCGAGGCCGGCGCTGGCCTCGAGGCGGACGGCCTCGGTGACACGAGCGGCGAGCAGCGCATCGGCAAGCGTGCCGTGCGCCGCCGGTCCATCGTAGGTCAGTGCGTGCACGCTGCCCGCGAGCGTGCGGCCGGCCAGGCGAGCCAGCGAGAGCGTGACGTCGCCGGAGCGCGTGTGCGTGCTGTCGCCGCTGCGGCCGCGATCGCTGCCCGCGAGGCGGAGCGCGGCGCCTCCCGGCAGCGCGATGCGGCAGCTGAGGCGCGCACCGGTGCCGCGGTCGAGCACCGGGACGATGCCGAGCGTGGCGAGTTCCGGCGTCGGCAGCGTGCGTCGCATGTCGACGGCGGCGCCAATCGAGACACGGCGTGACAGCGCGGCGTCGCCGCTCAGCGACCACGCGGTGAGGCTGGTCGCGGGCTGCCCGAGCGACTTCTGCCACGCTGGCGCAAAGTCGACATCGATGCTTTGCGCGAGGTGCACCGACGGCCGCCACGTCTGCGCGGTCCGCACGGTGACGAAGCGGCGGCGCGTGAAGGTGCTATCGGCGCGCGTGCCACCGGCGAGCAACAGCGTGCCACGCGCGGCGGCGATCTCGAGGAAACCGCCGGCCGCTGTGCCTCCCCCACCTTCGCCGATCACGCGGATATCGGCGGCACGACCGCCGGCCGCACCGACGGTCACCGCACCAGCGCGAACCGACACGCCACCGCCGTCGAGAGTGCCGAGCGCCTCGAGGCATGCCGGCAACATCCGCCCCGCTTCGACGCCGATGCCGCTGCCCGCCGGACGATAGCGCAGCGAGGCGACGCGCACGCGCGTTGCCGCCGTGGGCGGCGCGGCGCCCAGCGCGACATCGGTGCCGCGGCTCCAGGACGGGCGTGTGCCGCGCACACGCACCGCAAACTCGTCGCCGCGCGCCGTGGTGCGCCGCAGGTCCGCGCTCATCGTCACCGATCGCGCGCTCCCGAGCGAATCCCGCGCGTCGAACACGCCCGCGGCGATGGCCCCGCGCCAGCGGGCCGGCGGCGCCCACGCCCCGCGAGGCCGAGGCGTCACCGAGACGCCCGCGGTGTCGCGCGGCGCCGACGCCGGCAGGTGGGGCTCGAAGGTGACGACGTCGCCGGCGCGCGGCGACGGCGGCGCGGCCGGCAGCACGCATGCCGCCGAGTGCGCCGCCACGAACGCGACGCCGAGCCGCAACAACGTGTCGCCGCGCGCGACGCTCACGGAGTCGCCGGCCGCCATCCCGGCGTCACTGCCGGCATCGAGATACGCGTACGACGCCGAGACGTACTGCACGCGCGCCGTCGCCGCATCCGCCGCCGTAGGCAGCAGGAGCCCGAGTGCCACGCAGAGGGCCGCGTCCCGGCGCATCACGAGTTCCGATGGCACGAGTAGCACGCGCTGCTCTCGTACTTGTAGCCGCTGCGCCCGCGGTGCTCGCTGTCCATGCGGCTCTGCGAGTGGCAGACGAGACACGTAAAGTCGGCGTAGCTCGCACTGTTGGTGTGACACGTCTGACACGACTGCCACGTTCCGCGGTGGTGCCCGCTGTAGATCTTGAAGTAGCGCGCATCGTGGTCGAAGGTCGCCGGCTGCCACGCGCTAGGCGCGTGACACGACGCGCAATCGGTGCCGAACCCGCTCGCTTGATGCGGCGGGTTGGCGGTGGCCGCGTACTCCGTCGCATGACAGGCATTGCAATCGCGCGGCGTGCCGGCGAACACGCCCCCGGCATGGCACTGCGCGCACGCGGTCGCGGCGTGCGCGCCGGTGAGCGCGAAGCCGGTGCTCGCGTGATTGAACGCCGCGCCGGTCCACGCCGCTGTACTGTGGCAGGTCGCGCATTGGGTCGAGTAGCCGGCGCTGCGGTGCGCTGGCGCGGTGGTGGCGTCGTAGTCGGCCTGATGGCAGGCGGCGCAGTCGCGCGCGGTACCGGCGAATCGTCCGCCCGGGTGGCATTGCTCGCAGGTGGCCACCGCGTGGCCGCCGGTGAGCGGGAATCCGGCCGATGCGTGGTTGAACCCGGCGCCGGACCACGTGGTGCGCGCCGCATCGTGGCACGATTCGCAGCGCGTGTCGTAGCCCGCGCTGGCGTGCGCGGGCGTGCGGGTGGCTGCGTAGTCCGCGGCGTGGCAGGCGATGCACGCCGACGACACCGGCGTGCGCCGCGCCTCCCCGTCGCCCTCGTGGCAGCGCGCGCAGTCCGCGAGCGCGTGTCCGCCGCGCAGCGGGAAGCCGGCGCGCGCGTGATCGGCGGCGACGCGCGGGGTCGCCGACCAGCGTTCCGGCGTGTGGCACTCCTGGCAGGCGGCACCGTGCGCCCCGCGGTGCACATCGGTATGGCAATCGATGCAACTCGACGCCACGCGCGCGAACTCGAGCGATGCATGACAGGCGCGGCATGAGGCGCCGCGATGTGCGCCGGCCAGCGCGAACCCGGTGCTCGCATGGTCGAACGCCAGCGGCGCGCGCATCGTCGTCCACGAGGTGGCAACGTGACACGCTTCGCACTCGGCCTTCAAGGGGCCGTGCGGATTTTCGACGCGCTGCGGCGGCGCGCCGGCGCCCAGCAGCAGCGCGGCCGCGACGAGCGCCAGCCCGGCGGCGTTACGGTTGCGGCGTCGCATAACCGAACCACATCGCCACCGCGATGTGCACGAACATCATCACGAACAGGCAGATGGTGAACGGCTTGTGGATGGCGTGCCAGTAGCCGAACAGCGTCCGGGTTTGCGCGAGGAACGCGCGACGGCGCTCGAGCACGATCCGCTGCCGCACCAAGCGCCCCATCTGCCGCAGTTCGTGCTTGTCGAGGGGACGCTCGGCGTGCGTCGCCGCGGGTACACGCACGCCGCCGAGTCGCAGCCGCAGATCCTGCGTCATGAGATACACCAGGCTCGCCAGCGCCCCCCGCTCGGCGGCGCCGTCGGTTCCGGCCTGGCGCCGCACCGCACGCAACTGTTCCTCGTCGAGTCCATAGCACGCCGACAATTCGCGGTCGCGCGCCGCCAGTTCGGCGTCGATGTCCTCCGCCTCGCGCGCCGCGTTCGACAGGGCGCGCGGAATCTGGCGATAGAGGTAGAAGCCGACGAAGCCGCTCGCCATCACGGTCATCATCGACCAATAGCCGATCGAGATGATGCCGCCGAACTTGAAGCTCGAATGCAGCGTGATGAGCGCCGGGCCGGCGATGCCGCAGAACACGTGGACGTTGAGCCAGCGCCGCAAGGCGCCGAGGCGATGGAGCACGCGGAGCCGCTTGCGCAGCGAGTAGACGAGCAGGAAGAGCAGCATCGCCGTGCCGACGTACCCGTACAGCAATCCGACGCTGCCGTTGGGACGCAACTGGGCGTGCAACGGCGACCACAAGCGCTGTGCCTGCGACAGCCGGTAATAGGGCATGCCGTGCCACAGCAGCACGAGGAAACCGCCGGCGGCCAGCAGGTAGGAGATGAACGTGACCGGAACCGACGGCGTGTCGTCGTTGCCGCGCGGAGGAGGCGGCGTGACGGGTGCCGGAGCCGGCGTGCGGCCGGCGCCGCCGGTGCCTTCGATGACGCGCAGCGCGACGCTCATGCGGCCACCCCCGCAGCGCGCGGCGGCCGCGGCGGCTCGCCGTGGTACATCGTCGTCTCGACACCGATGGCGTCGAGGAAGCGCGTCGGCAGCTCGCCGCCGATGAAGACGAAGACGTCGTCGTTGTCCACGATCCGCTCTCCATGTGCGGTCTGCAGGATCACGCGCCGCGACTCGATGCGCGTGACCTCGGATTCGGTGAGCACCTCGAGCCCCGCGGCCCCGCGGGCGAGGCGCGCTTGGTTGGCGTCCGCCGCGCGGGTGAAGGACGCGCCGCGGTAGCTGAGGATGACGTGGGCGCCGGCGTCGGCCAGCGAGAGCGCGGCTTCGACGGCGCTGTTGCCGCCCCCGACCACCAGCGTACGCCGCCCCGCGAACTCATCGGGTTCGAGCAGCCGGTAGAGCACCTTCGGGAGATCCTCACCCGCCACCCCGAGCTTGCGCGGCGTACCCCGCCGTCCGGTGGCCAGCACCACCCGCCGCGCCGTGTAGCTGTGCTGCGAGCCGCGCAGGCGGAAGTGGTGGCCGTGCTGCTCCACCATCTCGACACGCTCCGGCGCACGCACATCGAGTTCGCCGTGGCGCACCGCGCGGTCCCAGAAGTCGACCAACTGTTCCTTCGACACCTCGCGGAAGTCCATCGCGAGGCCGAGCGGCAGTTGCACCGGCGCGGTCATCACCAGCTTGCGGCGCGGGTATTGCCGCACGCTGCCACCGACACCGTCCTGGTCGAGGACGACGTGCGACAACCCGCGCTCGCGGCACGCCAGCGCGGCGGCGAGGCCGGCGGGGCCGGCGCCGACGATCGCCACATCCACGACGTCGCGACCGCCATCGCGCGCACCGTGAAGCTCGCGCGCGATGGCCTCGATGGCGGCGACACCTTGCGTGGTGGCGTTGCGGATGAGGCCGAGCCCGCCGAGCTCGCCGGCGACGTAAATGCCGGGCACGCTGGTCTGCAGGTCGCTGCCGAGCAACGGCACCGAGATTCCCCGCGCCGCCGTCCCGAACACCAGCGTGATCGCGTCGGTGGGACACGCCGCCTGACAGCGCCCGTGCCCGACACAATGCGACGCCTGGACCAGGCGGGCATGGCCGTCGACCACCTGGAGCGCGCCGGCCTCGGGACACGCCGCGACGCAGGCGCCGCAACCGAAGCAGGTTTCCGGGTCGATGAGCGGATGGAGCGAAGGCGGCTCGGTGTCGCCGATTTGCACGGCGCGGCGCACCGAGTGATGCGCCGCGTGACGACGCCGGCGCTCGAACGCGATGGCGCCCGCGGCGACGCCGCCGAAGGTCAACAGAGCGAGAAGAGAGGTCAGATGCACGTCGAGATCTCGGGCCACACGCCTGCGATCGCCGTCACCGGGAGCGTGACAGACGTCGCCTTGGGATTGTCGGCACGGGGAGAGCGGAACCGTGGCGGAACGCGATGGCGGCGGGCGGTCATGGGGGGGCCGGCCCGGCGAGGGGTGAAACGCCATCCCGACGCCATACACGGCAACCGCCCGCGCGGTTCGCAGCATTGCCGCGCGTAGGGAAAGGTAGCAGGGACGGGGCGGCAGAATACATCGCTCTCCCGCGTGGTCTGGCCGGGCGACTCAAGTGGTACGCGCCCGAATGCAACGAAGCCCGGCACTCGTGCAGTGCCGGGCTTCGCATCGACGGTCGCGGACGTCTAGCGGTGGTCGCGGTGCTCGCGTTCCTCGCGCTCCCGCTCTTCCTCCTCCTCGCTCTCCGGTCCGGAGATCGAGTCGGGCGCCGCGGGGTTTCGCATGTTCTTGAGCATCCACTCGGCATCGTCGACGAGATCGCTCTTCGGGTACTTGGTCATGAGCGACTTGAACGCCTTTTCCGCGGCCTCGTAGTCCTTGCGCTCTTCGGAGTTGACGAAGCCGATCATGAACTGCGCCTGCGCGGCGAGTTCGTGCAGCGGGAACTCGTTGATCACGCGCTGGTACAGCTGGAGCCGCAACGACACATCCTGCGTCTCCTGCGCCAGCTTGAACATGTCCTCGGCGTTGGTGATCCCGCTGCCGCTGGCGAGCTGCGCGAACTTCGCGCTGTCGGCCAGCACCTGCACGCCGTAGGCCGTCTTCAAGCTGTCGAGCATCGTGGTGAACAGCTGCTGCGAGCGCTCGTTCGACATCTTGAACTCGATCGAGCTCCGCACGCCTTCCAGCGGCTTGACGCTGGTCGAGTCGTGCTGGTCGACCTTCAGCAAGTGCCAGCCGCGCGGCGAGGCGATCGGATCGCTGACCTGGCCGCTGCCGAGCGTGAACGCCGCGGCCGACAGCTTCGGGTCATTGGCGAACGAGTCCGGCGCCACGCCGCCCACCGTGAGGTAGCCGAGCCAGCCGCCGGTGTCCTTCGAGACCGCGTCGACCGAGTACTTCTTCGCCGCCTGTTCGAAGTCCAAGCCCTTGGCGATTTCGGCGCGCACCTTCTTGGCGTCCTTCTCGGCCGGCAGGAGGATGTGCCGCCACGCCACGCGCTCCGGGGTGGTGTAGTCCGCGGTGTGCGACTTGTAGTAGGCCTCGATCTCCTCGTCGCTCGGCTTGGAGCGGCCGACCACCACCTGGTTGAAGTAGGCGCGCAGGATGATCGACGAGCGCTGCTGCGCGAGCTGCGCCGCGACCTCCGGCCGCTTGTCGTAGCCGGCGAGCGTGGCCGACCGCAGCCAGACGCGCTCCTGCACCATGCGGTCGACGACGTTGTTCTTGGCCTCGAGCGTCGCGAACTGCGAGCGCTGCATCTCCGGGTACTGGGCGATCTGCGCCTGCATGTCCGCCACCGTGAGCGGCGTCCCGGCGATGGTGGCGAGCACCGTCTCCGGCGCCCCCAGCACCTTCGACGAATCGCTGGTGACGGTCACCTTGTACGCCCGCTTGAGGCTGTCGAGCATCGCGGTGTACAGCGTCTGCGACCGCTCGTTGGAGATCTTGAACTCGATCGAACTGCGCACGCCGTCGAACGGCCGCACCGTCGTCGAGTCGTGCTGGTCGACGTGGATCAGGTGCCAGCCGCGCGCGGTCTGAACCGGCGCGGTGACCTCGCCGGGCGTCGCCTCGAAGGCGGCATCGGAGAGCTTGGCATCCGCGGCGAACGAGTCCGGGGCCACCCCGCCGCGGTTGATGTAGCCGAGCCAGCCGCCCGCATCCTTCGAGATGGTATCGAGCGAGTACTTCTTCGCCGCCGCCTCGAAGTCGAGACCCTTCTGGATCTCCGCACGCGCCGCCAACGCATCCTTCTCGGTGGCGGTGAGGATGTGCCGCCAGGCCACACGCTCAGGCGTCGTGTACTCGGCCTGGTGGGTCGCATAGTACTTCTCGACCTCGTCGTCGCTCGCCTTGGCGCGCGCGACCACCATGTCGTTGAAGTAGCCGCGCAGGATGACCGCGCTGGACTGCGTGTGAATCTGCTGCGCGATCTCCGGACGCTGGTCGAAGCCCGCGTCGGCGGCGGACTTCAACCACACACGTTCCTGAATCATGCGGTCGAGCACGCTGCGCTTGGCTTCCGGCGCCTGGAACTGCGCCCGCTGCATCTCGGGATACTGCGCGATCTGCGCGTCGAGGTCGCCGAGCGTGATCGGCTGCGTGCCGATCTTCGCCAGCACCGTGTTTGCCTGGGTGGGTGCGGGCTTGGCGGCAGCCTTCGCCGCTCGCTTGGCCGGCCGCTTCGCCGCCGCATCCGCGGAGGATGCGACCGACAGAGCGCAAACCGTCACCACCGCGGCGAGGCCAACGGAGATGAGAGATGGGCGTGTCACGATGTTCTCCCTACTCGGTGTCGGTGTCCTGCGCGGACTCGGCCGGCGCGGCGTCGGCCTCGGCGGCCGGCTCAGGGTTGGCGTTCTTCACCACCACCTTGATCGCCGCCGTGATCTCCGCGTAGCAACGCACGGTCACGTCGAACTCGCCGAGCGACTTGATCGGGTCGTGCAGCAGGATCTGCTTGCGGGAGACCGGCAGCTGCTTGGCCTCGAGCGCCTCGTGGATGTCCTGCACGCTCACCGAGCCGTACAGCTTATCCTCGTCGGCCACCTGGCGCTCGAAGCTGAGCGTCACGCCGGCGAGCACCTTCGCCAGCGCCTCGGCATTGCCACGCTCGCGGGCATCGCGGGCGACCTTGGCGCGCTCGAGTTGCACCAGCATCTTCTCGCCGACATCGCGGCGCGCGATCGCCTTGCGGTACGGCAGCAGGTAGTTGCGCGCGTAGCCCGGCGCCACCTTCACGGTCGCGCCGCGGATGCCGAGACCGTCGATGTCTTCCAGCAGAATGACTTCTTGCGTCATCGTCTCCTCACTCGTTGCCCGGCCACCGTGACGTGGCGCCCCCGTGGCGCCCCGCCGCACGACGGCGATGGCCGGCGTCGTTTCGGTTCTACGTCTGTCGATCAGGGAACCGAGTTGCCCTCGCCCGCATGCATCGGCGGCGTTTCGAGGCCCCGGAAATCCATCCACGTGTCGAGGAAGCCGAGGGCGATGACGAACGCCGGCACCAACGGCATCTGCGACACACTACTGAGCACCAGCATTCCGCCGGTGATGCACACCTGCACGGCGGTCGGCAGGCCCCACGCCAGCAGGAAGAACCGGACGATCGCCAGTCCTACCGCGCCGTAGAGCGTCACCATGATGCCCGACAGGTTGAGCCCGACGCTGGTCGCCGGTTCGCGCTGCACCAGCGCGAGTCCGAGCCCCGCGATCAACAGCCACGGCGCGCCGTCCGGCAGCTTCCAGCAGCGGAAGCGCCCGTCGTGCAACGCGGGCCGCCCGATCAGCGGGATCAGCACCTCGGCGAGCATGAACACCGCAGTGGCGGCGCACAACAGCGCGAGGCAGAGCAGCATCGGGTACATCGTCATGTACACGTCGAACATGGTGGGCAGCGTGTTCGACAACTGCGGCGGGACGTAGCCCGCGGTCTTCATCGCCGCCCACGCGGTGGTGAGCTGCGTGCGCACCGCATCGTGGAAGCCGAGGCCGTTGGTCGCGAACAGCGTCACCGAGACCGCGGCCGGAGGCAGTGCCCCCACGATGCTGCCGACGAACGGACCGAACCCGCGACCCGCGGCCAGGGCCATCGCGATACCGCCGACCCCGAAGGCGGCGATCCACGCGCACTGCAGGACGTCGCCCTGCTGCACCAGCCAGGCACCCCAGCCACCGAGCCCCAGCACCACCACCGCCGCACCGATCCAGGTGTAGCCGTCGACCAGCACCATCGCCGTCAGCGGCACCAGCACGAACGCCGGCGCGGGGATCCCGCGCACGCCGGTCTGCGCCAGCAACAGCAGTCCGGCCACCAGGAGCGCACCAAATGTCGTGCGCGGCGGCAGCTCGGTCCGTGCCCCGTCCGGGGACACGGTGTGGGTGTGGGTCATCAGCTCGCTCATCGTGGCGAAGCGTCCCCGCCCGCACGCCTCACGCGTACCACCGGCACGGCGAGGCGGAGCTTGCGTCCTACCGGTACTGGTCGCTCACGAACGGCAAGAGCGCGATGATGCGTGCGCGCTTGACGGCGATCGAGATCTGCGTCTGGTGACGCGCGCAGGTGCCGGAGATCCGCCGCGGCACGATCTTGCCGCGATCGGTGATGAAGCGCGCCAACCGCTTGTCTTCCTTGTAGTCGATGCGGTTGACCTTCTCCAGGCACAGCTTGCAGAACTTCCGCTTGACGACCTTGGCGGCCTTCTTCTCACGCGGCATCTGTGTGGACTCTCCTGATTCTGCCTGTGGCGCGGCTCGTGCGCAAAGCGCGGGCATCGCCGGGATGACACGGCAGCCTGCCGTTCGCTAGAACGGCAGATCGCCTTCGACGTAGTGCGACGGTCCGGCGTCGTCCTCGGAGGACGCAGCGGGTTCCGCACCGCTTGGGCCGGCAGTGTCCGGCTTGTCGCGTGCGTCGAGGAACTGCACGCGATCGGCGCGCACCTCGAGAACGCGGTGCGGCTTGCCGTCCTTACCTTGCCACGAGCGGCTGTGCAGACGGCCTTCCACCAGCACCGCACTGCCCATCGCGACGTGTTCCTTCACCGCCTCGGCGGTGCGCCCGAAGGCGCTGACCGCAACGTAGGTGGTTTCCTCGTGCCACTCGCCGGAGGCATCCGGCATGCGGCGATTGAGCGCCAGCGTGAAGCTCGCGACCCCGACACCTTTCGGCGAGTAGCGCAGTTCCGGATCGCGGACCAAGCGGCCCGCGAGGAGCACCTTGTTCAGCTCGGGAACGCGCGCGGGATGCATCGGCCGGCCCTCGACGACGGACGCGACTTAGCCCTCGACGATGACCGCGGCGGTCGCGCCTTCCTCGACCACCGGCGCCGGCTCGTCCGGCTCCTGGATCACCGTCATGTGCCGGAGGATCATCTCGTCGAGCTTCAGACGGTGATCGATCTCCTTGAGCACCGACGCCTCCGCCGTGAAGCGGATGAGCACGTAGATGCCGTCGCGACGCCGGTTGATCTCATAGGCGAGCTTGCGACGGCCCCACTTCTGGATTTCGCGGATTTCGCCGCCACCCGCGGTGACGATCGCCGAGAACTTGTCGATGCGCTCGGTGGTCTTCGCCTCATCCGCGGTCGAATCGATGATGACCACGGTTTCGTATTCGCGATTCAGGGTTGTCACCTCCTCGAACGTGTTGCGTGTGCTGTCACGATCGCCGGCCCGTCAGAACGAGGTCGACGGAGCGTCCGTCGCGCCGTCCGCGGCGCCCGGCTCGCCATCCGCCTGACGCGCGGGGGCGAGCAAGTCGATTCCATTGAACGCATTCATCGCCGCGTCGGCGCCGCCGCGCAGGTAGAGCTCCACGCAATCGGCGGCCTTCGCCACGATGTGTTCCACCGCAGGAGCTTCCTCCCCGGTGAACTCGCCGAGCACGAAATCGACGAGATCCTCCGGGGCACCGCCCCGTCCGACGCCGACCCGCAGCCGCGGTACCCGGTTGTGACCGGCTACCGCGAGCACCGACGCCAGGCCGTTGTGCCCTCCGTCACTGCCCTGCACGCGGAACCGCAGCGTGCCGAGCGGCAAGTAGACATCGTCGGCCACCACCAGCAGATCTTCCGGCCGCGCGTCGAAGGCGCCGAGCGCCTCGCGCACCGCATCGCCGGAGCGATTCATGTAGGTGGCCGGCCACACGAGCGCGACCTCGGTGCCGGCGATGGTGCAGCGCACCGCTCCGGCACACTCGAGCGACTGGCGGCGCAGATCGCTCGCCCGCTCGGCCAGCGCGTCGACGACGCGGAAGCCGATGTTGTGGCGGGTGGCCTCGTACTTCCGTCCCGGATTGCCCAGCCCCACGATGACGATCACGTGTGCGCGACCTCCGCGGGCCCGGCAGCGGCCAGCCGCCTTGCAGGCCTGGCCACCGGGGGACTACTCCTCTTCCTTCTTCTTGCCCACGACCTCCGGCTCCTTCATCACCGCGCCCTCGCCGGCGTCGGCGGCCGCGCCACCGGTGGTCGGCGGCACGATGTGCAGGATGACGGTGTCCGGGTCGGTCAGCACGGTGATGCCGTCCGCCTTGAGGTCGCTGGCGTGCACGACGTCGCCGATCATGAAGTTGGAGACGTCGACGGCGATGCTGTTCGGAATCGCGGTCGGCAGCCCTTCGACCTCGACTTCGCGGTTCGGGAAGTCGAGCACGCCGCCGTAGTCCTTCACGCCGATCGCCAGACCGACCAGGGTCACCGGAATCGACCGGTGAATCGTCTCGGTCATCGAGATGCGCTGGAAGTCGACGTGCAGCACGCGGCCGCTGATCGGCTCGCGCTGCAACTCGCGCACGATCGACGTGTGCTTCGCGCCGCCGAATTCGAGTTCGAGGATCAAGTTGCCGCGGCCCTTCGAGAGCACGGTCTCGAACTGCTTGGCGTTGACGGTGAGCATCACCGGGTCCTTGTGCAACCCGTAGAGCACAGCGGGCACGTTTCCGGCCATACGCGCCTGACGGGCCGGCCCCTTGCCGGTGCCAGTGCGCACGGACGTTTCCAGTGCGACGATTGCCATGACGATCTCCTACTGACCTGGATGCACGCCGCTGTCTAGACGAACAGCGACGACAGCGACTTCTCTTCGTGGATGCGCAACACCGCCTCGCCCAACAGCGACGCGACGGAGAGCACGCGGATCTTGCCCGGCAACTGCGCGGTATGCGGCACGCTGTCGGTCACGGCGATCTCGACGATCGGCGAGCGCTCGATGCGCACCAACGCGTCGCCACAGAACACGCCGTGGGTGATGCCCGCCCACACGCTGCGGGCGCCTTGCGCGTCGAGCGCTTCGGCCGCCTGGCACAGCGTGCTGCCGGTGGTACAGACGTCGTCGATCAGGACGGCGTTCTTGCCCTTCACATCGCCGATGAGCGTGACCACCTCGGTCACGTCCGGCTTCGGCCGGCGCTTGTCGACGATCGCCAGCCCGGCGCCGAGCCGCTTGGCGAACGCCCGCGCCATCTTCACGCTGCCGATGTCGGGCGCCACGATCACCAGGTCGCTCATCTGCTTCTGCTGGAAGTACTCGATCAGCACCGGCGCCGCGAAGAGGTGGTCGAACGGGATGTCGAAGAAGCCTTGGATCTGCGGCGAGTGCAGATCCATGGTAAGCACGCGATCGGCGCCCGCCTCGACGATGAGGTTGGCCACCAGCTTCGCGGTGATCGGCACGCGCGGCCGGTCCTTGCGGTCCTGCCGGGCGTAGCCGAAGTACGGGATCACGGCGGTGATGCGGCCGGACGACGCACGGCGCGCCGCATCGATCATGATCAGCAGTTCGAACAGGTTGTCCGCCGGCGCGAACGTCGGCTGGAAGATGAAGATGTCCCCGCCGCGGATGTTCTCGCGGATCTCCACCGAGACCTCGCCGTCCGCGAAGCGAGTGACCAGCGCCTCCGCGAGCGGCACGCCGATGTAATCGCAGACCTTACGCGCGAGGCCCGGGTGAGCGGTTCCGCTGATCAGCTTGAGCCCTTCGGACACCTCTCCTCCATTTCGCAGGGGCGGACCGCCGGAGCCTCCCGCCGCGGCGCGATGCGCGCGCACGCAGATGGGCGCGACCGGCGCGCCTCACACGGGGGTGGTTGGGGCGGGAGGATTCGAACCTCCGAATTACCGCTTGTCGACGCCCCAACGGACACAGGACAGGCCACGCTCCTGCGAGCGTCGAATCACCGGAAACGCGTCGTTGGGAAACAGGTTGGACTGGCAACTCGGCTACCGCTGCCAGGCGTCCGCTTCCGGCTCGTCCGTGGACGAACCGGCCGCCGGACGCACCCACGCGTTCCGACTTGGGAAAGACAGACGAGCAGTGTGCCGTGTCGCACGCCGCTCGTCAAGGATTTCGGGGAGATTCGCTAGAAGTTGTCGGCGTATTCCGGGCTTGGGCGGGCCCCCCGTTCGACCTCTTGCCAGTAACACTCGATCAGCCGACGCTCGATGCGTTCCCGCATCTCGTGGTTGATGGGGTGCGCGATGTCCTGGAAAGTGCCATCCGGACGCTTGCGATTCGGCATGGCCACGAACATGCCGGCGTTCCCCTCAATCAGCTTGAGGCCCCGGATGACGAAGCAGTCGTCGAATGTCAGACTCGCGAATGCCTTCAGCTTGGCATCGTCGCGCAAGGAGATTCTGACCTCTGTGATTTCCATGTGAGTACCACCTTCGGGTCGCAGTTCTTGCGCATACCCTGGCCAAGTGGCGCGTGGTTCGAGCACGTCCCGTGCTGATTCTGTGCTCTCCCGAGTGCCACGGAGGGGGATCTCACGCCGGCCGGGGGCATCGCGGACCATCCATAGTCACAGCTGCTGAATGACTGCTTGAGTTCCGTCGTCCTCCCTTTCGATGCTCGACCCGGTGGACACCGGACGGGCCCGAAAAGCACGAAGCCCCGCCGCGGTGCAGGCACTCTCGAGATGTCGCGCCTCCGCGGCCGACGCCGCGACGGCAAACACCGCCGATCCTGATCCGGACAGGGCTGCTGCGACGGCACCCGCCTCGCGTAAGCGCCGGGTGAGGGCCGCGAGCTGCGGATACGCCACGAACAGAGTGGACTCGAACGAGTTGAACAGACCACTGGGCGTGTCGTGCAATGCAGCGCATAAGTCACCGCCGCATCTCTCCAGTGTCGCGGCGAACGTACTAACGAGGTCGGGGGGTGTCAAGTGCCAATCGACGCGCTCGTACGCCTCGCGCGTCGAGATTCCGAAGCCGGGCACCGCAACGACGAACCACGCGCGCCGCACCGCAGTACACGGCTGCAGAATCTCGCCGCGGCCGCTGCCGATTGCGGTGCCGCCGCGCAGAAAGAAGGGAACGTCGGAGCCGAGACTCGCGGCGACATCGTGCAAGAGTCGATGCGTGGCCGCCGTGCGCGACAGCGACCAATGGCGTGCGAGCAAACGCAAGGTCGCCGCGGCGTCGCTGCTGCCGCCGCCGAGCCCGGCGGCGTGCGGCACCCGCTTCACGAGGTGGAAATGGGCGCGTGGCCGCCCTCCGCCGACCGCCGCTTCGAGAGCGCGCGCCGCGCGCAGCACCAGATTGCTGTCGTCAGCGGGCAGGACATCGGCCGGCGCAATCGTGAGACGCCACAGGTCATCCGGTGCCGGACGCAGGACGAGCTCGTCGGCGAGGGAAATCGCCTGGAACACCGTCGCGATGTCGTGGAAGCCATCCGCGCGCGGACCGTACACCGCCAGTCCGAGATTGAGCTTGGCGTAGCAGCGCGCGGTCAGTCGCATCGCCGGAGGCCGCTCAGAAGACGCGGGCGTGCGCGCCGTAGAGAATCACCACCACCGCCCCGGCGTACGCCAGCACGGCGCCGAGTAGCGGCTTGTCGGTGATCAAATGTTCGGAGGGATTGCCGCCGCCTTCTTTCTGGGTCATCAGATAGAGGTAGCGGAAGATGCCAAACAGCACGAACGGCACCGTGTACACCAACCGCGCGGTGCCGAACTTCGCCACCGTGTCGGGCGAGATCGTGTAGGTCGAGTACGAGATGACGGCGCAGGCGGTGACGATCCCGATCATCTGGTCGAGCATCGGCAGCGAGTATTCCGAGAGCGACTTGCGGTGACTCGCCGCGCCGTCCGCCAGCGCCACCAACTCGGCGCGGCGCTTGCCGATGGCCAGGAAGAGCGCGAGGAACAGCGTGCACACGAGCAGCCACGGCGAGATGGCGATCGTCGGGTCGAGCGTGTTGAGCGCTTTGACGCCCGCCACCGCGCGGAACACGAAGCCGCTCGCCAGCAGCATCACGTCGAGCACCACGACGTTCTTGAGGCCGAACGAATACGCGAGGTTGAGCAGGGCGTACATCGCGGCGACGATTGCAAACTTGCCGCTCAGCAAGGTGCCCGCCGCCACGCCGCCGCCGAGCAGGATCACGGCGGCCGCCGTCGCCACCGGCAGCGGCAAGCGTCCGCTCGGGATCGGCCGCAGCTTCTTCTTGGGGTGCAGGCGATCGCGTTCGCGATCCATGAGGTCGTTGATCAGGTAGACGCCACTCGAGATCGCGCAGAACAGTCCGACGCCGATGAGCGAGCGCACCAGGAACTCGACCTTGAACAAATGCTCGGAGAACACCAGGCCGGCGAGGACGACGGCGTTCTTCGTCCACTGGTGCGGACGCAGCGATTCGACGAGCGCGCGCAGCACGGTCAGCGCGGGGCGCGAGCCGACACCGGCAATCCGGCCATCGCCCGCTCCACCAGTCCGCAGATCGAGTGTCCGACGCAGATGTGCGCTTCTTGAATGCGCGCGACATCGGTCGACGGCACCAGGATGGCGGTGTCGCACATGTTCGCGAATTCGCCGCCGTTGGCGCCCGTGAAGCCGACGACGTAGAGGCCGAGACGCTTCGCCTCCTCGACCGCGCGGCGCACGCTGCGCGCCTTGCCGCTGGTGGTGATGGCGAACAGCACGTCGCCCGCCACGCCCACCGAGCCGACCTGGCGCGCGAACACGTCGTCGTAGCCGAAGTCGTTGCCGACCGAGGTGAGCACCGAGGTGTTGGTGGTGAGCGCCATCGCCGGGAGCGGATCGCGGTCCTTGATGTAGAACATGCCCGCCAGCTCGGTGACGATGTGCTGTGCGTCGGCGGCGCTGCCGCCGTTGCCGCAGGTGAGGAGTTTGTGGCCGTCGCGCAGGCGGCGCGTGAGTTCGAGGGCAACTTCATCGACCCACGCCGCCCAATCGCGGGCGACGGCGGCGAGCACGGCCGACGAATCGGCGATGGCCTCGCGCGCCGCGGCCGCGCCCGGCGTGAGGCCGGCGGCGGTGTTCGGAGTGTCGGCGTGTGTCATGCGGTGACCGCTCCTTCCGTTCGCGAGGCGACGTAGCGCCGCACGGCATCCTGCCACGACGGCAATGGCGCGCCAGTCGCCCGGACGAAGGTGGTGGTGTCGAGCACGCTGTAGGCGGGGCGCGGCGCCGGACGGCCGAGCGCCGCCGTCGCGATGCGCTGCACCGGCGTGTCGCCGAGCCCGGCGACGCGCAGTGCCTCACCTGCCAGGTCGAACCAGGTGCACTCCCCCGCGTTCGTCGCATGATAGACGCCCACGGCGCCCGCTTCCATCAGCTTTGTGAGGCCCTGCGCGAGATCC